>CAMYII010000022.1 GCA_947258385.1 Acidiferrobacterales bacterium
TCGACAACATCGCACCCCAAGGGCATTTCACCACAGGCACTAGGATTTCCAATCCGTCGCCTCACTTTGTTCACAGCAAAAAACTCGCCCACGCCCTCGACATTACCGTTTCCGAGCTCCTCCGGCCGCCGAATGGTAGGCTGGATCAGTCGCAGTGAATAAGGTCTTATTCTCTTTGGCTCGTGTGCCGCGGCCAATTTCGAGCTAGAATCGAGGTAGTGCTAAGGAGTACTGTCATGGATCAAACTGAACAAGAGCTTCTGCGGCGCATCAGCGCCAACCCCGAGATCTTCGGGGGGAAACCGATCATCCGAGGAATGCGAATCTCGGTGGAAACGATCCTGAGCCTGCTCGCCCAGGGCGAGAGCGTTGAGGCGATTCTCGCCGATTATCCCGATCTCGAGGCCGAGGACATTCGTGCCTGTCTGGCCTACGCGCATGCTGTGATTGCCCACGATTCGCTTGACGCGGTGCAAGTGGCGGGTCGGTGAGGTTTCTCATAGATCGCTGCGCGGGGTACCGTCTGGCGCAGTGGTTGAAGGACCAGGGACACGATGTTACCGAGGCGCGGGAGCGGGACCCAGATCCGGGTGACCGCGCCTTGCTGGAATGGGCCGCATCGGAAGAGCGCGTCCTTGTAACATTAGATAAGGATTTTTGGGAATTTATCTTTACCGAACAATTCCCACACTTTGGGTTAGTGCGTCTGCCCGATGTTCCAGCAAGCCAGCGTATTGTAGTAATGGAAACGGTGTTAAATGATCACCATCAAGAGCTGGCAGAGAAGGCAATCATCACAGTTCGCGGAGGTCGTATTCGAATTTCACGCTTTCCATAGAGACAACAAACACCTCCGATAGCATTAGTAACACGAGTTTAATCTGGTTCCTTTCTGGTTGCTGTCATCTCGGGCAACCTGCGGTAGGTAAATTCGGGATCCAGGCCCACGACAGGCTACTGATTCTCAGGGAAGAGCTGGAGGAGGGTGGGGCCTGACCCACCCCCTCCCAGGCCGCGGGCTAGCATGGCCGGCGAGGCCAGAAAAATCCTGGCCCAGAACCTGCGGCTATTACGCTTCCACCGCCGCTGGTCACAAGAGACCCTCGGCTTTGAAGCCGGGAGTCGCTCCCGCCTTCCTGGTCGCTCCTGCGCATCCTGCGCCCGCGACATTAGTGCCTCCCTGCACGTCAGCTGGTCGCTCCTGCGCATCCTGCGCCCGCGACATTAGTGCCTCCCTGCACGTCAGCTCCCGCGACATTAGTGCGGTCGCTTCGGGTTCCTGCCCTCTCGCGACATTACTACGTCCCTGTAGGGCATCCATGCACGTCATTCACCGCACCTACATCAGCCAGATCGAAAAGGACAAATCCAGCGCCGCTCTTGCGCATCCCTGCGCCCGCGGCATTAGTGCGTCCCTGCACGTCACATCTCCATCGACAACATCGCACCCCAAGGGCATTTCACCACAGGCACTAGGATTTCCAATCCGTCGCCTCACTTCGTTCACAGCAAAAAACTCGCCCTCGCCCTCGGCCTCACCGTCTCCGAGCTCCTGCGCCCGCCCAATGGCGCGCTGGACCCGCACACCCTCTCGGCTCTGTTGGGTCCAGATAATGGAGGGAAGTAGGGTGGCAATGTCACAACCAGCGCCATTACGCCTTGCGTTAACTAACGTTAGACGTTATGCCCAACCGCCAGCGCCTTCGGGTTTTTCGTCTCCGACCTCCTTCGCCGGATGGAGCGCAATCACGACAATCGCCAGGCACAAGGAATACCGCACCCTGATCGTCCCTTGGCAGGGTGGTATTGCCGGTATTGTGAACCGTCTGCACTCGAAGCCTCTCATTTTGCACGTGTTACATGACTTGCCCAGGCCGGTAGCGTCGTCTAATTTATAAATTCACCGTCCGCGTTCTGCCATCTTCGCGAGGCGGTGGATCCGTGCCCGCCAGGCAGGGCCCTGGGTCCGGACAGAAGCCCCGTTAATGCTGTTATATAAAGAACAAGACTGTTAGGGGAGGCCAGTGTTGCGATGAGTCACCCGCCGACCGCCGTGTTGCGCCGTCATCGTGTTGTGTTCAAGACAATTGCCGCTGTGGTGGCGGTGGCGTTCTTAAGCCTTGAAACTATTGGGATCTGACCGCATTAATTTTTAATTTGACCCAGGACAAACTAGTAAGAGAGCAGTTGTTGCTTATAATCGCTAGTTAATCCTTGCTAACCTATAATTTATACATAATTGACACCTGTTGCTAACAACAAACAGTATGAACATTCACTGGTCTATTAAAATAGCTCTATATCTAATTATAGGTCTGGTCTCATTGATCCTGGCTACGGCTACTGTATTCAACGTTTTTGAGACGAACGAGCTTACCAGTGATCGTATTAAAACCAGTTTTGTATTGTATGTCATCGCGGCTGTTTGTTTGTTTCCTGTTTATGAGGCAATCAGGAAGTATATATATGGTAAAAAAACATGGAATGATATCGCTTCTGAAGTGCTGGAACATGCTGTTGCGAATTTACCCAAAAATCCACATGAACAAAAAAAAGACGCATCAGATCGATAATATACCTATCTTTATTTATTGTTTTTATCCTGTGCCCACTTGTACTTCCAGGCCTGTTAGGTCTAAGCCCGGTATATGAATATTCCAATGCATTGTTGTCGGTGTTGTGGTTGGGTATATTTCCTTTCCTGGTATTTCTTTTTTGGAAATCACCCGATAGGGCAATCAATAAATCGCATCGTAGTATGTTAATAGCGGTTAGAATACTATTGCCCGCTATTATCGTGCTATGGCTGCTGTCGTATTTTGATTTTGTAATGCACTATATTAATGACGAGCCTGTCGAGTTTGCTGTGAATATACGCCGGGTAAGTACCGATGCAAGAGGAATGTATGGTGAGATTAATTGTAAACAACGCGTGTCTTCGACTGATCAATCGAATAAGAAGCACTCTTTTTGCTCTGATAACATGGCCTATAGCAATCTCGTGGATGGCGGCGTGCCTTATATTGACGACAGCGATGCGGTCGTAAAAGGCCGGACAGGCTGGATGGGTGTTGTTGTTGACGCCATAAAATGGAATCGGCAATTTACTGCAGAAGATCGTGCCTGGTCAGTCGACCAACAGAAATATATCTATTCGAAATAAATGGAGTCAGATCACAGTTTTCTCTAATATTAAAAAACTAAAAACCGGGGTCAGAGCACAATTTTCTCTAATATAAGCAAAAACTAAGCTCTGATCCCAGTCATGACTTATTTCGTTGGCTCTAACACCATCGTAAAGTCGATGTGCTTTTGTCGTCGTGACCCGCGCCATTGGGTTTCCAGTGTCTTGAAACCGTCTGCGGTGACGATGAAATGAATATGCGGCGTACTCAGATTGGGCCACTCGGTTTCAAATGCGTAGCGTCCCTGTTTGTCAGTATATAAATAGGCCCGTAGTCTGTCGCGGTAACGGCCGTCTTCCCCGGCTTGCCAGTGGGCCACTTTCGCGTTGGCCACCGGGGTGCAATGGGGCATGGCCAGCACCTGCCCACGTACCATCAGCCCCTGACTGATGTTTTTCTTTTGTACCGTGACAGGCTCATAATGGGTGCCGGTGGTGCGATGCGGCGTTGGCTGACAATCATCAGCGACTGCCGGTGCAGATAAAATCAATAAGGAAATGCTGAATGAAATAGTGCGGATCATCATATGCACCCTCCAAACAGGAAGCAAACCGTATCGGTTTAGATAAACCAGCTAGATATAGAGCGATACTGCTTATCAATCGCCGTTGTAAGTTTCATTAAAGTGCCCAGGTTGGTATGAGCCGAAACGGACCGGGCATTGTCGATATTCGGCAATAGTTTGGTCTTAAAGTTCCTGGGTCGGGGCTAAGTTTTCTCTAATTTAAGTAAAGACGAAACTGAGGCGCGGTTTTAGGGCGCTAAAAACCGTCACACCGCTTCTGGACAAATTTATCCTTATGGATTTCGAAATCGATGCGTTCATTTGGGTTGAATGAGACATCTCTAAGCTCAGCTGTCGATCTTAGTGCTATCGTATCGAGATCCACGACCCCAGGTTTGGCATAAACCATTATATTCCGCTCAACTTCCACGATTTTTGAATGACCTTTTTTGTATCTGACATCGACAGCTATTATGCTTTGTTCTGTTTTGTTGCAGAATACCACCAGTGTCTTTTTCGGCTTCAGTATTGCCTCGTTGGTAGGCGAAATGATTTCTTGGAACAGGTTATGCAATGCATAGCCGGTACCACCGAAGGTCATTACTGTCAGGACGACAATGGCAGCCAATTGCATGCGCACCTTGCCCAGGGGTTGCTCATCGCGCCGCGCGATATAGAGCGTGCTGCGGGTTTTTAAATACAGATAGCTGAAGAAGAAGGCAACAATAAACAGGAAGGGCAAGATGAAAATGGTCATCAAGAAATGGATGAACCCGTCCATGTCCATGGTGGCGGGTAGGGTAAACAGCATGAATAAGACAAAGGCCCCGCACAGGAAAAAGGCAATCAGCACGCTGCTAAGAAATGGGCGAAGTCTCCGATACTCAAGGTCAAATAATTCCATGTCGCAGGCACCGAGATGAGGAGTTAGTTCTTCTATTTTAGGACAAAAGGGGTCGGTGACAAATGAGTATCGTTTGTATTTGACACTGATCTTCCCCCACAAAAACGGACACTAAGTTAATGGACACCCTTAGCAGCCTCAAAGGCCATGGGTGATTGGTAGTTTAGGGAAGAATGTCTCCTCTTTCGATTGTAAAATAGTTCAATGTAATGAAACAGACTGCTCCGTGCTTCTGTTCGGGTCCGATAGTCCTCAAACCGCACCCATTCCGTTTTGAGCGAATGGTAAAAGCTCTCCATTGGCGCATTATCCCAACAGTTGCCTTTACGGCTCATACTGCAGATGATGTTGTGTTGGTTCAACAATTGCTGATAATCAGTTGAAGCATATTGAATCCCTTGGTCAGAGTGGAGCATAACGCCTCTCACCTCACCGCGTTGTTCGACCGCCATTCGCAATGCGTCGCTCACTAAGGCTGCCGTATGCCGTTTCGACATGGACCCGCCAATGATCAGGCGGGAGTAGAGGTCCATGATGGTGGCCAGAAAGAGCCAGCCTTCGCGCGTCGGGATAAAGGTCACATCCGATACCCATTTCTGATTAGGCCTCATGGCTGTGAAGCACCTGTTTAAGTGATTCTCGGCCGGTTTCATCGTTTGCCGTGAGTCCGTTGTGACCACAAATGCCCGGTGCACTTTTGACTGGATATCAGCCCGTTTCATCAGCAGGGCAACGGTATTCTCACCGATGATCTCACCGTCATCGACCAGCTCACCATGGATGCGCGGTGATCCGTATAGCCGGTGATTCGCCTCATGGATTTGCCTGATCTTGCCCGTCAGCATTTTATGCCGTTTGCTCCGTTCACTCTCCGGGCGGTCTACCCAGTCATAATAACCGCTCGTGGAAACCTCTAATGCAGTACACATTCTTTTCACGCTGTAGTGCGTTCGATGCGAGTCGATAAATTCGTATTTTATGGCAGCTCTCTCGCAAAGAACGCGGCCTTTTTTAGAATTTCATTCTCCTCTCTCACCTGGGCAAGCTCACGCTTTAAACGGGCGTTCTCCTCGGCCTGCGTACCCGCCGAGGCACGCCGCCCCTGACCGGGAAAGGCCTGTTGGCCATAGCTATCGATTTACTCTTTCCACTTGTACAGCTGATTGCGTTTGATACCTAACTTCCTGGCCAACTGTGCCCCGGGTTTGTCGCCCTTCTCAAGAAGACGTACCGCTTCCTGCTTGAATTCTTTTGTAAATGTGTTTCGCTTCGTCATTTGACACTCCATTTTTGGACTATTGCCCTCTTTTTGGTGTGTCCGTTAAAGTGGGGGAATTACACACCGACCCCTTTTCCCACACTTTTCTCTCAAATACTGTGGTAAAAAAGGCAGGTCAGAGCACGAAGAACTAGAAGCGTGAGTCCCTTACGGGGGTTCTCTGTGGTACCTATTTTCACGACCGCCGCTGCTGCGGTACGTCAACGCCAAGGATGCATGCCATGACTCACTCTCGCAAACGACTTTATTTGATTCCAGTCTTATTGTTTGCCATGATGGCTCCGGTGCTGTGGGCAGCGGACGTAATAGGGGGACGTAATAGGGGACAGACCACGTTTACCCTCGCCAGCAATGGCGCCTTGCACTCTTGGTGATAAGATGACTTCATGTCCAGGTTCATTCCAGCGAATGTTATGCAGGCGACCGTAGGGCAATGAGCTTGCCTCCACTCCCCGACCCCCACGCCCTGGCTGTGCTGGCGCTGACCGTGCTTGCCCTGTATCTGTTTACCCGGGAAGCCGTTGCCATAGAGACCTCGAGCCTGTTCGTTCTGGCGGCGCTGACCATCGGTTTTACCGCTTTCCCTTACGTTACCTTACAGGGAGAACACCTGGAGCCGGTGGCCTTTTTCAGCGGCTTCGGGCACGAGGCCCTGGTGGCAGTGTGCGCACTGATGATCGCGGGCAATGGTCTAGTGCGCACCGGCGCCCTGGAACCTCTCGGCCGTAGCCTCGCGCGTTTGTGGCGACTGAGCCCGGCCCTGAGCATGTTGCTTACCCTGGTGATCGGCGCCTTCCTCAGTGCCTTCGTGAACAATGTTCCCATTGTCGTGTTGTTGTTGCCCATTCTGGTCAGTGTGTCGTTGCGTACCGGGGCGCCGGCTTCCGGTGTGTTAATGCCCATGGGTTTTGCGACCCTGGTGGGTGGCATGAGCACCAGCATCGGCACTTCGACCAACCTGTTGGTGGTGTCGGTGGCGGCAGACATGGGTTTGCGAAGATTGCAGATGTTTGATTTTTTTATACCCGCTGCCATCGTCGCCAGCATCGCGATTGTCTATTTGTGGTTGATTGCGCCTCGCCTGCTGCCAGCACGGGAAGCCGCACTCACCGATACCTCACCAAGAATTTTTACGGCACAACTCGCTGTCCTGGAAGACGCCTTTGCCGTCGGCAAGACGCTGGCGGATCTCATCGAAAAGACCGGCGGCATGTTGGCGGTGTCACGCATCATGCGTGACAGCGGGACATCCATCCTGCCGTTGCCGGACGCCTATATTCAGGCCGGTGACAGATTGTTGGTAAATGACACGCCGGAGCACCTGAAGGAATACGAGAGCGTACTTGGCGCCACGCTTTATGTCGGTGATACCGTGGTGGATGAAGAGCATCCTTTATCCGAGGAGGGTCAACAAATTGCTGAAATTGTGGTGGTGCAGGGCTCACCCTTGCAGGGGATGACCCTGAGGCAGCTCAACTTTGCCGATCGCTACCAGTTGCTTGTGCTGGCGATACACCGGGCGGGATCCACGGTAGAGACATTGCGCGAGAAAATAGAGCAAGTTCGTCTGCGTACAGGCGATGTCCTACTCGTACAAGGCCACCTTGACAAAATAGCAGAAATCAAGCGCGGTGGTGAGTTATTGGTGCTGGATGCCACGGCGGATCTTCCGCACACCGAAAAGGCATCAACGGCTCTGGTAATCATGGCCGGTATTGTCATTGTCGCGGCGTTTGGGCTCGTACCCATTGCCATCAGTGCCGTGTGTGGTGTGTTGTTGATGCTGATTACCCGCTGCCTGACATGGCGTCATGCCGCCATGACCCTGAGTACCCAGGTCATTCTTATTGTGGTGGCCAGTCTGGCATTGGGATCCGCACTGCTGAAAACAGGCGGTGCCGACTATCTGGCACAAGTGTTTGTGGCTGTCACGACCGGTGCTTCACCGGCAGTTATCCTGTCGGGGTTGATGTTATTGATGGCGATCCTGACAAATATTGTTTCCAACAATGCTGCTGCCGTTATTGGCACTCCCATTGCTATCGGCATTGCACAACAACTACAGGTCAATCCGGAACCCTTTGTCATTGCCGTGCTCTTTGGTGCCAACATGAGTTACGCCACACCCATGGCCTACAAGACCAACCTGCTGGTGATGAATGCGGGGGGGTACTGGTTTATGGATTTTTTTCGCGTAGGTGTTCCCCTAACCATCATTGTCTGGTTGGGCTTGTCCTTATTATTGCCTTTCATGTATCCGCTTTCCTAGAGAGGAGCGGGATCAGGTCCTGCAGTGCCACATATCGGCGAGTTCAACATCCGAGCGCAGTGGGGCGGGGTTTCGAAGATGTGCAGCAGGTTTTGAGGAACTATTCCTCCATCCTTTTGATGAGTGTAGATAACGTTATGCCGAGGGCATCGGCGATTTGTCCAAGTGATCGCAGCGACGGGGATTTTAGGCCCCGCTCAATTTGTGAAATATAGGTAAAGTGCAGTCCCGCCCGATCTGCCAATTCCTCCTGAGTCCAGTGTTTTTCCTGCCTAAGCGCCCTTAATTCCTCTGGGAACCGCTTAATAGCCTCCTTGTTGATGGACCGTGCAGCCATGGGCCATAACATGGCCCTTGCTAAGACTATAGTCCATATACTATAGTATTTATACTATAGTCTTAGTTACAAGCCAAGGAGAAAAAATGCTAATTCTCACCCGAAAACCCGGCCAAACCATCAAAATCCAGCCTGCGGCAGACCTGCCGCTGACCACCCCGGCGGGGGCGCTACTTGGTCGCTCCCGCCGTCCTGGCTCCCGCGACATTCGGACATCCGTGTCCAGCACCGAGGGGCCCATCGAAATCGTGGTCCAGCGGCCGCTCCTGCGCATCCTGCGCCCGCGGCATTCGGGCATCCCTGCCCAGCATATCCAGGGCCAACAGGTCAGAATCGGGATCCAGGCCCACGATAAATTCCTTATTCTCCGGGAAGAACTGGAGGTGAGTGGGTCCTTACCCACGTCCTCCCAGGCCGCGGGCTAACGATGGCCGGCGAGGCCCGCCAGGCCGCTCCTGCGCTCCTTGCGCCCGCGGCATTAATACATCCGTGTATGTCATTCTGGCCCAGAACCTGCGGCTCCTGCGCTTTCACCGCCGCTGGTCGCAAGAGACCCCTCGGCTTCGAAGCCGGCAGTCGCTCCCGGCGTCCTGCCTCGCGCGACACTAGTACTTCCGTGTACGTCGTTCATCGGACCTACATCAGCCAGATCGCACCGCTCCTGTGCATCCTTGCGCCCGCGGCATTGGCCCATCCATGGCCGGCACTAAGGGCAAATCCAATATCTCCATCGACAACATCGTACCCCAAGGGCATTTCACCACAGGCACTAGGATTTCCAATCCGTCGCCTCACTTCGTTCACGGCAAAAAACTTGCCCACGCCCTCGGCCTCACTGTCTCCGACCTCCTGCGTCCGTTGAACGGCACGCTGGACCCGAACACGCTTGTGAGCCCGGCGCGTAGCGACGATTAAGAAATGCTGGAACCCTGATGTCAAGAGAGTTGCATGTGAACGGAACACAATGGCAAATACGCATCGAGATAGTAACAATGCGAGTGTAATGTACAAACATAAACGTGACTTCTGGTTCCCACAGTAAAATACTCGGGCTTAGTGCTGTATTCTCTGAACTAGTCATTCTAAATATCTGTTTTGTATCTTAAGCAGCGTCTAATACCGGCGATTCCTAGATATACGTGATAGTCGAAATCTCTTGTTTTCAGATTCGAAGTTCGATATTTTTAGATTTAGTCTTAAAGGTAAATGAACTGATAGCCGTTCAGCTTTTACGGTGGAGCCGCCGTAACGACGTTCCGGGTTATTCAACTGTGCATTACATAGGACCGGGGATGAATAACAACGCTGAACATAGCTTCCATCGCGTAGTGCTGTTTTTTAGGCGCTTGTCTCTGAGTGCGAGCTCGTCAAGACAGTTGACCGCGGCGTGGTTTTCTTTTGTTTTAGTTCGCGAAAACCGTGGTCTGACGTTACCCCAGTGTCCTCCTATTATCCTCGCTAAGACGTGCACCATCCGGAAACAGCGACGCGGGAAATCACCACATCAGCGCGTTGATCTCGGGGATGTGGCATAGAGCAGCGATAATAATTACCTAGGGATAAAGTTTTGTGAGGTTCGGCGGTTTTATTTTTAGATAAGGAGGTGATGCGAAGAAACTCAACGAGCAAATAGCAGGATTCTTTTACCGGTTCTACACTGGATGCTCATGGCAAAGGAGGGTGAGAATGATTACGAAACAGGTTTTTCGTGTGTCATTTTTGACAGGAGTGCTCATATTAATCTTTCCTCTGGGCACCGTATCTGCTAACGGCCTGACCCCCATCGAGAAGTTGGGTAAGGAACTGTTTTTTGACAATATCTCAGATCCATCCTGGGTGTCCTGTGCGTCATGTCACGACCCCAAAGCCGGGTGGACAGGCCGAATCGCAGGCATAAATTCGCATGGTGGCGTTTACAGGGGCGCTGTTCCTCAGCGCTTTGGCAATCGAAAACCACCGAGCTCGGCCTATGCCACGTTCAGCCCGGTATTTCACCTGGACACGGCAACTGGAGAATTCGTCGGCGGAAATTTCTGGGATGGCAGGGCAACAGGAGAGAGACTAGGAAATCCTGCTGCCGATCAGGCTCTCGGCCCTTTTCTGAATCCTGTTGAGCAAAACATGCCGAGCAAGCAGGCCGTCTGCTATCACGTGCAAGAGTCAAAGTATGCTGAGCTGTTCGAGGAAGTATGGGGCGCCGGTTCACTGGATTGCAGTGACAGTGGAGTCGAAGCAACCTATGACAAGTTTGGTTTATCCATCGCTGAATTTGAAGCATCCTCTGAAGTAAATGAGTTCAGCTCAAAGTTCGATGTATACTGGGCTAGCTGCCTTAATGCAGGTAATGAACCTGAAGCATGCGGGCTTGCAGAGGGCGATAAGGATGAGCTGGATCCAAATCACATCCTCACCGAAAAAGAGTGGGATGGATTGATAGAGTTCGGCGAGTACTGTTCCGTATGCCATATTAGTCATATCCCCGGGCCCGGCGGGCTGCCGCCTCTGTTCACGGATTTCACTTTTGAGAATATCGGCGTACCGCGGAATCCGGACAATCCATTCTATGGTATGGACGAAGTCTTTCTCGACGACGGCACACCGATCAATCCGCTGGGTGACGCGTTTGTGGATTTCGGCCTCGGTGATTTCCTGCGTACACGACCCGAATGGGTGGTCATGGCAGACATGAATGATGGAAAACATAAAGTGCCTACCGTGAGAAATGTAGATAAACGGCCGGGTAAAGGCTTTCGCAAGGCCTACATGCATAATGCTGCCTTCAAGAGTCTGAAAGAGGTGGTTCACTTCTACAATACCAGAGACGTTGCTGCTGAAAACTGGCCGGCGCCAGAGGTGGACAAGAATGTGAATCGTGATATTTTAGAGGGAGTGCCGTTGGGCAATCTTGAACTGTCAGAAGAGGCCGAGGAGGCAACGGTCGAGTTCCTGAAAACCCTCAGTGACGGTTACATAAAATCTCACAAGCCATAAACTACTTGTAGGAGTCTGTCATCGCTTAGCAAATACCCTGAATGGGGCCCCTGAACGGGGCCCCTGAAGGGATCGGACTGAACTACCCTGCCTTTCATCTCCCTTAATCCCCGCGAACCCCTGCCAAATTTCGCGCTGCTGGGGGTCAGGTTGCCTTATTGTAGTATGAGCCCATTCCCCCCTGTGTCAGCATAGATGTCGCCTCTAAATGACAGCAACCAGAGGGGCGAAGAGGAAGGAATTATGGGCTATGCAGTAGAACTCAGAGAAAGGGTAATTGAAACGGCACTGAGGGGAAGCCAACGGCAATGGGAGATTGCTGAGAAGTATGGCATTGGGTTGTCGACTCTGCAAAAATGGTTAAAGGAATACCGAGCGGGAGGGAGTCAGCTGATGAGTCGAAAGAAAGAGAAACGCCCACAGGACTGGAGGACAGCGGAGCGCTTGGAAGCATTGCTGGAGACAGCGGGCATGAGTGAAGAGGCGCTGGGGAGTTGGTGTCGGCGCAAAGGGTTGCATACGCATCATCTTGAGAAGTGGAAACAGGAGGCGGTGTCGGGAAGCATGGGCAAGCAGGATACGGCAGTACAGGCTGAACTGAAGCGTCTGCGGGAAGAAAACAAGCAATTGCAAAAGGCGTTGCGGCGTAAAGACAAGGCGTTGGCGGAGGCCTCAGCGCTGTTGATATTGAAAAAAAGCCGATGCGATCTGGGGGGACGGCGAGGACGATTGATTATGGCAGCGCAACGGCAACGCGCTCTGGATTTGCTGGAGGAAGCGGGGGCTTGCGGGTGTCGTGTGGAGCCGGCGTGTGAGGTGTTGGGGGTTCCGCTACGCACCGTCCAACGCTGGCGCACTCAGGGTCTGAAGGACCAGCGCAAGGGCAGCCGATCCCGACCGGCTAATCAGCTCAGTGACAGCGAACGTGAGCAGGTGCTGAAGATAGTCACATCGGTGGAATTCAGCGACATGAGCCCGAACCAGATTGTGCCGGCACTGGTGGATCGCGGTAAATAATAGGGGACAGACCACGGTTTAGTGATTAAGATGGGCAACAATTAAAGGTGTCGGAGTGATTTTTTATCATGGGGGGTTAAGGTGTAACATAATGGAAGTCTTAACCAGAAAACACGCCACCTTTGTCCTGCTGCTGGTATTCTTTGTTGCATGGGGCTATCTGTTGTCGATCTATAAACCAGAGGAGATCGTCCACTTTCTCGGTATTACTAATGTCTATTTTGCCGTTTTTCTTGCCTCAACCATTGGTGGTGTGTCCACTGTCTTCGCAGGTTCATTCTATGCCACCATTATCACCTTTACTCGCGGCGGTCTCGATCCCTTTGTGTTAGGCCTCTTCGCCGGGATCGGGGCAACAATCGGTGATAGCATTTTTTTCTATTTCGGACACAAGGGGCGGAATGTGCTTTCAGGTCGTTGGCGGGAGAAGGCGATGATGTTTTCGGCTTGGTTGCAGCGGCAGAATAGCGCTGTGGTGACAATTGTGATATTTCTTTACGCCGGCTTTACCCCTTTCCCCAAGGATTTACTGGTGGCAGCACTGGCCATTGGTGATTATCGCTACAGGAAGATGATACCGCCTCTGCTACTGGGCAATATCTGCCTTGTATCGTTGATCGGCTACTTTATCCTACAGGTGAAATAATAGAGATTAAGGGCGGATTAAAGGGAGCAGAGAGAGGTTTCCCAGCAATAAGGGGTCAAGCAATAACAGCAATAAGTAACAGCAATAAGGGGTAACAGCAATAAGGGGTCAGAGCCCTTTTATGATCGGCTTGCCTGATGGCTGGGATTGGCCGCAAAGTGACGGTGGAGAGCGAGGATTTTTCGGCTTTTTCGGCAGGGGTGGTGGAGTTCAGCAAGATTTCGTGGTGCTCGTGGGGGTGAATGGCTGCCCCGCTGCCAGTGAACTACCAGTGGACTTGGGAAAAAAGGGTGTTTATTTTTCCTATACTCTGGTCGTGCACGTCGATTGTGGCCTACTACTAGCCCCAATGCTCTTTCAATTTGTTGCTTGAACCGTTCATTGCGTAAGGGATAATTATAATTTAAAGTTTCCGGAAACTCGTGAATATCCTCATCCGTAGAATAGAATGGATATCCATACTAATGAATAGGTTGACCCCGCAGAGAAACAACACTGACATCATCAAGGAGGACGTCGTGTATCGCTTATATTACCTACTGCCGCTGATCCTGTTTACGCTCACAGCCTGTACCGAAGAAAAAGCAGCGCAGCCAACCGTGGCGGCTGAACTTCCCAGCTATAGCCAGGCAGCAAAAGAGTATCAGGAAAAAAGCAAAGCCGAGATGGCCAAGATGGACCCTAAAGATCTCGCGGTGATGCAGCAGGCCGCGGAATCCCTTGCCAAAACGCTACTGGACCCGGGATTAAATCTTGGCGAAACCGCGCCTGACTTTACCTTGCCTGATCCGACCGGGAAAAATGTCAGTCTATCGTCATTACTCAAAGAGGGACCAGTGGTGCTGGTATTTTACCGCGGTGCCTGGTGCCCATACTGCAACATGCATCTGCATGTACTAAATGAAAGCCTGCCGGAATTTCGCCGCTATGGCGCTCAACTGGTCGCCATTACACCACAGCAGCCGGACAAATCCGCCGAGCAGTTAAAGAAAGACGGCTATCCGTTTCTGGTGCTAAGCGATCTGGACAGCAGTGTGATGCAAGCCTACCGATTGTATTATGAATTGGATCCTGAGCTGGTAGTGGTCTACCAAAAGTTTGGTCTGAATATAGAGGACTTCAATGGTCCGGGACGAAATGTGTTACCGGTGCCGGGGACGTTTGTACTTGATCAGAAAGGCGTGGTGCGTGCACGTCATGCGGATACAGACTACACTCAGCGAATGGAACCCGCGGAGATTATTAAGATCCTTAAGGCATTCTAGAGGCTGATAATAAAATGCTACTGTAGCCAGATCGAAAAGGGCAGGTCCAGCGCCGCTCCTGCGCTTTCTTCGCTCTCGCGTCCCGCTCCGCTTGAAAGCCCGGGGCTCGCCTTCCGTGGCCCGCCCGTTCAGCGGGGCGAACGTTCACTGGACGTTCGCCTCTTTCCGCCTCACCGCTGCGCCCGCGGCATTGGCAGTTTCAGTGCTTCACTTTCCTGTTACGCTTGAAACCCCAGGGCTTGCCATCCGTGGCAAGCCCGTTCGGCGGGGCAGCCATTCACTGGATG
>CAMYII010000023.1:0-8454 GCA_947258385.1 Acidiferrobacterales bacterium
CCGAAAACTAGCGGTGCTCAGAAGTAGAATTTTCTCGTACACTGAGCGGAGGAGATTCTGCATGAAAAAATCACGTTATAGCGACAGCCAGGTCCTGGCCATATTGAAACAGGCGGAGGCCGGCACACCGGTGCCAGCGCTGTGCCGGGAGCACGGCATGAGCAGCGCTGCCTTTTATAAGTGGCGTGCGAAGTACGGCGGGATGGACGCCTCGATGATGGCCCGCCTGAAGGAGCTGGAAGAGGAAAACCGGCGCCTGAAGAAGATGTACGCGGAGTCCCAGATGCAGGCGGATGTGCTCAAGGAGGCGATGCGAAAAAAGTACTAAGGCCATCTCAGCGCCGCGAGATGGCCAAGCGAGCGGTCGAGGGCACGGGCATGAGCATCCGTTTGGCCTGTGCGAGCTTTTCGATTAGCCAGACCTGCTACCACTATCAACCCAGGCTATCCGATGAGAACGCCGAGATTGCCGAGTGGCTAATTCGGTTGACGCACACGCAGCGCAACTGGGGATTTGGGCTGTGTTTTCTGCATTTGCGCAATGTGAGGGGTTTTCCCTGGAATCACAAGCGCGTGTACCGGATCTACCGGGAATTGGAACTGAATTTGAGGATCAAGCCGAAGAAGCGGTTGGTGCGCGAGAAGCCGCAACCCTTGGCGGTGCCCGAGGCGATCAACGAGGTCTGGTCGATGGACTTTATGCACGATCAGTTATCGGATGGTCGGGGCTTCCGGCTGTTCAATGTGCTCGACGATTTCAATCGGGAAGGACTGGGGATCGAGGTCGATTTTTCGTTACCCGCCGAGCGGGTGATTCGCGCCCTGGAGCAGATCATCGAGTGGCGTGGTCAACCCAATGCCATCCGTTGCGATAACGGGCCGGAATACATCAGCGGTGTCTTGCAGGCCTGGGTCGAGCAACGTGGCATCCGGGTGGACTACATTCAGCCGGGCAAGCCGCAGCAGAACGCGTACATTGAGCGTTACAACCGAACCGTGCGCTATGACTGGCTGGGTCAATATCTGTTCGACCGCATTGCTGAGGTTCAGGATTTTGCGACCCGTTGGCTGTGGACTTATAATCATGAGCGTCCGAATAGGGGCTTGGGAGGCATTACCCCGAAACAGAAGTTGACCATGGTGGCCTGACCTCTACTTTTGAGTGCAGCTAAAAATGGGGGGATTACCCTCGCCCTTGCCAGGCGGCACGAAGCGAGCTGGTCAGTGAAATTGTCCGACTTTCCTATGCTTATCCCCGGTTTGGCTACCGGAAGATTCATGCGTTAGTCGTGAATGCCAGCCAACGTGTCAGTCGGGAGACGGTGCGGCGGCTACGCAAGCGCGAAGGCCTGCAGGTGCGGAAAAAACAGAAGAAAAAGCGCTTATTGGGCCAAAGCACCACAGCCTTAAAGCAGGCGCAAACTCCGAATCATGTCTGGAGCTATGATTTTGTCCATGACCAAACCACGGATGGCAGAACAGTAAAATATTTAACGGTGGTCGATGAGTTTACCCATGAAGGCTTGATGATTTATTTGAATCGTTCGATCACATCGTGTGATGTGATTAACTGTCTGGCCTACTTGTTTGAATTGTATGGCACACCGGAGTGTATCAAATCGGACAACGGACCGGAGTTTGTCGCCACCCGTGTGCAGGACTGGCTCAAGGCCCGAGACATCAAGGTACGTTACATCGACCCTGGCAGTCCCTGGCAAAACGGACACAATGAGAGTTTCAATGCGGTGTTTCGCGACGGCTGTCTGGACCGGTGGTCATTTTATTCGGTGGCCGAGGCGCGTCGTGTGGTTGACCAGTGGTTGGAGGAATACAATGAAGTCCGGCCCCATGGTGCTATCAAACAGATGACGCCAAGGGCCTTCGCGGCCTTGCATCGACGTCCAGTGAAACAGGCGGCATGATGCAAGTCTCACTTTGGAATTGGACGATATTCGGATGGCAGGTCATAAGGTGTATTAGAGTTTCCTGAAAAATCCTTGTTTACGGGGAGAAAGGAAGTACACTTTCGCCTGTTCGGACGACGCCAACCTAGTGAACTCAAGAAATGAGCACCCCAGATCACGCCGTTTTCTGGCCATAATTGACCCTTTTTGGGATCAAATCCACAGAGTTAACAGCGCCTACTATCTAATTTCACGTTTAGTTTTCACATTGATAGAAAGTGGCTTTGAGCATGGAATATCGCTTTTTTTGAGGTGATAATGACGACCGTTCCGTAAGGTAGTTTGGTTCGGTATGGTTCTAGGGGGCCCAGGGTATAGCCGCTCCGTTGATATTCCGCGCTGCCAACATCGGTGACGTTCAGACCTTGTCGGCGATCTGTGTCGCCGCCAAAGGCTACTGGAATTACCCGCCAGAGTGGTTGGCGTTATGGGAGGCGGACCTCGCGGTAACGCCTGAGCAAATCAGAAGTCACTACGTCGACGTGTGCGAATTCGACGGACGCGTCGCCGGCTTTATCGCCATTTCATTTGAAGCGGGACTGGCTGAAGTGGAACATTTGTGGGTGTTGCCGGAGTTTATGGGTAAAGGCGTCGGGCGGGCGCTACTTGAGAGAGGCTTGGAATGGTGCCGCGCTAACGATATCGTAGAATTGAAAGTTGTGTCTGATCCGAACGCATTGGGATTTTACCAAGCGCTGGGTGGTAAAATTATCGGCGAGCAACCATCGGTTCCCGCGCCACGGGTGTTGCCTGTGCTTCTGTTCTCAATCCATGTCAGCAAGTGATCAAGTTTACCAGAGAGACAGTTATGACTAAACGTTATCAAGGCAGTTGCCATTGTGGCGCAGTGCGTTTTTCCTTTGCCAGTGAAGAGATTACCAAGGGTATTCGCTGCAATTGCTCCATCTGTTTGCGAAAAGGTGCAATGATGACACCTGAACCTATTCCGCCGGAGCAATTCACAATCGAGGCGGAGGATGGTGTTTTGGGGCTCTATCAATTTGGCTCGAAAACAGCCAAACATTATTTTTGCAAGAACTGTGGAATTTATACTTTTCACGAGACGGCAAGAAAGCCAGGCCACTATCGAGCCAACCTTGGTTGTATTGAAGGAATCGATGCTTTCTCGCTTGATGCGGATGTCTTTGATGGCAGACATTTGCTTTGAGCGGCCAGGTAATCACGTTACTTCGCCTAACCTGGCGACGCTCGGGCGTTTGCTGTAACGTTAAATGGCTAGAACCTATCTCAAAATACCTTCCGCCCCCTGGTGCTGTGGAACAAACGCAGAGGTCGCGGAGGCGCGAAGAAAGCAAAGACGCGTTATTTTAAGTATTCTCTGCGTCTTTGCGTTGCTTGCAGGGCGTTAAAGGGTTGCTGAGCGTTTGATTTTGAGACAGGTTCCAGTGATATGATGGAAATAACGATTATGCGGCACGGAGAGCCGGATGTTCCCGAGCTGAACGGCAAGATTAAGGCGAGTGAGTTTCAAGATTGTCTGGATATCTATAACTGTTGTGGCCTGTCTGGGAGGTCCCGGCCCGATGACGCTGTTTTGAATTATTTCAAAGATCATGAAGCCATAGTAGCCAGTGATTTCAAGCGATCTTTAGAATCGGCATCGGTATTATCGCATCGAAATTCAATAATCGTTGATCCGATATTCCGTGAGGTGGAGCGGCCATACGTACGAATACCCTTTTTCCGCTTACGCCCGAGGACCTGGAGTCACATATACATATTGCTTTGGTTTTGTGGCTTTTTGGGTTCGCAAAGCTCATTCAAGGAGGCAAAATCGAGAGCAAAGCATTGTGCAACCAAATTGACACAGTTGGCCGAGGAGCATGGTAAGGTTCTTGTTGTCGGACATGGTTTTATTAATGCCTATATTGCCAAAGAGTTAAGATCTCTGGGGTGGAACGGCCCCGGTATTCCAAGCAAAAGGTATTGGGAATTTGCTGTATATCGAAAGGACGCGACTTAACCACGCACTCGCGGTCGAAGGCTGAAAAGTTACCGGATTGCGCATTCGGGAAAGGCGGTGCCAGTGCTGATCGAGCGGCTGATGACGCGTTACCTGCGGCATATAACCGGGACCCATATGCGTTTCGACGCCGATGTTTCCGGGGACCGACTGCCGGCGCCGCGGCCCGGGCATAACTATCTCTTGTACGTCCACATTCCGTTCTGCGAGGTACTCTGCCCCTTTTGCCCGTTTCATCGCGTTCGCTTCAGGGGACCGCGGGCGTCACGTTATTTCGCGGCGCTGCGGCAGGAGATCAGGCATTACCGCGAGCGCGGGTTCGATTTCTCCGGCGTTTATGTCGGCGGTGGCACGCCCACGGTGATACCCGAAGAGCTCGCCGAAACGCTCGCGCTCATCCGTTCGCTCTATGCGGTCAATGAGATGTCGGTGGAGACGAACCCCAACCATCTGCGGGACGAGGTAGTATCACTCCTCAAGGCGGCGGGCGTGAACCGGCTCTCTGTGGGCGTGCAAAGTTTCGATGATGTGCTCCTCAAGGAAATGGGGCGTTACGACAGTTACGGCAGCAGCGCGTATATTATGGAGAGGCTGGCCAGCGTACAGGGCGTTTTCGACACATTGAATGCGGACATGATATTCAATCTTCCCCATCAGACGTTGGCATCGCTGCAAAACGATCTGGAAATCCTCACCGGGGAGCTCAAGATAGACCAGGTGTCGTTTTATCCGCTGATGACCGCGCCGAGTACGCGCCGGGCCATGTTGCTCACCATGGGGGATGTGACCTTCCGCCGGGAGAAGCCCTTCTACAAAACCATTCTCACCGCAATGAAGCAGGGCTATCGACCCTCGTCGGCCTGGTGCTTCTCGCGCGGGGCTGCCATGATAGACGAATACATTGTCGATTATGACGAATACGTGGGCGTGGGCAGTGGCGCGTTCAGTTATGTCGATGGAACCATGTGCTCCAGCACCTTCTCGATCAACCGATACATCGATCAGATAAGCAGCGGACATACCGGCATCACTGCCGGCAGGCGGCTCAAGCTGCGCGAGCAGATGCATTACGATTTCCTGATGAAGCTGTTCAGTCTGTCCATGGACAAAAAAGCCATTGAGGCGAAGTACGGCGGGGGCTTTCACCGCACTTTGTGGAAGGAGCTGCGGGCGTTCAAGCTGCTCGGTGCACTGGTCGAGGACGACGAGCGCTATCGCGTGACCGAGAAGGGTATGTATTACTGGGTCATGATGATGCGCGAGTTCTTCATGGGCGTTAATAAATTACGTGACGCGATGCGTTTGCGGATCAGAGAGGAGTGGCGATTGGAGCGCGTGGCGGTCGCGTCGCGTGACGTGGTACGGCGAACGCGCAATCAAGATACCGCCGGGCCGCGGGGTTCATGACCACGGCGATTGCCGGTCATAGCGCTCTGTTCGCGGTGGGTTCCGCACGCCCGGGGGGCATGCCACCGCGGGGCACTTTTTCGGCATCGCCCGCGGCGATGCGGAATGGACGGGACAGCGCGCTGTGACTCGGCGCGTTCGCCGGTACCGTGTTCCACCGGCAGCCCCGCGGATTTCCATTCGGGATTACCGTCGTGCGGCCGCCGGGCCTTGAGACCTTTTTTTGTAGATAATAATCAATTGAATACAATATCATTGTCTTAGAGAGCGTAGGACAGCCATGGGCCCGTTGGCGATGGGGCCGCGGAACTTAAAGGTATGTGCGGAACTAAAGGTTGTGTATGGACATGAGTGAGTTTCTGATGACTAACGAAGTCGCCATCCGCTTGGGATTCTTCTTCGGCGTTTTCGGGGTGATGGCGCTTTGGGAAGTGCTGGCGCCGCGACGGGCGCTGACGGTGTCCAAGCCGGTGCGTTGGCTCAATAATCTCGGCATTGTGTTCCTGAACAGCTTTATCCTGCGCCTGATCTTTCCCGCCGCCGCGGTCGGGATGGCCGCTTTCGCCGGCGCCCAGGGGTGGGGCGTGTTTAATTATTTTGCGGTGCCGTTGTGGCTGGCGGTGGTCGCCTCCGTGGTAGTGCTGGATTTCATCATCTATCTGCAGCATGTGATGGTCCATGCCGTGCCGGCGCTGTGGCGCCTGCACCGGGTGCACCACGCCGATCTCGACTTCGATGTCACCACCGGGGCGCGGTTTCATCCGCTGGAGATCCTGCTGTCCATGCTGATCAAGTTCGCGACCATCGCGGTGCTCGGCCCGCCGGTGGTGGCAGTGGTGATCTTCGAGGTGCTGCTGAACGGTACGGCCATGTTCAATCACGCCAACGCGCGGATTCCTTTGGGCGTGGACCGGATACTGCGCTGGTTCGTGGTCACGCCGGACATGCACCGGGTGCACCACTCGGTGGAAGACGATGAGGCCAACAGCAATTTCGGCTTCAACCTGCCCTGGTGGGACCGCATGTTTGGCACCTACCGCAATCAGCCGCGCGCGGGCCACGCGGCTATGACCATCGGCATTCACAAATACCGCGACACGAAACAGGTGGCCTGGCTGCCGGGGATGCTGGCGCTGCCGTTCGTGGGGCGGATCACCGGCTATGCCATCAATCGCCGCGAATGGGGCGGGCCCGATGAAGACCGCTAGGCTCGCCCGCTGGCTGTTGCTTGGCGTGTTGCTGGCCGGGATCGCCGCGGCGATGATCCACCGCGGGCGGGTGGACGCGGCGGCGCTGCAGGGCTGGGCGCGCGGCGCGGGCGGTTCGAGTGCACAGTGGATATGACGGAGCCGGCGCGTTACGAAGCCTGGTACCACAGCGGTCGCGGCGCCTGGATCGGCGACGCCGAGTTCGCCCTGATGATGGCCTTGCTGCGGCCGCGCCCGGGGGCGACGCTGCTGGACGTGGGCAGCGGCACCGGCTATTTCAGCCGCCGCTTCGTCTCGGCGGGCCTGTGCGTGACGGGCATCGACCCGGACACCGAGGCGCTGCGTTATGCCCGGGCGCTGGGCAGTGCTGAGGGCTACGCGGCCGGGACGGCACTGGCGCTGCCGTTCGCGGATGAGGCGTTCGACTACAGTGCGGCGGTCACCAGCCTGTGTTTTGTGGACGATCCGGCGCGGGCGCTGGCGGAGATGTGGCGCGTCAGCCGCAAGGGCGTGGTGCTGGGGCTGCTCAACCGCCGCAGCCTGCTTTACCGGCGCAAGCGCGGTATCGGTGGCTATCAAGGCGCGCGTTGGGATACCCAACAAGAGGTTGACTGGTGGTTTGAGTCGCTCGCGCCGCGGCCGGTCGCGCTGCAGCGGGGCAGTGCCGTGTTCCTGCCCGGCGGCGGGTGGCCCGCGCGCCTGCTCGAGCGGGTGTTGCCGGGTCGGCTGCCATGGGGTGGATTTCTGGCGGTGTGCCTGTTCAAGACCTTGTGATGGGTTAACGCATCGGCGGTTGCGCCTGGCCGGCGTTCTTGGAAAAACGTTCGGGAAGTATTTGAATTAGGCGATCTTCTCCATCCAATACTCACCCTGCATTGTACTGACGCGCCTGGGTGCGCCTTAAAAGAAGTGCCCTGAGGATGCGCCATATTTTCTTAATGTATCGCAGAAGGCGATCCAAACCCTCTCGTAGCCCAATGCCCCAAAACTTGACCCGTCCCGGTGCAGCCGTCGCCGCCGCTGCACCAACCCTGGGCATTTCAGGCGCTGCTCGACCGCCCGGAGGTGGAAAAAATACCCTTCAGATCAATAGCTAACGTGTAATCAGAAGCAGATCCTTATACTGGCACGGTGGTTGCTAAAGCCCAGTCATGGTGAGGCGCCGGGTCCCGTGCGACCGTGTCCCCTCAAGTCGTGTTTATCAATCGCTGCGAAGATGGAGCGTGGAATGAAAGAAAAACTGGTGTTGATCGGTAACGGCATGGCCGGAGTGCGCGCTTTGGAAGAGGTCTTGAAGCTCGCACCGGACATGTATGACATCACGGTTTTCGGTACCGAACCCTACGGCAACTACAACCGCATACTGCTGTCGCCGGTATTGGCCGGTGAAAAGACGATCGACGATATCATGCTCAACGATGAGCAGTGGTATGCCGATAACGGCATCACCCTGTATAAGGGAAGGGAGGTCGTCGACATCGACCGCATCAATCGTAAGGTCATCGCAGCGGACGGGACCGAGGCCGACTACGATCGCTTGCTGCTTGCAACCGGATCCAATCCTTTCATCATCCCGGTGCCGGGCAATGATTTGGAAGGCGTGATCACCTTCCGAGACATCCATGACGTCGACCGCATGCTGGAGGCTTCCAAACAACACAAACACGCCGTGGTCATCGGCGGCGGCCTGCTGGGTCTGGAAGCGGCCAACGGTCTCATGCAACAAGGCATGAGCGTCACCGTGGTGCATATCCTCGATACCCTCATGGAGCGTCAGCTCGACGGTGAGGCCGCCGGCATGCTCAGGAAATCGCTCGAGGAGCGTGGCCTGCATTTCCTGATGGGCGCCCAGACCGAAGCGATTATCGGCGAGGACCGGGTGCGGCGCGTG
>CAMYII010000023.1:8498-21603 GCA_947258385.1 Acidiferrobacterales bacterium
TTGATGCTGACATCGTTGTCATGGCGGTCGGTATTCGCCCCAATTTTGAACTGGCGAAGAAGGCCGGGATTCATTGCGAACGCGGCATCGTGGTCAATGACACCTTGCAGACATACGACCCGCGTATCTACGCGGTCGGCGAATGCGTGCAGCACCGGGGTGTCGCCTACGGTCTGGTCGCGCCTTTGTTCGAGATGGCCAAGGTCTGCGGCAATCATCTGGCAATGATCGGTTACGGACGTTACGAAGGATCGGTGACGTCTACGAAGCTAAAGGTAACAGGCATCGACCTGTTCTCCGCCGGCGATTTTCATGGCGATGAATCCACCGAAGATATCGTGATGAAGGATGCCGCCGGCGGCATTTATAAAAAGCTCGTACTCAAGAACAACCGCATCCATGGCGCGGTGTTGTACGGCGATACCATCGACGGCGCCTGGTATTTTCAATTGATGCGTGAAGGTACCGACGTCAGCGATCTGCGTGTGCACCTCATGTTCGGTCAGGCGCATCTGGGTGACGCCGGTCACGGCGGCCAGAAGTCGGCGGCGGCCATGAGCGATGACATGCAGGTCTGTGACTGCAACGGGGTGTGCAAGGGCGAGATCGTCAAGGCCATTACCAGTCAGGGTTTGTTTACCCTTGATGATGTGCGGGCCCATACCAAGGCCTCGGCCTCCTGCGGTTCGTGTACCGGTCTGGTGGAGCAGATCCTCGCCTCCACGCTGGGAGGTGATTACTCCGCGCCCGAAGTCAAACCCATGTGCAAATGCACCGACTATCCGCATGACGACGTCCGTGAGGCCATCCGCGCGCAGCACCTGACCTCTATCGAGGCGGTGATGCAGGCGCTGGACTGGCGCACGCCCGACGGCTGCGCCAGCTGCCGGCCGGCGTTGAATTATTACTTGATCTCGACCTGGCCAGCGGAGGCCAAGGACGACAACCAGTCGCGCTTTATCAATGAGCGCGTGCACGCCAATATCCAGAAAGACGGTACCTACTCCGTCATCCCGCGCATCTGGGGCGGTGTCACCCAGCCGCATGAGTTGCGCGCCATCGCCGATGTCGCGGAAAAATTCAATATACCCGAAATGAAGTTCACCGGCGGCCAGCGCATCGATCTGCTGGGCGTGAAGAAAGAGCAATTGCCTGCGGTGTGGCGGGACCTGAACCAGGCCGGCCTGGTATCGGGCCACGCCTATGGCAAGGCGCTGCGCACGGTGAAGACCTGTGTCGGCTCCGACTGGTGCCGCTTCGGCGTGCAGGATTCCACGCGCATGGGCATCGACCTGGAGCGTATGACCTGGGGTTCCTGGATGCCGCACAAGGTGAAGCTGGCAGTCTCCGGTTGCCCGCGCAACTGTGCTGAGGCCACCATCAAGGATTTCGGGGTGGTCGCGGTGGAATCCGGGTGGGAGCTGCACGTGGGTGGCAACGGCGGCATCAAGGTCCGCGTCACTGACCTGTTATGCCGCGTCAAGACGCCGGAGGAAGTGCTCGAGTACTGCGCCGCCTTCCTGCAGCTCTATCGCGAGGAGGCGCGTTATCTCGAGCGCACGGCGCCGTGGATCGAACGCGTCGGACTGTCCTATGCGAAAGAAAAGGTGGTGGAAGATCCCGAGAACCGCAAGGCCCTGTACGCGCGTTTTCTGGAGTCGCAGAAATACGCGCAGCACGACCCGTGGACCGAGCGTTCCACTGAGGGCGTGGATCAACACGAGTTCGTGCCGCTGAAAAAAGTCGGCTAAGCAAAAAATTTCCGCCGTTGCCGGTGGCAGCGGCGAGAACGAGTTATACAGGAGAATGACATGCAAGCGGTAAGCAATGTTCCAAGCCAGGCGACGGACTGGATCGAGATCGGCAAGCTCGAAGAGATTCCTAGGCTCGGCGCACGCGTGGTGCAGACGCCGGAGGGCGACATCGCCGTCTTTCGCAATGCGGAGGACGAGGTGTTTGCCCTGCGCGATAAATGCCCCCACAAGGGCGGCCCGCTGTCCCAGGGTATCGTCCACGGGCGCAAGGTCACCTGCCCGCTGCACAACTGGAACATCGAGATGGACTGCGGCAAGGCCGTCGCACCCGACGAGGGCTGCGCGGCGACGTTCCCGGTACGGCTGGAGGATGGCGTCGTCTATCTGTCACTGACGCCGGGGAACGGCTGCAGCCAGCAAGAGAACGCATAGTCCGGAATCTACGACGGGGAAGGGCGATGTTATTCGGTCGAAAAAAAAAGAACCCAATCAAGATTGCTGATAAAGGCGTAGTCGATTGGAAGTATACGACTTGCGGATACTGTTCCACGGGCTGCTCCATTGAAGTTGGCCTGGATGCCGGCGGTCAAGCGGTGGCCTCCCGCGGTGTCGGCGGTGCCGATGTCAATCGCGGCAAACTCTGTCTGAAAGGTATTTTTGAACACGAGTTGTTCACGTCCTCCAATCGGGGCAGCGTACCGTTAATGCGCGAGAAGCGGTATGACCCCTTCCGCGAAGTCAGTTGGGATCAGGCCTTGGACAAGGTCGGCTCGGAAATCCAGCGTATCCAGGGCAGCTACGGGCGGGATGCCTTCGCCGTCGTCTCGACGGGACAGATCATGACCGAGGAGTTTTATACCTTAGGCAAGCTCGCCCGCGGTGTCATCGGGACCAATAACTACGACGGCAATACCACATTGTGTATGTCCTCGGCGGTGTCCGGTTACAAACGATCCTTCGGTTCCGACGGCCCGCCGGGCTGTTATGATGACTTTGAACACACCGAGTGCCTGCTGGCCATCGGCTCCAACTTGCCGGAACAGCATCCGGTTATCTTCTGGCGTTTGCGCGAGGTCCTGGAGAAGCGCAAGTTCCCCATCATCGTGGTTGATCCGCGGGTTACGATGTTCGCGCAGATGGCCGATATGCATCTGCCCATCACGCCCGGCACTGATCTTGTCCTGTTGAATAGTCTGGCACACGTGATCCTGGACGAGGGCCTGGAAGACCACGGCTATATCGAGGCCAATACCAACGGATATGAGGATTTCGCCAAGCTGGTGGCGCAATACGATCCCACGACCGCTTCAAAGATCTGTGGTATCGACGAAGACACCATCCGCAACGTCGCGCGCACCTATGCGAGGGCCGGTGCCGCGATGACCATCTGGACCATGGGTATCAACCAGAGCACGCACGGCTCGGATGGTGTCGTGGGGATCAACAATCTTAACCTCATTACCGGTAACATCGGCAAACCCGGCGGCTCCAGTCTGTCGATTACCGGACAGTCCAACGCCATGGGCACACGCGAATGGTCCTCCTGCTCCGGTCTGCCGGGTTATCGCGCGCTGGAGAGTGAAGCGGATCGCGAAGACATCGCCAGCTTCTGGGGCATAGATCCCGAGTTTTTTCCGAAGAAGCGTGGCCTGTTTCAGACCGACATTTTCCCAGCTATCGAAACCGGCCAGATCAAGGGGTTATGGATTATCGCCACCAATCCCATGACCTCCATGACCAACACGGCCCGTATCCGCAAAACGCTGGAGAATCTTGAGTTCCTGGTGGTGCAGGATGCCTACCAAGATGTGGAGACCAACGAATACAGTCACGTCTATCTGCCCGCCGGCCTGTGGGCGGAAAAGGAGGGCTGCTTCACCAATACCGAGCGTCGCGTCAACCTGACCCGTAATGTCGTGCCGCCTTATGGCGATTCCAAGCCGGACCTGTGGATCTTTAGCGAGATGGCCAAGCGCTTCGAGCAGGGTCGAAAGATGCGATTTCCGGAAACCGCCGAGGGTGTGTTCGAGGAGCTGCGTCAACTCTCCAAGGGCCGCATGCTGGATTATTCCGGTATGAGCTACGACAAGATCGAACAGCAACGCGGCATTCAGTGGCCCTGTACGGAAGGTGCCCAGACCGGTACGCCGCGTCTGTATGTGGATGGCAAATTCCAGCATGCCGACGGCAAGGCGAAGCTGATCCCGCTGCCCTTTGTCGACAACAACGAGCGCCCCGATGAGGAATACCCCTTCTGGCTCAACAGCGGCCGGGTGGTCGAACATTTTCACACCCGCACCCGCACCGGCAAGATCGGTAATCTCAACAAGTTCAGTCCGACCCCGTATATGGAGATGAATCCCGACGCCGCCAGGGCGCTGGGGGTCGTGCACGGCAGTTATGCGCGGCTGACCTCGCGTCGCGGTGACGCCGTCGTGATGGTGCAGCTCACGCAACGGGTGCCGCCGAACATGGTATTTATCCCTTTTCATTTCCATGAATGTGTGAACCGCCTGACATTGGGCCTGCTGGATCCGCACTCCAGGCAGCCGGCTTTCAAACACTGTGCCGTAAAGATCGAACCTGTTGCCGATCAGCAGGCCGCTTCGGTGCGCAACAAAGCGGCGCGAACTTATTGATTTAACGCCCTGGAATATACGCGAAGGATGCCGAGATTTTTCAATCGTTACCCGAAAGCTCCACGACCTTGCGTCTTCGGCGTCGACGAGCGGACCCTGATTGAAATGGCGCCATTGAACTAAAATAGTTACCGAATCGAGGCAGGCATGTTTAGAGTACGTGATGACGAACCGGGCTATGCGTTTATCCCCGAGGTGCAAGCGCCGGAGAAAAACCGCTACGGCAAGCCCATCGAGCTTGTCGACGCCGATGACGCTTTGGCCGGCAAGAGCCTCAATATCAACGGTGATGTCGGTATCGGCGCCAATCCGAACCGCTACAAGCAGCACGGCTTCTATTTCAATGCCGATCACTGTATCTCCTGCCACGCCTGCGAATCGGCCTGCAGCGAGAAGAACAATTTGTCGCCGCACCTGGCGTTTCGTTCCGTGGGGTATGTCGAGGGCGGCACCTATCCGGATTACCACCGCCTGAATATCTCCATGGCGTGCAACCACTGTGACGACCCGGTCTGTCTCAAGGGCTGCCCCACGCGAGCCTATACCAAGTTCGCCGAGTACGGTGCGGTACTGCAGGATCCCGACATCTGTTTCGGTTGCGGTTACTGCACCTGGGTGTGTCCCTATAACGCGCCGCAACTGGATCCGGTTGCCGGCCAGGTGGAGAAGTGCAATATGTGTGTCGACCGCCTGGAGGTGGGGCTCAAACCGGCCTGCGCCTCCGCCTGCCTGGCCGGTGCGCTCGACTTCGGTATCATCGAGACTGCGCCCAATAACCGCGACCAGCTTGAACACACGATTCCCGGATTTCCGGATCCGAACATCAGCCAGCCGAACATTCGCTTCCAGCAGACCAAGAGCCTGCCGCGGGAGATGACACGTGCGGATACCGTGCCTCTGCGATACGAACGCGACGAGCAAGGGCAGGGCGCGTTCAAGACCAGGGTGAGGGAAAGCGGCAGGTCGCGTGAGTGGAACCTTAAGAAATTGCGCTCGCGCGAAGACCCCCTGGTCGTGTTCACCCTGATTTCCCAGGGCGTCATCGGCGCCTTCCTGGCCCTGTTTCTGGGCCCGCTGTTCGGTCTGCAGGTGCTGGCACCCGCCAGTCACCCCGTAGCCTATCCGACGTTATTATTCGCGCTGTTGGGCCTTGAGACCTTTGCGCTCGCCTTATCTACCATGCACCTGGGCAAGCCGCACCGTTTCTACCGCGCGTTCAACAATCTGCGCTACTCCCCGGTGAGCCGCGAGGTGGCGGGTATTGCGATCTTCTACAATCTGCTGGGTGCGTATACGGTATTGACAGCCTTCCCGGGCCTGTTTGGCTGGCTGCCCGCCGAGCTGCTGACCGGCCTGCAGGCCTTCTTTGGCTGGGGGGCCGTGGTCGCGGGTCCGCTGGCGCTGTATTTCATGTACGCGATCTACCGCATCCCGGCGCGCCCGTTCTGGAACCACTGGCAGGTACTCAGCGCATTCTTTGGCAATATGCTCACCCTCGGCAGCCTGACCGTGGGGGTGAGCTATGCACTGGTCCTGGCGAGCCAGGGTGAGTCGTACGCCTCACTGATGTGGGCCCTGGCCTGGCCGGTCACTTTCGGTCTGCTGCTGGAGGCGGTTGGATTGTATTTCCATGCCCGCGACATGGCCCGTCAGGGCGGTGAGGGCGAGGCCTCCCATTTCGAGCAGCGCACGACCTTTGGCAAGACCTATGCTGCACGTAATCTCGGGCTCTTGGCGGGCCTGCCCGCGGTGATCGGGCTGGCCGGTCTCGGCGTGGATGGCTGGACGGGTTTCACCGCCTGGGCGATCGTGGCAACATTGATCGTCGCCACCGCCGCCGTGGGTCGCGCCCTGTTCTATGCGCTGGTGATTCCGACCACCATGCCCGGGGCGTTTTTCTGGCGCAACCGCGGTTTTCAGGAGCACGCCCGGGAGACCGGTCTGGCGCATATGCCCCAGGTGGGTGTGGTGCCCGACGGACACTGAGGCCGCCGGCCGGACCCATTGCGGCGGCAGGTTTTGGCATTATCACCCGCTGCGGGTAGTATGTGCCCGGGCGTCACCCTACGCGTCTCTTCTTTCACGGGAGACGGCCGTCGCGTGCTTGTGGTCAGCCCGGTACGTGCATGGCAAAAAGACTCGATCAGATCACTAATGAGTTTGAGCGCGGCGTTCACTGGGCGCTGTACCGCTCACGCGAACAGCGCCTGCGGCGAAGCCTGGCAATCATCCTGTTGCTGTTGAAACACGGTGTGCGGGGTTTGGTTTATATCTGGCCGTTCTATATCGTCGTAGCCGCGGTGATGATTTCGCCCACCCTGAAAGAGAACGTGCCCTATATGGTCGCTTTGCTGCCCGGCGTGCTCGCATGGTTCTATATCTACCTCGCGGGGGCGCGAAAAGACTATCAAAGGCTGGTCCGCGGCATGATCTTAAGAAAGGGATTTATCAAGCGCCTGATTCTGGGCTAATGGTCCTATCGGTCTCTACGCGGTTTTTGCGTACTAGCGTGCTGCTCCTGATTTGTGGGCGCGGCGGCGTTAAAGACCCATAACCACTGCGGTTTCGGTTTGCGAGAGATCAAGGGGCGGACGGCGGAAACGGTTGGACCGGCGAGCCTCCAACACGGCCAGCCCTTGGGCTTGCCTGGCTCGCCGCCGGCTCGATCGCGACCCCCCTGCCGGGCGTTGTGTTTTTTCGCGATCTCACCACGATGTAGGCTCCAACGCGCGGATTCACATGCATCTCCCCCCGGAATTAGCTATCCTTAGCCGCCTCCCGATGTCCCGGTTCCGCCATGCCATATAGTAGCGGGGTGGGGCGGAGGCCGTACCCACTATGCAGCAGACAGGACAAGACTGATGTTCAGCAGAGACATGACGATTGCCGGGTTTGACGACGAGCTCTGGCAGGCCATTCAGAATGAAGAGCGGCGCCAGGAAGAGCATATCGAGCTCATCGCCTCGGAGAACTACGCCAGCCCACGGGTGCTGGCCGCCCAAGGATCGGTGCTGACCAATAAATACGCCGAAGGTTATCCTCGTAAGCGCTATTATGGCGGCTGTGAATACGTCGATATCGCCGAGCAACTGGCCATCGACCGGGTCAAGCAACTGTTCGGCGCGGATTACGCCAATGTGCAGCCGCACTCCGGCTCCCAGGCCAACGCGGCCGTGTATCTGGCCTTGCTGCAGCCGGGCGACACCATCCTGGGCATGAGCCTGGCCCACGGCGGCCATCTGACCCACGGCGCCAAGGTCAATTTCTCGGGCAAGCTGTTCCGTGCCGTGCAATACGGGCTGGATGACCGGACCGGCGAAATTGATTACGCCCAGGTCGAGCAACTGGCACAAGAGCACCGGCCGAAGATGATCGTGGCCGGATTCAGCGCCTACTCACGGGTCGTCGACTGGCAGCGCTTCCGCGACATCGCCGATGGCGTGGGCGCGTATCTGTTCGTGGACATGGCCCATGTGGCCGGGCTCATCGCCGTCGGGATCTACCCCAGCCCGGTGCAGATCGCCGATGTCACCACGTCCACCACCCACAAAACCCTGCGCGGGCCGCGCGGCGGGATTATTCTGGCTAAGGCCAACCCCGAGATCGAGAAAAAGCTGAACTCGATGGTGTTTCCAGGCACCCAGGGCGGGCCGCTGATGCACGTCATCGCCGCCAAGGCGGTGGCCTTCAAGGAGGCGCTGGAGCCGGAATTCAAGGCCTACCAGCAGCAGGTGTTGGACAACGCCCGTGCCATGGCCGCGGTATTCATAGAGCGTGGGTACAAAGTCGTTTCGGGCGGGACCGACGATCATCTGTTCCTGATCGACCTGATCGACAAGGGCATCACCGGCAAGGACGCGGAGGCGGCCCTCGGCGATGCCAATATCACGGCCAACAAGAACGCGGTGCCGAATGACCCGCAGTCGCCTTTTGTGACCAGCGGCATCCGCATCGGCACGCCGGCCATGACCACGCGCGGGTTTGGTGAAACCGAGGCCAGGGATCTCACCGGCTGGATTTGTGACATCCTGGATAATATCCAGGACGTGTCCGTAAGAGCGGAAATAAAGTCTAAAGTGTTGGAGCTATGCAATCGTTTTCCAGTCTATCAACAGTAGCAAGTTACAAGGAGAAAGTAGCAAGAAGAACCCAATGCGCTATTAATCACTTGCCACTTGCCACTTGCCACTTGCTGCTTTAGTAATATGCGCTGCCCATTCTGTTCCGCCGACGATACCAAGGTCGTCGATTCGCGCTTTGCCGATGAAGGCGAGTCGGTTCGGCGCCGGCGCGAATGCCTGTCATGCCACGAACGGTTCACCACCTACGAGCGGGCCGAGCTGCGCATGCCGCAGATCATCAAGTCCGATAACCGGCGCGAAGCCTTCAATGAGGAAAAGCTGCGTTCCGGCATGCGCCGCGCGCTGGAGAAGCGCCCGGTGGATGCCGAGACGGTCGAGGCGGCGCTGGGGCGTATCCGCCACGAACTCATGGCCAGCGGTGAGCGGGAGATCAGCTCGCGCCGCATCGGTGAATGGGTCATGGAAGAGCTCAAGGAACTGGACCAGGTGGCCTACGTGCGTTTTGCCTCCGTCTACCGCAGTTTTGAGGATCTCAACGCCTTCAGCGAGGAACTGAAGCGGCTGCAGAATGAACCGAGTCCGGAGACGCGGCGCAAGCAGCTCAAACTGATTCCCGATGACGGCGACAAGTCATGAGCCTCACGCCGGAAGATTCGAGACACATGGCGCATGCGCTGCGCCTGGCAAGACGGGGCCTTTACACCACCGATCCCAATCCTCGCGTCGGCTGTCTCATCGTCAATGACGGCAGGGTGATTGCAGAGGGTTGGCACGAGCGTGCCGGCGAACCTCATGCGGAGATCAATGCCTTGCGTAGTGCCGGTGATCGGCGTGTGGCCGGGGCGAGTGTTTATCTGACACTCGAACCCTGCTGCCATCACGGGCGCACGCCGCCTTGTACGCAGGCCCTGATCGAGGCCGGCGTGGGCCGGGTGGTGGTGGCGATGCCCGATCCGAATCCGCAGGTCGCCGGCGAGGGCATCGCACTTTTGAAAAAAGCCGGTATCGCAGTCGACGTCGGGTTGATGCAGGCGGAGGCCGAAGCGCTCAATCCCGGTTTCATCAGCCGCATGACGCGTGGCCGGCCGCTGGTGCGGGTCAAGCTTGCGTGCAGCCTGGACGGCCGCACCGCCTTGGCCCATGGTGAGAGCAAGTGGATCACCGGGGAGGCGGCGCGTGCCGATGTCCAGAAATGGCGGGCGCGCAGCTCGGCCATCCTCACCGGGGTCGGCACGGTTTTGATGGACGATCCCTCGCTCACTGTGCGTGACTACCAGATCGGACGCCAACCGCTGCGGGTCGTGCTGGATAACAACCTGAGTATGCCGCCGACGGCAAAGATGCTCGCGCTTGAAGGCAAAACGCTGGTGGCGACCTGTTGCAGCGATGAGGGCCAGGCCGGCGGCTTGCGCGACGCCGGCGCCGAGGTGTTGTTGCTTCCTGGCGATCAGCGCATCGAACTGGCGGCCCTGATGCAGGAGCTGGCCAGTCGGGAGGTCAATGAGTTGCACGTGGAGGCCGGCGCTACCGTGTGTGGCGCGTTGTTGGAGGCAGAGCTGGTCGATGAGCTGTTGCTGTATGTCGCGCCCCATATCATGGGCGACAAGGCCCGCGGCATGTTTAAGCTGCCGGCGCTGGAACGTATGACGGAGCGGGTGGCGCTGGCGATCACGGACGTCCGCGCCGTCGGTCGGGACTGGCGGGTTTCATGTAAAATCGCCGGTTCTGGGCAGCCCGGGGACGGCTAACCGGACCCGGCGGTGAGTTTTGCGGGGATACCCTGCCGGCCGTCTCGGTCTTGTCACGCGCTATTTGCCTTTTATCACTTAAGGCTTGCGCCCTGTGAATTACTAGTCGAAACTTTATATTAGGCTGGTTGCTTAAAGTGGAAGCTTAAGCGGTATGTTTACTGGGATCATCGAAACCGTGGGCACGATCGCGGAGGTATCGTCGAAAGGCGACGATATGCGCCTTCGAATCGCGGCCGGAAAACTGGATTTATCCGACGTTAACATCGGTGACAGCATTGCCGTCAACGGCGTGTGTCTGACTGTCATCGATCTGCCGGGCGATGGGTTCTGGGCCGACGTTTCCGCCGAGACCCTGAACAGGACGACGTTCCCTCGCCAGCGCGTGGGCTCGCGGGTCAACCTGGAAAAGGCCATGCTCGCCACCGACCGTTTCAGCGGTCATCTGGTCAGCGGGCATGTGGATGGCACCGGCAAAATCGTAGGGCGGCAGGACATGGGCCGGTTCGTGCGCTTCCGCATTCAGATGCCGCCGGTGCTTGCCAAGTACATCGTCCAGAAGGGCTCCATCTGCATTAACGGTATCAGCCTGACGATCAATGGGCTGAAAGGCAACAAGTTCGACATCACCGTGGTGCCGCACACGCTGCTGGAAACGAATTTGGATGATTGTCAGGTTGGCACCCCGGTGAATCTGGAGGTCGATGTCATCGCCCGTTATGTCGAACGCATGCTGCAGGACAGAGCCGTATTAGAAGCCAGCGAGGGTATGGCGGTGGCCTCCAGCGGCGACATCAACCCCGAGCTTCTGGCCGAGCACGGCTTCATAAAGTTCCCTTAAGGGCGCTTCCAAGAAAATTTAGACCACTTCACCGCAACCCTTCACGCCCTGGAAGCAACGCAAAGCACGCCAAGGCGCAGAGAATACTCCAAAATATAAAGCGTTTCTGCTTTCTTCGCGACCTTTGCGCTTCCGCGACCTCTGCGTGTGTTCCCCAGCGCCAGGGGGCGGAAGGTATTTTGAGATAAGTTCTAATTTTCCTCTGCATATTGGCGTCTGTGCGTTAAATACTCATATCAGATATTCCATACTCCGATGAATGTTCGACGCGAAGAGCGCGCCCCGCGGGTGCTGCGCAGCACATCGCCTTGGGAGCAAGCTGTCGCCTTGCGGCATGGGCTATCGCTGACTGACGATCTCGAAGGACATGTTCGACTTGGCCAGCAGAAACATCTTCTTGCTGCCTTTACGGGTTAGAATCAATTTGCTGACGATACGGTATCGGCCGGCCGGCGCCTCTGCAGGGATCGGCAGACGGTCCGAGGCGATATAGCGCCCGGATCGCGACAATTGTCCAGTGACTTCCTGGGTGTTCCTGGTGATCAACGTGCCGTCGGCGGCATAGTACTCGTTGATTTCCGTGAACAGGAACCTGGGGTCGTCTCTGCGCAGCAGCGCGAGCTCCTTGTTGACCGTGAGCGCGTCACAAGGATTGGTTTTCTTCCTGTCTGTGGTCATCACGTAACGGGTGGCCCGGGCATACACGCGGCGTCCAAGGCGCGCGCTTTTTGCCTTCTTTTTCTGTTCCGGTTTCGCGATCTCATAGTGTGCGGCATATTTTCCCGTCAACCAGGTGCTCATATCGCAATCCAGTGAGGACGAGCTGCAGGCGGTGGTGCAAAGCAGGAGCGTCGCGGCCGACAGCATGCGGCCCCGGCGAGCGCGAGCCGCCGGTGTTTTAGTCTTACAGTGAGTGACTTGGGCCGGTGCGGGGGAGCGGTCAGTTGCCCCAGGCCTTTTGAAGAGAAACATATTTATCGACCCGTGCGCTGTTTGCGGTGTTTTTCTGGTCGGTCACCGGTTCCGTGTCCGTTTGGTTCATCGGATGAAAACCAAGGGAGAAAAGCGTGATTGCCACAATGGCGATCAACGAAAGACCGAGACTCGCGGCTCGCAGCGCGCGATGCGGGCGTGGGCCGTAGCGCCGGCGATACCCGGCGTAGGGCAGCGACGACGGCGCGGGAGCCAGTGCCGGTGCGGCGGTGGCCTGAGAGGCGGCGAGCGAAAATCCGGGGAAAAGGCGCTTATCGGACAGCCCGTCGGCCAGCAGCGCGTGATGAAATTCGGCGATGCTTTGAAATCGCTTGGAGGGTTCCTTCTCGATGGCCTTGAGAATGATGCGCTCCAGTCCCCTCGGGATATGCCACCGATACTGCCCGGGCCTGGGCGGGTTTTCCTGGACGTGGGCGTGCATCAGCGCATAGTCGGTTTTTCTTCGGAACGGCAGACGGCCGGTAACGGCTTCGTACAGACTGATTCCCAGAGTATAGATATCGGCACGATGATCCAACTCCCGGCCATTAATCTGCTCAGGTGGGATGTATAACAGCGTGCCCATCAGCGCGTTGGTAGGCGGTGTGCTGGTTTGATCCATGAACTTGGCGATACCGAAGTCCATGATCATGACCCGGTGGTCGTGCGAAATGAAGATATTCGAGGGCTTGAGGTCGCGATGGATGACGCCCGCGCGGTGGATATCGTCGGCGCCGAGCAATGCCTGATCGAAGACTAAGATGGCCTCTTCAGGCGAAAGCGGGCCTTGCCTGCGCAGACGTTGTGCCAGGGTTTGCCCTTCCAGGTACTCCATGACCAAGGCCAGACCCGCAGGCACCTCCATCATCGTGTGGATATTGACGACATTGGGGCTGCTAAGGCGCGCCTGGGCTAGTGCCTCCCTGCGAAAACGCGAGACGAATCTTGGATTCTTGCACTGGTGTGGTGGCAATAACTTGATCGCCACGGGACGGTCGAGCACGGTATCGTGGGCCCGGTAGATCAGTCCCATACCGCCGCCGTCGACCTTGGAGACGATCAGATACGG
>CAMYII010000024.1 GCA_947258385.1 Acidiferrobacterales bacterium
AGCGGCGACAAGGCGCAGATCCCAATCGCCGAGGCGCTGTGCGGCGACGCCGACCCGGTCGTCCGCGACGCGGCGGAGTGGGCGGTGGGACGGTTGGGGGATATCGGCCTCTGAAGCCTGCCATCCCGGTTTCCCGCAAGGCCTGTCGATGATGGCGCGTTGGCAAAGCGGGGACCCCTTGCGGTCGCTGCCGGTTGCGCGGGGTCCCTCGGTACGCAAGCGCGCCGGACCCCGCTTTGCACGCGGCGGGAACGATGCGCCCGGGGCGCCTCCGGCGCCGCACAGGGCTTTGGCGGCGCGGCCGGACGCCTTGTTTATCAATAGATAACGAATCGCGATAATGAAATTTTTCTTGCCAATTTCCAAAAGAACACGCATTTTTCGCACCGTCGAATACTATGGGTTCCGCCTGAACGCATCTGCGCCAGGGCTGCGGTTTTCTCCCATCGGTAATTTGATTTGAACTTCCCCGCAGACCGATGCGGGACCACGCCAGACCAAGGAGGAATTGCATGGCCACTGGCACCGTCAAATGGTTCAACCCGACGAAGGGTTATGGCTTCATCGAGCCGGACGAGGGCGGCAAGGACGTGTTCGTCCATATCTCCGCCGTCGAGCGCGCAGGGTTGGACGGGCTTAGCGAAGGGCAGAAGGTCTCGTACGACCTCGAGGAAGGACGCAACGGCAAGATGGCGGCTGGAAATCTCCAGGCTGTCTGAAGCGGTTATTCCCGTTCGGGGGGCGGTACCGGTTATCGCCCCGTTTTGTTGACATGTCCCGACGCAGGAACGGCGCGGCCGGTGCCGCTGCCGGGCCTAGTGTGGTCGGCATAGCACGGAAGATGCCTGTCGGCATACAACTGCCTGGGAAATAGCAATGAATACAAGGGTCTGGAATAGCGTTTGATCAGCAATATCGTGGTGCAAGGTATGGAGGGCATGGGGGGAATAGCCTTGAAGCTGCTGACAAGACCGAGACGCTTCGTTTGGTTGGTTTTGCTGTTCAGTATGGCCGGTTGGTCAATGGCTGCTGACGTGGCTGAGACTGCGGGTACCGCGCAGGGTTCCGCCTGGTATCGCCTCGGTGAGGCCGGCGATGTCGAGGTTCAACTGTATTTTTTCTGGTCGAAGAAATGCCCACACTGTATGAGGGCCTTTCCCTATGTAGAGGGGCTCGCGAGAGCCTATCCCTGGCTCACGCGGCATTCTCTCGAATTGAGCGACCATCCGGCGAATGTGGGGCGTTACGTCGACATGGCCGCACGCTTGGGGCAGAAAGCCGAGTCCATTCCGGCGTTTTTCTTCTGCGGCACGATGGTGGTCGGCTATGATGACGCCGCTAAAACCGGCGAGGCGATCCGGCAGTCGCTGCTGGTCTGCCGGCAGCATCTGCAGGCGGGTAGACCGCTGGAAGCGCTCGAGCTTGGCGCGATGACAAGCGCGCCCGTCTCGCTTCCCTTGTTGGGTGAAATCGAGCCGGACGCGGTGTCGTTGTCCGCTTTAACCCTGGTCCTCGCCGGGCTCGATGCCTTCAATCCCTGCGCGTTTTTCGTGTTGTTATTTCTGTTGAGCCTGCTGGTGCATGCGCAGAGCCGGGCGCGGATGTTACTGATCGGCGGGACATTCGTGCTGCTTTCCGGGTTGATGTATTTTCTGTTCATGGCAGCCTGGTTGAATGTATTTATTATGGTGGGCCAGTTACAGATCATCACCATATTCGCCGGGATATTGGCGGTCTCCGTTGGCGTGATGAATATCAAGGACTATTTCTGGTTCAAGGCAGGCGTCTCGCTCAGCATACCCGATCGTGCCAGGCCCGGGCTTTTTGCACGCATGCGTAAGCTGGTCGGCGCACAAGGGTTCTATCCCGTACTGCTCGGTACGGTCTCCTCGCCCTGTTTGCCAATGCGTACGAGTTTCTGTGCACCGCGGGTTTTCCCATGGTGTTTACACGAATTCTGACACTGCATGAGTTCTCTCTGTCAGGCTACTATCTGTATCTGGTCGTCTATAATATTGTCTATGTCATCCCGCTGATTGTGATCGTGTTCGTATTTACGTTCACGCTGGGCACGCGCAAGCTCCGGGAGGAGGAAGGCCGGACATTAAAACTGATATCCGGCTTAATGATGTTGGGTCTCGGGTTTACGCTGGTGTTCGCGCCGCAGATATTGAACAGTCTGTACGCTTCCGCCGGTTTACTGGTTGCCGCGATTGCCGCTGCCGCGACTGTTGTCGCCGTTGACCGCTGGCGCAGAACCCTGCGCGAAGGAACGTAGCCTACAGAATCACGAGGGCAAGTCAATGGACAAGACCGGGCGCAACAAATGGGTCCGCCGAACCATCGAAGTCCTGATGATCATGGCGGTGATTTTTGCTGCGCGCGCCTATCAGCACCGTGATTTTCCAACCGGACCCGCACCGCCATTGCAGGGCGTGTTACTGGACGGAACGTCATTCAACCTTGCAGAGTTCAACGGCGGCCCCGTGCTCGTGCATTTTTGGGCGACCTGGTGCGCGATCTGTAAATTGGAGCAGGACGCTATCGCTGCAATCGCGCGTGACCACCGGGTCATTACCGTCGCCATGCAGTCCGGTGTAAAATATGAAGTGAAACGGCATCTCAGCAAAAACGGCCTGGAGTTTGCGGTGCTGAACGATCAGGATGGACGGCGGGCCGGAAGTTGGGGAGTAAACGGGGTTCCCACCAGCTTTATCGTGGATGGAGAGGGAAAAATTCGTTTTGCCGAAATGGGCTATACAACGGAGGCCGGGCTGCGAGCCAGATTGTGGCTAGCCAGGTAGATCCAGTGGGCAGTGTATTTAGAGCCTACCTCAAAATACCTTCCGTCCCCTGGCGCTGTGGAACAAACAAAGAGGTCGCGGAGGCGCAAAGTACGCAGCCAAAGCCAAAACGCTTAAACGCTTTTTTTTGAAGTATTCTCTGCGTCCTTTGCGCCTTGGCGTGCTTTGCATTGCTTCCAGGGCGTCAAGGGTTGTTAAGCGTTTGATTGTGAGACAGGTTCCAGAATGATCTAATCAGTACTCAGCATTGGGAGAAACGCTATGGCGGAAAAACGCGGCTTGACAATACACTTCCGGGACGGAACCAAAAGTTCATTTACCTATCCCAAGCAAGTTGAGGTCGAGTCGGCGATTGCAACCAGAATGGAAAAGGTTCTCGACAAAAACAGCGTGACACTGGAAGTCGACGGCTCCCTGCTAGTGATCCCGATAAGCAGCATTAAGTATATTCAGGTTTATCCCGCGCCGGCGAAACTGCCCGACGTCGTCATCAAGGGGGCCCAGCTCAGTACATAGAAGCATTCCCGGGGAGGAGCTAATCCGGGGCGCATGGGTTCGGCGGGACTGGAACAGGGCGATGTCCTTCAGTCATTCAGGCCGTACGCGTTTCCCCGCCGCTAGGGTAGGGCACGCGGAAAAAAGTGGCGTAGAGCACCGGTACCACGATCATGGTTAAAAGGGTGGCGAACAACAGGCCGGAGATAATGGTCACCGCCATGGCCACGAAGAAGGCATCGGGCAGCAGCGGGATCATGCCGAGCGCGGTGGTCAAGGCGGCCATGGCCACGGGGCGCAGGCGGCTCACGCCGGAGTCGACGATGGCGGGGAACGGCGCCTTGCCCTCGGCGATCTGCAGGTTGATCTCGTCGATCAGCACAATGGCGTTCTTGATCAGCATGCCCATCAGGCTCATGAAGCCCAGCACGGCCATGAAGTCAAAGGGATTCTGCGTCGCGATCAGTCCCATGGCAACGCCGATAATGGCCAGCGGTACCGTGAGCCAGATGATCAGGGGTTGCCGCAGGGCATTGAACAGGGCGACGACCACGAGCACCATCATCAGCATGAAATAGGGTAGGGGTTTGGCGATCGCGGCGACCGCCCTATTGGAATCCTCGTATTCGCCGCCCCATTCGAGCGAATAGCCCTGGGGCATCTCGATGGCCTCGATCTTCGGCCGGACCCGTTCGAAGAGCAGGCTGGCCGGTCCGCTCTTCTGGTCGGCGTGCACGATCAGGGTGCGCTTGCGATCCTTACGCATGATGATTTCGTCTTCGAACACGGTCTCGAAGCCGGAGACCACCTGGCGCAAGGGGATCATCTTCTGGGCCGCCGGGCTCCAGATCTGCAGATTCTGCATGCTGGTAACGTCGCTGCGCGCCGGTTCCGGCGCGCGCGCGATGATCGGCAGCAGTTCGTCGCCCTCGCGGTAGATACCGACCCGGCCACCCTCGAAACCCTGGATCAGCGCCTGGGCAACAGCGGGACGGGTAATGCCGTTCAGGTTGGCCTGTTCCTCCGCCAGCACCGGGCGTATCACCTTGACCCGCTGACGCCAGTCGTGCCACACGGCCCGTGCGCCACCGTCTTCTTGGATGATGGTCTCCACCTGGCCGGCGAGCGCCCGTAAGGTATCAGGATCCGGTCCGACGATCCGGGCCTGAATCCGGCCGCCCTCATTCGGACCCAGAAGGAATTTTTTCAGGTTGGGAATACTGTCTGGGTAGTTCGCTGCCAGGTATTCCTGAATATCCGCCTCGAGTTGATCGATCTTGCGATAGTCCTCCACCTCGACCAGAAACTGCGCATAAGCGTTGTTTTGTTTCTCCGGCGCATACGTCAGCAGAAAACGCAGCGAGCCCTGCCCCACGGTGGCGGCGACATGGGTCACGCCCTGCTGTTCCATCATATATTTTTCGATGGTTTTCACATCGCGCAAGGTGTGCTGGATATGCGTGCCCTGCGGCAGCCAGTAGTCGACCATGAACTGCGGGCGGGTGGAGTTGGGGAAGAACCCCCCCGGCACGAAACGGAAGGCCCAGGTCGCCACCACGAACAGGCCCACGACCACGCCGATCGCGGCCCAGCGCCAACGAATGGCGAGCTGCAGAAATTCGCGGTAACCGTGATAGAAGCGGCCGCCATACGGGTCCTTCTGTGCTTTACCGCTCGTCGGTCCCTTGAGAAACATCACGCCCAACAGCGGCGTCACGGTGACGGCCGTCACCCAGCTGAATAGGAGGGAGATGAGCATGACCTTGAACAGCGAGCGGGTATATTCACCCGTGTTGTCCACGGAGGTGCCGATGGCGGCAAAGGCGAGTACGGCCACAATGGTGGCGCCCAGCAGCGGCCAGGCGTTCTTCTGCACGACGTCATAGGCCGCCTGCTTGCGGTCCATCCCCTGCTCGATCCTGACGAGCATACCGTCCGTGACCACGATGGCGTTGTCCACCAGCATGCCCAAGGCGATGATGAGCGCGCCGAGGGAGATCCGTTCCAGGGTGATGCCATAAAACGCCATGAAGATGAACGTGCCGCAGATGGTCAGGAACAGGATGAAGCCGATCAGAAAGCCGCTGCGCAGCCCCATGAAGACCAGCAGCACAACAATAACGATGACGACTGCCTGGATCAGGCTGGAGATAAAACTGTCGATGGCCGTGATCACGGCTTCGGACTGCAGGGCGATGATGCCGAAATTGATGCCCAGCGGTATCCGGCCTTTGAGCTCCTGCATGCGCTTTTCCAGGGCCTCGCCCATGGTGACCACGTTGCCGTCCGGCACCGTCGAGATGCCCAGGCCCAGGGCGGGCTGACCGTCGAAGCGCAGGAGATGCGTTGCGGGATCGACATAGCCGCGCCGCACCTTGGCGATGTCCCTCAAGTAAATCTGCCGGCCCGAGCCCTGGCCGCTGATCAGGAGCGACTCGAAGTCCTTGACCGAGTCGAAGTAGCCCGTGGGCTCGATGCTGATGAAATCGGTGCCGACCTTGACCCGGCCGGCGTCGACCACGAGGTTTTTCTGGCGCAGCTCGTTGATAATCACCTCGGTGGCAATGCCCAGCTGCGACATACGGTCCCGGTCCAGCTCGACGTAGACCGCCTCGTTAAGCACGCCGTAGGTCTCGACCTTGGCCACGTCCTGGACCAGCACCAGCTCCTTGCGCAGCATGTCGACCACTTTCTTGAGCTCGGCGTAGGAGTATTCCTCGCCATAGACCGCTACAAAGACGCCGAACACATCGCCGTAGTCATCGTTGACGAGGGAGGGACCCGCGCCCGGGGGCAGATTCTTCTGTGCGTCGTTGACCTTGCGCCGCAGCTCGTCCCAGACCTGAGGGATGGCGAACTTATCGTATTTATCCTTGACCCTGGCCTTGACGACGGACAGGCCACGCAAAGATTGCGATTCCCTGACTTCTTTGAGCTGCCCCAGTTGCTGCACCGCCAGCTCGATCTCGTCGGTGACCTCTTCCTCAACCTCGGCCGCCGATGCGCCCGGGTAGGGCGTGATGATCACGGCATCCTTGATGGTGAACTCGGGGTCTTCCAGCCGGCCGAGGTTAGCATAGGAGAGGAGTCCTCCGACGAGGACGACCACGGTGAGAACGAGCGTCGTCGTCTTGTTATCGATCGCGACTTTGGCGATGTTCATCTAGCCAATGACTCGGTTATTGTTCCAGCTTGCGCACGAGCATGCCCTCGCGCAGATTGTGCACGCCGGAGATGGCGATCGTGTCCCCGTCGGCGAGGCCATCCAGAATCTGGATCTCGGAGCCGGACAGCTCGCCGGATTTAACCGCTGCCTTCTGCACCTGCATGGTCGACGGCTCCACGCGCCACACATAAGCGTTGCCTTGATCGTCCGACAAGACCGCGTTGGCGGGAATCAACGTGTGGATAGCGGTTGCGCGTCCGGCCTCCGTCGAGAGGGTGATGATGACCTTGGCGGTCATGCCGGGCATGATGTTGGCATCGGCCGGTTTGTCGAAGGCGAAGGTCGTCTCAAAGGTGCGCGTGACCGCATCCGCCGTGGTGGCGAATTCCTTGATGGTCGCCGGAAAACGGCGATCGGGGAGGGTGCTGATCACCACCATGGGCTTGGCCCTGGCCGCGCGTTCCTCAGGCGTCAGTCCCGGTGCCGCAAGCGCCCAGTCGCCTTCCGGAATATTGATGACCAGCTTCAGGCTGGAATCATCCTGGAGGATGAGGACCGGTTCCTTGGCTTGGACGTTGACCGGGGGGTCGTCGATCAGCTTTCTGGCCAGCTTGCCGTCAAACGGCGCCTTGAGCATGGTGTCTTCCAGCGCCTTGCGGGCGGTGGCGAGCTCCGCCTCCGCCACCTCGTAATGGCGGCGTGCGACATCGAGCTCCTGGCGCGACGCCGCGTCTCTTTCATACAGATCCCGGTAGCGCTCGTAGTCGGCCTTAGTGGCGTTGCGCTGGGCCGTGGCCGCGTCTTTCGCCGCCTGGTAATCCCGCGGGTCAAGCCGCGCCAGCAAGGTCCCCTTGCTCACCGTCTGGCCTTCTTTGAGCGGAAACTCGGTGATCCTGCCCGGTACCTCGAAGGCCATCTCGGCGTGCTGGATGGCCGATACCTGCCCGGGGTATTCGCGCGTCCCGCCGGCGCCGCCGGTGCCGATGCTCACCATTTTTACCGGCCGGGCCACGGGGGCCTCGGCAGGCGGTTCTTCTTTACCGCAGGCGGTCAGAATCAAGCAGGCGCAAAGCACGGGTGCGGAGGTACGGAACAATGAACCCAGCTGGTTGATTGGCGGTTTCACAGTCTGACCCTTCCTTTCTTGTTGTTACCTCGGCTGCACATCTCTGGTTGCGCGGCGCCGTGCACCGGATCCGGGCACAGCGGGCGTCTACACGTGGCTATGATCCATGAACCGCCCGATGCAAGCAACACGTAATATTTCCAGGTTCCCGCAGGCAGCATTGCGCCACGGTGCACGACCGATAGGCCGCATGTGATCGATGCCGACACCCTAAGGGAAAATCCTGGAGCAATAAAGGCTCAGAATCCATGTTTTTTAATAATTTTTTTATAGGTACCGTCCGCCTTCATCTGCGCGATGCCCTTGTCGAATTCGGTGGCGATTTTCTTGTGATCCGGATGTTTCCGGCTGATGGCGATATGAAGTCCCTTGCGATCGAGTGGTTTGGGCAGGAACTCCAGCTCCTTGATGTGACTGGGCATATACTGCTGCAACTCATGCCGGACCGCCAGCTCATCGTCCAGCGTCAAATCGATTTGCCCGGCCGTGAGTTTCAGCAAGTTCTGGATAACGTGGTTTCTTGGGACCTTAATAAAATTCGTCGCCCGCTCGAATTCATCACCGTAGGCATACTCCGCTACGATACCGACCCGCAGATGGTCCAGATCTTTTAGGTTGTTGAAGACAATGCCCCGTTCTTTTCGTTTTATAAACTTTATCTCATTGGTATAAAACGGGTCGCTAAACGCGAAATGTCTGGCGCGCTCATCGGAATACCAGGCGCCCGCGATGACGTCATAGATGCCGATCTGGGTGCCCTCCAAGGCACGCGGCCAGGTCTCAATCGTGATCGACGGGGTATAGCCGGCGCGGGTGAGAGCGGTGGACACCAGATCCATCGCCAGTCCTTTCCCTGGCAGATTCTCATCCACGTAGGGTGGCCAGGCGCTTGCGACCAGTTTTAACTGTTTTGCGGAGACGCTGAACGAAAGCATCAGGCCGAGCAACAGAGCACCAACCAGTATTGATTTTTGTCTTGTCATTCGGAATCTCTACTCGTTTTGGGTTGTCTGCAGCCTCGGTGTTTTCGAGGCGCTAATGCAAGAGCCGGTCGCAGCGGATAGCTTAAGCCGGATTATTCTAATCCAGAGCTGTGGGCGTTGGAAGGCGCCATTTAGCGGTAGGTCGACTCTGAAAGGGATGCGGTTGACACAGGTCGGCGCTTGCCGTCCCAGCCTGTCTCTTTTACGCTAGCCGCACGGATAGCATGTGCTAACCGGTTAAGGTATTTCCACGGCTGCGTCAAATGGTGAGCGCCTTGCCGCCCACCGTCAGGAGATCGGATATGGGCAAGCACACGCTTCGGTCCCGGACCGCATGCGCACTGGTTCTGGCGGCGTCCTTGAATGCCGGCTGTGTGACCTTGGAAGACGGTGAGGCGCCGCCGGATGCGCCGATTTTGCTGAGGCCCGAGGCCCGCAAACTGCTCGGGGCTAAAATGGCGGATGTCGTCGTCGAAACGCGGGAGACGGTGGCAAACATGCCGCTGCACACCCAACTGATCCGGCAGGTCGCCCAGGAGTCGAAACAGGCGGTAGTGAGCATCTACGCGCAGACCAAGACCCCCTATCGTGTGAGTCTGCTGCCGATCCGCATACCCGGCACGAGTTTTCGCGTACGGGTGCCCGGCATCGGCCTGGGCTCAGGTTTTTTTGTTCATCCGTCCGGGTATGTGCTGACCAATAACCACGTCATTCAGGATGCGGAGCAGATCAGGGTGTTGACACGTGACGGTACCGATTTCGGCGTTTCTGTGCTGGCCCGGGATCCGGTGTACGATCTCGCGTTATTGAGGATAGTGGGTTCGGGCAGGCGCTTTCCGGTGCTGCCCATGGGCGACTCGGACGCGGCCGCGGTCGGTGATTTTGTGATCGCCGTCGGCAATCCGCTCGGCCTCGGGCATACCGTCACCGCCGGCATCATCAGTCAAACCGAACGCAACCTCTCGGGCGTTGCAGACGAAGAGGCAAGGCATATTCGGTTTATCCAGACGGACACTGCAATCAACCCCGGCTCGTCGGGCGGGCCGCTCATTACGCTGACCGGGGCGTGGGTCGGCGTCAATACCGCAGGCATTGTCGAGGCCCAGGGCATCGGGTTCGCCGTGCCGAGCAGCCAGGTCAGGGAATTCATTCATGAGATCCTGGCGGGTGAGGGCAAACCGGAGCCCGGGACGGCGAAACCGTAGCAGCTGGCTGTGGCTGAGTAACGCGCGCTTCAGCCACCTGCCGGTTTCCCCGCTTCCCGGAGGGAGGCCGGCGTCAGTTCTTGTTCGAGCACCTGGCCTTGCCGGTATCCGCGGCCTCACCGCCCGCCGGCGGTCCGTGTACCCCTATGAGCCTGTCGAATTCATCGACCCCCAGATAAGACCAGGCATCCGTTTCGTAAAACAGTTGCCGCAAGAGCGCATTATTGAGCTCGTGACCCGGTTTGTAAGCATAGAAATGACCCAGGATCGGGGCGCCGACAAGCGCCAAATCGCCCAGACAGTCCAGGATCTTGTGACGCACGAACTCGTCACGGAATCGCAGGCCTTCTTCGTTAATGATGTGATCGCCGTCGACGAGGATGGCGTTGCGCAGTGATCCGCCCCGCGAGAACCCCTGCTTGCGCAGCTCTTGAATCTGATCGGCGAAACCGAAGGTACGCGCCCGTGCGATCTCGGTCTGGAATACGTCGTCCACGAGCTCGAGCGAGAGCCTGTGGTGACCCACCGCCGACGGGGCGAAGTTGATCTCAACCGTTATCCTGGTGGTGGTGTCGGGCATCAGCACGGCAAACTTTTCGCCTTCGCATACCGCGATCGGCCTGTGTATCCAGATCGCTCTGCGTGGAGCCGCCTGGCTGACGGTACCGACACGTTCAATCAATGATACAAACGGTTCCGAGCTGCCGTCCATAATGGGAACCTCGGGGCCATCGAGCTCTATGATCGCATTATCAACTCCGCAGCCGCGCAAGGCGGCCATGAGGTGTTCGATGGTGCCGATCTGCACGCCATGCTCGTTACCGATCACGGTGCAGAGCCGGGTGGTGACGACATTATGCCATCGTGCTGGAATCATTCCGCGGCCCGTTGACACGTCCTTTCGAACAAAACAGATGCCGCTGTTTACTTCACAGGGTCGCAGGCGCATAGCGACCTTATGGCCCGTATGCAGGCCGCGACCGACGTACGAAATTGATTCGTTCAGGGTATGTTGCATTACCGTTCCGATGTGCTTTTCCGTTGTTATCAATTAACACCTCCATATTGGGCGCTCGGTGCCTGCCCGGTACCGGACCGAAGTGAATCAATCCTCTCCGGATAGGGTTTGTGTGTTAGGATAGTGAGGATAGGGGCGGTTGGGCTCGCCTGCTTGTCAGCAGGCGCCAAGTTGTTATCCTTGGTGCTTATCACCAGGCGCCAAGTTCTTATCCCGGCGCGCAGCACATAGGCCTTGGATGTTGTAAATGTTCCCTTCCACAATTTCTTCATGGGCCCTGGTCATCTGGAGAGCGCTCGAGTCCTATGGGTGTGACAGCCGCGGGGTGTTCGAACGGGCCGGCCTCGATGCAAGAAAATTGCGGGACCCAAACGCGCGCTATCCCTTCACTGCAATGACACAATTGTGGGGGCTGGCCGTTGACGCCACGGGGGATCCCTGTTTTGGCCTTACCGCGGCCCGCTTTTGGCATCCAACCTCGATGCATGCCTTGGGCTATTCATGGATGGCCAGTGCAACACTGAGAGACGCACTGGAGCGTTCGGTTCGCTACATCCGGATCGTCAGTACCGTGGCGAAGGTGAGCCTGGAAGAGTCAACGGAGCATTGCGAATTCATTCTCGACCACACGGCAGACAATGTGTTGCCGGCCGATGAGGCGATCGACGCCGCCATGGCCGTGATCCTGGATTTGTGTCGCACCAGCTACGGCTCGGAGTTGAACCCGGTGCGGGTCGCGCTGCGCAGGCGCGAACCGGCATGCGCCGGGGAGTTTGCGCGCGTGTTCGGCGCACCCGTGGGGTTCTCGGCGCCGAAGAATATAATTTACTTTGGCAGGACTGCATTGGATGTGCGCCTGCCGACGGCGAACGCCGAGCTGGCACGGGCCAATGACCAGATCATCACTGAATATCTCGCCCATCTGGATCGCAGCGAGGTCACCATGCAGGTCAAGGCCAGGCTGATCGACCAGCTGCCTTCGGGCCACACGGCTGAGACGTCGATCGCGGAGGCCATCAACCTCAGTCCCCGGACTCTTCAGCGCAAACTACAGGAGGAGGGTACGAGTTATCGAGAACTGCTCGATGAGACCCGCCGCGAATTGGCCGCCCAGTACATTGAGAATTCCCGGCTATCGATCAACGAGATCACATACTTGCTGGGGTTCTCGGAGCCGAGCAACTTCTCCCGTGCCTTCAAGCGATGGATGGGTGTTTCCCCACGCGCCTATCGTCTGTCCCGATAACCTGTATGTTGCGGACCTGGCTGCACACTCCGCCCGGTATCTGTTTTATCTGCGGGCCGGGTCAGCGGGTGAGCCTGAGCTCGCGTGCGAGCGGCAATACCGCGGCGTCGACATCGGACTGCGACAGTCCGGTGCGGCTACTGGTATGATGCGGCATACGTTTCGGACGCGGGGAGCAATAGCCGATGGATCCTTCCTGGCTCGCCATTACCTTCTCTGATATTGCCTGGATAGCGATCGCATTCTTTATGGGATTGCTAGCGCGCCTTGTCGGCTTGCCGCCGCTGGTGGGCTTCCTGGCGGCCGGGTTCGCGCTCAATGCCTTCGGTGCGGCAGGCGGTGACGCGCTCAATGAGATCGCCGACCTGGGCGTGACCCTGTTGCTGTTCAGTATCGGGCTCAAGCTGCGGTTGCGCGGCCTGCTGCGGCCGGAGGTCTGGGGTGTCGCGTCTGTGCATATGCTCATCACCGTGCTGGTGTTTGGTGCGGCCATCTACGGGCTCAGTGTTGCCGGCCTGGCGCTATTCGGTGCGCTGGATGTCAAGCTGGCCTTGATGATCGCCTTTGCCTTGAGCTTCTCCAGCACGGTCTTCGCAGTGAAGGTGCTGGAGGAAAAGGGGGAAATGGCATCGCTTCATGGTCGCGTCTCTATCGGTATTCTCATTATCCAGGACCTGATCGCGGTGCTGTTTCTGACTGTCTCCACCGGGAAGATCCCGTCTCCCTGGGCCCTGGCGCTGATCGGCCTGCTGCCGCTGCGCCCGTTGCTGTACAGGCTCATGGATCGCACAGGGCATGGCGAACTGCTGATCCTCTATGGCCTGTTGCTGGCCCTGGGCGGTGCCGCGGTTTTCGAGCTGGTAGGCATGAAGGCCGACCTGGGGGCGCTCGTACTCGGTGTACTGGTCGCCGGGCACCCCAAGGCGTCGGAGCTCGCAAAGTCACTGCTCGGTTTCAAAGATCTGTTCCTGGTCGGTTTCTTTCTGAGCATAGGCCTGTCCGGGGTGCCCACGTTCGAGGCCATCGGCATCGCCGTCCTGCTGGCAGCGCTGGTGCCGTTGAAGGTCGCATTGTTTTTCCTGCTCCTGGCACGGTTCAGGCTAAGGGCGCGCAGCTCACTGTTGACCTCGTTGAGTCTCGCCAATTACAGTGAGTTCGGTCTGATCGTGGGTGCGATCGGCGTCGCCAACGGTTGGATTACAGGAGACTGGTTGACCATCATCGCTATTGCCCTGTCGATCACCTTTGTCCTGGCATCGCCATTGAATGCGGCGGCACACGTGATCTGTGCGCGCTCGCTTGAGCGATTGAGACCCTTCGAGACCAGGACGCGTCTTCCCAACGACCAACCGGTCGATACAGGGGATGCGGAAATTCTCATCTTTGGCATGGGCCGGGTGGGCAGCGGCGCGTATGATGTGATGCGGGAGCGTTATGGAAGGCGTGCCATAGGCGTTGATTTCGATTCGGCGACCGTTGGGGCGCAGCAAGTGGTGGGCCGCGACGTGATATTCGGCGACGCCACGGATTCCGATTTCTGGGAGAAGCTGCGGCCTGGAAAGATTGATTTAGTCATGCTGGCGTTGCCCCATCATAAGGAGAATATGGACGTTGCGAAACAGCTGGTTGACGGCGGTTATGCCGGTCAGATCGCCGCAATCGCCAGGTTCGCCGATGAGATTTCGGAGCTTGAGGGACAGGGCGTGCACGCGGCGTTTAATATCTATACCGAGGCGGGCGCTGGATTCGCCGAGCACGTGTGTAAGCAATTCGAGCAGCAGTCCGCGGGGTAGTAATGAAGGCGTAGGCTCATGGAGGGGAGATCGGATGACTGGCGATAGAATTTAATATTCGAAATGCAATCCAACAGCGCGCATCGATCGCGCATGGGTCGGATATCTCTTTAACTTTTGACCGTATGGTGAAAGGAGGCCGGGAATGAAACTTGATATCAGGGCATTTGCCTTGGCATGTGGGTTGCTCTGGGGGCTGGCGTTGTTCCTTGTAACGTGGTGGATACTGGCCTTTGATGGCGCTATCACCGAGCTTACCTTCCTGGGAAGGGTCTATCGCGGCTACAGCGTCACGCCGCTCGGCAGTGTCATTGGTCTGGTGTGGGGTTTTGCCGACGGTCTGATCGGAGGCGCGATCTTCGCCTGGCTGTACAATCGCCTGGCACGGGGCAGGTGAGCCCTATCATACGCGATAGCACGAGATTCAATTCAGAAACAAGAAGGGGGCCGCCCCAGGCGAGGAATACCCGATGACGCTTCCTGCCAATAAAACCAAGATCGTCTGCACCATCGGCCCCGCGTCTGAGTCGCAGGATATGCTCGAAAGACTCATCGGCGCCGGCATGAACGTGGCGCGCCTGAACTTCTCGCACGGCGATTTTTCCGGCCATAAAAAAGTCATCGACAATATTCGCGCGGCCTCCCTGGCGGCTGGAAGACGTGTGGCGATCATGGCCGATTTGCCCGGTCCGAAGATGCGTATCGGTGAGCTCGAGGGAGAGCGTATCGAGCTCGGGGATGGCGACGAATTTACGCTGACCATTGACGATGTCGTTGGCAATCGGAAGCGGGTCTCGGTGAGCTTCTCTCGGCTGGTCGAAGTGGTGAAGCCGGGTGATGCGTTGTACGTGAACGACGGACTGATTCATCTAAAGGTCCGGCGTGTTAAGGGTCATGACGTTCACTGCCAGGTGTTGGTGGGAGGCGAGCTGCGTTCCCGCAAGGGACTTAACCTCCCCGGGATCGATCTCGGCATCTCCGCATTCACCGACCACGATCAGGCCTGCCTCGCCTTTGCCCTGGAGCAGGGGGTCGACGCGGTCAGCCAGTCCTTCGTCGCGACCGCGGCCGATGTCGAGGCGGTTCGCCGGGAGGCGGCGGCCCTGGGGCACAGGCCATTTATTATTGCCAAGATCGAGCGCGCCGGCGCACTGGAGCACCTTGACGCCATTTTCGATGCCGCGGACGGCATTATGGTTGCCCGCGGCGACCTGGGGGTAGAGATCCCCATTGAGCGGATTGCCGTCGTGCAGAAGCGGCTGATGGACAAAGCCAATAAGCTGGGCAAACCGGTAATCACGGCGACACACATGCTGGAGTCCATGGTCGAGCACCGTCGCCCCACCCGGGCGGAGGCGACCGACGTGGCCAATGCTATCCTCGATGGGACCGATGGCGTCATGCTTTCCGGTGAGTCGGCAATGGGCAAATATCCGGTCGAGGCCGCGGCCATGCTGGCGAAAATTGCCGCCGCCACCGAGCCCCACCGTTCGGGTCACCGCCTCAAGGAGGCGCTGCAGACCTATGGGCGTGACGGCAATGTGAGTGTCGTCGATCTCATCGCGCTCAGTGTTCAGTACACGATGGAACGCATCTCTCCTGTCGCGGTCATTGTGCCCACCCGTAGCGGATCGACAGCGCGGAACATCGCCCGTTTCCGGCTACCGGTGTGGATCACGGCCTTCGTCACACGGGAGTCTACCTGTCAGGACCTCCAGTTCTCCTATGGGGTCAATGCGGTCCACGTGTCCGAAGGTGTGGGGGATTGGGATGCGTTCTCCCGCGACTGGCTGCGATCACAGGGCATCACCCGCGGTCTCGCCATCCTCACCCAGGGACCGTCGCCGGAAACTCCGGTCGGCAATCATCGTATGGACATCCTGGAACTGGGCGCGATGCCGCCGGGAGGCACGGCGTCAGGCGGTGTTTAGGCTGTCACCTGGTCGGGACAGAAAAACAATTTACGCCCGTCTGGAGTATTTCTTTATTTACTATTAACGCAAAGACGCAGAGACGCAAAGATAATAAAATTAAGTAAGGAGTTTTTGTTTGCTTTGCGCCTTAGCGCCTTTACGTTAAAAGATCAGATCTAAGCGATTAGCATCACAAACTGGCGGCCCGGCTCTCGAATACCACTACGCTGCGCGGCGCTACCTGGCAGGTCTCTTCGCTCATCTCGTTTTGTTCGTGCGGTTCCACGATGTCGGCCGGGGAGGGTTGAGCCGTGTCAACGGCGCGATACCAGTGCCGCCCCGCTACGCGCGGCAGCGGCATCGCAAGGGTATCCTCGGACATATTCAGGATAATATGCAGGTCTTCTTCGTCCGCGTTGATCGCGCCGAGGGTAAAGGCGAGCACCTGGGCATCCGGGTCCGACCAAAGGGGCTCGTTGAGCTCGATGCCATGCCAGGTGACATCCGGCAGACGCGCGGTGCCGCGCGCGGTGCCGGTCAGGAAGCGGTGGCGCCGCAGACAGGGATGACGTTTGTGCAATGCGATCATCCCTTTGACGAAGCGAAGCATGTCCTGGTTTCTCTCCACCAGGTTCCAGTTAAACCAGGTTAGCTCGTTGTCCTGACAATAGGCGTTGTTATTGCCCTGCTGAGTCCTTAAGACCTCATCGCCCGCGAGGATCATCGGTACGCCCTGGCTCAGGAACAGGATGGCGAAGAAATTCTTGGCCTGTCGTCTGCGCAGATTTAGGATTGCGCTATCGGTCGTCTCGCCTTCGACGCCGCAATTCCAACTGAAGTTGTGATCGTGACCGTCGCGGTTGTCCTCGCCGTTGGCCTCATTGTGTTTTTTGTTGTAACTCACCAAATCGTATAAGGTGAAACCGTCGTGGCAGGTGACGAAGTTGATGCTGTTGATCGGCAGGCGCCCATTGGGCTCATAGAGATCGCTGCTGCCACTCAGGCGGGTGGCGATCTCGCCGACCAGCCCCTTGTCACCACCGATGAAGCGACGCAGGGTATCGCGGAAGCTGCCGTTCCATTCGGCCCAGCGAAAGCCCGGGAAATCACCGACCTGGTACAGCCCCCCGGCATCCCAGGCTTCGGCGATAAGTCTGGTATGGGTCAGCTGGCGCGAGAACTCGATGCTCCAGGGTACGGGTGCGTGGTACAACGGTTGGCCGTCCTCGCCGCGGGCCAGGACGCTGGCGAGATCAAAACGAAAGCCGTCCACGTGCATCTCGCGCACCCAATATTCGAGGCAACCGACCAGGAACCTTGAGACCAGGGGGTGGTTGCAGTTGACCGTGTTGCCGCAGCCGGTGTAGTCCAGGTAGAGGCGGCGGTCATCGGGATCAAGGTGGTAGAACATTTCGTTGCCGAGCCCTTTGAAGTTTATGGTGGGCCCGTCGGCGCCGCCCTCGGCGGTGTGGTTTAACACGACATCAAGGATCACACCGATGCCCGCTTTATGCAGCGCCTTGACCATATCGCGGAATTCTCGCCGGTGCGTGCCCTGTTCGGGCGAGACACAGTACCCGGGGTGTGGGCAGTAAAAGCTGTGGGTACTGTAGCCCCAATAGTTTTTCAGGCCTCTTGCCGTAACCGCTTCGAGTATGTCCTGCTCGTCGAAGGCCATGACGGGCATCAGCTCCACGTCGGTGATGCCCAGTTCCTTCAAGTAGGGGATTTTTTCAATGACCGCGGCGAAGGTCCCTGGATTGTTGACGTTGGCCGACGGATGGCGGGTGAACCCACCGACGTGAAGTTCATAAATAACCGAATTTTCCAACGCGTGATTGAGCGGCTGGTCGCCCTCCCAGTCGTAGGCGTCGTTTACCACCATGCTGCGCATAGACGACGCGGTCGTGTCTTGCGGGTCGCTTGCACGCTTACGATTCCACAGTTGATCAGTAACGGCCCGTGTCCACGGGTCCAGCAGCTCCTTTCGTTTGTTGAAGCGGAACCCTGTCAGTGCGGGTTCGCCCGGACCATCGACCCGCCAGGTGTAATAAATGCCCGGCGACAGTCCTTCGACATAGACGTGCCAGAAGAAGAACGTGCGGTTGATGTCAGGATCGAGCGAAATGACCTGCAGCGGCACTGTGCTGTCCGCGCTTTCGTACAGCACGAGCTCGACGCAGGTGGCGTTGCGGCTGAAGATGCAAAAATTTACACCGCCGGCATCGGCGCGTGTGCCGGCGGGATACCTCGATCCCGGATTGGTGTTGTGTTTACGCGTCACGACGTCAGATGCAAATCCCGTGTTAGTATCGGCCGCCTACAGGCATGGCTTACACAGTATAGCGCAATAAAGACTCCGCGAAGGTCTCCCGGCTCGCGGGAGCGGATTTGGCCAGACAGCATCTGGCGTCGAGCCCAAACGTCGGTCGCGGGGTGCTGGCGTTATACCATTAGTAAGGCCACTTCCACTGCCTTATCTCCGGCATATCCTGACCGTACGTCCTGATGTAGTGCTTGTGCTCGATGAGCTTGTCGCGGACGGCCTGTTTGGCGTAGGCCGCGATCGAGCCAAGCTTGGGCACCCGGTCAACGACGTCATTAACCAGGTGAAAGCGGTCCATATCGTTGAGGACCACCATATCAAAGGGCGTGGTCGTGGTTCCTTCCTCTTTATAGCCGCGGACGTGGAGATTCTTGTGATTTGTGCGGCGATAGGTCAGGCGATGGATTAACCAGGGGTAGCCGTGATAGGCGAAAATAATCGGCCTGTCCGTGGTGAACAGTGCATCGAAGTCCCTGTCCGACAGACCGTGGGGATGTTCTTCCTTGTGCTGTAGCTTCATCAGATTCACGACATTGATCACCCGCACCTTAAGATCGGGCGCGTGTTGCCGAAGCAGGTCGACGGCGGCGAGCGTTTCTAGCGTGGGGACATCACCGGCGCAGGCCATGACCACATCCGGTTCGCCACCTTTGTCGTTGCTGGCCCATTCCCAGATGCCAACACCGGCCGTGCAGTGCTTGACGGCGGCGTCCATATCGAGCCACTGCGGTTGCAGCTGCTTACCGGCGACGATGACGTTGATATAATCGCGGCTGCGCAGACAGTGGTCGGTGACCGACAGCAGCGTATTGGCATCAGGGGGCAGATACACCCGGATGGTATCGGCCTTTTTGTTCACGACATGATCGATAAAGCCGGGGTCCTGGTGGCTGAAGCCATTGTGGTCCTGCCGCCAGACATGGGAGGTCAGCAGATAGTTCAACGAGGCGATGGGGCGCCGCCATGGAATTTCGTTTCTCGTGACCTTGAGCCACTTGGCGTGCTGATTGAACATCGAATCGACGATGTGAATAAAGGCCTCGTAGCAAGAGAAAAAGCCGTGACGGCCGGTGAGCAAATAACCCTCGAGCCAGCCCTGGCAGGTGTGCTCGCTCAAGATTTCCATCACCCGTCCGTCGGGGGACAGATGATCATCCTCCGGAATGATCGGGTCCATCCAGGTTCTGTCTGTCAGCTCGAACAAGGCACTGAGACGATTGGAGGCGGTTTCGTCCGGACCGAATACCCGGAAATTGCGCTTGTCCATGTTGAGCTTCATCACATCGCGCAAAAAGCGCCCCATTACGCGCGTGGATTCGCCGAATTCATGACCGGGTTGCGGCACATCGAGTGCATAGTCACGAAAGTCGGGCATTCTGAGGTCCTTGAGCAGCAGTCCACCGTTAGCGTGAGGGTTGGCGCCCATGCGGCGGTCGCCCTTGGGGGCGAGTTCGGCCAGCTCCGGAATCAGACCGCCGTTGTCGTCGAAGAGCTCTTCGGGCTTGTAGCTCTTCATCCACTCCTCGAGCAGTTTCACATGATCCGGCTTGGTCGCCATCTCGGCGAAGGGGACCTGGTGCGAGCGCCAGAAGTCTTCGGTCTTGAGCCCGTCAACCTCTTTGGGACCGGTCCATCCCTTGGGGCTGCGCAGGATGATCATCGGCCACCGAGGACGCTTGGCAACCCCCGAGGCACGCGCTTCCTGCTGAATGGCCTTGATTTCCCCGATGACCGTGTCCATGGTCGCCGCCATGAGCTGATGCATGGTTTCAGGCTCCCATCCCTCGACAAAGTAGGGTTTGTAACCATAGCCGATGAAGAGACTCTCCAGCTCCTCATGGCTGATGCGCGCCAGGACCGTGGGATTGGCAATTTTGTAACCGTTCAGATGCAATATCGGCAGCACGGCGCCATCGTGAATCGGATTCAGGAACTTGTTCGAATGCCAGGCGGTGGCGAGCGGTCCGGTTTCGGCCTCGCCATCGCCCACGACGCAGGCGGCGATCAGGTCGGGGTTATCGAACGCGGCGCCGAAGGCGTGCGACACCGCGTAGCCCAGTTCGCCGCCTTCGTGGATCGACCCTGGTGTTTCCGGCGCGACATGGCTCGGCACGCCGCCGGGAAATGAAAACTGCTTAAACAAATTGTGCATGCCCTCATCGGTTTGGGGAATGTTCGGGTAAACCTCGCTGTAGGCACCCTCTAGATAGGTATTCGCCACCACGCCAGGCCCGCCATGACCGGGACCGGCAATGTAGATCATACTGAGATCGTGCGCCTTGATCACACGGTTGAGATGGACGTAAATGAAGTTGAGCCCCGGTGTGGTCCCCCAGTGCCCAAGCAGTCTGGGTTTGATGTGCTCCAGGGTCAGCGGTTCCTTGAGCAGGGGATTTTTATAGAGATAGATTTGCCCGACGGAGAGGTAGTTGGCTGCCCGCCAATAACCATCCATCTTGCGAAGTTCATCGGCACTGAGCGGTCCTTGGGTCAAGGTTGTTGGTTTCGCGGTGTTTTCCATGCCTTAGTCCTCTGCTGGTTGAGCCGTGTCTTTGGATCTATTCTCAGCGTACGTTCCAGTTGTGATTGCATGCCCGGACAGGGTGGAGGCCGACGATGTCTTTTGACGCTCCCGGGGCCGTCAGCCATGCCGGTGGCGCGTGTCGCGTTTAAGTGATCCAAAGTTTCATAGCTCCCGAAGGGCGGCTGTGCATCGACAAGCGCAATGCATTGAAGCACGGGATCACCAGTCCGTAGCCACAGGGTTGTTGCAGGGAACTCATCAGGATTCCCCTTTGTAACGCAGTATCTCGTTTCGGGCAGGTTTGACGCCAAGTCTATCGCCAAGCGCGGTGGAAGGGAAGCAGGGCACGTGGCGTCGACGCACCCTGATAACGCTGTTTTGCATTAGGGTCAGCAGGGTTTTAGTGGCGGATGATCAACCGCCACACAGATCTGGAATCATTTCTTAACCATCAATTGAGCTATTCTGCTTTTTCCTATGAGGTTGCTGGAACTTATGTCTGCCATTTACAAATCACCATTCCGTGTGCCAGGATTATCACCGGCTGATCTTTGCCAGGTGATCCGGCGCCTTTAATCTTCCAATTGCTAGTAGTTAACGCGTTGATGACGGGTCAATTATTTCGCTGAATTTCTTATCTATTGATCCCGCAACATACTCCTTGCCTGATCGATCGGGCATGCAAAGCCTGCTATCCGTCTAAGTAAACCGTAGATGTTTTTTTGAAAGGCATGTCTCTCAGCCTGGTTCACGCTCAGCTTGAATGCAGGCTACGGTCTGCGTGGCGATTTCCAGTTCTTCGTCTGTCGGAATCACAAGAATTGAGACAGCGCTGTCGTTGCGCTGTATCTCCCGAGCCTCCCTCACAGGCATCTTATTTCTTCGCTCGTCGATGATAATGCCGAGCGCCGCCAGGCCCTCACAGGCGCGTTGCCGGATTAAAGCGGCGTTTTCGCCGATCCCACCGGTGAAGACAATCGCATCGACCCGGCCAAGCACAGCGAAATAGGCACCGATGTATTTCTTGATTCGATAGCAGTACATCTCGACCGCCAGCCTTGCCCGGTCATCGCCCGAATCTGAAAGAGACATCACCTCCCGCATGTCGTTCTTGCCGCAGATGCCCTTGAGTCCGCTTTCCGTGTTGAGCAGCGATTCGAGCTCGTCGTTAGACTTGCCCGTTGTCCTTGCCAGGAAAAAATGGATCGCGGGATCGATATCACCGCAGCGCGTCCCCATGATCAGGCCTTCCAGCGGCGTCATGCCCATGGAAGTATCGATGCTCTTGCCGGCCCTGATCGCCGCCGCGCTGGCGCCGTTGCCAAGATGCAGCGTGATCAAGTTTAGCGCTTCGAGTGGCTTTCCTAAATGCGAGGCCGCCTGTTTGGCGACATAATAATGCGACGTGCCATGGAAACCATAGCGGCGGACGTGGTGGGCCGTATAAAGCTCATGAGGCAGTGCATAGTGGAATGCGTGTGGCGGCATCGACTGATGGAAGGCGGTATCGAACACGGCCACCTGCGGCACGTCAGGCACGAGTTCGAGCGAGACCTCGATGCCGAGAAGATTGGCTGGGTTGTGCAGCGGCGCCAGAGGGACCATTTCGCGAAGACCTTCGACCACCTTACTACTGATCAAGATTGGTCTCTGAAAGGCCTCGCCGCCATGCACGACCCGATGGCCGATGCCGAACAGCTCGGATGGATCCCGCAGGGCATCGGATTCCCTTAACGCCGCGGCAATATGTTGCAGGCCATCACGGTGGTCCAATATCGACTGCGCGTGGACTGTCTCGTCAAAGCGACCGGAGTCGGCCGGCCGGCGGTGTATCAGCCGGCTGTCGGCCTCGCCGATCCTTTCCACCACGCCAGCGGCGATCACCGAACATCCGCCCATGGCAAACAACTGGTACTTAATGGACGAGCTCCCACAGTTGATGACGAGAACTTTCATGCCGATTCCAGGGTCGCCTGGGCTTGAATCGCTGTGATGGCAACGGTGTTGACGATATCCGTTACCGTACATCCGCGGCTCAGATCGTTCACCGGCTTGTTGAGTCCCTGCAGTACGGGTCCGATGGCCACGGCATCGGCGGAACGCTGCACCGCCTTGTAGGTGTTGTTGCCGGTATTGAGGTCCGGGAAGATGAATACCGTAGCCTGACCGGCGACGTCGCTGTCCGGCATCTTGGATTTGGCGACACTCGCATCCACGGCCGCGTCGTATTGTATCGGACCCTCGATCTTCAAGTCGGGCCGTAGTTGTTTCGCAATGCGGGTCGCATTACGAACCTTGTCCACGGCCTCACCCTTGCCCGATTCGCCGGAGGAATACGATAACATGGCGATGCGCGGCGTGATACCGAACATCTGTGCCGTGGCCGCGGAGCTGATGGCGATATCCGCGAGCTGTTCCGCTTTGGGATTCGGATTTACCGCACAATCACCGTAAACCAGTACCCGGTCCTCGAGACACATCAGAAAGACGCTGGAGACGATGGAACATCCCGGCTTTGTGCGGATGATCTCGAAGGCTGGACGGATGGTGTGTTGCGTTGTGTGCGCCGCGCCGGAGACCATGCCGTCCGCATCACCGTGGTGCACCATCATGGTGCCGTAGTAGCTCACATCGGCCATCGCATCGTATGCCATTTCCTTGGAGATGCCCTTGTGCCTGCGCAGCTCGTAATAGGCCTGCGCATAGGTTCTGCGCACATCCGACTCGACCGGGTCGACAATGTTTACCTCGTCCAGCGCGAGTCCGAGCGTGTTTATCTTCTGCCGGATATCATGAGGGTTTCCGAGCAGCGTAATGTCAACTACCCCGCGCAGAGTCAAGATTTCGCTCGCCCGCAAAATACGTTCGTCCATACCCTCAGGCAGGACAATACGTTTTCGTCTCGCCTTGGCCCGCTGTACCAGCTCATACTCAAACATGAGCGGAGTGACCCGGGCCGGACGGGTCACTGCGAGGCGTTTTTCGAGCTCCGCGTTGTCGATGCCCGCCTCCATTATACCCAGGGCCACCGCGATCTTACGTTCGTTCTCCGGTACCACGGCGCCTTCAACGTTGCTCACATTCATGGCCGTCACATAAGTGTCGGTTGCAACGCTCAGAACCGGTACCGGCCACTTGCTCAGGCCTTCAATCAGCCGCTGTACCTGCGGCGCTGGTTCCAGGTCGCCGGTCAGGAGCAGCCCGGCGATCTGCGGGTAGGTCGTGGATACATCGGACAACAGGCTTCCCAGAATGATGTCTGCGCGATCGCCAGGTGTGATAATCAGACTGCCGTCCTCGATATGGTCCAGGAAGTTTGGCAACTCCATGGCGGCGACCTTGTAATGCGCGACCTCTCGGTGAAAGCTCTCCGCCTCGCCGCTGATGCATCGGGCATCGAGCGTGCACGCGATCTCACCGACTGTGGGTTTTCCAAGCATCGCGTGCTCCGGTACCACGTAGAGCGGAACATCGTGTGGTGCCGTCCGATGCAGTTGTTCGGCGACATCATCAACCTGGTCCGTTGCGACGCGATTGACGATGGTCGCGAGGCTATCACACCCGCGTTCCGCCAGGGATTCCAGCAGCACCCGCACTGCATCGACGATATCGGCTGTCACTTTGTTGTGCCCGTTGACCACCGGCATGAAGAGGCAGCCCAGATTGTTGGCCACGTCGACATTGAAATCAAACTCGAAGGCCGATGCGATGCCGGTAATATCCGTGCCTGCGCACAGCACCAGATCGCACTCGTGTTCCATGGCCTTGAACTTGTCCAGGATGCACTTGAGGAGTTCACTGTACCGGCCGCTGGCGGCGAGCTCGCGTGCGGTCTCGCCCGTGCAGCCGTACATGGCCTCGTAGGGGAAATCCAGATTATAGCGGTTCGCGATCAAGTGGATAACAGGATCACGCTCTGTTCCTGCCGGGATCAACGGACGAAAGAAACCCACTCTCCTGGCATAGCCCGACAGCAGCGCCATGATGCCCAACACCACCACGGACTTGCCGCTTCCGGGTTCTGCACTTGCAATGTATAGATTTTGCGGCATAGTATTCCGCTGGTGAGAGCATTGAAACTAGGCTTGATTTTGCCACAGGGCCATCGATTGACCTAATATGCGTGTCGCGCGAGCCCCCGGCGCTTTCATGAGATGTCAATACAGGAGGTGTTCGGCATGAGACTGTTGGCCTTAGTGGTTACGGTAATCGCGCTTTCCGCATGCCAGGGTGCGGCCGAGTACGCGCAGGCCTTGTCCGAATCCTCGGTGCCCGTCGGGTCAAGATTGATCTTGAATCAGTCCCTTAGCATTCCTGCGAATACCGCCCATGTGCGTCTGCAAAGCGGTGAGATCCGGTCAGCCGGCGCGATAAAACAATATTATCCCAATTGTAATTTTCGTTTACGGATCAGAAAAGACGCGCCACAGACCGTCGAACCTGACGAGTTCGTCGTTTCCAAAGTCGCATACGGTAATGATGTTGTGGCCAGTGATAATGTTCAAAGGTACTATTCAGAGATGCATCTTCGTTCGGCAAAGCAACCGAATGTGTTCATGTTGTCCTGCCAGCAATGGAACACGCCACCGGATAGTTACTACGTGACAGTTGATCAGATCCGTGTGGTGTTGGGCGAGATCTTCATCTTAGAATTGGCTGAATAAGCGACGCACCGCTTTCGCCGCGACCGTCAACGGCGATGCCGGCGTGTGCCGCCGGGCGGCTCAGATTTCCAGATTTGAGAGTGATCGTTACAGACTCGGCAAGATCATAAAATCAAAATAGCTCGGTAAGCCTTCACGCCCTGGAAGCAACGTAAAGAACGCCAAGGCGCAAAGTACGCAAAGAATACTTCGAAATAAAGCGTTTTTTTCTCCGCGTACTTTGCGCCTCCGCGACCTCCGCGTTTGTTCCACAACGCCAGCGGGCGGGAGGTATCCGAATCGTCGATTGGATTTGAAGTCATACCTTTCCCTGTAGTAGATTACCTCGGCCGGACCATTGCGGCGGAACCAAACTGAGTCCCACGATATATTGCAGAGACAAGGAGTTAAGAAAAATGAAAGTTATCAAACGTTGCTTAATGATTACCACATGGGTTATTGGCGGAACGCTGGGTAACGCCATGGCTGCAGAGGTAGGCGATGCCATTGAACTGACACGGTCGGTCGTTCAAGTGGAACGAAAGGCAGTTGTCGCAAAGGCCATGGAGCTGACGCAGCAGGAGAGCCAGGCGTTCTGGCCTGTGTATAACGAATATTGGAATGACCTGAACAAAATCAACGACAGGAAGGTCAAGCTCATCATGGATTACGCAAAGAATTACGGCAACATTTCTGATGCCATGGCCAAAGACATGCTCAAAGAGTTTTTTGACATTCAGAGCGCAACGCTGAAACTTAAGAAAAAGTATGTCAGAAGATTCGAAAAAGTGTTGTCTCCCAAAAAAGTCTTCCGGTATTTTCAGACGGAAAACAAGTTGGATGCCTTGATTAACATACAGCTGGCCAGTGAAATCCCCTTAATGAGGTAATGGCGAAGCTCAATTAAGCGATGGTGTTGGACTGCGCGCTTTCGCGCGCGGTTTGAGGCCCAGACCTGCCGGGTTCTGTGGCGCTTGAATAGGCTTGTGACACGTGCCGGCAGGGCACTGGGGGGGGGTCAACGCATACCCGCAGGGTGCTCGTTTAACGTGGTTCGCATGCGCAGAGCTTGGCCGAGGATGTCCGCGCACAGCCGAGTGGTCGCTGTTCTGGCGGTAGGCCCCGGTCTTTTCATGCTGCCTGTTGCCAGGGGCGCACAGCCCGATTACATCATGGAAGAGCAAACGGCCCCGGCCACGGTCGAGGGCACCAAGCAACCCATTGGCGGGGGCTTTGTCGAGGAAGAACCGGTGCCGTCGTACTTTCCCGGGCTCGAGCAGAAGCTCGAGCCGCTTTCGCCTTTCTGGCGTGACACCTCATTGACGATCAAGCCGCGGACGTATTATTTCGACAGGCACCGGGAGGAGGCCCGAGACAGCACCGCCTGGGCCCTTGGCGGCTCATTGGATTATTTATCCGGCTGGTGGCGCGAGCGCTTGCGCGTCGGGGCGGTGCTCTATACCTCGCAGAAGCTCTACGGGCCGAGCGACAAGGATGGCACGCTCCTGCTGGAACCCGGGCAGGAGGGATTTACCGTTCTGGGACAGGCCTATCTGGAAGGCCGCTTGAATGATGAGTTATGGCTGCGGCTGGGTCGTCAGGCGTTTAACCTGCCTTATGTCAACAGGTTTGATAACCGCATGGTGCCCAATACCTTTGAGGCCTACACGCTGGGCGGGGATGCGACCGCGGACCTGGCGTTCATTGTTTCCCATGTGCGGAAAATGAAAACCCGCAACTCATCGGAGTTTGTCTACATGTCCGAGGCCGCCGGCTTCGACGGCACCGATGAGGGGCTGACGATGGCCGGTGCCCGCTATTCCTTCGGCGCCGACGCGAATATCGGTGCGATCAATCAATACGCCTGGGATTTTATGAATACGTTTTACGCGGAGGCCACTGCCTCGTGGAAATTGACAGACCAGACCTCCTTGCGCGCAGCGGCGCAGTACACGGACCAGAGGAGTGTGGGCGAGGAACTGGACGGTGACTTCAGCACCCACGTGGTCGGTGGAAAGCTCGCCACAAGCCATAGCGGCGCTATTCTGAGTTTTGCCTTCAGCACGACCTCGCAGAACAGTCGCATCCGCAACCCCTTCGGCGGCTATCCGGGTTATCTGTCGCTGATGATCAAGAATTTCTATCGGGCCGGTGAGGATGCCTGGCTGCTCGGCATGGCCTATGACTTCGGTGGCCTGGGTGTCAAGGGGCTCAGCGCCTTCGCCAATTACGCGCGCGGCAACACGCCCAATTCGGGAACGGCGGCGTCGCCCGACCAGAGCGAGCTGGACCTCACGGTGGACTACCGCTTTCAGCATCCGGCCCTAAAGGGTCTCTGGCTGCGGCTGCGCCGGGCCTTTGTCGATCAACGAGGCAGTGACGGCGAGGACGTCGATGACACCCGCATCACTGTGAATTATGAGCTCGGACTGTTGTGACCGCGTAGCGGGCCGGGAATGGTCGGACATCGAGCCTGTATGGACGTCGAGCCATTATATTAGTGGGTGCTTAAACATGGGTGTCACTGCCTTCACGCCGGTTTTCAGATAGCGTGACGCTAATTCACGGGGCAGGCAGGCGGCCGCACTCGTATACGAACTCTGGGATCCTGCTAATGGAACCGCCTCATCGAGTCCTTAAACCAGACACAAAACCTCAATTCTGTTACCTTTAACAGCAATACCGACACGTCCTGTTGTATCCGGGAGGTAATCCAAGCGTTGGCATAAATATTCAAACGCTATCGAAATACTCGAAAAAGGCTCAAACACCTAATATTGAGATGGGTATCACAGCGTATCGCAATAATAAGAAGGGCAGGCAATGTTGATCAGCAGCGACAAAGCCGCCGTCCTCCCGATTTTAAACTCCATCGGCGCCTACGTTTATCTGGTCGACGCGCTGGAGGATGGGACATTCCGCGTCTTCGCCATCAACTGGTCGGATGATGAAGACCTGGGGCTGCAATATCTCGATACCATTATTGGCAAGCGCCCGGAAGAGGTCCTGGATGCCAAACGCGCCGCCAGGCTGAATGAGCACTACCGGCGGTGCGTGGATACCCGGTCGAACATCGAGTTTGAGGGTTATTTCGAATCATCGGCCGGCCCGCGCTGGACCAACCATTTCCTGGCGCCGCTGTTCGATCTGACCGGCCGCATCGTGCGCATCATGGGCACCGTGGTCGACATTACCGCACGCAAGCAGGTCGAGGGGGCCTTGCGCGAGAGTCAGGCCCGCTATCATGCCCTGTATGATGACAATCCCGCCAAGCTCGTTACCCTGGCGCCGGACGGCGAGATCCTGTCGGTGAACAAATTCGGAGCACAGCATTCGGGCTACGCCTCGGCGGATCTGGTTGGCCGCTCAATCCTCGAGTACGTACACCCGGAAGATGTTGCTGCAGCGAAACAGTTCCTTGCTGATATCATGGATCACCCGGGTGGCGTGCACCGGGCCGAGTTCCGTAATATCAAAAAAGACGGCAGCGTCATCTGGTTGAATCACACCGCACGTGTGACCGAAGACGCGGCCGGTCAGCCGGTGATCCTGGTCGTTGCCGAGGAGACCACCGAGACCCATGAACTCGCCGAGCAACTGGCCTATCAGGCGAGCCACGATTCATTGACCGGCCTGGTCAACCGGCGCGCCTTCGAGCAGCGCCTGCGGGGTTTGTTGGAGAGCGCTGTCGCGGAAAAGGTGGAACACGCCTTGTGTGATCTGGATCTCGATCAGTTCAAGATCATTAACGACACCTGCGGCCACATCGCCGGCGACGAGCTCTTGCGCCAGTTGGGCGGCCGCCTGCAGGCGGAGATCCGGCCGCAGGACACCCTGGCGCGCCTGGGCGGAGACGAATTCGGGGTGCTGATGGAGGCCTGTACCTTGGAGCAGGCCGAAGCGGTGAGCCAGCAGCTGTGTCGTACGATCGAGGGCTTTCATTTTCGGTGGCAGGGGCAGCACTTTACCATCGGTGTCAGTATCGGGGTGGTGCCGATCACGCAGACCAGCGGCAATCTCACCACCGTGCTCAGCGCGGCTGATCGCGCCTGTTACGCCGCCAAGGAGAAAGGCCGCAACCGGGTTCACGTCTACCGGGAAGACGACCGCGAGCTGGCCATCCGGCACAATGAAATGGAATGGGTCAATCGCCTGTGCAATGCGCTGGCCGAGGACAGACTGCATCTTTTTCGTCAGCCGATGGCCCCCCTGGGTATCGAAGACCAGGCCGGTGAGCACTACGAGCTGTTATTACGCCTGGAGGACGAGCATGGGGAGCTGGTGTCTTACGAGGTGTGCCTGCACGCGGCCGAGCGCTATAATCTGGCGACCCGCCTCGATCAATGGGTCGTCAAAAACGCCTTTGCCTGGTTATCCGGGTCGCCCAAAGGGTTAGAGAGGCTGTCGCTTTGCGCCATCAACCTCTCCGGGTGCACCCTCAGCGATGAGACCTTCCTCGATTTCGTCGTAGACCAGTTCAAGCACACCGGGATACCGCCGCAAAAGATCTGCTTCGAGATCACGGAAACCGCTGCCATCACCAATCTGACCCGTGCGATCGGCTTCATCCAGGCCCTCAAGGCCCTGGGCTGTCAGTTCGCGCTGGATGACTTCGGTTCCGGCATGTCCTCACTCAATTATCTGAAACAGCTGCCCGTGGATTACCTCAAAATCGATGGTGCCTTTGTGCAGGACATCGCCCATGACCCCGTCGATCTGGCGGTGGTCAAGTCGATCAACGATATCGGTCATGTCATGGGCAAGAAGACCATTGCCGAATTCGTGGAGAATGACCTTATACTCGACAAGCTGCGTGAGATCGGGGTCGATTTCTTCCAGGGCTATCGCATCGGTCAACCGGAACCGATTGCCGGTAAGAAGTAACATTCAAACGTTAGCGCCGGATTTCTCGCGTCACCATGGCTGAACGGTGATCAATGCAGGCCAGAAGGGACATTGCCTGGGATAGTATTGCGGCTGCCGCACTCATTGTGGGACTCATTCTTATCGCGCTGACGGTTGGGCTTCCGCTTGATCTCCGCTTCCTGAAGACAACGATCGGCACTGGGTTGAGCTCAGTTATTGGTCGACCGGTCTCAGTTGAAGGTCATATCCGTCTTCTTCTATTCACCAAACCCGTTTTTTCGATTACGGACATCGTCGTCCATGGCGCTGATCCCGAATCAGAGGACCATGCGGTGCGTGTGAAGTCTTTTCGAGTCCACTCTGACATCACCTCCGGTCGGCCCTGGCCGGTGGACATGACCGTTGCCACGGTGCAGGACGTCCTGCGCGTCTCGGGCACAATCGATGACCCCCTTCATGCCCGGGGTCTTGATCTTCATTTTGATCTCACCAGCAGGTATCACGAGTCAAAGACCGCGGCTACTGGATCCCCTGCACCAGAGATTTATGATCATTATATCGAGGGACGGGTCAGTGATGCCGGCGGGCAATACCGGCTCGACCCGATCACCGGAAGCATCGCTGGCAACGATTTTACCGGCTCATTAACAGTCGCTAAAAAAGCGGGCGGACCACGATTGGAGGGCACGCTCGCGATGGCAAGCCTCGATTTGCGGCCGTCCAGTCGCAAAGCGCGTCGACACGAGAAAGCAGCCGGTGTGCGCTCTTCACGGGCGCCGCTGGGACAGTCATTGTTGTCCACGATCGATATGGAGCTCGCGGTCAGACTGGGATCTGTCTCGTTGGCGCCGGGGGAGATAAAGGATCTGTCGTTTATATCCCTGTTACAAAACGGACAGTTGATAGTATCACCCCTTCAGTTCGCGATCCGTGACACGTCATTTACCGGCAGCATCTCTGTCGATGTCAGAGATGTGGTCCCTGAGCTACGCATAGAACTCGACATGGGCAACGTGGATTTTGCCGGACTTTTCAATAAGCTGGCGATGCCTAAGCACATCACGGCCAAGGCGCAGCGCCTGCGTTTCGAAGCATCCGGCCGTGGTGACAGCCTGCGCGCTCTATTGGACCGCTCAACGATCTCACTGGTACTGGAAGGGGGGCAGTTACGGGTGGGAGACCGGCGGCGCGGCAAGGCCTTGCCCATCCGCATCGGCCATGCCGAAGCCCGCGCACCAGCGGATGGGCCTGTCACCATAAACGCTGATGCGATCATCAATCATACACCGGTCAAGCTGAGCCTGATCAGCGCCAGGCCGGAGCAGTATATAGTGCCCACTGAGCGCTTGCCGGCAAAGCTGCATATCAGTGCTCCGGGCACAACGCTGGACGTTACAGGTGCGATAACTCTGCCTCTCGATCGCGAGCATTCGCGGTTTGACGTATCGTTAAAGGGCGATCAACTTGCCGGCCTTGCCCCCTTGCTGCAACGCACTCTGCCACCGCTCGGTCCCTATGCCATTGCCGGTCAACTTTCCGTGTCGGGCGATCATTTCACGATGGACAAGGTCAATGCGCGTATCGGGAGCAGCACCGTGCGTGGCAAGCTGAGCCTTCATACCAAGGGGGTTCGGCCAAAGCTCAATGCCGATGTCCGGGCTGATCATTTACGGATAGATGATTTTAGGACGGCTGGGGCAGACACAGACAGCAGCCTGTTGACGCAGGGCCCGCCTAGCGTTGTCGGAAAACGCGAAGCCAGGACGGCGGCGGCACGCAATGCGCAGCAACGGGTGTATCCTGTTCTCACCCCCGCCGTACTGAAAAAGCTTGATGCCGATGTGGCGGTATCCGTCGACGAACTGGATACGGGAGCGGATCGGATCAAGAACATCTCCATCAAGGCAGGGCTCGACAATGGCCGTATTGAAATCGGCCAATTTGACGTGACATTTCCCGGTGGAAGAATCGCCACCACGGCCGCCTTTGAATTGAGCAACGAGGATCTTGCAGCAGACATCACGGCCCAGGTTGATCGCTTCGACTACGGGATCCTGGCCCGGAGAATCAACCCGAAATCTAAAGCCGCTGGCTGGCTCAATCTTGACCTCGCATTAAAAAGCCGCGCCAGATCGTTCGACAAGCTCTTAGGAGCGGCCAATGGCCATTTTCGCTTCGCGGTCTGGCCCGAGAATCTCAGCACAAGGACTATTGATTTTTGGGCCGTGGGACTCTTTCGTGGGGTTCTTTCGAATCTCAATCTTGCCGCGGACGCCAGGCTCAACTGTATTGTGGGTTATTTCAATTCGACCAATGGACTGATGTCCAGTGAGATCATCCTGCTCGATACCTCCCGCATCACGGTCAAGGGCGAGGGCAATCTGGACTTTCGCGCACAGGAAATTGATTTGGTACTGACGCCGCGTTCTAAGACACCCGATCTTCTGAGCAATCCAGTGCCGATGGAAGTCACAGGGAAGTTTGATGATTACAAGATCCGTCCAGTTAAAGGGGGTGTTGTCGGGTCGGTGGTGCGCATACCTGCGAATGTCATTAAAATGCCTTATCAACGTATTGCGCGCGGAAATCTGCCCACTGACAGCGACATCGTGTGTGCACCGGCGGCCGACCAGTGATCCGCCGCCGGCCCGGCCTGAGTGCTGTATACGCTGCCAGCGACTGTGAATCACACGCCGGCTATCCGAAGTGGTGTGAGTGGGGTAAAATTTCATCAATTCACGATCCCGCTGTGTGGGTGCTTAAACCGGATTTGGAGACGGATGTGATGGCAATAATACAACGGCTGTTGATGGTAATGAGTATCACGGCACTGAGTGCATGCACAACGATCGAAGTCGGTTCGGATTTTGACCCGTCCGTGGATTTTTCCGGGTTCCGCACCTACGCCTGGATCCCGGGCCCGCAGCAGCGCACCGGGGATCCACGGATCGATAACCCGCTGCTCGACAAACGCATACGCCGGGCGGTGGATACCCAGCTAACGGCCAAGGGGTATACACAGCAGACCTCGGGAACGCCTGATTTTTGGGTCGCCTATCATGCGGCGGTGGAACGCAAAATGGATGTCAGGACCATGAATACGTACTATGGGTACGGCCGGGGCTGGGACTACGGCTACCGGCAGGGTCCCGCCTATAGGGGACCTGAGACCCATGTCTACCAGTATGACGAGGGCTCATTGATTCTGGATATCGTCGATCCGGCGACGCGGCAGCTGATCTGGCGGGGTTCGGCCCAGGCCGAGGTAAACCGCGCGACCACGGCGGAGAAAAGAGATCAAAAAGTCAACGATGCGGTGCAGCGAATACTGGAACAGTTTCCGCCCAAGCCCAAGTAGATCGGCTGCCCCGACCGCGGCCGCAACAACACGCGCAGACCAACGGCAGGGCGACAACGTTCGACAATGGTTTGCCACTAGACCGCTTCAGAGCAGGTAGTGCGTGGGAATGAGGGTGTGCAGTGATGAAAGGAATATCGTTCATTATTCTGTCAATGTTGATGCTCTCCCTGGCGTCGTCGCCGGCGGTCGGCACCAATCTCTGGCCCTTCATGACAAACGCAGGGCCGATGATGTTGTTCACAGACGAAGATCTTGAACTGTTTGACCGCGCGCTCAGCGATGCCCTGAACACGCAGGAGGACGGTGCTGTGCATTCCTGGAAGAACCCGGCAACCGAGAGTCATGGTGCGGTGACCCCGCTACGTACCTTTGACGACAGCGGCACAACCTGCCGCAGAACGAAGATCGTGAATAATGCCGGCGGCAAAAGTGCCACGTTTGTATTCAATTTCTGCAAGCAGGCGGACAATACCTGGCAGATAGTCGTTAAATAATAATGTGGCGTTAGGGGCAGTCATGACAGATCAAAATACCTTCCGCCGCCTGGCGCTGTGTAACAAACGCAGAAGTCGCGGAGGCGCAAAGGTCGCGAAGAAAGCAAAAACGCTTTATTTTGAAATATTCTCTGCGTCCTCCGCGCCGTGGCGTTCTTTGCGTTGCTTGCAGGGCGTGAAGGGTGGCTGAGCGTTTGATCTTGAGCTAAGTTCTAGTCCGCTATGGGTGCCTTGCAGTCCCGTTACTTGCACGTTCCGGTGCATTTAATGATTCTTTCGGCGCAGGTGATCCGGTTGAAATCCGCCTTGATGCTGAGATCTTCGTCCCCGCCCACATGGCGCAGGCGTGCGCCGTTGCAGTGTTTTTGGCGCGTGACGAAGCGGGGCTCTGTCAGCCATGTGACATTGCTGCAACCCGGGCTGCCGGCGCCAAAGCGCATTCCCAACTGGTAGGTGGCACAGCGCAGCGCGCCGTGGTTGACCCAACCCTCTGTATACCAGTTCCCGTCGGCACGCAGCCATGCTGTGATATCGCCAAAATCAAAATCAACTCTGGCGCTTCCGGCCTTTGGCATCCATTCCGCTGATTTTCTGGCCTCGGCCATCTTGCGGCCCGGGTCCCGGCCCGGAGATCCGGCCAGTGGCACTTCGTCGAATGGTGCCGCGAAGGATGAGCTCCCTGCGAGTATGGCGATCAGCAAGGGGGCTAGTGCCAGAATGGGGATACTTTGTTTTCGCATATCACTTTCCTGCAGAGTCAACAATACGTGGCCAAGGCAAAGTATCCGCCGTGGAAGATGAATGGGCCGGGTAATCCCTGTCATACAGATTCAGCTGCTTTAAACTAATAAGTCCACTGAATTTGCAATCCGAGGGCTATGAATTACCGCCTACAGTTGGGCCTTTGGCGTTTATGATACCCCGAAACGCACCGGCGGCCCAGGCGAATTACGCCTCAGCGCCAATCAGGGGCGATAAGGCGGGGCGTAGAGTCGTTGCACATTCATCTGGCCGCACCATCGACATACTTATGAGCACTGAGAGTTTTGTCCTGAATTTTATTCCATCAATGCCACGCTCTTTACTTGGGCGTATACCGTAAGGCCCGGTCGCAAGCCGAGCGCGGCTGCCGATTTGCGTGTGACCCGGGCGAGCAACGGCGTGCCGCCGGCGCTGACACGCACCATAAGCTGGCTCGGGTTGTCTTCAGACAGTTCTTCGATCGTGACGGGAAATATATTAAGAATGCTGGTGTGTTCCTGATGACGCAATGTCAGGCTGACATCGCGGGCATGGACGCGCACTCGAATGGGATGCCCCGGTGGCCAGGGTTGGCGCGCGACAAAAAAACGGCCGCCGGCGAAATCCAGATGCGTGAGCCGGAACTGCTCGTCATGGCCCGCCACCGCGGCCTGTATGACGGTCATGGCGTCATCCCCGTGAGCGAGCGGTAAGTCCAGGCGGTTGATGGTGTCAAACAGCGGCCCTGCCGCACGGACCTTGCCCTGTTCCAACAGCACCATATGATCCGCCAGCCGTGCTACCTCCTCAGGCACATGGCTGACATATAGCATCGGGATCGACAACTCTTCATGCATGCGCTCTAGATACGGCAGTATCTCCGCCTTGCTGCCCCGGTCAAGCGCTGCCAGCGGTTCATCCATGAGCAGCAGGCGTGGGCTGGTCAACAGCGCACGGGCGATGGCGACGCGCTGACGTTCACCACCGGACAGGCGCGCCGGACTGCGATCCAGCAACCGTGCAACGCCGAGCAGTTCGGTTGCTTGATCGAAGGCCACCTGCCGGTCCGAAATGGGAATACGCTTCCAGCCGTATTCGAGGTTGCGGCGTACCGAAAGATGGGGGAAGAGGTTCGCCTCCTGGAAGACATATCCCAACGCTCGCCGGTGGGTGGGGAGAAAAAGGCCGGCGGCGTCATCGTGCCAGCGCTCTCCGTTGACCTCCAGGTACGCGCCGGGCGCGCGTTCCAGACCGGCGATGCACCTGAGGACGGCGGTCTTGCCGGCGCCGGAGGGTCCAAACAAGGCGGTGATCCCGATACCCGGCAGCTGGAAATCCACATCCAGCTTGAAGTCACCCAGGCGTATGCGGAATCTTCCCTGGATCCCGGTCATGCGCCGATCCTTTCCAGGCGCTTATTAATGATGTGTAAGCCCAGTAAAACCATAAAGGAGAACAACAGCATGCCGCCCGCCAACAAGTGCGCTTGTGAGTATTCCAGCGCTTCGACGTGGTCGTAGATGGCGATGGAGAGCACCCTTGTTGCGCCCGGGATGTTGCCGCCGATCATGAGCACGACCCCGAACTCACCCATGGTATGGGCGAAACCCAGGGTCGCGGCGGTCAGATAGCCGCGGCGTGACAATGGCAGTGTGACAGAGAAAAACCGATCCCAGCGTGAGGCGCGTAAAGTGGCCGCCGCTTCAAGCGGTCCTTGACCGATGGCCTGAAACGCATCCTGGATGGGCCGGACCACAAACGGCAAGGAATAGATTACCGAGCCGATGACCAGTCCGGGAAAGGTAAAAGCCAATGCGCCCCATCCCAGAGAACTCGTGACACCGCCGATAACGCCGTGTGGTCCTAACGCGACCAGCAGATAGAAACCAAGAACGGTCGGCGGCAGTACCAGCGGCAACGCGACCACCGCTGCGATCGGGCCCGTCAGCCAGGAAGCACTGCGCGCCAGCCACCACGCCAAAGGCGTACCCAGCACCAGCAGTATTACCGTGGTCGCGGTGGCGAGCTGTAAACTCAACCATACGGGGGCAAGGTCAACGGTCATTGGCAGGTTCTTCTCTATTATTTTTTTCGTACCGTCTGCCGCGGCCGGTGATTCGCCCCGCTGGATGTCGGCGGGGTTGCATAGCCGAAGCTTTCGATAACCGTGCGGGCTTCCGGGCCTCTGAGGAACGACAGGAAACTTTCAGCGGCCGTAGCTCGTCCGCTGCGCAGCAACACCGCCTGTTGTTCGATCGGACGATAAAGTCCGGCCGGTATGTGCCATAGGGAACCACGGGTGGACGGCTCGTGCGTCATGACCTGGGACAACGCCACAAATCCGAGCTCCGCGTTGCCCGAGGCGACAAATTGATATGTCTGGGCAATATTCTCACCGTACACGAGACGCCGCTGAAGTCGTCGCCATAGGCCCAGTGCCAGCAAAACGTCACGCGCCGCGGCACCGTAGGGCGCTGTTTTGGGATTGGCGATGGCCAGGTGTCTGTAATCACCGTGATGCAGGACGTTACCTTTATTGTCGATGTACTCCTTATTCGGGCTCCAGAGCACCAGCCGGCCAATGGCGTAGGTAAATCGGCTGCCGGCGAGCGCCCGGCCCTCATCTTCGAGCAGACGCGGCCGCTGTGCGTCAGCGGCCAGAAAGACGTCAAACGGCGCGCCATTCTTGATCTGGGCGTAGAGCTTGCCGGTCGACCCGTAGCTGATAGTAACCTTGTTCCCGGTGCGTGCGGTGTACTTCGCGGCGATCGTTTTCATCGCACCGGTAAAATTAGCAGCGACTGCCACGACGACCTCATCCGTCCGGGCCTGTGGCTGAGCAACCGGGATCGATGCGATGCCAATGGTGCCGAAAACGAGTGTGGCAAACTGCAACCTATTGCCCATTACCCTGCACTCCGTGATGGAGACGGCACCGGTTTTTTCGGAAAGGCCGGGGCCATTTCTTTAAGTCTGTACCGCTTGCCCCGACCGAAACCGTCATTCGAGTCGACGAGTGTAGGCGACCTACCGCTCCAGACCGCTCGGCCCGGAAAGTAAACCCGATGTTGCTTGTCAATTCAACCGACAGTTTTGCCAGTAATTGTTCGTGTTTGTGCAATCAATGGGTGAGCCCCCCTTTCGGAGGTCCCGATTTGGATGTATAAAGTAAGGCCAGAGTTGTCAGGGAACCGCTGAATAAATCCATTCATGGATGTATTTGGATCGCTTCGGCGCGACGCATGTGCTCGCCGCCTGTTGGCGGCTTGCCCCGCAGGGGCCTGCGCGCAAATCAGCGCCCCGGCGGATTTGTCCGTGCCCGACCCGCAGGAAGCTTTGAGTTAATCAGCGCTTCCTTAGTATTTTCGTGAACTTTGAAAGAGATAGCTATGAGCTCAAGTGTAGAAGATTTGACTGTCAATTATGAAGAAGACGGAATGCTCGTATCCAAGGAATTGGATAAAGTCATTCTTACCAAAGGCGCCTGGTCAACGATCATATTCAAATACCAGGACTGGGATCGTAAGAAACAGGAGTACGGTCCCGACAAATTCAGCATTCGCCGCTATCAGAAAAGAAGCGGTCAATACCAGTACAAGTCGAAATTTAATATCTCCAGCGTCGACCAGGCCAACAAAATCATCGCGGCCCTGCAGAACTGGATTCAGGACGCTGAGCAGTAGGGAGGGGCAATCGCGCAGATACCGGGTGTGCGGGTTTTGATTGCAGATAACCAGACTGCGGGGAGCGGGACGGTGCGCTGGCGTACGCTGATCGGCTGGCTGGCCGTCCTGGCCGTTGTGTTGATCGCCGTCATATTCGTGCTGCTTTCATTGTTTGATGTTTCGGCTTACCGTAAGCGGCTGGAATCAGGCACAAGCAGTATCCTCGGAAGACAGGTGATCTTCGAAGGCGCGATGAGCCTGTCTCCTTCGTTATGGCCGACCTTCGAAGTTGAAGGTGCGGCGATCGCCAACCCTGCGTGGGCGTCACGCCCGTATCTCCTGCGGGCGGAGCGCTTCGAGATTCAGGTCGCACTGCTGCCTTTGATCCTCGGCAAGTTCAACATCAAACGTTTGGCCTTTGAAGGCGCTGATCTTTTGCTTGAAACCAACCCGGAGGGCGCAACAAACTGGATTCTAGGCGAAGATAGCGCTGAACCCATGCGGTTCCCGGACATCAATGCCATCACCGTGGAACGCTCCGTGGTCGGTCTACAGCCGTATGGTGGGCAATTGATCAGCTTCGCGGTTGACGATGCCAGTGCCGTGCTGGCCGTAGGCGAGCCGGTCAGTGTCGAGCTTAGAGGCAGCTACAATGAGGTGCCTTTTGCCTTAATGCTAACCGGTGGTACCCCCGCAGAGTTCACCAGCCCCACCGGACCATGGCCCCTGGAGATCAGCCTTTTTACCGCAGGCGCGTCACTAAGTATCAACGGCACAATTGCCAGGCCCGCCGTTTGGGAAGGATATGAGCTGAGCTTCGCAGTCGAAGGGGGCCGGTTGAGCAGATTGTCACCATTAATCGGTGCCTCGCTGCCCGCGCTTGGTGGTTATGCTTTCTCCGGTCGCCTTATCGAGACCGAGCAGGGCTTCACAGTCAGCGGCTTCACCGGCCATGCGGGCGCCAGTGATATTAGCGGAACCATAAATTGGGTTAGGTCGGCACCGCGTCCACGGCTCTCGGTCAACCTCGTATCCAGAAGAATCCAGTTACAAGGGCTTGCAGCGGGTGCTGACGGGCGCAAAGGCGGGTTGCAGCGGCTGGTGGCTCTGGACCGTCCCTTGCCCGCCGATGGCCTGAAGGCCGTGGATGCCAGTTTCAGGCTGGATGCCAGGCAGATACTTAGCGGTCAGACTGTTCTTGGTAATGCATCGGTTGCTGCAAGCCTTGAAAACGGCCATCTGCTTGTCTCGCCGCTGGGTGGAACACTGTTCGGTACCGCAGTCGATGGCAAGCTCGAGCTCAACGTGCTTGAGACGATGGCAAACATAACGTTCAGAAGCCAGATCGGTCGCGTCGATCTGGGGCAGGCATTGAGGTCACTGCCTACCGTATCCGTCGATGGCACCCTGGAGGGTCTGAATATAGAGTTCAGCAGCCGCGGCCATACCTTGCGCGAGCTGCTCGATCGAGGACGCTTGCAAGTGACCATCCGCCCGGTGGATCTCAGCATCAAAGACGCCGATAGCGGGAAAGTCACTCCAATCGGTATCTCTTCTGCCAAGGTCACGTCGACCCCGGAGCAGGACCTAGCCCTGGGCACCGAGGGTGTGTTGCGCGCGGTACCGTTTAAGCTCAACGCCAAGGGCGGTAGACTGATCGATTTGGTCGCCGCTGACACGCCATGGCCGTTAAGCCTGTCGGTTTACGCACTCGATACCCTGCTGGAGGTGAAAGGGTCAATGGCGCTGCCGTTCGACGGTGCGGGTGTTGCCGCCGATTTCATACTGAGCGGTGAGCAGCTCAATACCCTTGATGCACTGTTCGATAACGCTTTGCCTGATCTGGGCCCGTATCAATTAACCGGGCGGTTCGCTTCCAGTCAAGATGGCTACGCGTTCACAGATCTGCAGGGGCGGATCGGCGCGAGCAACATCACGGGCAGACTCGGTATCGCCACCGGTGGCCCGCGCCCGCGCATTGATCTAAAGCTTGCGTCCACCGAGCTTCATGTTAAAGATGTGATGGAGTCCCGCGATGCTGCCGGCCCGAAGAAAAAAAGGGCAGGTGAGCGTGTGATTCCGGATACCGGGATCCCGGTCGCGATGCTTCGCGAGCTGGACGCGGAAGTCCAGCTTAATGTCAGCCGGATAATCGCGGATCTGGCGTATCTCGGCGAGTTCAGCTTGGCAGCGAAGGTTGCGAACGGGCGTCTCGTGCTATTGCCATTCAGGGCAACACTCTCCGGCGGCAGCATTGTCGGCAGCCTTGATCTTGATGCCGCCGGCCCCACACCGACGATGAAGATTGACGTGACAGTACAGGGTCTGGACTACGGCACACTCCTAAAGAGCCTTGAAGTAACGGACCTCATCGAAGGCACGGCCGACATCGACATCGATCTTGCCGGTCGCGGCGCCACGCTACGCGATTGGTTGAGTCAGGTGAACGGGAAGGCCGAGTTTGTCGGTGGCCCTGGAAAGATTGCCAACCGCAAGTTGGGCCTGTGGGGCAGCGATCTCATGATGATGGCGCTGCCGACCCAGTGGCGAAAGGGAGAGTTCACCACGCTGAACTGTATTGTCAGTCACTTTGATGTCGTCGATGGGATCGCACGCAGTGACGCGATTCTGATTGACACTCCGCGCGTCACCGTGGCAGGAGCCGGCGTCATTGACCTTAACACTGAAAAACTGGAATCTCAGTTCAGGCCCAAGCCAAAGGATCCAAGCCTCTTCACCATCGCTACACCGATGTACTACAAGGGCACACTGTCGGAGCCTAAAGCCACCACCGGCACTCTAAGCACCGCAAAGACTGTCGGTAAACTTTGGATAGGACTGGCGAATCCCGCCACGCTTATCCTGTTTTTCGGTGATACCGGAACAGGGAAGGCCAATCCCTGCGCCGCCGCCATCGACCGCCGCGAGGCCGCCGAAGCGGAGGAAGCTTCGGCCAAACGCGGCATCTTCAAACGCGCTAAAGACTTCTTCAAGAAGTCTAGTCCGGCCAACGGAGACGACTAAATCGATCGGTTGTTTTGGGGCGGTTATACTGTATCGAGTCTGATTTGAACCGATGCGGCGTAGAGCTTTTCCCGATGTTCATCTTCAGTTGGCGCCTCGGGCGACTCGATCTGTTTTGGACCTGCCTGAAGGGTAAAGCATGATATAACGTGTCAGCGAGAACACGATCGCGCGCTTTGATAATACGCAATTTGTTGGTTTTCGTGATGCTGTGTCAGCGGGTGGTTTCCTGTTGTGGTTGAGAGCCGTCGCGCGTGCGTTGACGGATCGCAAGAAGAGCCGGAAAAAGAATACAATCAGGGTGCAAGTCCCGGTGGTGGAAAATAGGCGTATTTTTCTGGCACATTGCGGTATTTGCGCCATACTTATAGTAATAAAAGGTATTAAACAGAGGGTTAAATAGCAGGGTTGTTTGAGTCGTTATTTCGGTGCACGGACACCCGCCTTTGGCGGATGGGGTCATAGTGGGGGATCGCGATGACGCACCGCATGGATTATCTCGCCGCATTGCAGCCAGTCTTTCGGCTGGCAAGGGCGCTGACGTGCCGGATTGCACTCATGCTGCCCCTGTTGCTTTTTCCGGCCGGTGCCTTATTGGCGACAGAGAAGGTCATGCTTCAGCTCTGCGGCGATCACCAGTTCGAGTTTGCGGGGTATTACGCGGCATTATGGCAGGGGTACTATCGTAATGCCGGTTTCGATGTGGAGATCCGCTCGGCCTATACGCCGGAAGGGCGCATGCGTCGGCCGTCCAAAGAGGTCTCGGAAGGCCGTGCCGATTTTGGGGTGTCCACCGCGAGCATCTTATTGGCGAAGGATAAAGGGGCGCCCCTGGTCGTGCTTGCCACCATCTTCCAGCAGAGCGCCGTGGAATTTTATTCCAGGACAGACACACCTCTTAACAGCCCGGCTGACCTGACCCGGCTGCGCGTCATGCGCCGTGTGAATGAGGCCTCGGAGCTGGAGCTGAGGGTCATGTTGCACGCCGAAGGCATCAGCCCCTCACTGGTGGAACCCTACCCGCCGCCGTCTGACCAGCGTGAACTGGCATACCTGGCGGAAGGAAAGCTGGATGTCATTCCCGGTTACTCGACCGATGTGCCTGTGCGGGCGCAGATGTTGGGCATCGCGGTCAAACCCTTGCGTCCCGCAAGTGTTGGCGTGGATTTCTATGGTGACTCGCTGTTCACAAGCGAGGCCCGGGCGCGTTCGGATCCCGAGCGTGTGGAGCGCTTTGTGCAGGCCAGCCTCAAGGGGTGGCGATACGCCTTCGAGCAGCCACAGGACATTATCGACGGTATCGTGCGAAGCTTTAAACCCGTGTCACCGATCGAGGATTTTCCAGCGTATCTCAAGCTGCAGGTCAAGGCGGTTCGGGATCTCACTTTTTACCCAGTCGTTGATCTGGGCCATATTAATCCCGAGCGTTGGCTGCATATGTATTACCATCTCAAGGAAGCCGGGCTGGTATCCGGGGAATTGGACCTGGAGCAGTTTGTGTTCGATCCTGAGCATAGCCGGCGTGAGCGGTTCAACCTGTTGCTCAAGCTCGTCTCGGCGGTTCTTTTGGTCTCGCTGGGTGTTGGTATCTCCTTTTTTGTCTGGAATCGGGCATTGCGCAGGGAAATCAAGGAACGCAAGCGCATCGAGGAGGAACTGCAGCGCTTCGCCACGGTTGATGATCTCACCGAGGCCTATAATCGCCGGTATTTCTTTGAGTGTGCCGAGCGTGAGTTTGAACGCGCGCTGCGTTACAAACGTCCCTTGTCGGTGATGATGATCGACCTGGATCGCCTAAAATATATCAACGACACCAGCGGCCATCTGGTGGGAGACCAGGTGCTTCATGCGGTGGCCGAATGTCTGCGTCAGAATCTCCGCCATGTGGATATCTTGGGCCGTTATGGCGGGGACGAATTCATTGTTTTCATGCCCGACTCGGACAGACGCGCGGCCCTGGAGACGGCCGAGCGCCTGCGCGAGGCGGTATCGCGTATGAGCGTGCCCGTATGTGACGCCAACGGACTTCCAATCAAGATTTCCATCAGCGTCGGTGTAGCCACGCTCGATGAAACCATTGGCGATTTCCGGACGCTGCTGCAGGACGCCGATACCGCGCTGTATATGGAAAAGAAAAACCGCGAAAGCGGAACAAAAAACCGGGTAAGAAACTAGACCCTATCCCAGAATACCTTCCGCCCCCTGGCGCTGGGTTGCGGAGGCGCAACGTACGCGGAGAAAGCAAAAACGTTTTATTTTGAAGTATTCTCTGCGCCTTGGCGTTCTTTGCGTTGCTTCCAGGGCGTGAAGGGTTGCTGAGCGTTTGATTTTGAAAATGGTTTTTCGCTAAAGTAGCCTCTTCGCGGAAAGGAGTTTGGGTAATGAAAGCCTTATCGGTATTTTTGACCCTGATTATTCTGGCGCTCGCGGCTGCGGTGTATTACCTCTATGACATAAATCAGAAAATGCGGGGCGAGCTCGATACATTGCGCGCCGATGCGGAGGCCAGCAACCAAATAAGGCATACGCTTGAGGCAAAAATCGACGATTTGTCCAAGGAAAATGACCAAGAGATCGAGCGACTCAAGGGTACGTACAATGAACTGGTTGCCGGTATGAAGGACGAGATTGAGAAGGGGCAGATCAAGATTACCCAGCTGGAGGACGGGCTGTCGGTAAGCATGGTGGACAAGATTCTGTTTCCCTCCGGAGAGGCTGAAATCAAACCCGATGGCATCGGCGTGCTCGAACGCGTGGGCAAAGTGCTGAAAGAGACAGAGCGCAGGATCGTTCGTGTGGAGGGGCATACCGATAATGTCCGTATAGGCCCGAAACTGAGCAAGAAGTTTCCCACGAACTGGGAGTTGTCGACGGCACGCGCAACAAATGTCGTGCGCTTTCTCGAGGAGCACGTCGGAATCGAGCCCGGGCGCCTCCAGGCTGTCGGTATGTCGCAATATCACCCGGTGGCAAGCAACGATACACTGGATGGCCAGAGCCAGAATCGTCGCATAGAGATTGCATTGCTGCCCGAAATCATGGCGAAGAAGGACTCGGACGGCGAATAGGGTGGGGCCGGGCGGTCAGTTAGGCGTGCCGATGTGCGCCGGCACGTCTCTTTTCTTGTAAACCTTGACCTGATTTCGTCCACCGTTTTTGGCCTCATACAGTGCGCTGTCGGAGGAAGAAATGAGAAATTCCGGGTCGTCTGATTCCGTAGGAGTCAGCGCGGACACACCGATACTTGCCGTGATAGGTACAATATTGTTCTCAAAATGTATTTTCAGTAATTCGATCTGCGCGCGGATTTGTTCCGCCAGATTCGCTGCGCCTTCTTTGTCCGTGCGCGGCAAGATGATCGCGAATTCCTCTCCTCCATAGCGTGCGACATCGTCTAACGGCCTCTTCAGGTTCTTCTGAATCGTCTGTGCGGCCTGTTTAAGCACTTCATCGCCATAAAGATGACCGAACGTATCATTGATCTGTTTAAAATGATCAATATCGATCAGCAGCATGGCGACGGAATATTTTTCACGCAGCGCGTTTTTCCACTCGTACTCATATTTTGCGTTAAAAAACTTGCGGTTTTTAACTCCGGTAAGGACATCGAGATTGCTGAGTTCTTTCAGCTGTTCATTGGCCTTGGACAGCTCGTCCAGCGCCAGATTCAGTTCCTCGGTTCTTTCCTCAACCCGATGTTCCAGCGTTTCTGCAGCTTCGTGCTGGATATGCTCATTTTCGTCCTGCAGAAGCCTGAATCGGTAGGCCAGCGCGAAGGACAGCAGAAATACCTCCAGGAAGGAGCCGATCTGTATCCCATATTCGGTCAGGAAAATCTTGGGCAGCAGGCCGTAGGTCTTGAAAATATAGGCGGCCATTCCCAGTAGCAGCGCGGTCCATGCCAGCATGAAGAAGGTTGCCGGTTTGAAACGCATTCTCCAGCACATGAACCCGGCGAAGAAGATACACAGAGACACAATGAGGGTGGCGATGGTGCCGATCTTGAGCATCAATTGATAATTCAAGAACAGTGATCCCATGGCGACAAGCAGGAAAAATGCGAGGAAGAACTTAAAGACATCATCAAGCCTGGGCATATTGGCCCTGAGCTGCAGGAACGAACGGGTGAATTGCACAATGCTGGCCATGCCGGCGGCGACAAAGAACGGCACGGTACGGCTGGCCCACCCGGGGAGCTCGGGCCAGAGGTACTCAAAGGCCAGACCGTTCAGGCTGAGCTGGAAGAGAATGTAACCGGTAATATAGATGCTGTAATAAAGATAGTTGATATCGCGAATAGAGGCGAAGATCAACAAATTGTACAGCAGCATCGCCAGGAGCGTGCCGTAATAGACACCCAGGATATATTGTTCATCGTGGTTCTTTTCCAAAAATGCCTGTGTGCTCCACAGCACCAGCGGGACCTGCATCGAGCTTTCGGTCTTTATCCGGATGAGGAATTCGCGCTCATCTCCCTGGGTCAACGGGACGTTAAAGAGGAAGTTCCGCTGTTTGACCGCCCTTTGAGAAAAGGGAAACAGATCACCGCTGTGCTGCACGCTAACTGCCCCGTCCGGTGCGATCTGGTAGACATCGATCTCATCCAATACCGGATACTGGATCTCAAGCAGCCAGCGTTGTTCCAAGGCGCTGCGATTGTGCAATTGGAAGCGGAACCAGTAGGTCGAACGCGTGAAACCGAAATTTGGTGTTGCTTGTTTATTGGGTATAAACCGGTCGCGCTGTTCCGCCGATGAGACTTGCTCAAAGCTTAAGCTGTTGGTAGCGTCTTCGAGGTGCTGCGTGTGCAGACCCAGCAAATATTGATCGGTGCCCTGCTCGAGCATGACAGGCCCGGGCGCTTGGGCGCCGTCTGCCGCACAGACCATGCAGGCCGCGAGCAGCAGAAAAAGGGCGCACAGACCTCGTAGCCGGCGGAAGCCGACACGGTAGCCTGTATCGCGCTTGCCACCGACAACGGTTGTGTCAGCGGTTTTAACTGCCGCGGCGCGTGCATCGTGATAAGTGCTGGTATGGCAGGACTTTGAAGCAGACGCGCGCATACGGTCACCGTGCCCCGTTTGTGGCGCGGTGTCTCTCTCCCTTTCAGACTCAGTAATATCCCTATTACTGTGGGGTGCTCGTTGTTGGATCGGTTTTGCCTCATGCGGTTCGGTAACAAACCGCGCGCTTTTTTCGTTATTTTTTTGTGGTAATACTTACACTTACTGAGTATAGTCCACCGCCAATACATGAGCGGAATAGTAGGTTATTAGAACGGTAGGTTATTTAAGGATTTCTTGCGGCGAGGTGTTGGTGATGCCGGTGTTGCCCAATGGCGCAAACCGGTGCGAGCGCAGCATAGGCTTTGTCCGGGTAAAACCTTATGGACTTCGTTGATTTTCACGCCTCGGCGGACGCGGCGCAAAGGCCGTGTCCGCCGAGGTTAAGCGGGTAAGGCAGGTCTATTGGATGCTGAACGAGACCGTAGTCACGCTGGTGCACGCGTCGCCGACTGAGATAGCAACCACGCAGGGGTATGACGCTGACAAATCCGTAGGGTTATTAAGGGATCAAGGGGCGGATAGCCGCTATCCGCCGAACGTCGGTATCAGCAAGTCCCAGCCAGCGTTTTGTTGGTGATCGTACTCCCCAGACTCAAAGTCGGTATTTCTGGTCCGTATTTCTTGAGCAATTTGCAAATACCTACCTGAGAATCAATGTCCGGGGCGGTCTTGCACCGGCGGGAGTCTTTGTCGCCTTCAATTTCAAAGACCATCGCATCAATAACGCCTGAACAAATCCCGGGACAATAAAATCACTACGCCTCGTTCACCCGGCTTGGCTGCCGTCGCGGTCAGAATATTGTGCGATTGCGAAACATCCAATGCATTTATTCATGCATTCACGGAAAACCGTCGAGCATCAACGCTAGACAGTTTGTGCGTCTGCCACTGCAATAGCGCCTATGGAAAGCGAAAGACGGGTACGGACGCTGCTTGCCCGGAACCTGCGCCTGCTGCGTTTTCTGCGCGGTTGGTCGCAGGAAAATCTGGCAGCGGCGAGTGGGCTGCACCGTACCTATATCAGCTCCCTAGAACGAGGCAAATGCAATGCAAGCCTGGATAACGTCGAGAAGCTGGCGAACGCCTTCGGGCTCGCGGTGCACGAGCTGTTACATCCCAAGGGTGCGTCATCGTCTTTTACGCAACATATCTCGCCCGAGGGGCTCACGCCTGAGGACGTTGTGCCGTCGGCGTTTGTGGATTCGGACCGAAAGGAGTCATGATCATGCTCATACTGACACGCAAACCTGGTCAAATCATCAAAATCGCGCATGCGGCCAATTTGGATCCGTATACCCCGATCGGGGAGGTCTTCGTCAACGGACCCATGGAGGTGATGGTCTCCAGCGTGCACGGGCGCCAGGTCCGAATCGGGATCAGGGCCCACCCCGGACTGCTTATCCTAAGAGCGGAGTTGTATGCGCGAAGCATCGAGCGCGTGTTAAGGCACAAGCTGCGAGTGTAGGGCAGCAAGGAATGTGTTTATCACACGCTCACGAGCAAGATACAGGTCGTTCGCGCTGTGCCGCTTGCCGTTTCAGGGGCTTCGCTATCACGACCGTTGCGGCGATGAGAGAGGCCCGCGACAGTCGGGCTTCCGGCAGTCGGTCCATAAGGCAGTGCACAAAAGTTGATGTGTCATAGCTTTTGCCCGTGCGCGATGTCAACGCAGGGCAACTTCCATGTGAATTGGAAACCCAGCAGACACCTGAATGATGAGACAACGATTGATCGCCGCCGGTTTTTTATTTCTGGTCGGGCCTGGCAATGCGCTGGTGGAGGAAGCGCCGGCGCTGCCAAACATGCTTGTCGAAGCACAATGCGGCGCTGCTCAGTCTCAGCAGACACGAGAAACAAAGGGTGCTGGAGATAAACCAGCACCCTTATGTCTGAAAAAACAAATCCGACCGTAGCTTAGTACGTTCCAATGCGGTGTTTGCTCACCGAACCGTCATAGCTATAAGGCCCTGAAAGCTCGTCCGCACTTGCGGGGATGAAGCCGACGTTTTCGAGGATGTCCTGGGCCGTCTGGCTGCACAGAAATTCGAGCCATGCTAGCGCGGCCTGCTTGTGCGATGGATCCATGGCACCCTCAACGATGGTGGCCAGATAGTTGACCTTCTCTCGCCGATCCAGAGATTTACCATCGGCACCGACGCCGCCGATGTAGGCGGCGGCAAGGTCTGTTTTTCCTAGCCTGTTTTGTTGGTAGAGAACCTCGGTGATCCATACCGGTCCCAACCGGGCCCCACCGGCACGCAGGTAGGCGGGTGTCTCGAGATGGTGAATCGACGTGAGTATGGTTTTACCCTGTTTCACCTTGTCGTGGTAAACGATGCGGCGCATGGAATTGACCGGATCGTTGGCCAGTTGTGCCGGATCAAACATCTTCGGGTCGAGCGCCTGAATCGAAGCATCATCGGGAAACAAGACCTTGGAGGTGTCTGTGTACATTTGCCAGATATGGCGTTCGATACCCTGGGTCAGGATATCGGGTTCGGAGATGGTTACAAGTGGATCCGTCATGAGGTCATAGAATGCTTGCGGTGACAATGTCTGTCCAGCCAATGGGTCGTTGGCGTCTACCATGAGCGCGAGGCGGTTGTGCGCATAAGTGTAATACTGGGTAATCAATCCTGCCTCGGCCAGCTGGTCCATGTGCCCCTTGTTAACAGTGGTGTAGACATCGGGCAGCACGCTCAGCTCAAAGCCGTCCGGGGCAAGCGAATTCTCGGCATGGATCTCGATACCGCCGGCGAGGATCCACTTCAATTCCTTGCCAGGGGGGATCGTCACATAGAAAATGTCGCTGATTTCAGGGTGCTGCTGTTTGAATGCCTGAACCAATTGATCCATCATTACGAACTGATTACCAGCCATGAACAGTCTTAGTTCGGCCTTTATGGGATCGCCATGGAACTGTCCGACAACCTCCGTTTCCGGTACAGTGAGTTTATAAAAGCCTCCAGCTGCCAATGCGTTGGCGGTGCAGGATAGCGTCACGGCTACGCAAGATAAATAATACGCCATTTGTTTAAACATGCTCCCTGTCCCTCCTATATTTTGAGCGTTACAACGACCGTTGCCCAACGCGCCGTAACGTGCGCTACAGGCCGAATGCGCTTCTTGACTGCAAACGATTTCGGCCCATGCTGGGCGGGGGTCGATGGATATGGGGGTTTCCGTGTTGTTAGGCAGCAGTATTAGTGTTGTTGTTCTACCAGGCTTCCTGCCGCGATACCTCCACGATTGTGACGTTGATTGAAGTATCAATTCCTTTTGTGGTTGTTCCCTCCCGTCAAGACTGGGTCAAGAAAGAAAATGGGTGAGTATCGATAAAGTGTAGATTAATTTTGCCGTTTGTGAAGGAGAAAATAAGATCTTGATGGTCGGAAAGTTTAATCCCAGGCGCTGTGCCATAGGCAATCGCCTGCATAGCAGGCAAACGACATCGCATCTTTAATATTGAATGCATTGGCGGGCTGAAAATGGAGTAGCACGATATTATTAATTAAGGTAAAACTAATAATTCCAAGCGATTCGGACTTGCCAGTCCGCGAATGCGGGGGGTAGCTATCATTGGTTGGCCGACGATAGAGCGTCTAATTGCGCTTTTTATGGCTTTGTTTATAACCATTTAGTGGGTTGACATTTCAATGCCTCCTATCGCAACAACTGGCAAAGGGGCGATAGTGTCATTTGACCTACTGAGGCTGTGTAGTGTTTTCAGGCGTTCATGGCCGGTACAGCGCGCGGTCCATTTTTTGGGGTAAGAATATGAGTGAGATGGAATATGGCCTGGAGAGGGTGTTGCACGATGAAATTCCATTAACAAAAGATATGGGTATCGAAGTTGTCCGTTACGACGGCCGGGCACTGACGCTAAAAGCGCCGATAGCACCCAACATGAACCACAAGTCCACTGTATTTGGCGGCAGCCTTTATTCAGTTGCGGTATTGTCAGGTTGGGGTTTATTGCACCTCAAACTGAAGGAACAGGGCCTGGCGGGGCATATTGTAATTTATGAGAGTACCATCTCCTTCCATGTGCCTGTTGTCGAGGATTTCGAAGCGCAGTGTAAGTTATCTGAAGAATCCACATTCTCAAGATTTGTGGCAGGATTCCGAAAGAAAGGAATGTCAAAGATTTGCCTCCACGCTAATGTAAAGTCAAAGTCCAGCGTTGCCGTTAATTTCAAAGGGATTTATGTCGTTCACGCTTGAACGGCCGGGTCGCGAAAGAGTCATGCACGCTTGCGTGCAAGCCAGTTTCTTTAGATAACGGATTTGTTATAAGATATCCGCCGGAGCTAGGTATTGTCTAGCGCAAGATATCGGATAAAGACGCTTCACATTGAGCTGATTATGCATGAGAGGGGCGGCACAGGTAAGGGAATTGAAGATGACTGCGTTTCTTCCGCTCATGGCGACATATCGGAAAATTCCCGTTTTATCTGGCAAGAGGTCAGCCAGGTGCGACGATTATCGGTGATGCAGCAAAATCAATGGTGTCGTTAATCTGATTCCAAGCTTCGGTGGAGTGTGCATCTATACGCGTTTTCCGATTTCAAGAAGGACACGAGCGTGCTGGAGCAGAATGATCATAAAAGACGGCATTGATAAGGCGAGCCCGCCCTGGAGAGGTACTCGATGGGTGAAGGCCCAGGAGGAGAGGATGGCGAATGCTAATACGGCGGCGACATTGTTGGCGGCATGGCGCCGATTGAGCCCCTTACCCGGCGGGACCTGGCTGTTCAGCCGTCTATTAGGTTGGATGGTGCCCTACAGCGGCACGATCGGCGCCCACATTCTGGAACTGCGGCCCGGTTATGCACGGGTCGAGCTGCGCGATCACAGGCGGGTACGGAATCATCTCAATTCCATCCATGCGATCGCATTGGCCAATCTCGGTGAGATCGCGAGCGGGCTTTCACTGTTCAGCGGCCTGCCCGAGGGTGTGAAGGGGATCCCGACCGGTCTGTCGATCGATTATCTGAAGAAGGCGCGTGGCCGCCTGACCGCGGAAGGCAGCTGCACCCTGCCTGACGTCAATGTGGAAATCGAGCACGTCGTGCACGCGGATATCCGTGACGGGGACGGTGATACGGTTGCGCGCACTGCCGTGCGCTGGCTGCTGGCGCCGGATGAGTAGCCCTGTGGCGGCGCCGTCGAAGCTCGAAACCGCCTTTACCCGGCAAGTCGGAATCGAGTTGCCGCTTGTTTGCGGAGCGATGTATCCGTGCAGCAATCCCGAGCTGGTGGCTGCCGTTTCCGATGCCGGCGGTATCGGGATCGTCCAGCCGATCTCTCTGACCTATGTTCACGGCCATGAATTCCGCGAGGGATTGCGTCTTACACGGCGTTTGACGTCTAAACCAATCGGCATGAACGCATTGATCGAGCAATCCTCGCGCGCATACCACGAACGCATGGCCCAATGGATTGACATTGCGTTGGAAGAAGGCATCCGATTCTTTATTACGTCCCTTGGCAATCCGCGCTGGGTCGCCGAGCGCGTGCACGCCGTCAACGGAGTGGTTTACCATGATGTGACCGAGCGGAAGTGGGCCGCCAAGGGCCTCGAAGGTGGTGTCGATGGCCTGATTGCCGTCAACAACCGGGCCGGTGGGCACGCCGGGGCCAAGAGCGCGCAGGCGCTCTACGACGAACTGGTTGATCTTGGTGTGCCGCTCATTTGCGCCGGCGGTATCGGCACCGAGGCCGATTTTCTCGCGGCATTGAACATTGGTTATGCCGGCGTGCAAATGGGGACGCGTTTCATCGCCACGGAGGAGTGTCGTGCGAGCGAGGTGTACAAGGCCGCGATCGTTAATGCATCGGAGAATGATATTGTCCTGAGTGAACGGGTCACAGGGGTACCCGTCGCGGTGATACGCACACCCTACATCGAACGCACAGGTCTTAAGGCAGGTTCAATCGCCCGTTGGATGCTGCGCGGCCGCAGGACAAAGTATTTGATGCGGACGATTTATGCGCTCAAATCGCTCTGGCAGCTGAAACGCTCCTCTCTCGACGAGACCGGCGAGAGGGACTACTGGCAGGCGGGGAAAAGCGTCTCCGGTATCAACTCGGTTGAATCCGCTCAGACTATTGTCCGCCGCTTTGCGGAGGCCGTCCGCGGCGGCTGAACATTTTTTCTGGACCTGATCGATGGTTTGCTGTAAAGCTGTTTCTGTCGTGACCTGGAAGGTGTATATATGGCCATAGACATCAGTATTGTCGAGGCACTTACTGAGCAAGAGTCTGATCGGCTTTTTAAGTGGGGCGAGGATATCTTTGGCGTGTCATGTCTTGCCATGGAGTGGCGGCCGAAGCGTTGGCATATCCTGCTCAAAGAGGATGGGCGGCCGGTTTCGCACGTAGGGGTACTTGAGCATCAACTGTCCATCGGGGATGAACAGCTCGCGATCGGCGGCATCGGTGCGGTGTCGACAGTCCCTGAGGCGCAGGGGAAGGGGTACGCCAGTCAGGCGATGGAATCTGCACACGCATTCATGCGGCAGGACCTGGCTGCCGACTTCGGTCTGCTTTTCTGCATAGAGCACATGGTGAAGTTCTATCAACGCCTGGGCTGGCGGCAATTGGAAGATACCGTTGTTATTGAACAGCCATCGGGTCAGATTAGTGCTCCGTTTCCTGCGATGTATCTGCCGCTGCGCAAACGCGAGTGGCCGCCCGGGGCGATTAAGCTGGACAGCCTGCCTTGGTAGCGGCACAAGCTGTACGGCGGATTGATAGTTGCCGCAACACAGTTGGTATCCGCTGTGTTTTATGTCAATGCAGTCCAATGAAAACCCATCGCATGCAGGGCCATTCCCATTCGCATCGACACGTCAAGTGATAACCGCCAGGATCTCAGGATCGCCGACGAGTTGTTCGCGGCCGGTAAGTTCAATGAGGCCGAGCCCATTTATATGCAGGTCAGCGCCTCACATCTCGATGCCTATGTCAGTACGCGCCTCGGCCATCTGGCACTGTTGGGTAATCGTCTCCATGAGGCCCGGTACTGGCTGACCCGGGCCTGTGAGTTGGAGCCTGAATCGGTAGGGGCTCATGCGCTGCTGGCAGAGGTCTACTACCGGGCGGATGATTTTGCCAATGCAGCCAGACAGTTTCGGGGCTTGCGCCGTGATGCGCTGGCGCAGAAGCTGGAAGGCTTTGCCGGCCTTACCCCCTATGAGTTGGATCCGCCTGCCGCGGTCGCGATTGTGCCCTGGACGGCAAGCGAGCCGCTGCCGGTAGTGCAGGCTTGGATTAATGGTCAGAAAGCGAACCTGATCATCGACACCGGCGCTGGTGAGCTGGTGCTGGATCAAGAATTTGCTCACACAGCCGGTGTAATCGCAGGGGAGTTCGAGCAGGGCAGTTTCGCCGGTGGCAGGTCAGGCCTTGTCCGGCACGGACGCGTGGACACCGTCACATTGGATGCGTTCAACGTGCACCATGTCCCGGTGCAGATCGTTGAGATCGAGCCGCTGTTCGCACCGTTTTTTCCGCAAACGCCCGTGCACGGGATCATCGGTACCGTGCTGCTCTGTCATTTTTTGCCCACGCTGGATTACCCGGGTAGGGCGCTTGTGTTGCGCGCCGTTACGCCATCGGAGGGGGCTGATACAGTGCTGCGAGCCAGGGGCGCCGAACACGCGCTCGTGCCATTCTGGCTTGCGGGTGATCATTACATGGTGGCGTGGGGGACGATTAATAAGGCGTATTCCACCATGATGTTTATTGACACCGGAATGGCCGGTGCCGCATTTGCCGCACCACGCTCCACTGCGCAGGGTGCGGGGCTCAGGTTGGCGCGCGGCTTGCGGGAGACGGGTTTCGGGGGCGGCGGTGCGGTGCGGACGGTTCCGTTCTTAGTCGACGCGCTGCAGCTTGGTCAAGTCTGTCGGAGACATCTCAATGGGATGATGCTGGACGCGTTTCCGCTGGAGCGCCAGTTCGGGTTTCGTATCGGCGGACTTCTGGCCCATGACTTCTTTCGTCAATATGTTGTGGATGTTGACTTCGCCCGCATGACATTGACTCTAAGCGCGACGTAAAACTCCGCACACTAACGCGGCAATATTGCTGATTGGCGCGTTGGCCCTGGCTCGGGGGGCTTGTCGCCGGTTAAGCCCACAATACTTTTCTCAGCTTGGTTTCGGAAATCAACCGGTCGCTGTTACTAGGCAGGTCGCTGAAAAAGTCCTTCCATGGACTTTTTCAGCGACCTGCTAGGGCTACATTAGCCTCGGGGGACGACGGCCTGATCACGAGATAATCATTATCCGATTACAGTTACAGACTCCTGCTCTGGGAGTGCGACTCTATGGTCAAAGCTGAACTGATAATCCTGGAAGACATGTTCCGCGCTCAATAGCTGAAAACTGCCATCTGGCAGACGCCTGCTCGTGTCCTTCAGCCGATAAGTATAGTAGCCACAGGTCCAGCAATCGAAATTTCTCATATGCGTGCACAAACAGGTTTTGTCCTTGACGGAAATCTTCTTGTCGTTCGGATGTCTTTCGACTTCCCGGTTATAGGCGTCAATGTAAGAGCAATTCCCCGTGCTGTCCAGCAAATATCCGTAGGCCTCACAGTTTGGACGGATTCCGGAGCCGATGGCGGGGGAATTCTTCAGCATGCGCATTGGATAACCGGTGGGCGAGATCATGTTGACTTCAATGTCATCTTCGTCGGCCTTGAAATATTCTTGCTTAACCTTATCCGGTAAGCCACATTCCTTCGTAACCGTGAAACGCGTCGCGACCTGTACCGCAGCCGCCCCGGCGTTAAGGTATTCGACGGCGTCGCTACCGGTGAATATTCCGCCAGCCGGAATAACTGGAATATCAAGTTGTTCCTGAGCCAGATATTGCCCGACTTCGGTAACGATCGTTTTCAAATCGTACTTTGCCCAGTCCATGCCGAACCCCAGATGTCCGCCGGCAAACGGACCCTCTACCACCACATAATCAGGAAGCCGGCCCAACCTGCCCGTTTTACGCAGGAACAGTTGCAGTGCCCGCACCGAAGATACGATGATTCCTAGTTGGACGTCACGGAAACGCGGATGGTCCTGAATCAGGGAGAACGAACCTAGATGCAGGCCGGCGCTCAAAGTGATTCCGTCGATGCCTGCGTCCATGGCGGCCGCCAGACGCACGCGCAGCGTTTCCCTGGGGCTGTTCATGGTGAGCTTTTCCATGCAGTTGATGAAGACAAGGCCTTCTCCTCGCTTTGCCTGCATGGTGTTGCCGACGTGCATTTTCGTTGCTTCTTCGAGTCTGCCCAGATCGAACTGGACATCGGTCTTGTCGACATTGGCAACGTTGTATTTATATTTTTTGAGTTTCTCCTTGACGAACCGGGTCTTGAAGCGGCGATCCGAAACAGTCGGCACCATGGCGTCTGAGATATGACCGATGCCGCCCAGCCTGGCCGCTTCCAGGGCCAATTCTGCCGTAGAGATGTCGACCCCCATGCCTCCTATCACAATGGGAACTAAATCCTTGTTGCAAAGCCTCAATCGGTAGTCGTCAAGTCGTTTCATCGTGTCTCCGTCAGTTGTAAGGCGGGGAAGGGCAAGGGTCGGCACTTAGCCGGTTGGTGAGATTGCATGTGGCAGGCCCCACCATTTAAGTTTAGCATCCTGTTCAGGCCACGGGCAGCCTAGTCTCAGCGCGCCCGGGTAGCAAGTGGAATTTGTTGCACCCGGGCACAGAGGGGGCACCGCCGTCAAGCGGGCCAGCAACTTTCGCGCTTGACTTTCGACCGTCGACCATCCATTAGCGTGATGCCCGCATCTGTTATGGTCACGATTTTCCAGAGTTCAACTACAAGAGTGGCAAAAAAATCTGATAACTCAAGTCTGAAATTATTTGTCAAGTATGGAAAGCGGGAAGGGGTCGTCTTGGGCGATGTTCGATGTGAGTTTGCCATGAAACGGGAAGTGTGGGGGGCTACGGTGCGATGTGGGGCCGTCCCGACGCGGGATCGCCTGGCTGCAGTCAGCTAATATTCGGTGCCCGCTGCGGGTCTATCGTTCAAGAGCCGCGGTCCATGAACCGTCCCGGTATTGCCCTGTTGAGCCGGCGCTCGGGTGCCGTGCGCCAGGGGCGCTCCGGACGGCCTGCCAGCCGGCCACGGTTCCGGTCAGCGGCGCGGTAGATACATTCGCGCACGGTGAGCCGCTGGCCCTTGAGCGGCAGGCCGTTGAGCTCGGCGATGGCCGCCTGCGCGGCCGCGTCTGGGGCAATGAAGATATGGCCGTGGCCGCGGGGTTTGCCGGTTGCGGGGTCCTTGACCAGAATGACATTCAACAGCGTACCGTAGCCACCAAATGCCCGTGCCAGATCCTCCTGGGTGGCAGTGGGCGCCAGATTTCCAACAAAGATGTTCATCTATGCCTCCTGGTGGGCATGCGTTCCTTGGCATTCCACCCAATACACACATAGCGGGGTGGGTCCGATGACGTTGATGCCTTACCCGCCAGCGCCACCTCGTCATGTCTTTCAGCATCTTCTAATATTCTGAATCATATGTCGTCCAGGGTTGTAAATCTGTAACTTTTTGTCCAATGCCAATGTGAACTACGTCGCAGGCATGGGAGCGAAGCGGACAGGTACGCGGAAGGGCGGCCGGCCAACGGCAGCGATGATGCCGAGCGTTTTTCGCTGTTTCATTCGCGGTTCTCGCGGTATAATCGGACCTTAGCTGGCCACGGATCTGGCCACGGATCTGGCCGCGAGTGCAGACCAGAAAAGCCAATGCTGATCGAGAGGAGGATTCGCCATGGCTATGTCGCTCTCATTGTTGGAATACCTCGAATGGGAAGGGGTCGATTATGAAGTTCTGCATCACCGTCGTACTTCCTGCAGCACGGAAACCGCCGAGGTAGCGCATATTCCAGGCGACCATCTCGCCAAATGCGTCGTGTTGGAAGACGAGAATGGGTACGTAATGGCAGTGCTACCCGCAACCCACCGCGTTGAACTTGGGAAACTCCACAGGCAGTTCGATCGCCGGTTGGGTCTTGCCACGGAAGAGGAACTGGAAGAGCTCTTCAAGGATTGCGACGTCGGTGCGGTACCGCCGGTAGGTAATGCCTACGGTTACGACACGGTGCTGGATGACAGCCTGAATAAGTGCTCGGATATCTATTTCGAGGCAGGCGATCATGCCGATCTCGTGCATATCAGCGGTGAGGATTTCAGGACATTAATGGCCGGGGCCAAGCACGGTCATTTCAGTCGACACCTCTGAAAGGCGCTGATTCCAGGGCAATTCCAGCCGGTAAAATCAGCGCCACGGCTGGAAGAGCCTTCGTTTTGCCGCCCTCCGATTACCGAGTGGCGGCAGTCACGGCCAGGGCCGGCGCGGTTCTCTCGTTACCTTCGGCTCATCGATGCCATCCTCCGCGAAAACGGCAGTGACGGCAGTATTCTTTCCAGTGTTTCCCGCGCTGGTTCGGAGACCGGTTGCTAGCCTGGGTCGGGTAGTTCCTTTCACCAAAGCATGGTAGCGTCCTCAGTATTCTCAGTCCCGCATTCATTGGGCTAAGGCCTGCCATCATGGAATCTACACGACGACCCGAGTCACTTACCGAGCGATGGTTTTGGTGGTTGCCTGTTGGTCGTGTCCGGGAGATCGCGCCCGCTGCGCTCATCCAGCGGCTGGAGCAAGCCGAGGTCGATGTACGCACGCGCCGTGAATGAAGGAATAGCCATTTGGCAGGCTCGGTCAATATTCCCATCACTGAGCCGCGCGCCCGAATAAACGCTCTGCAGTTTGATCGCGAAAAACCCGTGGTCGCGATCTGCCTCAGCGCCCATCGCAGGGCTCCTGCAGCGCTGCCGTTTTCAAGATGTGGTCCAGCTCGCCGGGGGCACACTGGCCTGGCGTCGCCGGCAACTCCCGCTGCAGTCATACAGTAACCAGCCCCAATGTTGCACCAGGCCAGCGGAAAATGGGAAAAATCATCTTAATCTTGAGTCAGTGATGGCTATGGTAGCGATTTACGACATGTCCCAGAAAATGTCACCATCGCGACGGCGATGTGACGGACAGGCAGGCACCAATGCCGCGACGCCCCTGGAGGGGCAAGAGCGGCGCTTTTCGGCCGTTCGCCCGCCCTGTGGTCTGCTCCGCCCGGCGCCAACAACCGGATGCTGATGCAACATTGGGCTAGCGGTCTGCTGGAAAGTCTTTCCATGGATTTTTTGCCGCCGCGGCGTATGTGCCCGCCGCCTCCCTGCGGCTCGCCCCGCAGGGGCTGGCGCACAAAGCCGCTCCCGCCGACCAAGTCAGTGCAGAATGCGCCGGGACAGCATTTGGGACCCCACGGTCAAGTTGTCGGGGCGCCCGGGCTGGAGGCGGACGCAGAATCGCTGGTTATCGCTATTGCTGTTCAGTATCACCAGAATCCCCATCCTCGAAGGCGGCGCGAAGCAAAATGATATATCGGCTTGGAAGGTTTGCGATTTACCAATCGGTCAGCGGTTGTTTTGCTAAGCTGTTTTTGGGGCAGGCGAAATCGACTCTGCAGGTGCTCGATTATGTCGCGAGCGCGGCGGGTTGGCAGGGCCGCACAAGGGTTTTTTCGAGCCCTTGCTCAAATCGGGTATGTATACTGCTTAGTAATTTATTAAATACTGAACTATTATAATAATAGATAGGGGGAAATTGTGGTGCGCAGCCGAAATACGATTTTTCAATGATTGAGTAATGATTGAGTTGAACATTTGATCGATCAGGGAGTGCCTCACTGATGTTGAGATCTGCCGTATTGTTACTGGCACTATTATTTGCCGGCTCCGCTTTCGGGCAAGAAAGCGATGACCTCCAAGCGAGGACCTTCAAGTATTTTATGACGCGCGCGAACAATGGCGATATGAATGCGCAGTTCATCATTGGCAACCGATATGCCTCGGGCCAGGGCGTAAAACGGGACCTGGACAAGGCCTATACGTGGTACGCCAAAGCCGCCGAGCAGGGTCATGAGGTTGCAAAAGAGAAGCTTGAGCGGCGAAACCGTGCCGCGCAGGAGGCGGAAAAGGCGGTTAAACAGGCCGCGGCCGCCGCACAAGCGGAGAAGGTTGTAAAACCGGCGAAAAAATCACCGGTCAAAGTCTCGCAACCGCCGGCGACGGTCGCGCGGGCGCCCGTCAAAAAGCCCGCCACGCTTGGGGTCAACGCCATGGAGCTGGTGCTGAGCGGCGCCTGGCTAAGGAACCGGCAGGCGGCGGAATATCTACCTTCGGCAAAGACCAGCTGTGTCAAGGCCAGCGCCAGCAGCATCGTGTGTTTTTCCAAAGCATTCGGTACGGACGTGGGCAACTCGGCGCTGACTTATACCGTGAAATCGACCTTGTCTGATTTCGACAATGATGGGCGTTTCACCATCAAGTACCTGTACAACGTGCTCGAAATCGACAAAAAGAAAGATGCCGCCAAGGATGATCATGGGCCGGCCGATATCGCGCTCAAGCACGGATGGCAGGATCCTGGATCGGTGCTGCAATGCAGGGCAAACGACAAAAGAAGGGTGACGTGTAGCAGGGGCAATAGATACACCTTACGTTTCAGTAAGATATAAATTCTCATCGATTTGACTATATTTATTATAAACACGATAAAAAAATAAACCCAATAAAACACTGTCGATTTTTCCCGAGATGAAACGGAGAGGTAGAAGGGGGAAGGATAGGTAAATGAGTTTTTTGCCAAATGATGATGAAAACAGCCATGTCACGATTAAGCGTTTTAGTCATTGTTTTATCTCTTTTGTCAGGATTTAGTTCCCTGCAGGCGCTGGCGCGCGATGAAGTTGCCGTGCGTCTGTTTGAGGTGCAGATGGCCCTGGCGAAAAGCGGTGACGCGGCCGGGCAGTTTCATGTCGGTGAGATGTACGAGCAGGGATTGGGAACTGACCAGGACCTGCAAAAGGCGCAGACATGGTATAAGAAATCCGCCGGCCAGGGCCATGAGCCGGCGAAAAAGAAGCTGGCGACGTGGGACCGCGCCAAGAAGGAGGCCATGAAAGACGAGGCCGCCGCCGTGGAAGAGGCCATCGCGGCACAGCTCGCCCGGGAACGCGAGGCGGCCAAGTCCAGAGAGCGTGCCGCAGCCGCGGCCAAGGGCGAGAAGGAGTCCAAGGCGCAAAAGACAGCCAAGGCCAGGGAGCGCGCCGCGGCCGAGAAGAGCAGGCGAGAGGCCGCGGCCAGGGCCGCCAAGGCGAAGAAAGCGCCGGCGCCGGTCAAGGCCAAGGGTCCGGCGCCGAAAGAAGACGAAGGGTTCAGCGCCAACCCGTGCAAAGGGCCGTCGGCAAAATTCCTGTCAACCTGTAAATAAAGATATCACTGGCGGGTCCCGAACCCAGCGGCGGACACCCAGTTGCATAAATAACCCGGCTTGCGCCGGTTTTTTTTCAGCGGCGCCGTGGCGTTTAGGAGGCGGCGCGGTGACGCGTATCCAGCATCCAGCCAGGGTCAGCCGCGCAAGCAATCCTCATTTGCCATGAACCGTCCCCCTCAGGGCACGACCAGTAACACCTTGACTGAACGGTCCAACACCCTGGCGTCGACATAGCCGAGACCGTTGCGATGCTCGGCGACCCATTTTTTAACCGCCTGGTCATCGCCGATGACTTCCGGCGGCTTGGCCTTGCCGGTGAACAATAGTTTCGACCAGTAGGACTTCAGCGCCCGATCGTCCTTTTTCACGACGCTCTTGTAGAACTTCTTGTGCGAGCGAGTGCCTTCTCTTTGATCGACCGGGACTACGCGCCGGCCGTTGGCGAATGATTTGGTTTTGCCGAGATAAATCTTGGTGGCCTCGTCGGCGGTGATACCCGCAATCGGGTTGCTGGGATGGGCAATAATGGCGAGGCCGGCATGGGCCGCCGCTGTGGTGCAAAGGAACACAGCGACCGCGAGACAGTAGGAAATTTTCATTAGCATCTTCTTCATTCTCAAATCCCCTAGAACACCACGTCGATGGCGATGCTGTAGATGTTCACGCTCTTACTTGGATCATCCAGGGCAGGATCGTTCGGATTGCCAATCAACAACCCACGCGTGCCTGCTTCCGGCTCCACCCGCTGTGCTTCGATCTTCAGCGCCGCGCCGCTGCCGAGCTCATAGCGCAGACCGACGGTGACGGATTCCTGTTCCAGCGCCTGGCCGTATCCAGCCGGCGGATTGAACGGTTTCTGGTCGTAAGGTTCGAGCAGGGCAACGGTCACATGGGGCAGGAACTTGCCGATGCGGTAGCCCAGTGTCCCGTAGGAGCCGCGCTGGTTGGGAAAGGCGACGTTGGCGAAGCCGTCGATCTTGCGCTCGAAGGATTCGGCGTAGATCACGATATTGCGCCAGTCCAGGGTGGCGCCCAGGCTGTAGAATTCCACGTCGTCATTATCGACCCCCTGGAACGCGGCGTTGACCTTGGTCTCCAGGTAGCCGGCACGCAAGGTGAAAAAATCCGTGCCGACGCTAAAATTGATGCCCTTCATTTCCTCGGCGGTGAAATCGAGGTAGGCCACCGTACCGGCAGGCGGTGGGACCGGAAGAAGTGGAAGTGCCTCCTGCGGGATCAGCGCCTCGTCACCTTTGCTCTGGCCGAAATAGGGCTGAATCAGAATAAAAAAATCGCCGAAATAGGCGTTATACAACAGATCGACGCCGTTGATGGTGGAGATCGGGTTAGAAAAATAGACCTCCTGCGGCGGCCGGATCCAGGGATAGGCGTAGCCCACTTCGATGTAATCAGAGATCAGATACGTCGGCAGCTTGAGCTTGCCGGCGCGCACCTTGAGCGGATCGGTGAGCGTATAACTGACGAACGCCCAGTCGGCGACGACATCGGAATTGTCCTCCTTGGCCCGGGCGAGCAGTTGGGCGGTAACGTCAACCCTGGGATTGACCTCGGCCGAGAGCTGGATACCGATCCGGGTGTCGTTTGTGAACTCAACGTTGTTGTTGATGTTGCCATCCTGGGTGCCGACCTCGGAGTCGCCGTAGGTGGCGCCCGCGGTCAGGAATCCGTTGAACGTGATGCCTTCCGCCCATGCCGCTCCGGCACCGAGGCACAAAGAGAGCCCGAGTGCGCTAACTAGCTGTTTTTTCATTAACTATTCCCCTTACATCTGATATGGAAATTAGCTGTTGTTGTGTCATCCGGTCCAGAGTGAAACCTGATTTGCGCCGGGAGATACGCACATTGTGTTGCCGATGCATCATGAGCGTTCCGGCGCGAACAATATTAACTATAGCTTATCGTCTAATAGGCGCCAGTTACGTATGCACATCGCCTGCGGGTGGGACATCGTGCGGCGCGGTCGTATCGCTGTGCCTGATCGGATCTGTCTCCAAACGATGCGCCAGGGAAGGCGGTCCGGGGCGCGCTGGTGCGGCCGGCGCCACAACAGAACGACGCGAGAACGGGTTGTGGGGCCCGCTGTCACCGGCTAGGCTTCAATAGAAAACCAACCCACCAGGCAGTCACGCACAACGGTTTTACGTGTCACAATGGCCACACCCTGTCGTCTGCCTGTGACCTGAGAGAGCTGACGACCGGCGCAGCGGTATGGGCACAATCACCTGCAAGTATCACCCACGGGCACCGGCGCGTTGGATTTGCCTGGGGTGCGATATCGAATTCTGTCCCGCCTGCGTGAAGATGCAGCCCGCCGCGGGCGGTGCACTGACGGCGGTCTGTCCGGCTTGCAACAACCCGGTCGATTCGCTCGGTGCGGGCAATGTCATCACGCCGTTTTGGCACCGGATACCGCGTTTTTTCGCTTATCCCGCCAACGCGGTCTCGCTTGTTTACATCAGCCTGCTGTCGATGATCGGTGCGGTATCGTTCGGCTTTTCGTTTTTCGCGGGTCTGCTGCAACTGGTGCTGTTTGTCGTGTTTTTGAAGTATGCCTATGCGGTGCTGAGTCATACGGCCAAGGGCCACCTGGAACCCCCGCCAGTGACCTGGGACATGGTGACGCAGAATCTGGAGATGCCGTTCAAGCAGTTATTCGTCTTCATATTAATTGGTTTCGCCTACGGCTTGATCAGCGCCTTTGTGGGTGAAGGAATCGCCGATCTCGCGCTTGTGTTTTTGATCCTGGCGCTACCGGCGACCGTCATGGTGATCGCGGTGGAAAACAGCTTCTTCAAGGCCGTCAATCCCGTCGTGCTTTCCGCCATGATCAGGCGTATCGGCTTTCCCTATCTGCTGCTCTACTTTTTCCTGATTCTGCTCTGGGCCGGATCGCATATCCTGTTCGACCTGGCTGCCGGGCATATGCCAAAACTGGCGCTGCTTTTTCTGTCGAACTTTATCTTTATGTATTTCCTGCTCATCATGTTCAACATGATGGGGTACGTGATTTATCAGTATCACGAAGCGCTCGGCTTTGATATAGAACTGGAATACGAGCAGGAAATGGACGACGGAGCAGGGCAGGCATTCCTTCCGGCGAACCCTGTCCTGAGCGAAGTGAATGTGCTGATCAACGAGGGCAAGGTCCCGGAAGCGCTTAAGTTTCTGGAAGAAAAACTCAAGACTGCCGATGCAGACCCGGAGTTGCACGACCGCTACCACAAGCTGCTGATGCTGTCGGGAGACAGTGACAGCTTGCTCGACCATGGACAGCGCTATATCGGCAGGCTCATTGATGAGGGAAGGACAAAGCGGGCGCTGGATGTGCTGCGGGATTGTTACCGCACTGACAAGCAGTTCGAGCTCCGGGAGGCGGACCAGGTCTATCCGCTGGCGAGCCTTGCCAGGGATCTGAGAGACACGAAGCTCGCGTTTGCCTTGACAAATGGCTTTGCCAAGAAACATCCCGGCCATCCGGATATTCCGCGGCTTTATTTTCTTGCGGCAAAGATCCTGTGTGAAGAGCTCAAGCAAGATGCGAAAGCAAAAGCGTTGTTGACAGACCTGATCACAAAGTACCCCAACCACGGCTTGACCCCGGAGATGAAGAAATATCTTCAATTGCTGGAGAATCTTTCTAATTAGATGGCTGAGTCGATTGCGCCCATTTCATCAATCGCCGCGCTTCTTCCGCTTCACCCGAATGAGGGTGATTGTCCATCAAGTATTGTAAATAGTGTGTTGCCTTATCGAATGTCTTGGTCCGCAGCAAGGCCTCGGCAACGGCCAGGACCCCCCGTGGCAATTGATTATTGTTGTTCTGCTGACGCATCAACAGCGTGATGATTTTCTCCGCATCATCGAGATAGTCCCCGGTGGCGAAGCGCATGGCGAGCTCGAGATAGCGTGCATAGGAAATGCGCACGGCGGGCTTCGCGGACTTGAGGTAGTCGAGGAAGGTCTGGTGAACCAGCTTTAGCGTGGCCGGGTCGGTGCCGGGAAGTCCGATGACCGCGCGGGCGAGTTGATGATATTCTTCGCTCGCGGGTTTGAATTTGCCGATATTATACAGTTGTAACAGCGCCGCCCTGTTTTTTGGGTCTTTTTTCAGGATTGAACGGAACACCTTGCTTGCGTCGTCGAGCTTGAGTTCACGCATGCATTGCATGCCCGTCTCATATTCATTGAGATCACGTTCCTGCCTTGCCTCCTGTTCCATGAACTCAAAATTGACTGACCCGCTGAAACGCTTTTGCAAAAATGCAATGCCGGCGCCGCCGAGAAAACCGCCGATGTGAGCGAAATACGCAATATTACTGAGTCCCTTGCCAAAGAACTGATATAGCTCGTTTGCGAGCCAGACAGGCAGCAGAATAATGGCCGGCGCCCTCATGAAACCGAAGTAGAACAAGACGCTATAGAAAAAGCGAATCTTGCGCAATCCAAACAAGACCGTATACATGCCCATAAGCGCGGAGATTGCGCCGGAGGCGCCAACCAGCGGTGTGGTGCTATCCGCATGAACAAGCCCGTAAAGACCAACGGCGAACAATCCGCCAAGCAAGTACGAAACCAGGTAGGTCTTTCGTCCGACCACCGCTTCGACGACGAAACCGACGATAAAGAGCACAATCATATTGCCTAAAAGATGATCCACGCCGCCGTGCAGAAACATATGCGATAACAGCGTAAACGGTCTCGGATACGCCGGCTTAAAACCGTAGGAGTTGGCGACAACACGCGTTATCAGGGTGTCATAGCGCTCGCGATCGTCATGCCATTGGTCAAATTGCAGGTTGGCGGGCGTGATGATCTCATCGTTGCGCAGCCGCCTCATAAACGCGTTATCCTGCTCCATGACGAACAGAACCGGGAGCTGCGCGGCACGCTGTTTGTCGAGCAGGGGCGACAGGCGGGAGGCTTCCGTCAGGTGTCCGTTTTGTTCCAGGTATTCGACATACGCCGGGAACTCAACGTCGGGCAATATTGACTGCCCGTAGAACTCCAGCGCTTGATATTGTTTCTGGGTGTCGTCGCCCTGGATGACAAAGAAAACAAAGCAATTGATCAGGATCAGTAATACCGTGGCGACCGGCGGGTTCTTCCAGTCGACCGACTTGTGGGCGGGAATAAGAAACATGGGCGGACTTTTGTCTAATAAGGTCCTGCAAAAACGCGCAGGTACAACCTTAAGAATAATCGAGTATGGGCCCAGATCAAGCCAGCGCGATCGGCAGGATGGCTGGCAGGTGACGCCACACCTCGCCATGCCAGACTGGCTCATTTTTCTCGTTCCGCGGGCCGCGACGAGCCTGAAGACATCCGCTGTATTGCCGGGACAGCGGTGGTTTTTTCGGGTGTCGTCTTAATCCGACCGAAGATCGGGTCGAATGGAGATATTCCCGGCCGCCGGGCATAATGGGATGGTCATAATCGTGATATGATTCATGCAAAACCGGCAAGACACAGGAGAACAGACGACAATGAGTAAGCCCCGGATTTACAATACCCTGGCGCTGGGCCTGGTTCTCGGACTGGCGGGTTGCGCCACCGACGAATACGGCAACCGCAGGCCGCTGACCGATGCCGAAAAGGGCGCCATCATCGGCGCGGTGAGCGG
>CAMYII010000025.1 GCA_947258385.1 Acidiferrobacterales bacterium
TTGAGGGTCCGAGCAGGGCCAACGGCCCTGCGGTGTTGACTGCCTTGTTATGTGTGTATTTATACAGCATTTTATTTATTGCGACGTATACTTTCTTTATGCATCGTAATTAACTCATTAATTTGCTTCATGGGCTCACTCTCAGGCTCATGCAATTTTTTTCTAATTTTTAGCGCCTTATCATAAAGTAGAGTGGCTTCATCTAGTTTTTGACCAGCTAAGGAATAACTAACCGCCAACTTTAAGATAGGATAAACTAGATGCTCGTCAGCGGGATGATTTTTTTCAATCTCTTGAATAGCCAGCATACATGCCTTTTCAGCGCTTTTTATATCACCATTCATAAATGAATTTTTAGCGGCCCTATTGCATTGACTAGATAATTTTCTTTCAAGATCGGTTAAAACATCTTCTTCCTGCGCAATAGCAAGTGAATTGTTTAGGCTAATTACAGCGGCCATAACCAACAGAATATAAGTGCCCTTTATCATATGTTCCTTTACACATAACGATTGAACTCAGCCGCGCCGCTTTTTGGCGTCGGCTGGAGTGACTTGTTAGCTGTTTTCATTAAATTTTAGTAACAATTCTAGTTTGTCTATTTGCTTGTTACGGATTAACTTTGTTACCTGAATCCCATTGGATTTTTCCCAGTTTACGCTTTTATAGAACTCCAATTCTTCTTCTAATTGTTTTTCTCTTGGACCGCCCCACTGTGTTTTTACTTCTTCCCGTAACGACTCAGGTAATTTCTTTTTTAATTCTTTTATATTAGCTTTTTCTATGGATATATCCACGCCATGCACACTTACTTTATACACAAGTTCGTCGCCTTTCTTCCAAATAAATATCATTCGGCTTTCCATAGTTTCTTTGCTAGGCGAAAAAGGAAACATAGATCCTATATATCGGTTTTCTTCTTCAAAATTGACATAAAACTTTCCTTGTTTTGAGGGCTCTATTTCTTTCCATTTATATAATGTGTCCTCACTAAAATCTTCTTTTACTAGCGAAACAAAGGCGCCAGATGAGCCATAAAATCCCGGGGCAATAATTAGTAAAGGTTTTTCATTGTTTATAGTAACACCAGCCACTGTTAGCGGCGGGACATTCACTTGAACATGCCCAAGACCAATACAACCACTGACAATACTTGTGGCCAGAATTATTACTATGGATTTAATTATGCTCAGCACTTTTATTTATACAGCTAACAGGTAATAGACGGCCTAAGTGCCGTCTTTTTTTACGGCGTTTATTTCATCTTGCTCGTATATCCGCTATAACTCAGCAAGTTACCGTAAAGCGATTGCCACTGCCTCCCGGGATAGGCTGCAAGGAAGGAGGGTCCACCCGAATAGTAGTCGTTGCGCCCGGACTCCGCGAGTGTGGCCGAAGACCACAGATGGCGCTGGGCTGTGCGTGGATGCTTGAGCATGCTTGCCCGGGCGATGATAACTGCTAGCAAATGACCCGTTACAGTGAGGTTCATCTTGGAAAACCGCCGGATTCCTGCGCCGCGGCGAAGTGAGCTGGTGAGCGGTACACGGATGTACCGCTTACGGAGCCAGGGATGCAAAAAGTCCAGGAAGGACATTTCCAGTATCGTGCTAGGCCTCCGGGAGGGTTTGGCGTAGTACGCGCAACACGTTGCCGCCCAGGATGGCGGCGATCTCCTGTCGGGAAAATCCCGACCCCAGCATCGCCTGGGTCAACAGCACCAGTCCGGTGACGTCGACGAATGTGGCGGTTGCGCCATCGAAGTCGGATCCGAGCGCGATATGCTCAACGCCGACCAGCTCGGCGGCATAGCGCATGGCCTTGACGGTGTCTTCGATTTCATCGCCACATACCGCCAATTCGAACAGGCCGATGCCGATTACGCCACCGGTGGCGGCAATACCCTGAACGTGGTGATCAGAGAGGTTGCGCACGGTGTCGCAGGTGCCGCGCACGCCGGTATGCGAGACGATCACGGGTTTAGTCGCCATTGCGAGCACGTCGTCAATGGCGCGTGGCGAGGCGTGGGCCAGATCAATGAGCATGCCGCGCTCCTGCGCGCGCTGGATGATGTCACGGCCGAACTCGGTAAGCCCGCCCTTTTCCAGGCCTTGCGCGGAGCCGGCCACGGCATTATCAAAGTGATGGGTCAGCCCGACCATGCGGTAACCCTGGTCATAGAGCCGGTCGAGATGAACCAGCTCGCCCTCGAGGGCATGCGCGCCCTCAAGGGCCAGCAAGGCGCCGATGACCGGTTCGCCGCGCCGCCGCGCCGAGAGCAGTTCCTCCAGGTCGCGTTGCGTGGTGACTAGTTTGAGTGCGCCTGCGGACCCGCGCACCGCTGCGTTGAGCTTTTCACCCTGATACAGCGCGCGTTCCAGCAGGCTCGACCAGGTCCGAAACGGTCGGCCCTGCAGTACCGTGAGCAGGGTGATCATGTCGCTGTCGCCGGCGTTCTCGTCGAGATCCACGCCGTAGGGCACCTTGGTGACCACGCTGAAGACCTGGAGCTCGACATCGGCATCCTGCAGTCGCGGCAGGTCGACATGGCCGTAGCCGTATCGTTTGAGCGGATTGCGGCTCCAGAGCATGGAGTCGGCGTGCAGATCCGCGATAAACAAGCCCTCATGCAGGCGTTCGGCCTCGGGCTCCGCCTCGTACGGCGGGGGCGTCAGGGCGCGGTTGAGGTGCCGGTCCGCTATGGTGGGCAGACAGCCCGAGGTACCGGCCACAAGTAGTAGCAGGGCAATGAAGATGGCAACTGTCTGTCTGGGAATCGGCATGACGTAATTATATCTTAACAACATCCTTGGGTGGCCGATGAGTAGTGCGCGTGCCGGTCAGAGTTCAAGTGCGTTGCCTGTGTGGCCTGGAGCCATCGGAGCCAAGTTGACTATGAGAAACCTCTTACCCGCTCTTGTTCCTGCGCCGAGTGATGATAGCGAGCCCCAGCAGCCCGAGCGCGGAAGCGACGCTGACCGCGAACCAGACATAGGAACGTACGGAATAGGCGTCTCTGTCTTCCGGGGTAATGTTGGGGAAAGCGCTTATCCACGCCCATTGCGCGGACATGACGATTGCATAGAAAAACAGCAAGACGAGAATAACTCCTAAACTCCATTTTGCCGTTGTTATTACATTCATGGCGCTGTCATGTATTTTGATCTTGGACCAGGTGACACGCGTTCATCGCTGAAATCAAATCCAGGATACTATAACCATGGCGGGAAACCAATGAAGCACGAGAGGTGGGCGCTTGGTATGGTCATTACGGTGAAGTGAGCCCTGGGCGTGTAAACAATATTCAATAGCGGAGAGTGAACACTCGATCACTGTATGCCGGTATCGATGGTGATTCTCTGATCGAGCGCCGGCCTACAACCGCCCCCGCCGATCCTGCACGGCGAAGCCGATTAACGGCACGTCGATATTCCTGCCGAAGGCGATGGCCTTGAACAGCTCACCCATCTCATGCGGCAAGGTTAGTTTTTTGATTTGTTGCGTGATCTCCAGGTAGCGGCGGGTATCGGCGGCATCCTCCGCGGCCGCGAACTGATCGATTCCCAGGCCGAGCAGGAATGCCGCCTGACTGGTATAGCCCAGCACCGCCAGGCCGGCCTCGTGCGCGGCCTCCGCCATGGCGGTGAAGTCGATATGGGCGGTGATGTCCTGCAGGCCGACCAGGATCAACGGATCATCATGGGACCGATGGCGGTAATGACACATCAGTGTGCCCCGGTCGCGCTGCGGGTGATAGTACTCGGCGTGGGGGAAGCCGTAGTCAGTCAGGAGAATCAGCCCCGCGTCAACCGATTCGGCCACGCTTCTGATCCAGGCCTCGGCGTGGAAGTTAATTTCCGAGATATAACCGATTGGCAGCGCCAGATCCGCGATGCGTGTGATCATTGCAGGCCCCGCGGGCCGCTGCCGCCACCGGAATTGACCGTCATCCCACCCAACGGTCAATTGCTGTACGCCGTGGCCGGTGAGGTGAAAGCGCTGTACCGGCATGGCGTCCAGTAATTCGTTGCCAATGACCACGCCGCGAAACCCTCCAGCGGGCAGGGTGTCGATCCAGCGCACGCGTGCGACAAGGTGAGGCAGCTCTTGCTTTATGATCGCGCTCTGGCGTTCACGCAAATCGGGACTGACTTCAAGAATAAAATACGTCCCGGGCAGGCAGTCGCGGGCCTCCAGTTGCTGCAGGCATGCGACCGCAAGCATGCCGGTGCCGGCGCCCGCCTCGAGAATATCGCCGCCGCCGAGTTGCTCAAGGACTTGTTGGCACTGCCGGGCGATGCAGCGGCCGAACAGCGGCGACAGCTCCGGCGCGGTGACGAAATCCCCGGCCTCGCCGATTTTTCGTGTGCCGGCGGCGTAATAGCCGAGCCCGGGGGCGTACAGCGCGAGCTCCATATAGCGCGCGAAGTCGATGGTGCCGCCCGCGGCAATGATCTCATCGCGGATGCGAGTGATCAGTTTGTCGCTGTGGGCTTGTTCCTCCGCCGAGGGCCGGGGGAGTTCGCCCGTTTTTTTTCCCGCGAGACGTAGACTGCCCTGGAATCGGCCGTTGCTGTTGTGCATCGGTATTGGCTTTTAACCTATTATAAAGGTATTGTCACAGTATTCTGATCCGCAAGAGCTGCACGATACGATGCCTGAGAATGCGCTCACCGACAAAGTCGCCCTGATCACCGGCGGTGCGCGCCGTATAGGCGCCAGGGTTTGCGATATATTACACGAACAGGGCATGCGCCTGGTCATCCATTATCACTCCTCGGAAGGCGCGGCCCGTGCGCTGCAGCAGAAACTCCATGAGCGGCGACCCGACACCGTGCTGCTGGTGCGCGGGGACCTGTTGAGCGTTGCCAAGATACGCAATCTGGTACAAGAGACCATCGGCGCCTTCCGCCGGCTGGATCTGCTGATCAACAACGCTTCGACGTTTTATCCCACCCCACTGGAAGACGCCAGCGAAAAGCAATGGGAAGACCTTGTGGGCACCAATGTAAAGGCGCCGTTTTTTCTGGCCCAGGCCGCCGCTCCCCATTTGCGCGAGACCGAGGGCTGCATTATTAACATGGCGGATATCCATGGCGAGCGGCCGCTGAAAAATTATCCGATTTACAGTACTGCCAAGGCGGGCGTTGTCATGCTGACCAAGACTTTGGCCAGGGAGCTTGCCCCAGAGGTGCGCGTCAATGCGGTGGCACCGGGCGCCATTTTGTGGCCTGAAAGCGATCTTGACGAATTGACCAAGCAACGCATTATCTCCCGCACCCCGCTGAAGACCTCGGGCGATCCCGATGATATCGCCCGCGCCATTCTGTTTCTGGTGCGCGATGCCGGCTTTATCACGGGACAGGTGATCCCTGTTTGCGGCGGGCGTTCGATCGTGCTTTAAGAGACGGCAAGCATGCCACTGCGAGCCTCCGCCCGCGGCTTGGAGCCGCCTCATTCCGGTCCGGTGCCCGGCATGAATAACTCCACTGCTGCCGGATCAAGACAATCGGTGGCCGCAGCCATTGTATCGATGGTGTTGCTTTGTGTCGGCTGGTGCGCCGCCTCTCCGGCCGTGGCCGGTACCGGCAATGTCATTATGGTCGGAGGCGTTGACATCGTCGCGGCGCACAAGCCGCGCCGGCCGCCGACCCGCGAAGCGGGGCATCATCCGGACAATGCGGTGCTGCTCACGGACCATGAGTCGCGGTCGCGCCATGATCTCCGGCCGCCGGAGCCGGCGGGCAGAATCGAGATCACCCAGGGCGGGACCTTCTATGTGCGGGTGGCGAACCGGCCGCTCGCCGTGCGCGGCGTGATGGTTCCGAGGGAGGCCGCCGGGCGCTCTGGCAGCGGCATGGCCCATCTGCCCGCGAATTTCAGCGTCAACATCCGACATGATGACGAAGCGGTCTACATCGGCCACGTTCGCTATTACCTGGACGAATCTTTTGCGGTTACCGGCATAGAGTTGGAAGACAACTTCTTGCGGGCCCAGGCCGAATTCCAGAAGCAATACGGCGGCCGCTACCGCCTGCGCAAGGCGCTTCTGACGCAAGCGCCATAGTTGCCGCGGGGGATGGGTTCCAATTGGCGACGGTCGGTGTGCCCCGCCGCCCTCGCTCACTCCTGCCGCGGGTCAAAGGCCACGGCCCACAACCGTTGTTTGTTCTTGTCGAACACCCGCCATAACTGCGCAAAGCCCTCGCCGGTTTCCGGATGTTGCAGATCGGGCGCGATCTCCGCCAGCGGTTGCAGCACAAAAGCAAATTCGAGTATCTCCCTGCGCGGGATCTCAAAGCCATTGTCGTGTCGGATTAGATCGCCGTAGAGCAGCAGATCCAGGTCCAGGGTGCGGGAGGTGAAACGTTCATCGGCGCGTCGCCGGCCGTGGCGGTCTTCGATCCCGGTCAGAACAGTATCGAGTTCCTCAAGGGATGCGTCGGTATCGAAGGTCGCGACCAGGTTGTAAAAGTTCGCCCCGTCAAAGCCGACCGCCTCGCTTTCGTAAACGTGCGAAAGGATCAGCGACCCGAAGCGCGCCTCCAACGCTTTGACAGCGCCGCTGATGTTTTGCTCTTTATTGATGTTACTGCCGATACTGATGAAGACGGTGGGCATGAGATTGGTCACGACGCGGGTCCTGGGGGGAAAAGGTTTCCGCTATCTCTCCCCGCGCTCGATGACGACGCCGACGTCACCGGCGCCGCGAAGCGCCCCCTGCTTGTTGACTCGCACCCGCACCCAGGGCACTTTGAATTCCGTCATAACGATTTCCGCGACCTTATCCGCCAGGGTCTCCACCAGCTGGAAGCTGGAATCGCCCACGAAACTTGTCAGCCTTTTGGTGACCGCCTTGTAGTTCAGGGTGTCCTGAATATCATCGCTGGCCGCGGCCCGACCGACATCCGCGGCCATGTCGAGATCGATGATGATTTTTTGCTTGATGCGCCGCTCCCATTCCCAGATCCCGATGACGCAGTCGATCTTAAGGTCGCGGAGGTAAATAATGTCCAACTGTTCCCCTTTGCGTTGGTTCGAGGCAATATAGCGCAAAGCCTGATGATATATCGCCCGGTGGTGAGACAAAACCCTTAAGCCTTAAGACAAATGAGGATCGATTACCTGTTTCCGGTGCTCGGCTACCTGCTGGGTTCGGTGTCGTCGGCCATTGTGCTGGCCAGGCTCATGGGCCTGAAGGACCCGCGCCTGACCGGTTCGGGTAATCCCGGTGCGACCAATATCCTGCGCTACGGCGGCAAGACGCTGGCGGCGTTGACCCTGCTCGGTGATGTGCTCAAAGGGGTGGTGCCGGTGGTGATCGCGCGTGCCTTTACCGATGAGCCGCTGGTGCTGGCGTTGACGGCCCTCGGTGCCTTTATCGGCCATCTTTTTCCCGTTTTCTTCAGGTTTCAGGGCGGCAAGGGCGTGGCCACCGCCCTCGGTGTGCTGCTGGCCCTGAGCCCCTGGCTGGGACTGGCGCTCGTCGTCACCTGGGTGCTGGTGGCGCTGATCTCGCGTTATTCCTCGCTGTCGGCGCTCGTCGCGGCGCTACTGGCGCCGTTCTATGCCTGGTGGCTGCTACCCGGCTGGCCCTATCTGCTGGTCGTGGCGGCGATCGCGGCGCTGCTGATCTGGCGGCATCGCGGCAACATCCAGCGGCTGTTGGCCGGGCAGGAAGCGAAGATCGGCCGTTAAGCGGGCCATCCGCCGGGAGGTTCAGAAAAAGAAACCCGGCCTGGGCCGGGTTTCTCTGTTGTGGCGCCGCGCGCTTATCCCTTCAACGCGGCTGACCGGTTTGCGCCTTAGCCGGGGCGTTATCGCCGGTCGTGCGGCACCCGTACGGTATGTGACGCCGTGCTCTGCTGTCCCGAGCTGTTCGATACCGTCACTTCGATGGTGTAGAGCCGCTCTTCGTTTCTCCCTGAACGCTCGGCGCGCAGCCAGATCTTCCAGGTGTCGCCTTCGTGCCTGATCTCCCAGTCCGGCTGGGTGTTGCCATCGCCCTTGCCGTCACCCGGGTCAGTGCTGCTGACCTCGATATCAACGGTGGGCGCCGGGTCCGATGAATCAGAGACGCTGCTGACCGTGGCTACCAATACCATCTTGTGATTCGGCGGCCAGAGCGTGTCCCTTACTGGGTCGAACTCGAAATCTGGCCCCTCATCGTCATCATCGTCATCATCATCGTCCTTCTTGCACTCATCGTCCTTCTTGTCCTTTTTATGCTTTTTGCCCTTTTTATTCTTGTCGTGATCGTCATCGTCATCGTCATCGTCATCCTTCCTACACTCATTATCAGCTGTAACCGTCACTTTTTGCGGAACCGAAGTGCTATTACCGTTGGTATCGGTCGCGGTCCAGGTCACCACGGTGGTACCCACGGGGTAGCCGTCGACCGGGGCGTCGTTGGTGATCAGTACCGGGCCGAAGATGTCGGTGGCGGTAGCCTGACCGATATTCACGGGTGTCAGCTCACCGGTGGTCGGGGTGGTGATGTCGGGTGGCACGGTCAGCGCCGGTGGCGTGGTGTCCACCACGGTCACGGTTTGCGTCGCGCTGACCGTGTTGCCGCTGGTGTCGGTCGCGGTCCAGGTGACGATGGTGATACCGAGCGGGAAGGCCGCCGGGGCATCGTTGCTGATCGTGACCGAGGAGCTGTCGTCCGCCGTGGCCTGGCCGATGTTGACCGGTGTCAGGATGCCGGTGGCCTCGGCCGTGACGTCGGCCGGCGCTGTCAGCAGTGGGGGAATGGTATCGACCACCGCCACCCGCTGGGTCGCTGCGGCGCTGTTGCCATTGGCGTCGGTCGCGGTCCAGGCGACGACCGTGGTACCGATCGGATAGCCGTCGGCCGGGGCATCATTGGTGACCGTCACCGGCCCGAAGATATCGCTCACCGTGGGTTGGCCGATATTGACTTGGGTCAGCGCACCGGTCGCCTCCACCGTGATCTCCGGCGGGGGGATGAGTAGCGGCGGCGTGGTATCGACCACGGTCACCCGCTGGGTACCGGTGCTGCTGTTCCCGAGGGCGTCGGTCGCGGTCCAGGTCACGGTCGTGGTCCCGAGCGGGAAGGCCGCCGGGGCATCGTTGGTGATGGTGACCGGCGGTGAATCATCGACCGCGGTGGCCTGGCCGATGTTGACCGGTGTGAGGAGATCGGTGGCCTCGACGGTGAGGTCCGGCGGTACGGTCAGCACCGGCGGGGTGGTGTCGTTACCGCCGCCGCCGCCGTTATCGAGCACCGTCACCTGCTGGGTGCCGGTCGCGCTGTTGCCGTTGGTATCGGTGGCGGTCCAGGTGACGAGGGTTAGCCCTACCGCGAACCCCGCGGCCGGGGCGTTATTGGTAATAAACACCGGGCCGAAGATGTCGGAGGCCGTGGCCTGGCCGATATTCACCTGCGTTAGCACGCCGGTGGCCGTCACCGTCACGTCCGCCGGTACCGTCAGCAGCGGCGGGGTGGTGTCTTGCACGATGATCCGCTGGTTGGCGGTCGCGGTGTTGCCGTTGGCGTCGGTGGCGATCCAGGTCACGACCGTGGTGCCCAGCGGGAAACCGGCCGCCGGGGCATCGTTGGTGACGGTCACCGGGCCGAACAGATCGCTGACCGTGGGCTGGCCAATCGCGACCGGGGTGTTCACCGCCGTGGCCTCAACCGTGATATCCGCCGGCGCGGTGATGGCCGGAACGGTAGTGTCCTGCACGGTGACCCGCTGGGTAGCGGTCGCCGTATTGCCGTTGGGGTCGGTCGCGGTCCAGGTGACGACCGTGGTGCCGAGGGGGAAGCCCCCGGCCGGGGCGTCGTTGGTGATCGTCACCGGAGTGAAGATATCGGTGGCGGTGGCCTGGCCGATATTGACCGGGGTAAGGGTACCGGTCGCCTCGGTGGTGACATCCGCCGGCGGCGTCAATACCGGCGCTGTGGTATCGACTACCTTGATCACGATCTGGGCGGTGGCGCTGTTGCCGCTGGTATCGGTGGCCGTCACGCTTACCGTCGTCGATCCCAGTGGGTAGTTGGGCAGGCTCGGCGTAATCTGTATGGAGACCGTGCTGCACAGGTCGTTTACCACCGGCGTCACGTTAAGCGGCGCCCCGTCGACCGAGGTGGCCTCCAGGATGACGTCCGCGGTATCGATCACCGGCGGCGTCGTGTCCAACACTGTCACATTGACGGAATCCGAGTCGGTCCCGCCGTTGCCGTCGTCGACCGTCAGGGTGGCCAGGTGGCTCCCCAGCGAGAACGGCACGCTGATGATCGCGCCCGCCACCGTGCCGAACGAATTCTCCCAGGAATAGGTCAGGGGGTCATTGTCGGGATCGGAGGAGCCGGAGCCATCCAGGACCACCGGGGTGGTAAACCCGGTGCATTCCAGCGTCTGATCGAGTCCGGCGTCCGCCACCGGCGGCTGATTGGCGCCGTTGCGCACATGCACGAACACGTCTTCGACGCCGTTGGTGTCGCCGCTGACCAGATTGGTGGCAAAAGAGGCGAATGCCACGACGCCGCCGTCGGCGCTGATGGCGCCGGCAAGGCTGCCGTCATCGGCCTGCGCGCCGTTGCTCGCCACGCTCACGCGCTCGGTTTCGCCCGTGCTGCGGTCGTGGACGAACACGTCGGCGCCGTCGAAGGTATCGCCGGGCACCAGGTTGTTGGCGAAGAAATGAAACGCCACATAACGGCCGTCGGCGCTGATGGCCGTGTGGCTGTTGGTGCCGCCGTCGGCCTGCGCGCCGTTGCTCGCCACGCTCACGCGTTCGGTGACGCCGGTGCTGCGGTCGTGGACAAAGATATCCTCGCCGTCGTTGGTATCGCCGGGGACCAGGTTGGTGGCCGCGGAACCGAACGCGACATAACGGCCGTCGGCGCTGATGGAAGGAAAGAAGGCAAAGCCGAAGACGGCCGGGCCGGTTGCCTGCGAACCGTCGCTCGCCACGCTCACGCGCACGGTTGTGCCGGTGCCGCGGTCGTGGACGAAGATGTCCGCCTTGCCGTTGGTGTCCCCGGCGACGAAGTTGCTCGACTCGGAGACAAACGCCACAAAGCCGCCGTCGGCGCTGATCGCCGGATAGCGGCTGTCGCGGTTGCCCTGGATGCCGTTGCTGTCCACGCTCACGCGCTCGGTTGTGCGGGCGTTGCGGTCGTGGACGAAGAGATCGATCACGCCGTTGGTGTCGCCGGTGACCAGATTACTGGCCCAGGAGCTGAACACCACGTAGTTGCCATTGGCGCTGATCACGGGGCCGCCGCTGTCGTTGTTGCCCTCGGCGCCATTGGTGGTCAGGCTGACGCGTTCGGTGATGCCGGTCAGGCGGTCGTGGACGAAGGCATCGGTACGCCCGTTGGTGTCGTCGGGCACCAGATTGTTGGCATTGGAATCAAACGCCACGTAGCGGCCGTCATCGCTGATCGACACATGGGTGGCGTCAAAGCCGTTGCTCGCGCTGGTCGCCTGCACGCCGCTGCTGTCGATGCTCACGCGTTCGATGCTGCGGTTGACGCGGTCGTAGACGAAGATGTCGCCAACATTGTTGCTGTCGCCCGGGACCAGGTTGTTCGCGTGCGAGGGAAAGGCCACATAGCGGCCGTCGGCGCTGATGCCGAGCTCGGAGAAACTGGCTCCGTTTGCCTGGGTGCCGTCGTTGGCCACGCTTACGCGTCCAGTGCTGCCGGCAGAAGCGGCCGGGCTGCCGGCGAGGCCGGGCAGCAAAACCAGGAAACTGAAGAGCACAAATAACAAACGCTGCGTCTTCATTAAAAAAACCTCCTTCATCTAAAAACCTGTAGTTAATCGGCAGCTGGTTCGCGTGCGGTTTGCGCCGCGACAGATGCAATAGCGACACGGCCGGCTGTACCAGTGCCGAGGCTGTAAACATTTACGCGGTAGCGGAACCCCATGGGGCCGAGAGTTTTTTGATTTCTTGGCCTGTCTACAGTATAGACGAAGATATTGTGTCGATTTGGGATTGTTATCCCAGATTTGGAGGGAGTAGGGGAAATTGACGACGAACGGTCCTCCTCGCCGCGGTAGCGGTAAAAGGCACTTTACCGCCTGTCAGTGCGGCCAAACCGGTCGCCGGACCGGGGCCGAAGCGCTGTCCGGCCGCGATCATTGATCCACTTGGCGCGTTATTTTTCGCCGTTTGGCGGCCGCCGCCCCGGGAGGCGGGATTTGTATTACAGTAAATATTAATGGCCCGTAAACGCTTATCCCTCGTATTTTTGCTCTGGCTATGCCTGCCGCTGCTGCCGGTCAGCGCCGGGCAGCCGCCGGTCCCCGACGCCGTATACCACTACGCTGCCGCGCTGCAGCGCTACCAGCAGGCCCCCCAGGCAATCACGCTGGAATCGCTGTACCGGCAGGCGCGCGCCGCGGCGCGCGGGCTCGCGCGTGTGCTCGAGCATCTCGGTCGTGCGGATTACGACGCGGTCGAAGGCATCGATGCGTTCATGGAAAAACGCGACCCCACTTGGCGCGGCCGCTAATCGAGCGATACAAACGCTCGCGAGGGAGTTCGAGTTCCGGGGACAGTATACTT
>CAMYII010000026.1:0-4964 GCA_947258385.1 Acidiferrobacterales bacterium
TGCTGTCATTTTCCTTCGCTAATCCTACTTTTATTCTTTCTGAATCTACCGTGCCACTTTCCAGTCGCGACCCTTAAATTTTAGTATCGAGTCTCTGTTGTAACCGAGCAAGCGCGCTCGTTGGGCGTTACTTCCTGCAATAGAACGAGAGGTTCGAAAAGTTCACCGGCGTCGGCATATACCCGTCGCGTTTAAGATTAAGGCCTTATTGTGGGCCTATTTTCGCCCTGGCGGCGTTGAAACTTCGCGCCATAGGCCTGCTATGACTTGTTGTTTCGCCTTGCCAGGACAAAAATAGGCCTCGCATTAAACACCTAAATCTTAAACGCTACGGGTATATTCCTAGATAATTAAAAGGAAAATTGTTGGTGGACGCGTCGCACGCGCGGATATCCAGCTAGCGTTGTTCGGGTGACTCTTTGGGCTCGGGTTTATCGTGTCGGTCAACGTGCTGCGTTATTGAGAATATGTTCCGTCGGTGAGGTTCGTGTATCGTACAGTGAAAATATATTTCGTAGCGCTGAACATCGGGTACGGTCGCGGGTTTTATTTTGTGTCAATTCCAAGGGGTCATCAAGCTATTAGGCAGTTGATTTCCTGTTCAGTGATGCGAGCCATAAGCAGAAAAGGTGCCGGCTTCGACGACGGTACCCGATTCATCGGTCGCTAAATGCACCGAACCTAGGTTGTCGAGCAGGGGATACTCGATCTTCGCGGTGGTGCTTAGTTTAGTTTTGACGGCGGTTAAACCACTGGGGCTGTAGATGTAAAACTTCTCTTCGATGCTACCGTCGGGTTTAGCGATTTTCTCGTATTGCCCTCCGACATAGGTGACCACGGTGGTGCCGGTATTGGGGCTCTGGCCCGCGACGATAGCGGTTTTTTTGACACGACCGTGACCGGGACCGTAATCGGAGCGCACGGTTGTGGTGGTCGAGCCGGTCGCGGAGCTTTGTACGAATTGGGCGGGTTTCTAATAGCCGACCGTCGGGAAGAGAAAAGGTCAATATGATACTTGACCCCGATTTGTTCTTCGAATCGACGGGTACACTAGGTGGCATTGATGATTAACGAGCTACTCACTATCATGCAAGCCGGAGATATCCGTAAGGCTTTCGGAGCCCGCCTCAAAGAGCTGCGCAAACAAAAGGGCTGGACACAGAAGGAACTGGCCAATCAGCTCGATATTCGCTTCTCGCAGCTTAACAAGTACGAGTGTGGCATGCATATTCCGCCCATTGAGCGCCTGATCCAGCTCAGCGATATCCTGGGCGTCACCCTGGATTACCTGGTGATGGGGAATCGGTTCGAGCAACAGCCGCTACACAATGCCCGGCTGATTGAGCGGCTAAAGGAGTTGGAGAAGTTTGACAACGACGACCAGGAGACCATTATCAAAATGATCGACGCCATGATCGTCAAGCGGCGGGTGGAAGGCGCGGTACAGCCCATTGACACCCGGGCCGCCAGTGGCGGAGGATAACGCGATTAACAGATTAACGAGGTGATGTATGGCTACCCCTAAAGAAACCGCCAAGCAATTGATTGATCATATGCCCGACGAAGCCAGCTGGGACGACATCATGTATGAGCTGTACGTGAAGCAGAAGATCGAGGCGGGACTAAAGGCCGTTGAAGAAGGTCGCACTATTCCCCATGAGGAGATGAAACGGCGACTGCTCGGTAAGAAGCGCCACACATGAAGCTTTACTGGTCGGATGTCGCCGAGGCCGATCTCGATGACATCTACGACTACATCGCCCGCGATGTGCCTTACTACGCCGAGCTATTCGTCGATAAACTGATCGAGTCCACCGACAAGCTCGAAGATCACCCGAAGATAGGGCGGCGCGTGCCCGAAGCCGACGACCGCGACGATGTGCGCGAGCTAATCGTTCAGGGCTACCGAATCATCTATCTGGTCACCGCCGACGAAATCCACATCCTCACCGTCATCCATGGCAGCCGGGATTTGGCGGGAAGGGAGAATAAGCCCTGGAATGGAGCGTTGTAGGTTGGGGTGAACATGTGAACCCCAACATCGTCGTACCCCTCAGGCAGTTGTTTGTTGGGGTTCGTTCCTCACCCCAACCCCGTGCTTCTAAAAAATGTTCGGAAATTTCAATCGCTCGCCCATCTGGACCTTCCATAAGATACAAAATGCCTGCTATAGGCTTGCCAATTCATCGAACGCATTTTCGACACGACCGATGAAGCCGAGCGGAGCAACGCTAGTTGTAGCTTGGCGTGAGGAACGCGCCGCGAAGCAAGTCCAGGGGGAATCCCAAACTACGTGCTGCTCGGAGCAAAATTCGTCGTTATCAGTGATTAACGCGCCTCCGGCTGCGCCCGTGTAACCGGCGCCGGCTGTACCGGCTCCCGTTGAGGTCGCGCCCGGGCGTCGCGCTCGTCAACGACACCGGCCTCAGGTCTCGCGCCGCGGGCCGCGTCTTCGGCATTGTTGAACGGGTCCCAGACATAAAGCAGTGCGCCAGCCACAATGACAACGGCTGTGATGGCGAAGATCGCTATTCGGTGTGATTTCATTAACGTGGTCGTGTTTATGGGCATCGGCAAAAATTCCTATCTCCTGGTTGAATCAAAACGACACCAATCGCGTCGTCTATGTTATTTCCTAACTTTGTAGGTTGGGGTGAACATGTGAACCCCAACATCGTCGTACCCCTCAGGCAATTGTTTGTTGGGGTTCGTTCCTCACCCCAACCTACCGTGCTTATGGGCATTCGCCGCATCCTCGCTATATGGTTTGTTCAGGACAAGACCAATCCCGTCTCCGGTGTTGCCTCTTAAAATAGCGCCATTTTGTCGCTAGAACATCGCCGCTAGACCTGCGTAGGTTGGGGTGAACATGTGAACCCCAACATCGTCGTACCCCTCAGGCAATTGTTTGTTGGGGTTCGTTCCTCACCCCAACCTACCGTGCTACACGGGCTTCCCTGTCATGTTCATTACCCATGCCGACTTCGTTAATCGCTTGTTTAGTTGGGGCTCCCTCTGGACTTACTTCGCGGCGCGTTCCTCACCCCAACCTACCGTGTTGATTTTGATTTCCTTTCTAGATGCAACCAGAGATCTAAGGCTTTATGCATGTCCCTAGACAGCAGACAGTTTATTGTAGCCTCAAACGTTTTAACAACTAGATCAGCATCCGAAGTTATTTGCACTCCTTCAATGTAAAGTATTTTCTTGTTCAGACTTTTTTTTCTCCTACTCTTAATGTACAGATCAATAAAGAAGTCTTCCCATACTGTCAATTCAATGATTGGATGAGATGACTTACCAAATGCTTCATAATTAATTTGTATCCACTCGCTTTCTTCCGTTATGCCACAGTTTTGACTAATTTGACCACTTATATGAATTGATTTATGGCGTTTTTTAAACGCCTCAACCAAGGCTCTAAGTTCAAAATTTTTTGGCTGAAGCCAATTCATAATTATCTAAAAGATAGTTTTACATTAGTGTATATTTCCGGGTCCTTTCGGCGTCATGCTATGCTCCTCATCTATGCCTATATTCCTTTCTCTTCCATGCCTTCTATCGGGACCCTTAGGTCTCACACCCCGTTTACCCTTATCGGCTGACGCGTGATCTCTACGCCCTTGCCCATGTGGCCCCTGACCAATTCTTTCCCTTCCTCTTTTATTTCTTCTAGCATCTCTTTTTTCTCGTTGTTCTCTAACACGCTTTCTATCTTCTTCATTTCCGTCGCTGGCTGACGTGGTTTTAGTTTCCTTATCCGAAGACGACAGAGTCACCAAATCTCTCAGATCGTCTGCAGCAAAGCTCAGAATCTGTTGACAGTCCGATGGATGCAAAGCACATGCAAGAGAAACCCCCAGGGCAGCACCAACTGTATACGCACAATAGGGATTTGCAAGGCAAGCCTCTGCAGCGGGCAAGGATAGCAAGCTAGCCGCTTCCCCATCCGGATCAATATACAAATACGGATTATTATTCCCATACGCATACCGATTAAAACTGTGAATCACGGTCTCCTGAAACTCGACCGGATCCACGGCCATGAACCTACCGACCACCGGATCGTAGTAGCGCGCCCCGGCGTAGGTCAGGCCGGTGTCCTCGTCATGCGGGTGGCCCGTGTAGTAGCGGGTGTTGCTGGCGGCCGCCGGCTCGTTGCGCAGGCGGCTGCCATAGGGCCGGTAGTCCTCGCGCCATTTGAGATTGCCCTGCTCGTCGGTCGCCGCCACCGGCGAGCCCAGTGCGTCGAGGTGATAGTAAGTCACCTTTTCGACGCCCAGTGCGGTCAGCGGTATCGCCAGCAGTAAGGCCAGACCCACCGCCCGAAGGGTTGCGAGCCAGTCGCAAGAGAACGGCTTCATGAGTTTTCCGGTGCTCTTTTTCATATCTCGGTCCTCGTGGCCCCGTTGAGACGAATATTTATTGGTAGCTGTTGGCGTGGATGGCCCAGGTGGTGGAACTGGTGCGTTGACGCCATACCACCAAGGCCTGGCCTTTGTCATTAATGGCCATATACGGCACAGTACCGCTATCGGCGCCCACCGGTTGCAGGTATTCCGTTGGGCTCCAGCCGGTGTCCGGCAAGTACTGTCGGAGCATCAACTGGTAGTCGGTGCGCTCGTTCCACAACACCATGCCCTTGCCTCCCGGCGCCATGACTACCTTCGGATAGCTGACCCCGGCGCCACCCTTACGACTTTCATCAATCGATTGCGCGATTCCCCAGCCAGTCCCTGGTTCGTAACGATTCATCCAGGTGTAATAGCCCTTGTCGACCAATTGACTCCACACCGCGATACTATTACCCGCCGCGTCGATAGCGACGCGCGGAGTGGCCTCCGCGCTATAAAAACCGCTGTGGATAACGCCTGCCGTGCCCCAGCCTTGACCCGGTACGTAACGGTTGGCGCGAATGGTCTCAGAGGTCCCATCCGATTGCTGCCACACCGCGACGGCCTCGC
>CAMYII010000026.1:4976-17324 GCA_947258385.1 Acidiferrobacterales bacterium
CCACATGGCATCGCTGACATCATCGTGCTCGATGAGTTGTGCAATTCCCCAGTTGTGATTCACGATAGAGTACCGGTTGGTCCAGATGTTGTAGCGTATTCCGTCGTGTTGTTTCCAGACAACAACGGCGTTGCCTTTGGCGTCGATGACCACCTGAGGCCGCACGGCGGAACCGGTATCGTCGGTTTCGATGAGCCTCTCGGTACGCGCACTCCAGCCACGGCCGGGTTCATAATAATTCGCCCAGATGTTGTAGCGTGTCTGATCCCATTGATGCCACACCACTACCGCGTTGCCGTTCTCGGCCATGGCAATCTGCTGAGCATGGGCATGCAAGGTATTGCTTAGCGCGACTGGCTGACCCCATCCGGCCGCAGGGTCATAGTGATTGGCATAAATTCGGTAGTTCTGCCGCCAGACCGCAATGGCGCGGCCATCGGAGATCATGGCGATCCTTACGGACTCGCTGCCAATATTCGCAAAGGCGTCGTAGGCGCTAAATTCGATCAGCTCAGGCGTGCCCCATCCCGTTACGGCATCATACCGATTCGCCCAGATATTGGTCCGTGTGCCGTCACTTTGATGCCACACCGCCATCCCGTTACCCTCGCCGTCGATGGCAATCGCCGGATAGCTCGGCGGTCCCGCGGCGTTATCGATGGCCGCAGCACCCGCCCATGCTCGCGCCGTTGGCGTGGCGCTGACTTGTGTAGACGCCAGTGACTCGCCATTGAGGCCTATCGCCGTGACGACATAATAGTAGGCCACGCCATTGGTCAGACCCGTGTGCACGTAAGGACTGGTGACACCAAGGACCTGCGTACCGCTGATGGCATCAGGGGTGGTACTCCAGTAAACGTTATAGCTTGTGGCGCCGTCGACGGCGCTCCACCCGAGAATGTTCCTGCCGTCCTCGGGAACGACGTGAACGTTGATCGGAGCCGGTGGCGCCGTTGCCACCGAGGGGTCGCTGCCTGCTTCATGCTCGAACCAATCGCTGACGCCGTCACCGTCAAAGTCGCCGGTACCGTCACGTGCAAGCGTGCCGAAGTATTGCATTTCCCAGGCATCGGCCAAGCCGTCACTATCGGCGTCAACGTCGTTCACGGTTACGATCACTCGGTCAGTCGAGATGACGCCTGAATCATCTTCCACCGTCAGCACGAATGTTAACAGCGTGGAAGCGTCCACCAATGGTGCGGTAAAACTTGGATTGGGCGTATCCGCCCCAATTAGCGTCGCTTCATACCTAATACCCTGCGTGCCCGGCCCATTGACTTGAGTCCAGGTATAGGAAACGATGGTGCCGTCCGGATCGATAGAGCCGCTACCGTCCAACACGACGGCACTATCCTCGAGGACCGTCTGATCAGTTCCCGCATCAGCGATAGGTGGTCTGGGAAACAAGGTGTAACGATTGGCCCAGATGCTTCCTATGCTCATATTCGCCCTGTTTGACACCTTTGATACCACCAAGGCGTTGCCGTCGGGGTCCATGGCTACCAGACTCCCACTAAGATAAAGCGACTCGTTACTGCCGACAAACTTTATCGCTTGAGCCGGCATCCAGCCATCGGCGGCGTCATAATGACTTACCCAAACAGTTCCCCGGATGAAACCGGTCTGATAGTCATAGTCAGCCCACGACACAATCGCATTTCCTGCTCCATCCATTGCAACTTGAGGATAGCGAGTGCGACCGCCATCATCATGGTCCTCGATGCGTTCTGAGGCTGTCCAACCGGTGACGGGGTCATAGCGCCTGGCCCATATTTCTCCTCCTCCGTTACTCGCGGGTGCGACTGGATCGATCTGGTGCCAAACCAGCGTTCCCTGGCCCTCCGGATTCATCGCAATATCGATATCACGGACTTGATATATATCCGTATCAGGATTTTGCTTGATCTCGGCCCCACTCCATCCGCTTCCGGGCACGTAACGATTGATCCAAAGTTTTGGATCCGGGACCGAGGCGTCAGCACCCGCGAGATTTTGTGCCCAAGCCGCGATCGCATTGCCCTGCGCGTCCATGGCAATTTTCACCCCTATATACCAGGGGTAGACGTAGTTGTGGCTGGTATCGATGAGCTCGGGCAGACCCCAACCCGTACCAACCTGGTAGCGATTGGCCCAGACATTGTTAGGCGCACTGTCGCTACTTATAGCGTTATCGCGTTGAGCCCATACCGCGATCGCATTGCCCTGTGCGTCCATGGCAACGTCAAGAGCATAACCCCTATTGACCATGTTGTTGTCCCCGATGGTCTCGGCCGTACCCCACCCCCCGGCAGGGGTATAGCGATTGGCCCAGACCTGCAGGATTGTGTAATCACTGTTATACTGTTTCCATACCGCGACGGCGCTGCCGTCAGAACTCATCGCTATCTGCATCCCGCTTCTAGTCGGGCTGGGACTGGCTTCGATAGGTTCAGGCACGCCCCAGCCGCTTCCGGGTTGATAGCGATTGGCCCAGACATCGCTCGCTCCCTGCCTTTGCCATACCGCAATCGCGTTGCCCTGCGGGTCTACGGCAACTTTCGGGTCAAACGCGCCGTGTTGTACATCCCCAATAGGCTGCGGGCCGGCCCAGCCCGTACGCGGATCATAGTGGCTAACCCAAACGCGTGGTTGGGCCGTCGTTGAAGCTTTTTGACTCCATACCACGATCCCATTGCCGTTGGTATCCATCGCCAGGCTTCGATACGGATCAATAAACCCACTATCAACCAGGAGTTCAGCCGTCTCCCACGCCATTTTGCCGGGCGTCGCGCTGACCTCCGCCGAGGACACGGACTCATCGGCACCGTTAGCGGTCACGATGTAGTAGTAAGTGACGCCACGTACCAGGTTCGTGTGAACATAAGGGCTCGTTACGCCGGTGATCGGCGTGCCGGTGGCCTGGGTCACGCCGGGGCTGGTGCTCCAGTAAATGTTGTAGCTGGTTGCGCCGGCAACGGGGTCCCAAAGCACGATTACTTCACCGTCCCCAGGACGGGCCTGCACGCCGATGGGCGCCGGCGGGGTGACCGCCGTTGGGGTCGTGCCCTGCTGATACTCCTGCAGGTCGGTATACCCATCGCCATCGAAGTCGGTGGTGGCGTCCTGGTTCAGATGCCCGAAGTGCAGCATCTCCCAGGCGTCGTCCATGCCGTCGGCATCATCGTCGGGATTGACGTTGCGCACGGTGACGGTCACCGTGTCCTGGCCGCTCGCACCACCGCCGTCTGCCACGACAAGCTCGAATGTCAGCACCGTATCCTGATAAACCAGTGGCGCGGTGAAACTGGGGCTCACCTTGTCGGCATTGACCAGGGATACCGCAGGGCCCGACAACTGCGTCCACTGATAAAACGCAATGGGACCTTCGCTGTCGAAGGAACCGCTGCCGTCCAACGACACGGACTGCCCCTCATCCACGGTCTGGTCCGGTCCGGCGTTGGCAACCGGAGCGATATTGGCAGGCGGAGGATCGATAGGCTCATCCGTTGCCGTATAGCGGCTGGACCAGACAAACGGTCCTCCCTGAACATTGGGATTAGTCGCCTCGTCGTATTGATGCCACACGACCATGGCATTGCCCGTGCTATCCATGGCGATACGCGCCTTCAGAAACGGTGGCCAATCGAAGTAGATTTTGTGATCGACGCCTTCACCAATGGCCAAGGCTTCGCCCCAGCTGTCGTTCACCGACAGGTAGCGATTGGCCCAGGGTAGATAGTAATTTGTGGTAGCCACCATCTCCTGGGTCCAAACAACGATGGCGTTACCCTGGGTATCAATGGCGACCTGCGGCTCCAATGCGTTACTCGTGTCAACAGCATTGGTCCCGACTTCCCGTGCGACGCCCCAGTCGTTTGCCGGGCTGTAATGATTGGCCCAGATTTCGGTGCTCGTTCCGTTGTGCTGTTGCCAAACGGCCACGGCGTTCCCGTTGGGATCCATGGCCACATCGGTGCGAGTCGCATTTCCTGCATTATTGGTTTCTATCTCTTTGGGAAGGCCCCAACCGCTTCCAGGTCCACTGGGATCAAAACGGCTGGCCCAGATATTGGTGATCGTGGCATCGCTCTGATCCCATACGGCCAGCGCGTTGCCCAGGCTATCCATGGCCACACTGAACGTATCAACCGCGCCGGCGCTGTTCTCCACCTGTACCGGCGCTTCCCAACCACCGACCAGCGTATAGTGGCTGGCCCACAGCTTGGGCGTGTCGGTGGCGTCAACAGCCTGGGTCCACAGGGCGACGGCATCGCCGTTCGGATCCATGGCTACGGTTGAAGAGATGACATCGTACGCGTTGTACTCAACCTGATATGGCGCGCCCCACCCCATCGTCGAGCTATAGGCGATCGCCCACACATGCTGCAACCCCGAGGTGTTGGTCGCACCACCGTCATACTGACGCCATACAATAACGACATTGCCATTGGCATCCGTGCCTAGACTGGGCTCGAAAGCGCTTCCACTCGCCAGGTTATCGATTTGTCTTACGTCAAGCCAGCTGTTCGTGGTGGGAGAGTAGCGACCGGCCCAGACATAGGATCGTACGGTTTCGGTCACCCATACGACAATCGCATCGCCATTGGCATCCATGACCACCTTGGGAGAATTGGATTCAGATGGCTCGCCACTATTATCGAGCTCCAGTCTGGCGGGCGACGTTCCCCAACCGCCAATAGGCGTATAGGCGTTGGCCCCGACCTGGTTCTGCGAGTCTCTCCACACTGCCACGGCATTACCCAACTCATCGACCGCGACCCCAGGGAAATATTCTGCCTCGTTGATGGCTAACACGTCCGTTGGTGCCAGGGTCGGTATGCCCCACCCGCTCAGTAGCTCTATTTGCGGCATCGCGCTGACCACGGCGGATTCCACGGACTCACCGCCGCTGCTGCTGGCCGTGACCACATAGTAATAGGTCGTACCGTTGGTCAGGCCCGCATGGGTATAAGGGCTGGTGACGCCAGCGAGCTTCATACCCGTCGCCTTACTCACACTTGGCGACAGACTCCAGTAGAGGGTGTAATCCGTGGCGCCGGGTACGGTATCCCAAACCAGGATGTTCTGACCGGAGCCCGCGGTTGCGTTGAACCCACCGGGCGCGGCCGGCGCCTTAACAGACGGATCGGTCCCCTGCTGGAACTCGTCGAGGTTGGTAATGCCGTCACCGTCGAAGTCATCCGTGGCGGTCTGTGCCAGGTCACCGAAATATTGCTGCTCCCACAGATCGGACAGGCCGTCGCCATCCGTGTCGACCACAGTGACAGTGATGATGACCTCGTCCGTGCCGCTGGCACCGCCGTCATCGGTGACGGTGAGCGCAAACCGCAGTTCCACATCCGTGATGACAAGCGGCGCGGTAAATCCGGCGATGGCCGTCGTGGCCCCGCTCAGGGTGACCGCCGGACCCGCGGTCTGGACCCAGTTATACGCAATAATGGCGCCGTTGCTGTCACTGGACGCGCTGCCGTCCAGCGTGACCTGGGCCCCTTCTGCTACCGCCCGGTCCGGCCCGGCCTCGGCCAAGGGCAAGGTATTAAAACCCGGCGACACATGAATTCCCACGGTATCGGACGCGGTCGCCCCGGTGTCGTCGGTCACATCAAGCCGGAAAACGAGGCGATGAGAACTGCCGTCGCTCGGCAAGATAAACGTCGCCCGTGCGCTTTCGGCGTTGTTCAGGATGACCGGCGGCAGCGGGTCGTACCAGTTGCCGAAGATCTGCGACCATTTATAACTGACGATGGTGCCGTCCAGATCAAACGAGTCCTTGGCATCCAATGCGATGAGCTCTCCCTCCCCCACTGTGCGTTGCAGTCCGGCATTGGCGTTCGGCGCGGCATTGGGAAAAGGCAGATCAGCACCAAACCAGTTGTAATGACTGACCCAAGTTTTAGCAGTATCGTCCGTATCGGCTGTGTAGTAATACTCCTGCCAAAGCGCTACACCATTGCCAGTAGCGTCAAGCCTGGCTTGAAGCGGCATAAGATAGGTGTTTGGGAAACTGGCGGCATTGGAGTCTATCTCCATCAGCCGACGAGGCGCAGCCCAGCCGGTGACCGGATCATAATGACTGGCCCAAATACTGTCCACCGCATCATTAGTCTGGCGCCAGGCGGCCATGGCATTACTGTTATTGGCCATATGGAGTTGTAAATAACTACGCAAAGGCGAGGGCCGAGCAACATCATTGGGAACGATACTATTACTACTAATCTTGGTGATGCGTTCCGGAATCGGATTCCATCCGTTCGCCCTATCAAAGTGATTGGCGTAAAGTTCATTCACCGCACCATTCGGTCGTCGCCACACGACCGTGGCATTGCCGTTGCCGTCCATGGCGACCTGCGGATCCTGGCCGTCACCAAGCTCTTCGATTGCTGTGGGGGTGAGCCAGCCGCCGGCAGGCAGATAGCGACGGGCCCACAGCCGGGCGTCCCCTGACTGCTTGTAGACCAGGAAGGCGCTGCCGTCAGCGCTGAGGGCTGCCGCCGGTGGGTAGGCATCAATAGTGGTGTCGGTCGGTTCCCACGCCTTCGTCACGGCGTTATAAAACCGCGTATAGAACTGTAAGTCATCTTTCCAAACAATCAGAGCATTGCCCTGATTATCCATACCCGCGTACAGCGGCAGAAATTTCTCACTGATGGAGGAGGTCTGAGTGGCCTCCGCGCTCCAGGTATCGGTCGCCTTGTCATAATAGCTTGCGGCCATGTAATACTTGCCGGCAGTGCCACAGCAGAACTCGCGCCATAGCGCAACTCCGTTACCGTTGGCATCGACCGCCACACGGCGTTCTCTGATAATGCGGTCGAGGTTGACGGGCAAAATCGTCTTGGACTCGCTCCACCCCTGCCCGGGTGTATAATGCACGGCATAAAGCGCACCGTGGTATGTCCAGGTGGTCAACGCGTGACCGTTGGCACTTACCGCAAGTTCAGTGTTGGTTTTTTCCTCAAAAGCCGGTACAACGGTGGGTGTTTGCCAGCCGCTATCCGGTTGAAACTGGTGGGCCCATATTGCTGACGGATAGATTTGTTCCTGCAATACAACCGCATTGCCGGCAGCATCCACCCCCAGCCTTGGATTGTAGGGTTTATCATCGCCATTTAGATACAGGCGCACGGGCGGTGACCAGGCGTTCAGGCCGGGGGTCACCGCAATCTCCTCGGACTCCACCGACTCGTCGACGGCGTTCACCGCGGTCACGACGTAGTAGTACGTACTGCCGTTGATGAGACCGGCGTGGGAATACGGACTGGACACGCCCACGATCTTGGTGCCGGTGGCCTTGGTGACACCGGGTGTCGTGCTCCAATAGAGGTTAAAACTGCCGGTGTTGCCGGTGTGCCAGGTAACGGTGTTGGACCCGTTGCCCGGCCTGCCAAACACACCGGAGACCTGCCGCGGCGCTTCCGCTTGCTTCGGATCGCTGCCGGCCTCCATCTCCTCGAGATTCGACAGACCGTCGCCATCCTCATCAAGGGTCGGATCCTGGCCAATTTCGCCGAAGTGATGCAGCTCCCAGGCATCGAATAGCCCGTTGGTATCGCCATCCACCGCCGATTCCCGGTCGAGGACCGTGACATTCACGGTCGCGTTAGCGCTGTCACCGGTATCGTCGGTCACCGTGAGCATGAACGTTAAAACCACAGGGTCGAGCGTCACTGCCACTGCCGGTGCGGTGAAGCCCGGACGGCTGCTCTGGGCTGCCGTGAGTGCCACCAGCGGCCCGGCGGTCTGGAACCATTGATACGAGATGATAGTGCCGTCGGCATCCACCGAGGCGCTGCCATCCAGCGATACGTAGGCATCCTCGAGCACCACGTTGTCACCGCCGGCGTTAGCGATGGGCGGCGTATTGCCTTCCTGAGCCATGGCAACCAGTTTGCCGTTCAAGTAGGCATATTCCTTGAAATTATCGCCGGCCTCGTTGTATTCGCCCAATAAATCGCCGTTCTTGGCATAGAAGTAGTAGGTCTTGCGGCCATCCCTGACACCGCGCACACGCCGGTTGTTGCCATCATAGAAATAATTGGCCGACGATTTTCCGGCAACGTCCCACAGATTACCGGCGTCGTCATAGGAGAACGTGTGGCTGCCGTTGGCGGTGATATTGCCATAGTCGTCATAACCAAAGCTATACGACTTGCTTCCGGAAATACCGGTCAAACGATTGTCGATCGATCCATAGCTGTAGCTAAGATTTAGACCACCGATGTTTTTTCTCTTGATATTACCTGCATCATCGTAGTCAATGCTGCCACCGCCCCAGGCGCCGCTGGCCGCAACCAATCTATCCAGGCCGTCGTAATCCAATCGACGCACACCGTTTGTGGCCGAATCGGTAATCTGATCGATATTGCCGCGGCCGTCGTAAAGATAATTCAGATCGACCGTCGCCGCGTTCGCACCATTCGTCCGAATCCGCTCCACCCAGTTGCGGTCGTTGAGGGTGTAGTCGGTACGGCGACCATTGGCGAACTCGATGAGCTTCGGTTGGCCGGCGGGATAATAGCCCGCCGCAGTCACGAACGGGGCAGCCTGGGTCGGGCGTCCCAAGGCGTCGGGACTGTAAGTGACTATCCGGCCACTGGGGTAGGTAATGGTACCCAGAAAATCCAGGGGTGTATAACCGTAGCTCGCGGCGAGGGTCTTCTGCTCGTAAACCGTTGAGTTATCCTGGATCGATAATATCAGGTCTTCCGACTGCAGGTTATCATTCTCGTCATAGCCGTAGTGGCGATCGACTATGGTGATAATGCCGCCGGTGGTCTCGCTCGGTTGGACGTTGATCACACGCTCCACATTGTTGTTGCCGTCGTAGTCAAAATGGACATCCGGGGTGGTGCCCGGGTAGTAGATATTCGTTAGACGGTTGATGCCGTCATAGGAATATGACGTAATCGCGCTCGCCCCTACCTGGCGCGACCTCATATTACCGACGGCGTCCCGCTCGTAGACTGTCACCCCGGTCTCAGGGTCGCTCGCCGAGATGAGGAAATTCTTGTCGGCGGAGTATTCGTAGCCGCGGGTCACACCGCCCTGGGTGACGGTTTCGGTCTGCCCCAAAACGTTTCGCGTAAAGACGGTGCTGTGCGTCTTGCCGCCACCCACCTCGGCGTCGATGCGCATGAGCACGGTCTCGTCGGCATTGTCCGGATCGCCCAAGGAGCGGTAGGTATACGTGGTCACGTAGCTCCGTTCGTTGGTCACCTGGGCCTTGTTGCCCGCCAGATATTGGGTCGTGCGAAACGTCCCGTCGGCATGGGCGACGGAGGTCGGGCGGTCGAGGAGGTCGTAGCCGAACGTGGTCCCATCCACCCCGCCAGGAGGCTCAGCAGTCCAGGCGGGACAGGCCCCTTCGAAGGGATAGGACTCGAACACCTTTCGGCCCAGGGCATCGTAGCGCATCACCTGGCTGATCGCCACCCCGGGGGGAACGGTATCTAGCGTGGTAATACAGACCGGGCGCTTGAAACCGTCAAAATAAGTCGTCTGCTGGTACGCGCCGCGGGTCACGGTGCGGGTAAAAAGGGCGTTGTCCCGGGTTACCGTCACGTCGCTGCTCGACACCAGCGGCGGGTCGATCCCGGTCAGCCGATTCATCGAGTCGTACTGGTAATTGGTAGTAAATCCCCGCCCGTTCGTTTCTGACGCGACCGTACCCGTGTCATTGACGGCCCTCAAGATCGTCGCCACGGGTAAACTACCAGCGTCCAGGCTGTCAATGCCAAGGCGCTCTTGCCGGGGAACACCGCGATGGTAATCCTCATACTCCGTGACATAGGAAAGACCGTTCATTTTGCTCGCCACATCACCGGTGGGGTAATGGGTGTAGCGCTCGTAGACACCGTATCTTTCAATCTCCTCCAAATTGCCGGTATTATAGTCAAACCAGCGCAGCGTGCTCAGCGCCCGATCATTCGTCTCATCCCACTCGTTGACGGGCTGACCAAAATAGAAGACCGGATACTGATCGAGATCGATGGGATACCAAGCGTAGGTGATCGTGCGGGCATAGGCCTCCGCCGTACCGGCCTGACCAGTTTCCGTCTTGGTGCGCGGTCGGACAGCGTACACCCCGGGACTCACCGTGTAGTCAAATTCAGTTCGATACTCGGTACCGTCGCGGATGATGGTGTTCGATAAGAGATAAGCCTTTTTAAAATCCGCATCCTGATAACCATAGGGGGGTGCCTGGTAAATTTCTCTCGATATATAGCCATTGCCCTCCCACTCATTGATCTCGCTTTGGATTAACGTTTCCTCCCCGAACTCATCCACGGCGTAAGTATGTTTCTCTTTTAACAGGCCGGTTTTCCACAACTCCCGGTCCGCGAAATCCGTAGCAAAAAACAGCTGCCGTCGCACACCGTAGTGTTTGTAAACGTACTTGCCGCCGGGAAAGGCGACGGTTGTGACATCATTCTTGGGGCCGTTCTCGATCGTGGTATCAGTGCCCGGCGCATAGGTATAGGTCCAGGTCCCGTTGTCGATCTGGCGGCCCGCCTGGGTCTTACTGGTGACCACCACCGACAAATACTTTTCCAATGACAGTATAGTATCGCCATCAAAATCCACGTAATCGTAGGTGTAGGAGCTGGTCGCGCCATAGGGATGGGTCACGCCATTGAGGGCATAGCGCGCCGTCGGTCCGCCGGGGTTGTAAGTATATTGCCACGTCAAGCCGTCGGGGCGGACGACACTCTCCAGATGTTTGTAACCCGATGTGCCCGTCGTAGTATAATTGTAGGTCCAGACTTGTTCGTTGGGGGTCGCCTCGAACGCAATGATACTAGTAAGGTAAGAGTCGACATCGTAATTAAATTTAACCACACGACCGTCGCTGCTGGTAATAGTGTCGATCAGGGCATAGGTATCGCGTGACCCGGCATAGGTGAAGTCGATCCAGTTGCCGTTGCCGTCTTCGATACGGCTCGGGTACCAGGCCCGGTTTAACTGGGTGGTGTAACTTACCGTATCAAAAGCACCGGTATAATGGTCCATGCTGTATTTAAGACCATCGGGGGAATACAAGGTCAGCCCAGTACTGTTACCGGCGGCATTTTTAAGGCAGTTGGCGCGCCAGTTGCTCTTGGTGATAAATAAGGTGTTCTCACTGACGCTGTCACCGCTGTCCACGGCCAGCACATGCTGGCTGCCGTCAGGCAGTTCCAACACCCCATTGTTCAGAGTCGTGTCTGTCAAATCCGTTTGGTTGGTCGCACAGATCCCATCCTGAGTGCCGGTTTCACTCGCCGCCTTAACAATCCGCCCAAAGTGGATAGTCCAACCTACCCCTGCCGGAGACGGTGGCAGCAAACGGGTCGGGATGGGAGGATTCGAAAGGGGGTTTGGTCTGGAGAGCCAGATGTTGCTGGTGTAATGACGCTGGATCTTGATATCCAACCCGGTACCGGGGACCACCAGGTCGACATAGGAAAGCCGCAAGGAACCGTTAAAGGGATCAATATGATCGGTGCCGGTGGAGACCTCGTCGCGCCACGCATGGAAACCGGGCTCGGCATAGAAGTCCGGCATCACGGTGGCGACGTCGGCTCTCGCGAGAGAATCATAAAAAAACGGAGAAACGATGATAACAAACGAGAATAACCGCAGCGCGCGACGACAAGGCGATAACCGCATCTTCACAGCCTCCCTCCTTGTTATTAGCGCATTCTAATTCTTAATGCGCGGTGGCGGTATAGCTTCTGTGTTTCAGCGTGGTGAATGGGTTGGATTTCCTGATTCGCAATCGACTGTAGCTCTAAATGCTCGGCAATGTCAACAAAAAATAAACTTGCTTGTATTTTTTGTCGTGACAGCTTCCTAACTAATATAGAATGTCTTGTCTTGGTTGTGTCATCACACTACGACGCGATGACCTAAAATGTTGTCAAGTATTTTAGTATTTTAATGCACGTAACAGGCAATAAGCTGGTAGTGAACGCTTACTCAAAAAATCTAATCTGTTTTATAAAATTAGCCGTAGACTCAACTTGCTTAGACATCAGTCCCATTAATACATAACGATGAATACCCGACTCGGGTTATCAGTCATGGTAGAGGATACTTTAAACACCCACACGGGGTTGTGAGCAGGCAATCTCACGCTCCAACACCACAGCCATTTTCGTTGGGGTTTGTTCCTCACCCCAAGCTACACGAGCTTTTTTAGTGGGACAGCAGTGTGTCTGACCCCATTGATACGCCGGTCATGGCTGCCTTTCGCCGGCGCGAGCAGGACGTAGGTTGATGAAATGGTCTCCTCCCACTACATAACGGCGTCACAATGCGCCATGATAGGAATGTGAATTTTCTATCAAGAGCAGGAGGAGACCACCA
>CAMYII010000027.1 GCA_947258385.1 Acidiferrobacterales bacterium
TAGGTCTGATAAGGCTTACGTTTCTTGGTCATGGAGACACTCCTGTGAGAGACTATTGTCTCTTATTTAAAGTGTCCGTTAAACTGGGGAGGTTCACTCCGTCCCCTTTTACTGTGAGACTTGACTCGCGTTACTCAGATCGGCGTTACTCGCTGATCGAAGCGAGGGAACTAAACTCGAGGCCTAGCTGTCAGCTTAATTGGCTGGCTATACCTGGTGTCATTTCTTCTTGAGAACCACGACTTGGTCAACGAGACTATTCTCATCATACCTAACTTCATATGCCATTTCATTACCATCGAAAAAAGCCTCAGTTGGCTTTGCAATGATCTCCCATAAGCCAAGGGTAGCAAGACCAGCAGTAGTATGAAGGCCAGCTCTACCAAGTTTGGCCCCATCGCTGTATCCTTGGGTAAATACAAAAATCTCATATTTCTTTGCATCATTTCTAACCTCAGATGCCATAGGATGACCAAATTCAGCCAGCAACATACTTCGATGGATGCCAACTTTAAATAATTCTATATTCTTTGCATCTGGTTGATCAATGGCCGTTGAAGCTGAACGAGTTGAAGCACACCCCGTGCATAATAGAATAGCACTAGAAATAAATATCAGATGTTTTACAAATGATTTCAATTTAGTTTTCATTACACTCTCCTCACGCGTCCTAGTTGATGAGCTCACTGTAAATCGTACGAAGAGCCTAACGATTTAAGGTGACTGTTTTCTCTAGACAAAATCATTCCTTCACTACATGGCTATTATGAAAGATATACCCAGATGTGCAATTGGACATAGGTCTGTATCGACTACAGACTTTGGTCTGTAACCGTGCTGGCAATGTTTAACGTACACGATGTCGAAAACCGGCCGGTCCCAGTTGTGCAAATCCCGCTTCCTGCCGCCCCGGGTGGCCTCGCGGTGCAGCCCGATCCAGATTCAGACAAAACAAACGACCGAATCGGACAAATTCAGGATAACTATCGTTGGCGCAGCCAGGCGCAAACTCGTACGTCTAATCTATGGTGTACTGAGTCGGGTATCGCATTCGATGCCGATTACGCGATGAAGCAGGCCAAATGTGTTTGACGGTCAAGACGGTAGCCGACCCGAATAAAACAGTCGGTTCTGATTGCCGCGGCGTTGACCCATCATCTCGATGCGTTCCGTTTGTTGGTTTGCGCATAAGACATGCAGAGTTGGATCGCGGTTCCGAGTGTTTCAACGGAATCGACTCCGCAGACATTCAAGATCCGCAAAAAGAGACCCCGCCGCAGCGGGGTCTGGTGGTGGATGCGTCACTTAATTCGGGAGAAGCAAGAAGTCATCGCCCGGATCGTTCGTGAGATTGGTCTGGCCGGTCCCGTCGGCGTTCATGACGTAGATCTCGTGGTTGCCCTCGCCGTCACTCCCGAAGAGGATCTTGGCCCCGTCAGGGGTCCAAGCAGCGATGGAGACGTCGCCAGGATCGTTCGTGAGCCTGCTCTGGCCGGTCCCGTCGGCGTTCATGACGTAGATCTCGTGGTTGCCGGCGAGAAGATCGTCGCGGCTGCTCTGAAAGAGGATCTTGGTCCCGTCGGGGGACCAGGCAAAGGGGAAGTCGTCGCCAGGAACGTTCGTGAGGTTGGTCGGGCCGGTCCCGTCGGCATTCATGACGTAGATATCGAAGTCGTCGCTGGCAAGGTCGTCGCGGTTGCTTGCGAAGAGGATCTTAGACCCGTCAGGGGACCAGGCTACGGGGACGTCATTGGCAGGATCGTTCGTGATGTTGGTCTGGCCGCTCCCGTCGGCGTTCATGACGTAGATCTCGCTCTTGCTGTTGTTGATGTCGAAGCTATTGAAGACGATCTTGGTGCCGTCAGGGGACCATGACGCGATGAGTTCAAAGCCAGGATAGCTTGTGAGTTGGGTCTGGCCGGTCCCATCGGCGTTCATGACGTAGATATCGACGCTGACGTCGCGAAAGCTGGCGAAGAGGATCTTGGTCCCGTCGGGGGACCAGGCAGAGGACAAGCCAAAGAGAATGTCATCGTCAGGATCGTTCGTGAGGTTGGTTTGGCCGGTCCCGTCGGCGTTCATGACGTAGATTTCGCGGTTGCCATCGCGGTCGCTTGTGAAGAGAATCTTGCTACGGTCGGGGGACGGAAAAAAGGCGGTGTCCTCGCCAGGATCGTTCGTGAGGTTGGTCTGGCCGGTCCCGTCGGCGTTCATGACGTAGATCTCGCTGTTGCCGTCACGGTCGCTCGCAAAGAGGACCGGCGCGGGCTGCACAGCCCCTTGTATCCGCCGGATACGGTTGTTATCGGTATCGGCGACATAGAGATCGGTGCCGTCGGTGGTTATCCTTTCAGGAAATTGGAATCGCGCCGTCGAGCCGGTGCCATCTCTGAAACCAAAACGCCCGCCCGCCAGCCTGGTGACCTCGCCGGTGGCGATGACGATCTGGCTGATTCGGCTGTCGAAAGAGGCGTCGGCGACATACAGGTTAGTACCGTCGGTGGTGATCCCGGCGGGCAATTCGATGCCACCGCCTGTCAGAGTGGTGACCTCGCCGGTGGCGATGTCGACCTTCCGGATGCGGTTGTTTAAATAATCTGCGACATAGAGGTTGGTGCCGTCGGTGGTGATCCCTTCGGGAATGGCGAATCGTGCCGCCGTGCCGGTGCCATTGCGAAACCCCTGGGTGCCATCACCTGCGAGCGTGGTGACCTCGCCGGTGGCGATGTCGATTTTACGGATGCTGTGGTTCCAATATTCGGAGACGTAGAGGTTGGTGCCGTCGGTGGTGATCCCTTGGGGGCCGCCGAATTGTGCCGCCGAGGCGCTGCCATTGAAAAAACCCCGGTGGCCACTGCCCGCCAGGGTGGTGACCTCGCCGGTGGCGAGGTCGATCTGGCGGATGCGCTCGTTAGATGTATCGGCGACATAGAGGTTCGTGCCGTCGGTGGTGATCCCTTCAGGGCCGCCGAATTGTGCCGCCGTGCCGGGGGCATCGAGAAAACCTGCGGTGCCATCGCCCGCGAAAGTGGTCACCTCGCCGGTGGCGATGACGATTTTACGGATGCTGTGGTTATGGGTATCCGCGATATAGAGGTTGGTGCCGTCGGAGGTGATTCCGCGGGGTTCGTTGAATTGTGCCGCCGTGCCGGTGCCATCGAGAAAACCGGGCGTGCCATCGCCCGCAAGGGTGGTCACCACGCCGTTCCCGACGACGGGAGCCTGGGGAGGATCCTCGCTACCCCCACCGCCCCCACCCCCGCAGGCGGTGAGGATCAGTGTTAGGGCCAGTGCCGCAGCACCGGTGAATAGATGCAAACGCCTTCTGGATTGTATCGTTGTCATTGTCGTACTCCTCCTAATGTTTGTTCGTGCTCAGAATTAACGGCTTCTTACCTTCATCGCGTCTTGGGACTGACGGCGAGGTGCAGCTCACCCATAAAGCTAACCAAGAGCTAAACGATTCAAGGTGACTATTTTTCCCAAACAACCGCATTTCTTTATTACATGCCTATTATGAGAGGCACATCCAGATGTGCAATTGGACATAGGTCTGTATCGATTACAGACTTTAGTCTGTAGTCGCACTGACATTATTAAAAATATACTGATGAGTATTGCTCTTAGTTGTGAAATGATGGTAAACAGGACAAACGCAATGAAATACGGAAAGTGATGGTGCGATGAAATGTCGCCAAGAGGCTGGATATTTTGAAAACTATTATTAATAACAATATTCAGGATCAAAAAGTACTATTCGAACAAATCAAGATCCTGAATCAAGGACTGTTACCCGCTTTTGCCGCGAGCCTGGTGGTCTGCGCTGCATCGCTGTACGGACTTTGGGATGTCGCCTCACATACTGCGCTAATCGTCTGGATGAGCCTGACCGTGAGCGTCGTGGCAATACGATCCTTGTTAATTTTTTTCTACCGGCGACACATTGACCTGCAAAATGCACAAGGAATTATCTGGCATGTCATCGGTAGTGCCATCTCTGGTATAGTCTGGGGAATTGGAGCTGCCGTACTATTCCCGCCGGAGCAACTGGAGTATCAACTCTTTATACTTATTATTCTGATGGGACTGGGCACTGGTTCGGTAGCGACACACACCGCTTATCTGCCCGTATTCTTTGCTTATTTTCCAGCGTCCATGCTCCCAGTGGGTGTGGTGTTGTTTTCAGCGGGCGATCCCATTCACATTTCGCTGGGTATTATGTTACTTGCCTTTGTCTTCGCTTTATCTTATTTCGGCATAAAAACCAATCGCAACCTTAAGCAATCGCTGAGGTTACGTTTTGAGAATATTGACCTGTTGGAACAATTGCGCGACCAAAAGGATGAGGCGGAACTGGCGAATACGGCCAAATCGAAATTTCTGGCCGTGGCAAGTCATGATTTACGCCAACCATTATATGCATTAACCCTGTTTACCTCGGTGCTGGATGAGTCAATTAAATACCCTAAAGTACGTAGAGTTGTCGATCAAATAAAGGCATCCGTGGGAACACTGCGAAACCTGTTTGATGCTTTGCTCGATATTTCACAACTGGACGCCGGGATAATCAAGGTTGAAAAAACCGACTTCTATCTTCAGCCTTTGTTTGAAAAGCTGGACAATGATTTTGATCCACAGGCAAGAGAAAAAGGCTTGAGCTTCATATGGCCGGCCTGCTCTTATGCCGTACATACTGACCAGACACTGCTTGAACAGATACTGCGTAACTATGTTTCTAATGCCATTCGATATACAGACAGTGGTGAAGTACGAATCACCTGTGAGGACAAGGGTAAGTTCATTGTTATCAATGTTATCGACACGGGTATTGGGATCCCTGTTAAAGAGCAGCAAGTGATCTTTGAAGAATTCCATCAACTGAGCAATCCGGAGCGGGACCGGAGTAAAGGACTTGGCCTCGGCCTGGCAATCGTGCGACGTACGGCTAATCTGCTCGGACATTCCATCGATGTGGCGTCACAGCCAGGCAAAGGCTCGACGTTCTCCATCACGCTGGAGCAGGCGAATATTCGTGATAGAAGAGGCCCAATCTACCCGGAAGTCGAAAATGAAATCGAGAGGAATCGCACATATATGGTTGTTATCGATGATGAGGCCAGTGTCCGGGAGGGCACACAAAGCTTGTTGGAGCTATGGGGTTGTCACGTGATTGCGGCGGCAGACAAGAAACAAACTATGACGCGGCTCAGGCAAAAAAACCGATCACCGGATGGCATTATTGCCGATTACCGCTTACGTGAGAACCAGACCGGTATTGAAGTGATTCGAGCCATCCATGCCGAATATAATGACGGTATCCCTGCGCTGATTGTGACCGGTGATATTGCGGTTGACAATTTGCGCGAGGTAAACAGCAGTGGTTTTCAAGTATTGCATAAACCGGTCACGCCAGTGAAATTACGCACCTTCCTGCGCAATGTCCAATTGCGTCAAAAGCATATCGAGAATTAGTCCGCTGAAACGCGCAAGCCCAGTTTCTCCGCGGCCATGGCCGCCTGGGTACGGTTACTCACACCAAGACTCTTCATGATTGAAGTCACGTGCATTTTGACGGTAGCCTCAGCAATGTCTAATTTCGAGGCAATTATCTTATTGGAATGTCCTTGAACCATCTTCGCAAGCACCTGCAATTGTCGTGGCGTTAACACAGGCATATTGCTGTCGCTCTGATTCAATTCGAACTGTTGTGCCATGTCTGATGGCACATAGATACCACCGGATAAAATCAGGCGCAATGCGCTCAGCATGACCGTACTGGTGGTGTCTTTGGGAATATAACCCATAGCGCCGGCATCCAGGGCACGCTTGATATCACTATACTGTTTCGAGGCCGAGAGAATCACCACAGGCATAACCGGATATCTGTTTACAAACGTGTCCAGTGCTGTGAAGCCATCTTCGCCTGGCATATTCAGATCAAGTAACACCAGATCCAAATCCGGGTTTGCAGCCACATGCTGCATGGCTTGCTCGAAGCCTGAAGCCTCCAATATGCTGATCTGCTCCTCAAGTTCGTTAAGGACGTAACACAATCCTTCGCGGAACAGGGTATGATCATCGACTACCAGTATTTTCATCCGGAACACATCCCATGTACGTTTTATACTATTGTCCTTCGCAAGATATGGGTTGGAAAAGGGGTCGTAGGTGGATGAGGATAATTCTCACGCAGCATCGTGTACCAGCTCCCCCAATTCCCGCTCCTCTGGTCTCCCGCGCCCATCATACCCCAACCCGCGCCCAATCATCGCCTCGATATGCGCCTTGAACCGATGATTTCCCAATGGCATGGAGAACGAAGCGGCCTGGGAGGACCTGGGTAAGGACCCACTCACGTCGAGCTCTTCCCGGAGAATAAGGAATTTTCCGTGGGCCTGGATCCCGATTCTGACCTGCTGGCCCTGGATATGCTGGGCAGGAACACCCTGCAGGGACGCAGTAGTGTCGCGAGAGGGTACCGCACAGGGGTGAGGCAGGTCATGGCATCCATCCAGCCGCCGAACGGGCTAGCCACGGATGGCAAGCCCCGGGGCTTCAAGCGGAACAGGACGACGCGCGTGGACGCCCTACAGGGAAGTAGTCGTGTCGCGAGAGGGCAGGAGCCCGGAGCGACCGCACTAATGCGCCGGGCACGAAGCCCTAGTGCCGCGGAGGTCAGGACGACCGAGAGCGGCCCGCGGGCGCAGGAGCGACCAGGACGCCAGGAGCGGCAAATAGCGCCCCTACCGGCGTCGTCAGCGGCAGGCCTGCCGCAGGCGCGATTTTGATCAACTGGTTAAGGGGTCGAAGTACTTAAGATTACGCTCGACAGCGGTTCTAGGTAAATCACTCCGACTCTGAGCCACAACGAACAAGCTTTCCCTTTCATATATAAGGGAATACTGATACACTCCGCCGCCTTTTGCACCCCAGCCCCCAAGGAAAACCTATGTTTCAGCTTGGCTGCGCCAATCGCGCCTGCTTTCAAAATGAAGTCCTCTCCGGCCTCACTGTGGCCCTGGCACTGGTGCCAGAGGCGGTGGCCTTTGCCTTTGTCGCCGGGGTGGAACCGCTGGTAGGTCTGTATGCCGCCTTTATGGTCGGGCTGCTGGCGGCCATTTTTGGCGGTCGTCCGGGCATGATCTCCGGTGCCACCGGGGCCATGGCGGTGGTGATGGTGTCGCTGGTGGCCGATCATGGGGTGGAGTACCTGTTCGCGGCCGTGGTGCTCGCCGGCCTACTCCAGATTCTGGCCGGGGTGGCCCGCCTGGGTAAATTCATTCGCATTGTGCCGCACCCGGTCATGCTGGGCTTTGTTAACGGCCTGGCCATTGTGATTTTTCTAGCGCAGCTTCAGCAGTTTCAAGTGAAGCTGCCCGGTGGGGGCCATGAATGGATGTCGGGCCAGGCGCTGTGGGTGTTTTCCGGTTTTATCATTTTAACTATGGCGATCATCCACTTCCTGCCCAAATTCACCAGCGCCTTCCCGGCCTCACTGGCGGCCATCCTGGTGGTATCGGGCCTGGTTATCGGCTTTAATATCGACACCACCGTGGTGGGTGATCTGGCCGATATTAAAGGCGGTTTGCCCAGTTTTCATCTACCGGCTGTGCCCTTCAGCATGGGTACCTTCATGATCATTCTGCCCTATGCCGTCATACTGGCGGCCATCGGCCTGATTGAATCACTACTCACACTGAGCCTGATTGACGAAGTCACCAATACCCGTGGCCGTGGTAATCGTGAGTGTGTGGGTCAGGGTATTGCCAATACGGTCACTGGGCTGTTCGGTGGTATGGGTGGTTGCGCCATGATTGGCCAGAGCATGATTAACATTAACTCCGGTGGCCGCAAGCGACTGTCGGCCATTGCCGCGGCCCTGTTCCTGCTGAGCTTTATCCTGTTTGCCTCTGACCTGATTAAGGACATCCCGATGGCGGCGCTGGTGGGTGTGATGTTTGTCGTGGTGCTGGGCACCTTTGAGTGGTCGAGCCTGCGCATTATTAAAAAGATTCCGCGTACCGATGCCTTTGTCTTGATACTGGTATCCGCCGTCACGGTTGCCACCGACCTCGCCATTGCCGTGGTCGTCGGAGTGATTGTCGCGGCGCTGGCCTTTGCCTGGGAACATGCCAGGCATATTCATATTACCGGTTATGATGACGACAAAGGCTCACGTGTGTATGAGCTTTCCGGCCCCTTGTTTTTCGGCTCGGTAAAAAGTTTTCTGGAGCTGTTCAAGCCCGAAAACGACCCCGATGATGTCATTATTGAATTTCAGAATTCCCGTGTGGCCGACCACTCGGCCATTGAGGCCATTGATACCCTGGCCGACCGTTACATTAAACTAGGTAAGAAACTGCACCTGCGTCATTTAAGCGCCGAGTGCCGGCGACTACTGACCAAGGCCGGTGATCTGGTAGAAGTTAACGTGATGGAAGACCCCAATTATCACGTGGCCGCTGACAAGCTGGCTTAGGTGAGAATAGGAAGAATAGAGGTCAGGTCACAGTTTCTTCTAATATTACTAAAAACTGGTATCTGACCCCGGTTTTACGGTTTTATAAGTATTCGTTTGCGCGTTTTAACCGACGTTTAAGCCTTCTATCACGAAACCGTGGCCTGTCTCCTATTATTGCGCTATTATTGCGAGATCCGCATAGTGTGCGGCGCTATATCGACTACAACAAACACACCAATCTATTACACAATTGAGGAGAAGTCTGTGAGTAATGAAGCTGTAAGCACACAGAATAGTGATAACAGTGGCCGCTTGTTGGGCATGCTTTCCATTGCCGCCGCACCTGGTGCGCTGCTGATCAGCCCGACCATGTTTCCCCTGGTATCGTTCTTTTTGGCGCTGATGGGTTTGACCCTGGCAACCCCCAAAAATCGTTTCCTTAGCATCATCGGTATCGTTGCTGCCGCGACCTGCGGAATTACCGGTTACTACTTTAATACCGCTATCGTCTGATTCCCCGGTGATATAAAAACAGTAAGCTCGCCATTGGCGGGCTTATTTTTTGTGGTTCACACGGAAATCATTATCTTTTCAAGATTAATTCGTATTAACCGGAGGCAGACAACAATTTACCTTATTAATACGAACCTGCTTATATTTAGAAATAATTCCTCGTAACCCAGGTAGCCGCGCAGGAAACCCCTTCATTTCTGGCCACTAGGTCTTCGACGATTTCCAGGGCCAGGACTTCTGGAGCCGGAGAGTTGAACGGAGGGACTATTTGCTAACTAAATACTGAGCTGGTTACAATTTAGGTGAGTAGACCAGAGGAATTTCACCACCAGCCTCTCGCAGAACCGTACGTGATACTCTCGCATCATACGGCTCCCATTATCCGGTCGTTATTTCCAAGCATCTACCAATGGAAAAATAGTCGCGGCCGTGCTTTCGCCACTCGTCTTAACCATTGAAATCTCCGCCGTTTGTGGCCCTTGAGTTTCTTGTGCTTCCGGCGAGCCCAAGTCACCAACCGTTGATTGAAGTAGTCCATCAACGCTCGCATCTCGGTTTTGTAAAAACAGCCATAATAGTTCCACCAGCCACGCAGTATCGGGTCGTACTGATGTGCGAGCCTTTCCAGTGTCGCAAACGTCTGCCGATTCAGGTTCCACCCTTTAATGGTCTGACGCATGCGTTTCATGGCTTCCACGCTGACCGCTGGCAAGAAGCTTGTGAACCGCTTGCCCGCAGGGTTTACCGCCACGCGCGGCCTGAACGTGAAACCCAGAAACGTGAATTGCGTCTGCGGATAGGGCAGCGACCGGTTGCTGTCCTTGCAGTAAACCACTCTGGATTTATCATGATGCATTGTCAGCAGGCAGTCTTGCAGACGGTTCCTGATTTCCATCAATAACCGCTCCGCTTCTGCTTGATGGTGACAATGTACCACCGCATCATCCGCATAGCGTGCAAACGGACAGTGCGGGTGGGTTCTTTGCATCCATTGATCAAAGGCGTAATGCATGAACAGGTTCATCAGCAAGGGGCTGATCACACCGCCCTGTGGCGTGCCCTTATCCCGTGGGAGCGGTTCGCTCGCGCTCATCTTCCCGGTACCCACCTGACGTTCTATTAATAAACGCCTTTCCCTCAGTCGCTCACCACCACGTCTTTCGAACGTAGCAGCACTGGGCGGTTTGAAGCCGACCCCTGCAGGCAGACTCCGGAAGGCCAGACTGCCATCTTCAATACAGCTCCACAGACTTTGTGTCTGTGTTCGTGGCACACATTCCTCCGTCCCTTATACCGCGCCGGCCGTGGCTTGGGAGGGCGTCGGCAAGGACCCACTCACCTCAAGCTCTTCCCGGAGAATTAGGATTTTTTTGTGCGCCTGACCCTCTTGTTCTCTTTAAACATCCACGCTTATAGGCAGAGCAGTGGTGTACTTTATCTGTTCCATGGCAAAACTGGATGTGACATTTGATAGCTCGACCCGGTCAATAAACTTTTTATAAAACTGGTCATAGGCCTCAATACTACTGACCGCAACACGTAGCAGATAGTCTATTTCTCCGCTCATTCGATAGATCTCCATGACCTCCGGCAGTTTATCGACCTCCTTGTTAAAGCGCTCTATCCACTGCCTGGTGTGTTGGTCAGTCTTGATCGCCACGAACACCGTAACATTGGCGTTGACCTTTTTGGGATCCAGCAGCACAACCCTGGCTCGAATAAAGCCCTTCTCTTCCAGTTTTTGAATACGCTTCCAACACGGCGTCGCGGACAGGGGTATCTGCTGAGCAATTTGTTTAACGGTCAGGCTGGCATCCGTTTGAAGGAGATTCAGAATTTTCTTGTCTGTGGCATCCATGAATTAAATTCCTCCAAAAATCGATAAAACTAGTATAAATTACCTAAAGATCCACTAATTATCTAGTATAAAATAATTATTTTCTAAATAACATCAAATTTGAAAAAAATTAATGTAGACTCAACTTAACGTTTGGCAGGCTGGATTAGCGCAGGAGCGGACAAATGGAATCGACTTCGGAGCAGTTGGAAATCATTGGACTACCGCCTTATATCGCGGGCTGGAGCGTGGTCGGCCTCCCCGGCTTCGCCTCTGCGGTTCTCGACCGCTGGCAGCGGAACTATGGAAGACTGCCCTCGCGATTTGAGCTGGTCGCGTGCCCACAGGTGGAAATCGATGCAAATGGAGGCCTCCCTTCTCGAGTCAGGGAATTGACGGATTCGCGCGTGCGCATCCAACATTTCACCGGTTGCCACAAACCCTATTTAGTCATTCTTTTGTTTGGTGAAGATGCCGAAGTGCGCCGTGAAGAGATCCAGAAATTGCTTTCGTGGTCTGAGGGGTATCATGTGGAATGCATGAGCGGGATGACACGGTTGCGGCTCATTGAAGCAGTCGAAGAAAACGACTACGCCGTTGGGTTGGAAAATTAAAGAAATTCGCGCTGAAAGAGCCCTGCCATTCATCGACATACACGATATAGTCACTGAGCCCTGACATGATGAATCGGCCCCCTCTGATTAAGCCTAATAAGGCTTCCAGACAAGGCATCGACGGTAAAGCACAAAATTCGGATTTGTGTGTATCTTAATAAAATTCTAATTTTTTCTGTGGTCCAATTCTTTCTTTTAATCACCTCAATTCGATGCATAGAAAAATGTGACACATTGCCTACAATAACACCCATCGACGTGCTCATGTTTCACCCGAATCATCGTCCGATGCGAGCACGGCAGTAAGAAGACGTTCCTCCGGCGTGGACTTCGGATATGATAATAGCTGAGCGACAGTCAGGCCGAAGGCGTGGGCGAGTTTTTTGCTCTGCACAACGTGAAGCGACGGATTGGAAATCCTAGTGCCTGTGGTGAAATGCCCTTGGGGTGCCAATATCTGTCTGGCCTCGCCGGCCATGGACGCCCTACAGGAAAGTAGTAGTGTCGCGAGAGGGAAGGAGCCCGAAGCGACTAGCCCGTGGCCTGGGAGGGTGTCGGTAAGGCCCCACTCACCTCCAGCTCTTCCCGGAGAATCAGAAACTTGTCGTGGGCCTGGGTCCCGGTCCTGACCGGTTGGCCATGAGTGGAGCCCATCGAGAATTAGCTAATAATAGTCGAGTAGAGGCGCCGGTCACCCGACGCCCCCCTCACAGATCCGGACGTGCGGCTTTCCCGCATCCGGCTCCTCCGCTGGGTAACTTGAAGTCG
>CAMYII010000028.1 GCA_947258385.1 Acidiferrobacterales bacterium
GGAACGCGAAGATGCGGAGGACGACGACTTCGAGTGGCCGGACCGGTTATAACGACCTGCTTATTGATTTAACGCCGGACTATGATCATCAATCGAACCGCCATCGATGCGGGCGCTAATCACCGCGAGAGCTCAGCTTTTCTGCTCGCGAGCGCGCAGGTCGATGCGCCGTACCTTGCCGGTGGTGGTCATCGGCAGGCTGTCGATGAATTCGACTTCGCGCGGGTACTCGTGCGCCGACAGCCTCCGGCGCACCGACTGCTGAATCTCGCCGGCGAGCTCGGAAGACGCCGCGTAACCATCGGTCAGCACAACGAAAGCCTTTACGATTTCGCCGCGCAGTGGATCCGGCCTGCCGATTACCGCCGCCTGCAGCACGGCGGGATGCTTCAACAATGAATCCTCGATCTCACCGGGGCCGATGCGATAACCGGCGCTGGTGATGACATCGTCCTTGCGCCCGACGAACCACAGGAAGCCGTCGGCATCGCGGTAGCCGACGTCGCCGGTGCGAAACCAGTTAGCGGTAATCTTAGCGGCGGTCGCTTGCGGGTTGTTCCAGTACCCGAGGAACATCACCGGATCATCACACCAGGCCGCAAGTTCGCCTTCCTCCCCGTCCGGCAGCGGATTGCGGTTCATGGATTCCAGCGCTTGGCCGATGTGCCGGTCGAGCGCCCGCGCCAGCACCCCGAGGCCAGGGTCGGCGACCCGGTCGTGTTGTGGGGGCAGGGTTTGCCGGTCGAGGATGTGGCAGGATTGGCAGGGACCATCGCCTATCAGCTTTTATGCAATGTCACAGCCCGTGTCCCGCGCGTCGAGACGCCGGCGAAGGAGATCCAACCGTGGCAAGGCTGAAGACTGTGTTCAGCTGCAGCCAATGTGGCGCCGAGACCTCAAAGTGGGTCGGACAGTGCCCCTCGTGCGAGGCCTGGAACAGCCTGACCGAATCCGTGTACACCGGGGCATGCGATCCGCAGTCTCGCGCCCTGGCGCCGGCCTCCGCGGTACAGTCACTCGATGCGATAGCCGCTGAAGACACTATCCGTATTGCCAGCGGCATGTCCGAGCTCGACAGGGTGCTTGGCGGGGGGCTGGTCGTCGGCTCGGTGGTGTTGCTCGGCGGCGATCCGGGTATCGGCAAATCGACATTATTGTTGCAGGCGTTGAACGCGCTGAACGAGCGTGCCGCGGTGCTCTATGTGACCGGGGAGGAATCGATTCAGCAGGTGGCGCTGCGTGCGCAGCGCCTCGGGCCGATTAGCGCCAACCTGCGCTTGCTGGCGGAGACCCGGCTCGGGCGGATTCTCGAGTGCGCCGGACAAGAACAGCCACAAGTGATGGTGATCGATTCCATCCAGACGGTATTCACCGATCTGCTGCGCTCGGCCCCAGGCAGTGTTGCCCAGGTGCGCGAATCCGCGGCGCAACTGGTCAATTTCGCCAAACATAACGGTACCGGTCTGTTTTTGGTCGGCCACGTCACGAAAGAAGGGGCGCTGGCCGGTCCACGCGTATTGGAGCACATGGTGGATACCGTGCTGTATTTTGAAGGCGATACGACCAGCCGGTTCCGCATTGTCCGAGCAGTCAAGAATCGATTCGGCGCGGTCAATGAGATCGGTGTGTTCGTCATGACCGAGGCGGGACTGCGCGAAGTCGGCAATCCCTCGGCGATGTTTATGAGCCGCCAGGGCGAAGATGTGCCCGGGAGCGTGGTATTGGCCACCCAGGAGGGCACACGGCCGCTGCTGGTCGAAGTCCAGGCGCTGGTTGACGAAAGCCATCTGGGCAATCCGCGGCGCGTCTGTGTCGGCCTTGACGCCAACCGCCTGGCGATGTTGCTGGCCGTGTTGCACCGGCATACCGGCATCGCAACCACCGCACAGGATGTCTTTATCAACGTGGCAGGGGGCATAAAGATCGCTGAGACCGCATCCGACCTGGCGTTGCTGGCGGCCGCCGTCTCCAGTCTGCGCAACAAACCGCTTGGCAAGGATCTGGTGGTGTTCGGCGAGGTCGGGCTGGGGGGCGAGATCCGGCCCGTTCAACGCGGGCAGGAGCGGATACGCGAGGCCGCCAAGCTCGGTTTCAAGCGCGCGCTGATTCCCTATGCCAATAAGCCGAAAAAGGCCCTGGTCGACATGACCGTATTAGCGGTCAAGCGGCTCGACGAGGCGCTGCAGCATCTGCAGCAGTAATCCTTTTTCGCGGATTTTACTTCAGGTAAAACTGCAGCCGCGTGCCCGCGACCTCAATGATATCGCCGTTTTTCAGCGGGACCTCTTCATTCTCCCTGAGCGGTCGCCCATTGAGCTTCGGCGGGTCCATTGCGTTGCTGGGGCCTAGCGTGTAACCGTCGTGTTCGCGCTTGATCGTCCCGGTCACCTTGCCGGTTTTCCCGAGATTGGTAACGGTCTTGGTCAGCTCGATGCGCTTGCCGCTGTTGGCGCCGCTCAGCACAAAAATCGCACCCTGGCGGGTGTCTTTGTCTTTTTTGGGCGCCATGGCAATCGTGTCGGCCAGTGAGTCCAGCTTGGTCGCCGCGAGTTCCGGATTGCTCGAGTTCGGATCGATAATGACCGTCTTGGCAAAATCCTCCGTTTTCGGCGGCTGTGCGTCGTCATCGGCGAAATACACAAAGGTGTGTTTTCCGATCGTGATCTCGTCACCGCTTTGCAGATGGTGTTTGGTTATTTTTTTGTTGTTGACATAGGTCCCGTTAGTGCTGTTCAGATCCTGGACGAAAGAATCCTCGCCAATCGTAAACAGGTTGGCATGCTCACCGCTGATGGCGAGGTTGTCGAGAAAAATGTCACAGCTTGCTCTGCGACCGATTTTCATATCGCCCTGTGTGAGCTCGATATGGTCGATGATCTGACCTTTGAATTTCATAACCAACTTAGCCATGATTTCCTTTCCCCGCGGTGCGTCTCAAATGAACTGTTGACGCGGTAACTTCGTTGCGACTGGCTTTATTGCGAGTTAGATTGAATAATCCCTGCACTATCACTGAGTTCTCCGTTCAAATTCCTTGCCGGTCCGGATCAGAATCACCGACACATTATCAGGCCCGCCGCGGCTGTTTACCTCCTGGACCATGCGATTTGCCGCCATGCCGAGGTCGTTCCCGTACTTCAACAACAATGTTCCGATCATCTCATCGCTTAATACGTCGTTGAGTCCATCAGAACAGAGCAGGTAGAGATCCGACTCCCGAAATACCCTTTCCCGGACATCCGGGTTCACGCTGTCCTCGATACCCAAGGCACGTGTCACGAGGTTTTTATTATACGCCGTTTGCGCCTCCTCCTGTGTAATCAGCCCACGGCTCAATAATTCTTGCACGACCGAATGGTCTTCTGTCAACTGAGCCAGTTCGTTGCCCCGCAAACGGTATACCCTTGAATCCCCGACATGGCCTACGCAAATTATGTCACCATAAAAAAAGGCCACCGCAACGGTCGAACCCATGCCGGCGCAGTCGGGCCGCGACTTCGATACCTCGTAAATGGCCGTATTCGCTAATTGAATGGCCTCTCTAAGGAATTTTGGCTCCAAGACCTGTCCGGCTTCTGCACCTGAGCGCTTTGTCAGGAAATCTGTCAAATGCCTGCTAATGACTTCAATGGCCATATTGCTCGCGACTTCGCCGGCCTTATGCCCGCCCATGCCGTCGGCCAGCACCGCAATGCCGTTCTTCAGGTCGGTGGAAACACAGTCTTCGTTATTGCTGCGAACCACGCCCGGATCGGTTATTGCCGCCATTTCTAGGTCGTTCATGTCAATGGCATCCTTTTAGTCTCAATTTAGAGTTTCTCCAGGCACTTCTCAATCGCCTGTTTGAATTCTTCCCCGCTTTGGAAACGCTTTTTCGGTTCTTTTTGTAGGGCCTTGTCGACGATGGTCTTGGCGCAGGCAGGCAGGTCGTCGCGAATCTGGGAGATGTCCTTCTGTCTTTTGTTGGTAATCTCATACATCAGCGCCGCCATCGAATCCCCGGTAAAGGGCTGCTCACCCGCCAACAACTCATACAGCGTCACACCCAGGGAGAACAGATCCGAGCGTCCGTCCACGCGCTTGCCGGCCAACTGTTCAGGCGACATATACGACGGTGTGCCGAGTATAACCCCGGTCTTTGTACGGTTGGAGGCGACGATGCGCGCGATCCCGAAGTCTGTCACTTTGACCGTGTCATCCTCCTCATTGTACATAATATTGGCGGGTTTGATGTCTCGGTGCACGACGTCTTGCTTATGGGCATAGTCCAGGGCATCGGCAACGCGGGCACCGATATCGAGCACCCAGTCAGTGGGCAGGAATTCATCGGGTTCGATAAAGTGCGTCAGGTCCTTGCCCTGGAGGTACTCCATGGCGATATACGCCAGATCATGTTCCTCACCGGCATCATAAATGGTCACGATATTCGGGTGACTCAAGCGTCCTGCCGTTTCCGCCTCCCGGAAGAACCTTTCCTTGACACCTTGCACTTCGTTTTCTTCGAATTCCTCGGACAGGGCCAAGGTCTTGATGGCCACCACCCGATTGATCTTGGGATCGCGCCCGAGGTAAACCGTGCCCATGGCGCCTTTACCCAACTCCCGTTCCACTTGATAGCGACCCAGTGTCGGCTTCTGGTCCATGCCGCTCACGATCATCGTGCCGCCGGCGCTCAACCCCCCTTTGCCGATGATCAGCGTGTCATCCGCCTTCCAGGCACGCTGTTTACGCTGCTTGACGTCTCTGAAGCGCCTGTCGTGCTCGAGGATATAGTCATAGGCGGCCGCGGCCTTGCCAAACTGGCGTTTGCGCTCATAGTCCAACGCCAGATTGTAGATCAGCTCCAGCACCGACTTGTCAACGGGCAACTTGCGGAATTTGTCCATCGCCATATCCAGTTGCCCTTGGGCCTGAAATGACAGACCCAGCATGCGGTTGGAATGGGCGGTATCGGTTTCGGCCAGCCGTTTGTGGCGGGCCGTCGCGATCAGGCTTCGGGTGGTGACGAACAGCTGCCCGAGCGCAAGCAGCAGGGCGGGGGAGACGGTCTTGATCCAGACCCTTTCGCTGATCATCAAGTAGTGGCCCGTGCCCAACAAGGCCATGAATAACATGAGCGACAGGAAGGTCGCGAACCCCGTGCCCATGCCGGGTACCATGTAAATGAAATACAGCATCACCCCGGCGAACAACAAGAATTCAAGGAACGGCGCCCAATTGGGACGGAGGTAAAAGTCCTGATTGAGAATGCTCGCGACGGTATTGGCGAGCCGTTCGGCTGTGTGCGTGGTGGGCGAGGCCGGCGTGGGAACGGGCGGATTGACGCCCGCGGCGGTCGCGCCGATCAATACGATCTTGTTTCTGAACGCCGAGGCGGGCACCTTGCGGTTTTGCACGTCATCGAACGAGTAGGTGGCGAACGGTTGCTCATCGCCTTTCGCGCGATAAAAGCCGTTGTACATCGCCATCTCCGAATCCGTGCCGATGCGCAACTTGCCCAGCCTCACGCCCACGCCGGGCTCCACCTTGATCCGGCTCGCGCCGAGATTCAGGCTGCGGGCGGCCAATAGCAGCGCCAGCGAGGGATAATAATCTCCGTGATATTCCAGCATCAGGGGTTCGGTGCGCACCCCCCCGTCTTTGCCGGAGAGGAAATTGAGGTGGCCGACGCCATTGGTGCTCTTACCGAATGCCGGCAGCGGGTAGCTCACGCCGGCGGTGCGCGTGGCGAAGGGCTTTGCGGGTTTGTCTGGTTTTCCTTTTTTCTTGCCTGAGATTTTCGTCAGGCGATTGACCTTCACGAAGCGCGGTAAGGCGGCGGGCGGTTTGTCTGCGGGTGTGCCCAGGCGGAAATACATCGGCAGATAGATGTTGCGCACCTTGGGCAGGGTGCGCGCCAGCTTGGTGTCATTATCGAGATCTCTTTCCGCCCTGGCGAGCAGGCGCCGGAGCTGTTTGACCTTGCTCGCGGCCTGGCGCGGAAAGCCGGCGGTCTTCACGTACTTCTGGAGCTTGCGGATGTGGGCCAGGCCGGGGTCTGTCTGCGGCTCATCGAGCGGAAATCCGACGCCAATGGCCTTGGCGCGGGCACGGGAAAGCCAGGCGATCACGTCGGCCAGGGTATTGCGCGGCAGGGGCCAGCGGCCGATTTTCTCGATACTGTAATCATCGATGGCGACAATGGCGATTTTCGTGGTGGCGCCGTTGGCCGGGCGGTAGGTCATCCTGACGCCATTGTCGTAGGCCAAGTACTCCAGGCGTTCCAGCAGCGGCAGGCGGTTATAGAATGCGGCCAGGAACAGCAACGTGATTACCAGCAAGTAAAACCAGTCCTTGGTGAGCACGCCCCCTTTTATCATTCTGGAACCTTCATCTCATGCATGGGTTACGGTTGGCTTATATTTCACGCCAGGCTTTGATCAGCCTAGTCCTAGTATAGTGGGTCGTTACGCCCTGATGGGCCGTCCGCGGCCGATAAGCAATCTATAATCTAGATTATAACAAATCTATAACTAACTGATTAAAAATATAAAGAAAGGGATGCCTCAGCGCAGCAGGGTCTCCAGGATCCTCCCATAAACGCGTGACAGGCGGGCCGGGTCATTGGCCTCGATGCATTCATTGGCCTGATGGATCGTGGCGTTCAACGGACCGAGCTCCACCACCTGTGCGCCGCTTGGAGCGATGAAGCGCCCATCGGAGGTGCCTCCAGCGGTAGAGAGCCCGGCATCGACGCCGAGCTCCTGGTGGATCGCGGCACGCACGGCATCCACCAGCGCTCCCTCGGCGGTCAGAAACGGTTGTCCCGAGAGGTTCCAACCGATCTCAAAGTCAAGATGGTGCTGTCGCAGTACCGCCTCGACGCGTTGGCGCAGCGCCGCTTCGGTGACGGCCGTTGAAAAACGGAAATTGAATTTAAGCTGCAACTCACCCGGGATGACATTATCGGCGCCGGTGCCGGCGCTGATGTTTGATATCTGAAAACTGGTGGCCGGAAAGTGGGCGTTTCCCTCATCCCATTGCATGCCGGTCAGTTTAGTCAAGGCGGGCAGGGCGCGATGAATCGGGTTTTGCGCCAGCTGCGGGTAGGCCACATGGCCTTGTACCCCTTTGACGGTGAGCAGACCGCCGAGACTGCCTCGGCGGCCGTTTTTGATGACATCGCCCAGGGCTCGACTCGAGGACGGTTCGCCAACGATACAGTAGTCGATCTTGATATCGCGCGCGGCCAGCCATTCGACCACCTTGACCGTGCCGTTGACGGCCGCGCCTTCTTCGTCCGAGGTGATCAGCACGCCGATGGCGCCCTTAATTTGGGAACGGCGGCCGACAAAGTCTTCAATCGCAGTGACAAACGCGGCCAGCGAGGACTTCATGTCGGCGGCACCGCGGCCGCAGAGATGCCCGCTGCGCACGACGGCCTTAAAGGGATCGGTCTCCCAACTCTCCAGCGGACCGGGGGGCACGACATCGGTATGACCGGCAAATACCACCAGCGGCTTGCCGTTCCCGCGCTGCGCCCAGAAATTGTCCACCTCCCCAAAACGCAGGCGCTCGACGGTGAAACCGAGCGCCTGCAGGCGGGCGATGAGTAAATCCTGGCAGCCGTGATCGTGCGGCGTGACCGAGGGCCGGCCGATCAACTCCATTGCCAGTTCGAGTGTTTTGTCGGTCATAAGAAACAGTTGCAAGTTACAAGATACAAGTAGCAAGTAATAATCAGTTGCAAGTTACAAGTAGCAAGTAACAAGAAAGAAAATAAGTCGGCATGTGAAGCACTTTAACTGGTGCTTTTCTTGCCACTTGCCACTTGCCACTTGCCACTTGCCACTTGCCACTTGTCACTTGCTACTTGAAACTAAGATTATATATCCCTTAACAATTCATTGATGCCGACCTTGCTGCGGGTCTTCTCATCGACTTTCTTGACGATGACGGCGCAGTACAGGCTGTAGCTGCCGTCCTTGGCAGGGAGGTTTCCCGGCACGACCACAGAGCCCGCGGGAACGCGGCCGTATAGGACCTCACCGGTGGCGCGATCCAGGATCTTGGTGCTCTGGCCGATGTACACGCCCATGGAGAGTACCGAGCCCTGTTCGACGATAACGCCCTCGACAACCTCGGAACGCGCCCCGATGAAGCAGTTGTCCTCGATGACCGTGGGCGCGGCCTGGATGGGCTCCAGGACGCCACCGATGCCAACACCCCCGGACAGGTGCACGTTCTTGCCGATCTGGGCGCAGGAGCCCACCGTTGCCCAGGTGTCCACCATGGTGCCCTCATCGACATAACCCCCGATATTGACGTAGCTTGGCATCAACACGACGCTCGGGGCCACATAGCTGCCACGGCGCACGGAGGCCGGGGGCACCACCCGGAAGCCGCCTTCGCGGAAGCTGCGCGAGTTATAATCGGCGAACTTTGAAGGCACTTTGTCGTAGTAGTTGGTATAACCGCCCTTGATGAACACGTTGTCCTCGATGCGGAAGAACAGCAATACGGCTTTCTTCAACCACTCGTTGACCACCCATAGCCCCTGTTTTTTTTCGGCCACCCGCGCCTGTCCCGTGTCCAGCAGATCGATGGCCTCCAGGACCGCGTCTTTGACATGGGTCTCCACGCTGCGCGGCGTGATGTCGGCGCGGCGTTCAAAGGCTTGTTCAATAATGCTCTGGATGTTGCTCATTGGGTCGTCTCTCCGTTAAAACCTTTTCAAATCGATTCGACGAAGCGGCGTATACGCAGCGCCGCTTCCTTGCATTCCTCGACGCTGGCGACCAGCGCCATGCGAACATGGTTATGGCCGGGGTTGCCGCCGTGGGCCTGACGTGACAGATAACGTCCGGGTAACACCAGCACATTCTCCCGGGCAAGCAGTTCGCGCGCAAACCGCTCGTCATCGATAGGTGTCCGCGGCCACAGGTAAAACCCGGCATCGGGTTTGCTCACGGGCAACACCGTGTCCAGAATCTGCAGCGCGGTGTCGAACTTCTCGCGGTAGTAGTTGCGATTGTCGCGCACATGGGTCTCGTCGTTCCAGGCCTCGATGCTCGCCGACTGGGCAATTGACGACATCGTGCAGCCTTCATAGGTGCGGAATTGCAGATAGTCGGCGAGGATCTCGGCGTCCCCGGCAATAAAGCCCGAGCGCAGACCGGGCAGGTTGGAGCGTTTTGACAGGCTGTGAAACACCAGGCAGCGGCGATAATCCTCGATCCCGAGCTCATGGGCGACCTGCAGCAGACCGGGCGGCGGCGAGGCCTCGTCGAAATAAATCTCCGAATAACACTCATCGGAGGCGATGACAAAATCATGGCGCTCGGCCAGCTCGATCAGTCGCGCCAACTCCTGCGGGTCCGTGACCGCCCCCGTCGGATTGCCCGGGGTGCAGATATACACCAACTGGGTGCGTGCCCAGATATCCGCGGGCACCAGGGAGAAATCCATTTTGTAGCCGGTTTCCCTGGTAGTATTGAGAAAATAGGGTTGCGCACCGCCCAGCAGGGCCGCCCCTTCATAAATCTGGTAAAACGGATTGGGCATGATGACGACCGGTGCGGTCTCCCGCACAGGGTCAACCACCGCCTGGGCGATGGAATACAATGCCTCGCGGGTACCGCACGCCGGCAGCACCTGGCGTTCGGGATCCAGGGCCGCCAGCTTGAAGCGCCGGCGGGCCCAGCTGGCGATGGCCTCGCGCAACGCCACGGTCCCCCGGGTGGTGGGATAACTGGACAGGCCCTGGAGCTCGGCGCGCACCGCATCGAGCACGAGCTGTGGTGCCGGATGCCGGGGTTCGCCGACCGATAAGCGGATACAGGACTTGCCGGGCACCGCCGGCACATCGCGTGTCAACTCGGCAAGCTTTTGAAACGGATACGGTTGCAGGCTCGCGAGTCGTGGATTCATCTATGCTGTAACGTGGCGGTTGATTATCTGGAGCCAAAAAACCAGCGGATTATACGGGATCGCTTAAGTGTCTTCCAATCAAAGTCATGCCATTGCGCCGGTGGCGACGCTGCTGCTCGGGGCGGCCATGTGGGGGGTCATCTGGTACCCCATGCGCCTGCTGGAGGCCACCGGACTCTCCGGTCTGTGGGTGTCGCTGTTGATCTACGCCGCGGCCTTGGGCGTCAGCCTGCCTGTCACCGCGCGACGCTGGCGCGAGGGGCTCGCCTATCCGGGGATCCTCGGGGGGCTGGCCCTGACCGCCGGGTGGACCAATATCGCATTCATACTGGCTATCATTGACGGCAATGTCATGCGCGTGCTGCTGCTGTTTTACCTGTCGCCGCTGTGGGCCGTGCTGATGGGCTGGTGGTTCCTGGGTGAGCGGATTTCCGGGTTGTCGTTGGCCACCTTGCTGCTGGCCATGGTGGGCGCGCTGATGATGTTGTGGAATCCCGAGCGGGGACTTCCGTGGCCGCGTGAGGCGGCGGACTGGCTGGCACTCACCTCCGGCATGGCGTTCGCCGCCTCCAATGTATTGGTGCGCCGGGGCCAGGCCGTCAGCCTGGCCGCCAAAGTGGGCTATACCTGGACCGGTGTGACGGTGCTGGCCGCGATCCTGATCCTGTTGCAACATCAGCCGCTGCCGGTGCTCGGACCCGCCACGCTGGCAGGCGCGCTCGGCTTGGGCGTCGGGGGTATTCTGGTCATGACGGTACTGGTGCAATACGGCGTAACGCGCATGCCGGTGCACCGCTCCGCCGTTATCCTGCTGTTTGAGCTGGTTGCCGGCGCGGTCTCACAGCAGCTCTTGACCCACGAAGTGATGAACTGGTGGGAGTGGGCGGGCGGGGCGCTGATCATCGCCGCGGCCTATGTCTCGGCCCGCGCCTGAGCCGGCGGGCTCAGCGCTCGCCGAAGATCGCCGTTCCTATCCGCAGCATGGTGGCGCCCTCGCGGATCGCGGCGAGGTAGTCGGCGCTCATGCCCATGGACAACTCGGTGAATTCACCGAGCGCGAAGCGCTGAACGCAGGCGTCGCGCAACGCCCTGAGACGGGCGAAGGCCGCGCGCAACTCGGGCTCGCGCGCCCGCGGCGGGCCGATGGCCATCAGGCCGCGTAAGCGGATGCCGGCGGGTTCCGCGGCGAGTATGCCTTGCACGGTATCAAAGACCGCCTCCGGCGCGAGCCCGTATTTCGCCGGGTCGCGGGTGATGTTGACTTGCAGCAACACCTTCAGCCGGGCGGCTTGCGCCTGGCCCAGGCGGTCGGGCCGCTCGGCCAGGGCAAGGCTGTCCACGGAATGGATCCAGTCAAACAAGCGGGGGATGTGCTTGGCCTTGTTGGACTGCAGGTGGCCGATGAAATGCCAGCTCACGGCCGGGTCTGTGAAATAAGGGATCTTACTGTGGGCGTCCTGAAGCGTGCTCTCGCCGAAATCGCGCTGGCCGGCCCGAATCGCCGCCTGAACCATCTCCTTTGGCTTGGATTTGGATACCGCGATCAGGCGGATGGTGGCGGGATCCCGGCCCGCCCGCTGGGCGGCGGTCGCGATACGCTCGTGAAGGCGCGCGAGATTATCCGCGATTTTGCTCGCCAGCGATGGCTCGGCGCGCGGGGACAGCGGCACGTCATTCATGCCTGTGTGTATACGCGCTTCAGGGAAACCTGTCGAGCGGTGGTTCCGGTGTTATTTTTTGGCGACCACGGGTGGCGTGTTGCGCGATTCCCAGAGCAGATACTGCTGTGGATCCACCGCGCGCCCGTCTCGGCGCACTTCGAAGTGCAGGTGCGGGCCGGTGGAGCGGCCCGAGGAGCCGATCCGGGCGATGGGCTCGCCCTTGACCACGCGG
>CAMYII010000029.1 GCA_947258385.1 Acidiferrobacterales bacterium
CCGAGCCGGCAACAGACTGATAATCAGTGAATTAAATGACCGACAAAAACTGGACATCTCAAACTGATGAGATCACGACAACTCAAGCTGTTGTTGACACCTTCGAGCTTCCCGTCCCTGAGCTCTTGACATCCCCCAGCCCCACGGATCTTGCCGGGCATTTCAAGGATCTGGGTATCGAAGAGCCGCGGGCGTACTATGGCCCGGTTTCAGTAGGGATGGTGCATTAGTCTTTGAACCACGAGGGCCGGCCGAGTCCCGGCCGGTCCTATACCGGGACAGTGTATTAGAAATCCCTGAAAAGTCCTTGTTTATGCGGAGGAAGGAAGTAAACTTTGATATTAGATCCGTATTACAACCCGTAACTTAGTCCGTCTACATGTAGTCAGCTTACAAATCGATAGCCCATGGGATTTAAAGAAATCATAATTGGCGCAATAGGATATGTCTGGCACTATAAAGGCAATTTGTTCAAGGCGCTTGCGATTCCTTTCGGTTTATACATGCTTCTCGATGCGTCAGATCTGTTAGATCCCGGACTCGCAGCTTCGACGGTGCTAGAGGTTATCGGTGTTATGGTTCAAACAGTTTTTGCGGTTACCACCCATAGGATAATTCTGCTCGGGCCGGAGGCAGTACCAGAATGGGGAATATTGCGCTGGACAAAGAGAGAGACATTCTTCGCTCTCCACGTAGTCGCCTTGGTGGTTATCGCGCTGGCTTTATGGACCTTAGCAAATATCCCAGCGGCCGGTTGGCTATTGGCCTTTGTCCTTATCCTATGGGTTGTTGGTCGTTTATCTCTCGTGTTTCCTGCGATCGCAATAGACCAGGGTGTGTCTTTTAACTATGCTTGGACCTTAACACGACACCACCAATTGTTGATGGTTCTTGTAGTAGTTGTTTTTCCTTTGTTTCTCCTCGTCCCTTTCTATCTCGTGAGCATGATTCCATATACGTTTGTGATCTCGAGTTTTCTCTTGATACTTAGTAATGTTTTTACGGTTGCGGCGCTTTCGGTTGCCTACAAACTAATCTATAAAGAAGCATATGAAAGCTAACAAACGCATGGAGGATCGCCGCTCAGCCAGATCGAACGTGGCCTGGTCAACGTCAGCGTGGACAATTTAGAGAAACTCGCCGACGCCTTCGAGCTCCCCGTCCCGGAGCTCCTCACCCCGCCAAGCCCGGCGGATCTCAACGCCCATCTCAAGGACCTCGGCATCGAAGAGCCACGGGCGTACTACGGGCCGGTAGCGCTAGGCGTGATGCACTAATCCACCACCCCACGAGGACCGGCCGCGTCCCGGCCGGTCACCCCATGTCACCCGAAAAAATTCCCACCCGTACCCGCCTGGCGCTGGCCCGGAAAATGCGTTTCCTCCGCTTCACCCGCGGCTGGTCGCAGGAAGTATTAGCTGAATTGGCGGGGTTGCATAGAACCTACATCAGCCAGATCGAAAGGGGCCAAGTGAATGTCAGCGTGGATAATTTAGAGAAACTTGCCGACGCCTTTGAGCTCCCCGTCCCCGAGCTATTAACACCCCCCAGCTCGACGGGTCTCAACGCCCACTTCAAGGACCTCGGCATCGAAGAGCCTCGGGCATACCATGGCCCGGCGGCGGTAGGCGTGATGCATTAATCCGTTGACCCGCGAGGACCGGTCGTGTCCCGGCCGGTCCTCCCTCGGCCTATCACCCCGCAACAATGTCTTACCAACACCTCGGTGCCTATGGCGACTTTTGTGGCACCGCGGGTTGACTATAATTATAATATAATTATAATGTAGTAATGGAAGGTCTTACATTCTCATGGGATGAGAGGAAGAATCGTGCGAATCAGCACAAACACGGGGTTTCGTTTGAAGAGGCGAAAACCGTCTTTTCCGATGAGAATGCCAGATTGACTGCCGACCCCGATCATTCTGAGGCTGAAGATCGGTTCATTTTGCTTGGTTTAAGCGCGAAATTGCGGTTAGTCGTTGTGTGTCATGCCTATTATGAGAAAGATGAGATAATTAGGATCATATCGGCCCGTAGAGCAGACCGGTCAGAACAGAAGCAATACCGAGATTTTCGACATGAGAGATAGCTACGATTTTTCAAAATCCGTCAAGAACCCTTATGCTTCAAAAATAAAGAAGCAGATCACGATCCGCCTGGATGAAGATACCATCGAGTATTTCAAGAGCATGTCAGAGGAAACAGGTATCCCTTATCAGAATCTAATTAATCTGTACCTGCGTGATTGTGCCAACAAACACAAAAAGCTCAATCTAAAATGGGCTTAGAGGTATCCAGGCGTTCGCTTGCGGAGACTAAAGTACCGCTTGGGAAAAAGCGATGTCGATTAAGTATGAGTTAGTGATCTACTGGAGCGAAGAAGACCAGTCCTTTGTGGTAGAGGTGCCAGAGTTGCCTGGTTGTATGGCCGATGGCGAAACCTATGAGGAGGCGGTGGTCAACGTTCGGCAGGTGATTGAAGAGTGGATCCAGACGGCGCGTGAGCTTGGCCGCCCGGTGCCAGATTATTCCAGGTATTGCTGCCGTGCTTGTAAGCCAAGATCCTCACAATCCGAACGAAGTCGTTGCATGGATTACGTTCATGCTGCAATGGGGTCTAATTGGTTACGGTTTGGGCGCACTGTTTTTTCGAAAGCAAAAAGAACTTGAATAGTCTAAAAAAATGACAGAGTAAAATCAAAAGGGTCAAAGTCAAGTAAAAATACTACATGGGCCGGAAGAAAAAACCTTTTCAAACAAGAAGGAGGTCCCCATGTCACCCGAGAAAATCCCCACCCGTACTCGCCTGGCGCTTGCCCAGAAAATGCGTTGTCGTTCCCGCCTTCCTGGTCTCTCCTGCGCATCCTGCGCCCACGGGACCAGCGCATCCATGCGCGTCGTCCTTTTCCGTTGGAAACCCCAGGGCTTGGTATCCGTGGCAAGCCCGTTTGGCGGGACAGCCATTCACTGGAGCCAAGGCCATTTGCTAAGATCGCTCACGGCTGCGCAGGCAGTTCCGTGTTGCCGGTCGTGCAAATCGTTTACCGTAGATCTATATCAACTACTTCATCTCTTCCGTTTACCCGGTTACGGTATTCGCTTTGCCACGTCGACGAGACAGCCGCATACCGCCCACCAGGGCCAAGAACGCCAAGAGCGATAACGCCGCCTTGGGATAGGCCAGCGCGTATACAATGGGCGTCAATAACCACCGGGTTGCGGTCCTTAAGGGTTCATGCCCCGCAATCACGTCCGCAATAGGCGGCGATACCTCGTAGTAGAAGCCGACCAGTGCCCGCCCCGGGGCATGCGGCAACAGGTAGTGATCGCGGAAACCCCGCAGAACCTGGACATGGGGGTGGAGATAAGAGCCATAGGCCGCCGTGGCGATGAAACAGCCACCACCCCCACCGCCGCCACCGCCAGGCTGGTTAACTTGGGTACTCACGGTCATCGTATTGTTGCTCGCATCGGCGTCCGTTTCGTTCAAGGCCGCGGCAGCGGTGTTATCGATGGTTCCTGCCGTGTTAGGCGTCACGACGATGGTCACCGCGACAGGGCCACCACCCAGCGCGATGGTACCGAGGTCGCAGGTCACTACGCCTGTAGACTCGCTGCAGGTGCCCTGGCTCGGACTGGCCGAGACAAAGCTCACCCCGCTGGGCAGGGTGTCGGTCAGCACCACCCCGGTTGCATCGGCGCTACCAATGTTTTCCACGGTCACCGTATAGGTCAGGTTGTTGTTCACCAGCACGGGATCCGGCGAGTCGGTCTTGGTTACAACCAGATCGGGGGTGATGATTGTGGTGTCCGTTGTAACGCTGTTGTTGCCGGGATTTGCATCGGCTTCGTTCAATGTCACTTGCGCCGTATTGGTGATCAGTCCTGCAGGAAGATTGGCCGTTACGACGATGATCACCGTGGCAGTGTTCCCCGGTAGGATGGTGCCCAGGTTACAGGTCACTACGCCCCCGGACTCACTGCAAGGCCCCGAGTTCGATGTGGCCGAGACAAAGCTCACCCCGCTGGGCAGGGTGTCGGTCAGCACCACCCCGGTGGCGTCGGCAGTGGCGGTAAGTTTGTTGTTCGTTACGCTCACCACATAGGTCAGGTTGTTGTTCACCAGCACCGGATCCGGTGAGCCGGTCTTGGTTACCACCAGGTCCGGTGCCGGGACGATGATATCCGCCTGTATTACGCCAACCGTTGGGGAGTAGTGAATATTATTGATGGCTAGCCCGCTGCCTGCGGCCTGGCCATAATATTTGCTGTCCGGTGTGGTTGTATCATTGAAATTACCGGTTAATGCTAATGGACCGGGCCAGGGATCTCCGGGATCCCCCTTATTGCACTGCCCCCCAGGGTAGCATCCCAGGGCATAATCCCCATCGGCCTGCTCCAGCACCACCAAACGCTTGTTTCCCGGTGGAGCCGTGCCCTCATCGCCATTGGGTTCCAGGCCGGCTACCGTCTCATCGATATGCCAGATCAGCATCCCGGCGCCGGGCAAGTGGGTGTCGAAACCTGTCTGCTGCCGGTTTTCCAGCAACCAGAACTCACCCTGTCCGGCTACACCGCTATCCCAATGGCTTGTAAAGTTGTAGCCCGGCACCAGAAACACCCCCCGGTTGGACCCCGTGGCTACGTCGATGGGTAACAAGGTGACGGTCTTGGGGATATTGACCGGTTCAGGATTGATCAAGCCCAACCACCAGCGGCTATAGGCCGAGGGCCAGGCCGGGCTGTCTCCCGGGGTTGTGCCATTCCAGTTACCCACACCCATGAGACCCCAGGCGCCGATCCCCCAGGAGAGTTTGCAGGTGTCCTCACCGGCAGAAAACTGACAGGTGGTGTCATAGAGATCCGGCAGGCCGGTCCTGAGGTCATGGCCCAGCTCATGGGCCGATGTGCCAATGGTGGCCATGTGTCCAGGTATAGAGGGACAGTGCCATTCAGCCATTTGCATGTAGCCACCATTGGGGTTAGTTGTTGTGTCTTCCCCCACAATGACACCATCAGCAACGGGGGCAAAAATGGGCAGCGCACCGCCAAATGATGGGCTGGGGAAATGGGCCTGGTGCGCCCAGGTGGTAGGCGGTTGGGGTGGTGGGGGGAGGGGTATGGGACCGGGGGGAGGCGCGCACGCTGAAACCGTACCCCCGACAGGGCCGCCTATCATTGGCCCCCCCGATGAAAAATCCACCCCACGAATCACGACATAGATGTGCAGTTCGTCAGTACTGATATGGCCGCTACTATCAACATCAAAGGAGGCATAATCGACATCAGGGTCTGCAGCCATGATGGCATCGTGTGCCAGCTGGTAGTGGCATTTGGTTATGGAACGTGTACCTTGCCCCGATACCGAGCTGCAGTTGGGATTCGGATAGCCAAGGGTGACAAACACAATGCCATCGTGGGTAGCGGGTGGCGGTGGTGGGTTATATGTTTCAAATGCCGGTTCCAGCAATATTTTGCCGTAGGAGACCGTCTCCCAGTACTGCTTCACACTTTGTGGTGCGGTGGGGTGACCTCCCTTGAAAAAGTGTTGCTCGAACTCCGCCTCGGTGACGCCGAAACTGATGGATGTGCTGAAGTCGGCCACGATCACCAACACTTTGTGGATCTCCACGCCCGGTGGTGGGGGCAGCGGGATACCACCACCCGGTGGCGGCAAGAGTCCCGGATCTTCGGGGCGAATGCCTGGGTCAATGCCAATGGGACCATCCGGACCTGCGATCTGGCCGGATGAAGTCAGGTTACCCGTAGCAGGGTCTATCGTGGCAAAGTACCAATTACCATCATCACCCATAATGACGGAGTAGCCATTTACTGTCTCGATGCCGCTGTGCCACTCATCGCCCCAGAGTCGTGCCTGAAATGAGGGGATTGCGTCATCCGCATGCTGGACCGTGAATTCAGTGGTATTGGCCGGTGCGGCCAGGGCATAGTGGGCCATAGCGAGCCAGACGATGCCAATCAGCCCATAAAACGGGAGCCTAAATAGCTCCTTTCCCGTCGTATTCCATGAGATTGTGTACGCGTTCATCACATTACCCCCTAGTGCCTTGACTGAATGGGTAAAGCGCGTCCCTGTGAAATAGATCCTGGTATAAGGTGCGATGCGGGCCGGCCACGCTTACCGCGACACCTGCTAGGCGAAAGCCGGTGTGAGCGAATATGGCGACCCCCATCGGGAAAATTAGTTGGCAAGTGCTCTATCCAGTTGCGCCGGTCGGCGTCCTGGGTAGGGTTGATCGAAGGCCCGCTCCTTGGCCGATTGCAATGCATGCTCATCGCACGGCCGATCATAGGATGCCCCCTGAAAAGCGATCCCTAGCCTCCCGGTGATCACACCGGTAGTGAGGCCGTTCCTGCGTCTTGCAGCCTTATTATTTTTTTGTTATTTCATCGCGCCCGGGCTGGACGCAAGGCTCAGTGCGGTTTTCTCCCGCTGCAGTTTCGTTTCCTGCACGGCGGGGCCGGTAGGACCCCTTGCTGCCTAACGCTGGTGTGTACTTTCCGCCTGTGCGGCATGCGTTTGTTCTCGCGCAACAGCAGCAATACCTAATATACTATGATTTATAACACATAACATAAAAAGGGTGCGCGGGCCTTGACTTAGATCAACATTCCCGGCGGCACGCTTCGAGAGCATTGCAGTGGGTGCCGGTGACGGCGCATCCCGTCGGCTCAGCCGGCGACCCTAAGTGAAGCGAACGGATCTGTCATAAAGGGGTCTACCATCGGATTTTAGCAGGTGGTGGGCCACGTCTTTGGTAGTGTAACATTGGGTTGTGACGGGGGTGTGGCTCTAGGGGTCAGCAGACCTATTTCGACGTCGCTCAGACTTGAAATGCCGCCCCCGTCATCCTGCATCATCCGGTGCGTCTAAACGGGATGGTGCCAGTCCTTGGTGATCGTGGCTCTGTGTGTAGACGAGACGCTGGATGATTCGATGGTCGTCTCATTGGGAAAGGAGCCTACGATGTCCTCATCTTCTCAGTTACGCGTTGCGGTGGACGTGGGTTGTCACGGCCACCGTGTTGCCATTGGCGATGCCGTGGGTGGGATTTTGGAGGAGTTCGATATCACGCATACGGCGGAAGGATTTCGCACCTTCTTTAAGCGTATTGAGGCCCACGAGGCGCGCTTAGGTGCGCCGGTGGCGGTGGCAATGGAAGGCTACAATGGTTGGGCGCGACCGCTGGATCGCCAGGTGCTGGTAAAGGGCTACCAGCTGTTCAATGTCAACAACGTCAAGCTGGCACGCTACAAGGAGATCTTCCCCGGTGCGGCGAAGACCGATCCGATCGATGCACGCAAAATGCTGGAGTTGTTTCAGCTCTCAGAACACCTCCCGGTGGCCAAGGACGTCCTGCAAGAAGTGGCCCCGGTGCCCCTGGAAAACGTCCAACTCAAGCGCCTGACGCGGCGTCGCCGCCAACTCGTCGATGAGAAGGTCGGCATCCTCAATCGGCTGCAGAGCGACTTACAGGCGGTTTGTCCTGGGCTGTTAGCGATGACCAGGGACGTGGATAACCTCTGGTTTTTACGTTTTCTCACCGCCCGTGAGGACTTGCGACAACTTGCACGGCTGCGCCGGCGTACGCTGCTGGGGATTCCGGGCGTGGGGCGCAAGTATGCCGACATCATTCAGAGCTGGCAGAAACAGGCCCAATTTGCCGAGGAGGTGGCCTGGGTCGGCGACATGATCATTGAGGATGCGTCGCGCATTCTCGAGCTTTTAGCAAAGATCAAGGTCCTCAATCAGCGCATCGCCGCCCTATCGGGACAATCCCAGTTGGCCACGCGCATTGGCTCGATGCCGGGCTTTGGCGAGACCACGCGTGCGGAGCTGGCGGGCGAAATCGGCACCTTGGAACGCTTTGCTCGCGAGGCCAGCTTAGCGCTGTACCTGGGCATGGCCAATCTGGATAACAGCTCAGGTCACACGCAAGGCAGTAAACAATCCAAACAAGTCAACCGACGTGCCAAGCGCGCAATGATGATTGCGATTGCACGGCACATGGCTTGTGTCCCGGAATCCCGAGCGTACTACGACAAAAAGCGTCGCGAGGGCAAATCACACAATCAAGCTATCCGCGCACTCGGGCGGCACCTAGTACGCGTGCTGTGGTCTATGTTTAAACAAGACCGTGATTACGAATTACGAACTTCCACTTGAAAATTTAAGAGGGATATTCAAGTCTGTTCTTTTAGCATTTTGTCAGCTGATATGAAACATTTGAGTCAGATTGTATAGGAAAAAAGATTCCTGGCACTTTTTGGTATACCGCGGATCTGTCAAAGCGGCCCTGGGTCTTCCCGGGGCCGCTTTTTTGTGGGCCGGAAGCAAAAACCTTTTCCAATAAAAAGGAGGTCCCCATGTCACCCGAGAAAATCCCCACCCGCACCCGTCTGGCCCTTGCCCAAAAGATGCGTTTTTTACGCTTCACCCGCGGCTGGTCGCAAGAGGTCCTGGCCGAGCTGGCTGGCTTACACCGCACCTACATCAGCCAGATCGAGCGGGGCCAGGTGAGCGCCGCTCCTGTGCTTTCTTCGCTCTCGCGTCCCGCTCCGCTTGAAAGCCCGGGGCTCGCCTTCCGTGGTTCGCCCGTTCAGCGGGGCGAACGTTCACTGGACGTTCGCCTTTTTCCGCCTCACCCCTGCACCCGCGGCATTAGTTCTGTCGCTCCGGGCTCCTGCCCTCTCGCGACACTACTACTTCCGTGTAGGGCGTCCGTGAACGTCATGTCAGCATCGACAACCTCGAAAAACTCGCCAACGCCTTCGAGCTCCCCGTCCCCGAGCTCCTCACCCCGCCGAGCCCGGCGGATCTCAACACCCATCTCAAGGACCTCGGCATCGAAGAGCCACGGGCCTACTACGGGCCGGCGGCGGTAGGTGTCATGCATTAATCCGCTGACCCACGAGGACCGGCCGCGTCCCGGCCGGTCCTCGATTGTGCCTTGTACGCCCCGGTGTTGCAGTGGCGACGGCTGAAAAGTGGTTGTCTACAGACAGGAAAAAGGTAAACTGGGCGAAGGTTTGTGTGTTAGACAGCATATTTAGTTGCTGTGTAAGTACCGAGACTGCAAAAACGGAATAATACAAAAACGGAATAATAATAGATGCTCCTGTTTGCATGGGACGAAGAAAAAGCGGCTTCGAACCTTGAAAAGCACGGCGTGGCGTTTGAAGAAGCGGCAACGGCGTTTGGCGATCCTCTCTCGCTGACTGTCGCTGATCCTGATCATTCCAACAATGAGGATCGCTTTATTCTACTGGGAGAGACGGCACTGGGGCGCTTGGTGGTGGTGGCACATTCCGAGCGGGGTGATACAATACGTATTATCAGCGCCCGACTCGCGACGAAGCGAGAAAGGAAAGACTATGAAAAAGGCCAGTAATTCCGATATGCGCGACGAATACGACTTCTCTAAGGGTATCCGGGGGAAATACGCCGAGCGATTTAAGGGTGGCACCAACCTCGTTCTGCTTGATCCCGACGTCGCGAAGGCCTTTCCAAATGCCAAATCTGTGAACGACGCGCTTCGTCGCCTCATTAGCGGCTCCTCCTCTACCTGACGTAAGTTGTCAGTCTCCCTTTAGATTGTCATAAGATCTGGATGCAGTAAACTCCAGTTCGCACGTGATGGCATCGGTATGTGACAGATGTAGCAACTCTAATTTTATGTACTAGGAGGCGTTTTCCGTCGTTTTTGACCGTAGAGGTAAGCGATATGTTTAAGCGAAAGCAGCTGCGTTGCTCGTTTTGTGGAAAGAAGGAGGCCGAAGTTTCAAAGTTGGTGGCTGGCCCCAAGGTCTATATTTGTGACGCGTGTGTGGTATTGGCAAGACAGATTATGGAAAACCATTCTGGCGATCACACTCAGCCACCCAAAACTGATCTACCGGTTTGGCGTAAAGTGTTAATTCGTGCCCGGCAGCTTTGGCGAGGTGGCGAAACTAGACGTATTAGTTCTCCGGTGGTTTCTAGTTAAGTGATCGCGATTTTCGAAGTGGCGTGGGGCAGGTTGTGGTGGGAGTGGCCGGCTGCGCCTTGCTCTGCGTTCGGTGTGTGAGTGTCTCGAAGCGGCCCTGGGTCTTCCTGGGGCCGCTTTTTTGTGGGCCGGAAGAAAAAACCTTTTCCAACAAAAAGGAGCTTCCCGTCCCCGAGCTATTAACGCCCTCCAGCCCGGCAGACCTCAACGCCCACTTTAAGGACCTGGGTATCGAAGAACCACGGGCGCACTATGGCCCGGTGGCGACGGTGCATTAGCCATTTAAACCACGAGGACCGGTCGCTTGTCGACCGGTCCTCAATCGATCTATCATATCACTAGGGTATTCTAGAATTCCCTAAAAACCCTTGTTTACGCGGGGAAAGGGCATGAACTTTTATACAAGATTCCTATAACCCGTAACTTAGTCTGTCCAAATGGAGTTGGGTGCCAAATTCGACAAGAAGGATCCGACAGCAACGGTGGATACGTTGGGGAGTGAGCTATGAAGCAGAAACACTCTGAAATCACGACGATCCAGTCCCAACTCGAGGCCGCTCAACAGCAGATTCGAGCGTTAGAGGATCAACTGGCGCAACAACAAAAGATTATCCAAGCTCAGCGTGAAGACCATTCCTTCCGTGAAGGTGTTATTGAACGGGCTTCTGAAGGCGTCTGTGTGTGTCATGATGTGTCAACTTACCCTTTTGTGAAATTCACTGTGTGGAATCAGCGGATGACTGAGATCACAGGCTACACTATGGAGGAAATCAACAAGCTGGGATGGTACCAGTCAGTTTATCCCGATCCCGAGGTTCAGGAGCGCGCACGCGAACGAATGCAACGTATGCGAGAAGGAAACGATCTTTGCTTCGAACGCTGGGAGATAACGCGTGCTGACGGAGAAAAACGTTTGATCGCCATCTCGACATCGATATTGACTGCCAAAGACGGGTCAGTGCATGTGCTGGGCCTAATGCATGACTTCACCAATGAGGAACGTTTACAATTCGAGGCAATGCTCGCCCGAATTGATGATCTGACGCAAGTAAAGAATCGACGTGGCTTTAAAGAGCAAGCGGGTTTACTCTTTAGTCTCGCTGCCCGCCAGATCCAGTCCATCACATTTATATACCTGGATGTGGACAACCTTAAGGCGGTAAACGATTCACTTGGACATGCAGAAGGAGACCGAGTGCTCAAAACTGTGGGCAGCACGTTATCAGGTTCGGCTCGCCCTACCGATGTGGTGGGGCGTCTTGGTGGAGACGAGTTTGCTGTTGTCCTTCTAGGCATGAACGCTTCAGACGCGCGATTGTTTTCAGTTCGCCTTCAGAAACGGTTACTCACGGCGATGCAGGAGCGCGGCTGGGTAGCCGGGATCAGCATAGGCGTTGTCTCTTTCTCAGATTCCCTTCCAGACATAGAGAATGCTATGGTATATGCAGACACCGTGATGTATAAGGCGAAAAAGAAAGCCAAGGGTAGGCTGATCTGCGAGGTATTTGCTGGGTAACGCAGGCGGGCCGCTTTTTTGTGGGTCGGAAGCAAAAACCTTTTCCAACAAAAAGGAGGTCCCCATGTCACCCGAGAAAATCCCCACCCGCAACAACAAAAGGCAACAAAAGGGGTCAGAGCCCTTTTTACGATCTCCGCTGAATTAGATCTTCATATTTTTTCCGGTACATGAGTGCATTCGCGAGCGGATCTACACACCCTCAAAACGACTTCCATCGCGATAACGCAACGATAAATCAGTCGAGTTGCCAACGGCCCACATTGGCCAGCACCGCCTCCGGTCGGTCGAACTGCTCCCTGAGAAGAAGGTGATAGAAACACTCTTCGTTGGAACGCAATCGATCCGCCGTAAAGCGTGCGGCATAGCCTTCGGTATGAATACCAGCCGCAGCGCGGTCCAGCACGGCCGGCAGCAGGTCGACCATGCCGCTGCCTTCATCAAACTGCTCCTTGTCGCGCCACACGATCTCGGGCGGCAGCAGATCCTCGAACGCCTTGCGCAGGATCCATTTTTCGATACGCTGGCCGTTGTCGCCGGTCTTAAGTTTTAATTTTGGCGGCACGGTCTGGGCCATGGCGATCACATCGGTATCCAGAAACGGCACGCGCGCCTCGATAGCGTGGCGCATGGTCATACGATCCACCCGCTGCAAGTTGATATTGTGCAGCCGGGTCACCGAGCGGCGCAGCTCACTATGCAGCGCTTCGTGATTGGTAATTCCTTTGTGATAGGTGTAGCCGGCGAATAGTTCGTCGGCACCTTCACCGGTCAGGATGACCTTCACTTTGTCTGCCGCCATGCGCGCACAAAACCAGGTGGGGATGGCGCTGCGCACCAGATCCTGGTCGAAGGATTCCAGGTGATAGATGATTTCGGGTAGTTTTTCGACCACCTCATCGGCGGTATAGATATACTCGTGGTGAGTAGAGCCAATATGCTGCGCGACGCGCCGTGCCGCCTCCAGGTCGCGCGAGCCTTCAATGCCCACGGAGAACGTGTGCAACTCAGGCATGTATTTTCGTGCGACCGCTGCAATGATACTGCTGTCGAGCCCGCCCGAGAGAAACGCCCCTAAGGGCACATCACTCAACAACCGTTTTTTCACCGCGGCCTCGATAGTCTCGCGCACCCGGCGGATATGTACGGCAAAATCCAGCTCAAGCGGAATTTGGTTGGGCACCTGATAATAGGTATGAAATCCGCTTTCAGAGTCGTAGAGGGTACCGGGCGGAAACTCCTTGATATCCTCGGCCAGTGGCGTCAGCGCCTTGAGCTCCGAGGCAAAATACAGCGTCTCGGCACCCTGCCGGGCATAATACAACGGCTTGATGCCGATGCGATCGCGTGCCAGGATCAATCGATTGTTCGAAGAGATAGCGAAGGCAAACATACCGTCAAGCAAACGCGGTGTCGCCAAGCCATGATCTTCAAATACGTGAAGAATGGTTTCGCTATCGCTGTCAGAGGAAAACTCGTGGTCATCGCCAAGTTGTCGCCGCAACTGGGGGTGATTGTAGACCATGCCATTGGCCACCAGCGTCGCACTGCGGTTTTCATTATGAATCGGTTGCTGACCCTGGGCCGGGTCCATGATGGCCAGCCGGGTGTGGCCCAGTACCCCTTGGTTAACATGGACATGCACCCCGTGACCATCCGGTCCACGGTGGCGCTGGGCCTCGATCATACGTTGTACATTCGATTCGTCGTCGTCTCCCCAAATTCCCGCAATTCCGCACATAAAAACACCTTTAGTAAATTCTCCACGCACCGGCCGCGTTAACGTTCGGTATTCTATATATATTGGTGTAAATATTGTGATTGCAACCCACGATATAAACACACATCCCTTGAGTGCCACTGGCAAATCCAACACACTACCTGGATGCTGGTACTCTCACAAGTTTCCAAACGCTATGGCGACACAGTGGCCCTGGCACCGACCGATCTTCAGGTTCCGGCCGGCGAGACCGTGGTGCTCATCGGCTCCAGCGGCTGCGGGAAGTCCACCCTGCTGCGTCTGATCGATGGCCTGATTCAGCCGGATTCCGGCGCCATCACCTTCGAGGGGACGGCGTTAACGCCGGCCAATATTCTCCAGCTAGACGGGTCACCCATTAGCCGCCCCCTGGCAAGTGGCCGCACACTACTTTGGCACCCATAGGGTGTCTATCACTCCTGCAGGGGCTGCGCGCTCACTGATTGC
>CAMYII010000030.1 GCA_947258385.1 Acidiferrobacterales bacterium
ATGGTCTATAATACGTATAAGCAGACGTTTCCTCCTGTATTCTTTGCGGCACGATTAGGTCATGGGCAGGATGCGACCTTGCTGGAATTTGAAGACAGTGCGGCCATACAGGCTGCACCAAAAGTCTCCTTCTAGTCACTGCTGTTTATTCTGAAGGTCGAAATGAATTTCTTTGAATCACAAGACCGTGTCCGTAAAAACACGTTCCAGCTGGTCTTCCTGTTTACGCTGGCTGTGGTCAGCTTAATCATCATGACCAATCTGCTGGTCATGGTAGTGTTCGGTTATTTCAATAGCGAACAAATGCAAGACGGCGGGGCATTACTCCAGCAAATGGATTGGCAGACATTTGCCGCTGTCAGTGCGGGTGTCGGTGTCGTGGTACTGGTGGGCAGTCTCTACAAGATCATGGCCTTATCGGCTGGTGGCAAGGTGGTTGCTGAATCGCTGGGTGGGCAATTGATCCCGCAAAATACTAAAGACCTGAATCAGCGCAAACTGTTGAACGTGGTGGAGGAAATGGCCATCGCTTCCGGCACCCCGGCACCGCCCGTTTATCTGCTCGCGGAGGAACCGGGTGTTAATGCTTTTGCGGCTGGTTTCTCGCCACGCGATGCCGTCATTGGGGTGACCCAGGGGACGATCGAACATTTAAGTCGTGATCAACTGCAAGGCGTCATTGCCCATGAGTTCAGCCATATATTTAATGGCGATATGCGGCTCAACATCCGCTTAATGGGCGTGCTGAATGGCATCCTGATTATCGGTATTATTGGCTACTATATTTTGTATTCCGCTTCTTATTCGAGGCGCGGGCGGAGTAGTGATAAAGGCGCGGGCGGAATACTGGCGTTGGCTATTGGGCTCATGGTCATCGGCTTTGCCGGTACCTTTTTCGGTGGCCTGATCAAAGCCGCGGTGAGCCGGCAACGGGAATACCTGGCGGATGCCTCGGCGGTCCAGTTCACCCGCAACCCGGACGGGATTGCGGGCGCATTGAAGAGAATCGGCGGACTCGAGTTTGGTTCAAAAGTGGAAAATCCCGGCGCACCCGAAGTCAGCCATGCCTTTTTTGCCCAGGGTATTTCGGGTTTTATGCAATCATTGTCCGCCACGCACCCGCCGCTGGCCAAGCGCATCCTGCGTATCGATCCCCATTGGAACGGCAAATTTGATTCTTCCGACAAGCCCGACTCACCCCGGGATGAGGATGAGGCCGGTAAAAAAGAAACCATGACGCGCGAAGCGCTTACCAAAAAGGTCGCCGCTGTTGTCACCGGCGCCGCGATGGCCGATGTCGCCAATGCCATTGATCAAATCGGTAACCCCAAACCGGAAACAATTAATCATGCCCGCTCGCTGATAGCAGAGTTGCCCATAGTCATTAAAGAGGCTGCCCGTGAGCCCTACGGCGCTCGCGCCGTTATTTATTCCCTGGTGCTTGATCCGGGGCAGGAGGTTCGTGGCAGGCAATTGGAGCATTTGCAGGAGTATGCCGACCCGGATGTCTTCGTGTTAACGCACAAACTACTACCGGAGATGGATGGCTTGGATATTAAATACCGTTTGCCGATAATTGATATCGCCATACCGGCACTAAAACAGTTATCACTCGATCAGTACCAGGCTTTCAGAGACAACCTGATCGCATTGATTGAAATGGATTCCAGGGTCGACCTGCTGGAATGGTCGTTACAGAAAATTCTGTTTAACCATCTGGATGGGCAGTTCTTCAAGCTGGCGCGCACGAAAACGCGCTATTCCCATGCCGGGCAGCTCAAGAAAGAAATTGAGCTGATCCTCTCGGTAATGGCCTATGCCGGTCATCAGGATCAAAATGATATTGAAGAAGCATTTAGTGCAGCAACAAAAACGCTGGAATTCAACGGGCTTCAATTAGTGGCAAAAAATGAAATCAGTCTTTCAGGACTGGATAGTTCCCTGCAAAAACTGGAAAAGCTGAAACCCCTGACCAAACCGCAACTCCTGAAGGCCTGTGCCGCCAGTGTCGTACATGACCAGAAAATATCTCCTGTTGAAGTCGAACTATTGCGCGCCTTTTCGGATGTCCTCGATTGTCCCATGCCGCCGATCATCCCGTAGCCCGCATCCGGCAAGACAGCAGGAATGTTTTTGAGCACGAACTGGTACGCGGCAATCCGCCAGCCGAAAGATTGCAATCGTTCGCCTGAATCCAAAAGGCTGTCAGTGAGTCCGTCAATTTTGGAGTTGTTTCGAACATGAGAAGCGCGCATGCTTTTCCAAGGCCGGTGCGGCGTTATGGGTTGCTGGGTCTGTTCGGCGTGTCGGTATTCGTAACATCGCTCATTCTTCTACACCTGACTGGAACTGAAATCGATTTAATGCGCGATTATGTCAGTAACCTGGCCAATGGACCGTACGGTTGGGTCTTTGTTGGCGGCGCTCTCGTGCGTGGCTGCGGCAATCTGGCCCTGACCTTGGGCCTGCGCGGCGCGCTCCACCCGGGGCGGCTGCGTACCTGGGCGGTCCTGCTCTTCGGCCTGGCCGCCGTGGGCATTTTGTTGGCGGCGCTGTTTCCCATTGATCCCCCCGGCCAGACCTTGAGCACAACGGGGCGCGTACACGGCACGGTCGTTGGTGCCACCTTTGTGCTCGAACTCGCCGCGCTGTTCGTTTTTTCGGTTGCATTTGGCCGTCACCGTCGCTGGTGCCGACAGCGGGCCGTCTCCCTGGTGTTGTCGGTGAGCGCGGCCGTAGCCCTGACGGCGTTTGTGCTTGCCATTCAGGTGGGCGTGGCGCCGGGTCTGGCGGAGCGTGCGGCTCTGGCGGTTTTCCTGGCCTGGGAGCTTTGGGCCAGTTTTCAACTGGTCCGGCCAGCGTAGCTGCGCTGCTGCAGTGGGCGCCGGTGAGCGTCCCGTTTCGGTGTGTTAATTGACCGGCACGGTTGCTGGATGAGCAATGCGGGCTTAAAGACGCCCGGAACGGGAGATGCCCAACAGCAGTCGCAGTGTGACCCACACGGCCAGCACCAATCCGATGAGGGCGGGCCGCCAGTGGCATGCCCGCAAGCCGGATGCCGGAATCCAACGGCATCAGCAGGGCGCTCGCGATGTACAGGCCCAGCGCCAGCAACGCCAGACTCAATCGGTTGCTGCTGCGATCCAGGTGTTGCTCAAGCTCCCGGAAGCCACGGTGGTGAAGCCGTATTTCCAGACCCTGTTGCCGTAACTGCCGCATCCACTTGCCCAGTGAGTCCGGCAGATCCTGCATGACGATGCCGGCCTCGTAAAAAGCCGCGAACAGCTCGGCCGGCGGGGCGCCCAGCGCCCGGGTTAGCTCGCGTATGGCGAGTTCGGCTGGAAACGGCGCGACCCGCTCCTGCAGCCCTTCCAGCGCCTTGACGTACTCGTCGGGCAACAAATCGCGCCGCAGGCCATTACCCACCGAGCTTGACGAAGGTCGTCCCCAGTCGTTCCAGCAGCCGGCTCAGGCGCTTCGCGGGGTGCTCGGCGGGACGCAGCAGGTGCAACCGTGCCACTAGCAGCCAAGCCGCGTAGCCCCACAGGGCGCTACTGATCCGGAAGAATCTGAAAATCCCCCTATTTCCGCCCATTTTTTCAGTCAGCGCCAGAGTATATCGGCGCGTAGACACCAAGAGAATGTTTAGATGCCAGCCTGCTTGACCTGTGCTCAGGTAACAGGGGTTAGAATTTTCAAATAGCCTTAGATCGAGTCTACGAGGAACAGGAGCCATGGAGCATCGCTGTGCGCAACGCCAAGTGCTTGAGCTGCATGTGTTGCTGAGCGGCCCGCGGCTCGTGCCGCAGCCCGCCAAAACCCGCAATATCAGTGTCGGCGGTTTGTTCGTTGAAACCGCACAGGGTGCCCTGCCGACCGGAACCGTGGTGACCGTCGCTGTGCCGCTAGGCAACGCCGGCGCGCGGCGCCACTTAGGCCTGGAGGCGCTGGTGGTGCACAGCAGCACGGCGGGCGCCGGCCTGATGTTTTGCGCGCCTGCGCGTGCGGATCTGCTGGCCGCTATCTTGACCGAACTGCGCGAACCCCCGAGATTGGCCGGCGCGTACCGGTGTCGGCATTAACAGGGTCCAATGAACGAGTCGCGCGGCACATCGCATGGCTGACACCGCTGCCAATTTGAGCGCACCCGTGATCCGGGCGGGTGTGCCGTTGCCGTTGGGCGCTTACGAACGCTGCGGCGGGATGAATCTGGCAATCTTCAGCCGCCATGCGACGCAGGTGAGTCTATTGTTGTTCGATGCACCGTCGGCCGAGGTGCCCTGCCGAACCATCGAACTGGACCCGGCGTGGCATCGCACCGGCGACATCTGGCATGTCTGGATTGAGGGCCTCGGCCAAGGCGTGATCTATGCGTGGCGCATGGACGGCCCGTACCAGCCGGAGCAGGGGCATCGCTATAACCGTCACAAGGTCCTGCTCGATCCCTATGCCGCGGCACTGGTGGGGACGGACTGCTGGGATTTCGCCTGCGCGTGCGGTTTTGATGCGGTGTCGCCGGCGCGGGATCTGTCCTTTTCGAGTGAGGATGACACCCGGTGGCAGGCCAAGTGTTTGGTGAGCGACGGCGCCTTCGACTGGCAGGGCGACCGCCGGCCCCGTCTCGCCTGGGCCGATACGGTGATCTACGAGACCCACGTGCGCGGTCTCACCGTGCATCCGTCCGCCGCGGTGGAGCATCCCGGCACCTTTCCGGGTCTCATCGAGAAGATCCCTTATTTTAAAGAACTGGGCATTACCGCCGTCGAGCTGATGCCGGTGCAGGAGTTCTTTGAGCACGAACTGGTACGCGATAATCTGCTCAGCGGTGAGCGCCTGCGAAACTATTGGGGTTACAGCACGGTGGCGTTCTTCGCCCCCAAGGAAAGCTATTCCAGCCGCCGCCAGCGGGGATGTCAGCTGAGTGAGTTCAAGACCATGGTCAGGGCGCTGCATCAGGCCGGTATCGAGGTGATCCTTGATATCGTGTTCAACCACACCGCGGAGGGCAACGAGAGCGGGCCGACGCTCAACTTCCGTGGATTGGACAACTGTATCTACTACCTGCTCGAGGACGACCGGCGTCACTATAATAACTACTCCGGTACCGGCAACACCCTGAATTGCAACCACCCCGTGGTGCGCGACTATATCCTGGACTGCCTGCGCCACTGGGTCATGGCGATGCATGTGGATGGCTTCCGTTTCGACTTGGCCTCGGTGCTGGGCCGCGACGCGCAGGGCAATCTGCTGGCCAACCCGCCCTTGCTCGAGCGTATCGCCGAGGATCCGGTGCTACGTGACGCCAAGCTGATTGCCGAGGCCTGGGATGCGGGCGGTGCCTACCAGGTGGGCAGCTTTCCGGGGCAACGCTGGTCGGAGTGGAACGGGCGCTTCCGCGATGACGTGCGCCGCTTCTGGCGCGGCGATGCCGGCCTGGCAGGGGCGCTGGCCAGTCGCATCGCCGGCAGCGCCGATATCTATCAGCACGGCGGCAAGCAGCCGGTGAACAGCATCAACTTCATCACCTGTCACGACGGTTTTACCCTGAACGACCTGGTCAGTTACCGGGACAAGCACAACGAGGCCAATAGTGAAGGCAATGCCGACGGTGGTAACGACAACTACAGTGACAACTACGGCATTGAAGGAGCCACCGACGATCCGGCCATCGAGACGGTGCGCCTGCGCCAGATCAAGAATTTCATTGCGACCCTGTTCATTTCCCGCGGCGTGCCCATGCTGCTCGGCGGCGACGAGTTTCGCCGCAGCCAGGGCGGTAATAACAATGCCTATTGCCAGGACAATGAAACGTCCTGGTTTGACTGGGGGCTCCTGCAAAAACATCAAGAGATATTTCGCTTCACCCGTGGGATGATTGCCCTGCGCAAGCGTCATGAAGTACTTCGTCGTGAAACGTTCTACACGGATCTGGATATTCGATGGTTAAGTCCGGGAGGTAACATCCCCCAATGGGAGAGCTCGGATCCTACCTTCGGTTGCGTCATCGATGCGCCTGATAGTGTCGAGCCCGCGTTGTGCCTGTTGTTCAATGCGGGTCTGGACGCAGCGGATTTTACGCTTCCTGCGACATTAAACGGGCACCCTTGGCGAATTGCTGTGGATACGGCTCAGCCGTCACCGCACGATATCAACGCCCCCGATGATGAGCCGTTACCGCCGGGGCAAGACCGGTATTGCTTGCAGAATCGTTCACTGGTGATCCTGGTTGGTGGGTAGGCGTATTACGGTTGTAACTGTGTGCCCCCGGTCTACGCGCACAGTACCCGATTCAAGACGCTGAGCCGGGTGGATTGGGCAAGGTTATACGAAACCGCGTGAAGCCTCCCCTAGAGGTAACTTCGATCTTGCCACCATGGGTGTCGATGATGGACTTGACGATGGCCAGGCCCAACCCGGCACCGCTTTCCTGCCGCGACGGATCGACGCGATAAAAACGATCAAACAGCTTTTGAAAATGCTGGGGGGCAATATCAGAGCCGGGATTCTTCATCTCGATATATATCTCGCCGTTTTTAACTTGATCGAGCCGTACCCACACTGTACCGCCCGCTGGCGTATGTCGGATGGCATTAGCGAGAAGGTTGTTCAATGCGCGTCGCAGCATCAACCGGTCACCGGATGCTTTGGCGTCACCCTCGAGCGTGAGTATGACGCCGCGTTCTTCCGCCCATGCCTCGTAATAGTCGAAGAGGGTGCGTACTTCACCGGCCAGGTCCACTTCAGCATTGTTTGGTTTGCAAAGACCATGGTCCGCCTGCGCCAGAAACAGCATGTCACCGATCATCTGGGCCATGCGTTCGTATTCTTCGATGTTTGAGTAGAGAATTTCGCGGTACTCGTCGAGGCTGCGTGTCTGGGACAGGGCCACCTGGGTCTGGGTCATCAGGCTGGTCACGGGCGTGCGCAATTCGTGAGCGATATCAGCGGAAAAATTCGAGAGCCGGAGAAAGGCTTCTTCCATGCGTCCGAGCATCTCGTTGAACGAGACGGCGAGATCGGTGAGTTCCCTGGGAACGGTATCGGGAGAAAGGCGTGTGTTCAATTCGTTTGCACTGATCCGGCGGATCTGAGCGATAATGTTATGCAGGGGGGCATGTCCTTGTCGCACCGCGACCCAGCCCATGAGGCTCGTGATGGCCATACCGCTGGCGATCATGAGCCACAAGGTGTAGCGAAAACCATCGAGGAACCGCAGGTGATAATCGATGGGTACCGCAACTGCGATGGTGTAAGCCCGACCGGTTGACGGTCTGTTGTCGCGCAGATGCCGGGTAAGCACGCGAAAGGTATGACGTCCATCACTCCAGCTGCGTGCCAAACCATCGTCTGCGTTCCTGGCTGACATAAGCGCGAGCTCGGACAAGTCCGGGCCGGGGCTGGTATATATCGTTCGTCCGCTCGGATCAGTGATATGCAGTGAGGCACCGTGATGCCCGACCAGAATGTCGTCAAATCTGCGCTCGAGAGACGCAAGATCGCCTCTGGATAAATCGGCGAATAATGCCTTTTCCACGGCCTGGGCAACGACTTCAAGTTCGCTGACATCTTCCGCGGCAAAATGGCGTTTGATCGAGTCTTCGATAAACCAGCCGAATACGGAGAACACCACAGCAGCCGCGACGCCGAAGAGCAGGCTGAGACGCAGCGTGAGTGAAGCAGGGCGCCGCATTAGCGATTTAGGCCTCATCCGGTGTATCAAGCATGTAACCCATGCCGCGCAGGGTATGAATGAGCTTGGGTTCGAAATCCTCGTCGATCTTGGCGCGGAGGCGACGGATGGCGACGTCGATGACGTTGGTGTCGCTGTCAAAGTTCATGTCCCAGACCTGAGAGGCGATCAGGGAGCGCGGCAGTACCTCGCCCCGACGCCGTATCATCAGTTCCAGCAACGCGAATTCCTTGGCGGTGAGCTGGATACGGTGACCTGCGCGCGTGACGCGACGGCGCATCAGGTCGAGTTCGAGATTGGCGACCTTGAGCGTTGTTTCGTTCGCCGGAGCAGCGCCGCGCCGCAGCAGGGTGCGCACCCGCGCCAGCAGCTCGGCAAAGGCAAACGGTTTGACCAGGTAATCGTCGGCACCGAGTTCCAGCCCCTTGACGCGGTCGTCGACATTGTCGCGTGCGGTGAGAAACAGCACCGGGACATTCCGGCCCGCCTCGCGCAAAGACTTCAGGATTCGCCAGCCGTCGACATCGGGCAGCATGACATCGAGGATGAGCAGATCGTAAGCTTCGGTCATGGCCAGGTGATGCCCATCCAGTCCGTTACGGGCGAGGTCGACCACAAATCCGGCTTCGGTGAGCCCTTGCCGGAGGTAGTCACCAATCTTGCTTTCGTCTTCGACGATCAGAAGTTTCATCTGTATTCCGCATCATGTGTTCCGGTATTGGGGGAAAGGCATCGAGTCCACCGACTGTATTTCATCAGTCGCGCGACTGTTGTGCATCCACCGTCATACTGCTCAAGGCTCGCTGGCAGGAAGATGACAGAACCATTACAAAATTGTAATGGTTCTGTCACGCCTGAGAAAGGGGCCTGCTGCTATCTTTCGCTCCATCATGATATTGCTGATGAACAAGGCCGAACAAGTTTCTCGCTGGAGGATCAAGCCAAGATGAAACGCATTTTCCAACCTTCCCTTGTCTTGCCCGATCGCTCGCGCCGGCGATTCATTCAAGGTCTGGCCGCCGGCGGTGCCATCCTGGGGTTGTCGCCCTTGCTCAAACCGGTGTGGGCACGCGAGGCGGCCGCTACGGCCACTGGCATGGCCCCCGTGCTCTCCGGCACGGAATTCGACCTCACGATTGCCGAGACGGCGGTCAATTTCACCGGTACGCCGCGCATGGCTACCACCATCAATGGCTCGATCCCGGCGCCCATCCTGCACTGGCGTGAGGGCGATACCGTGACCTTGCGCGTGACCAACCGACTTACCGTGCCCACATCCATTCATTGGCACGGGATTATCCTGCCCTATCAGATGGACGGCGTGCCAGGCGTCAGTTTCAAGGGTATTCCGCCGGGCGAAACGTTCGTCTATCGTTTTAAAGTGCAGCAGTCGGGGACCTACTGGTACCACTCCCATTCCGGCTTCCAGGAACAGACCGGCATGTACGGGGCCATTATCATTGATCCGGCGCGGGGCAACCGTATCCGGGCCGATCGGGACTATGTCGTGCAGCTGTCCGACTGGACCGATGAAGACCCGATGAGTGTTTTCGCCAAGCTCAAGAAGCAGAGCGACTACTACAATTTCAACCAACCGACGGCCGTCGATTTCTTCCGTGACGTGGCCGACAAGGGGATGGGCGCCGCCCTGGACAAACGGCGTATGTGGAACCGGATGCGTATGAGTCCCACCGATCTGGCGGATATTTCGGCCCATACCTACACCTTCCTCATGAACGGCACCACCCCGGCAGGCAACTGGACGGGCTTGTTCAAGCCGGGCGAGCGGGTGCGGCTGCGCTTCATCGGCAGCGGCACCCAGAGCTTCTTCGATGTGCGCATCCCAGGTCTGAAGATGACAGTGGTTCATGTCGACGGCCAGGATGTTGAGCCGGTGACGGTGGACGAGTTCCGTTTCGGTCCTGGCGAAACCTATGACGTGATCGTCGAGCCGAAGGGGGATCGGGCCTACACGATCTTTGCGCAGGCGATGGACCGTACTGGTTTTGCCCGTGGCACGCTGGCGCCGCGCGCCGGTATGACAGACGAGGTGCCCGCATTAGATAAACCCGAGTGGCTGACCATGGGCGACATGATGGGCACCATGTCACACGGTGATATGCCCGGTATGCAAGGCATGGGTGGCATAGATCATAGCAAGCACGCCATGTCCGGTGGGATGGCTAAGGGCGATGTGCAGGACGCACAAGTGCCGCGAGAGCCAGGGATGGCGGTAGCGGCCGCTGCTCCGATTCGCGTCCGCCACGCCAGGACCGAGTATGGTCCCAGCGTCGACATGCGCGTCGATGCGCCGCGCACTAATCTGGACGATCCCGGTATCGGTTTACGTAACAACGGCAGGCACGTCCTGACCTATGCGGATCTGCACACCATCGGCGGGCCACTCGACAAACGCGGCGCCGAGCGGGAGATCGAACTGCACCTCACCGGCAATATGGAGCGTTATACCTGGTCGATCGACGGTCTCGAGTTCGGCAAGTCCACGCCAGTCCATTTCCGTCATGGCGAACGGCTGCGCGTGATCCTGCATAACGACACCATGATGACGCATCCCATGCACCTGCACGGCATGTGGAGCGAGTTGCAAAGTCCGGATGGACGTTTCCTTGCCCGTCGGCACACCATCAGCGTGCAGCCGGCGCAGCGTGTCGGCTTTCTCGTTACTGCGGACGCGCTTGGCCGTTGGGCCTGGCATTGCCATCTGTTGTACCACATGGATGCAGGGATGTTCCGCGAAGTGGTCGTGGCCTGAGCGCGGCGCAATCGAATAGCGGAGAAAGCAAAAATGAAGAAAAAACGCGTGAATTTTATTGTCGTTGCCATGGTGGCCTTAAGCATGTCAGCTGTTTGGGCACAGGAACCAACGGCACCGGCGATAACAACGACAGAAATGGACACAATGCCCGGTATGGACCACAGTCAAATGAATCACGGTTCCACACCGGGTGCCACCCAAGATGGTATGTCGGGTTCGGCGCAAGATACCGGGCATGACATGAAAAATATGAATAAAAGTGATGGGATGGATTCGGCTGGCATGTCCATGCGGGGCGGTTCGGCCCCGGTTGATGCGCGCGACCCCCATGCCTATTCGGATGGTTACGACTTCGGGCCAATCCCGCGCCCGCGCCTGGCTGACGAGCATAATTTTGGCTCGGTGCTGGTTAATCGGCTGGAGAGCGTGATGACCAGTGACAATACCTCCGCCACCTATGACTTACAGGCCTGGTACGGTCGGGATTACGACCGTGTCGTGTTAAAGGCGGAAGGCGATATCGACAACGGCACGCTGGAAGAAGCCAGCACCGAGCTGTTGTGGGGGTACGCAGTGGCCACCTTCTGGGATACGCAACTCGGTGTGCGCTACGACAGCGGCGAAGGCCCGGATCGGACCTGGCTGGCGCTGGGCATACAGGGGTTGGCGCCTTACTGGTTCGAAGTGGATGCCACCGCCTATATCGGTGACGAGGGGCGTACTGCACTGGGTCTGGAAGCCGAATACGAATTGTTGCTGACACAGAAGCTGATTCTGCAACCCCGTATCGAGGCCAATGCCTATGGCAAGCGCGACCCCGAGCTGGGAATCGGCAGCGGCCTGTCCGACATGAGCGCCGGATTGCGCCTGCGCTATGAGACCCGCCGCGAGTTTGCCCCTTACCTGGGGGTGGAATGGGCGCGCAAGTTTGGTGAAACGAAAGACTTCGCGCGGGCTGCCGGCGAAGATCCGAGTGAAACGCGATACGTCGCTGGCGTGCGTTTGTGGTTTTGAATGCGTGTTGCCTCGCTACGGCAACACAGGTTGTATCGATTTATTTGTGTAAGTTAACCCTAAAAAAGAGAGGTTTGTATGAAAAAGACAATTTCGATTCTGGTTCTTGGTGTTTTGCCTGCCTTTGCAATGGCGAGCGGCGATCACGCTGGCGGTCATGACATGAGCAGTGGGCACACTATGGAGCAGCAGCACGGTTCCCACGACATGAGCGGCATGTCGCACGACAGCCATGATGCTGATGCCGGCCGGCCTGGCGATCCTTCCAGGGTCACGCGTACCATCGAGGTGATGATGAACGACACCATGCGATTTGCACCGGAGCAGCTTAAGTTCAAGGCGGGAGAAACAGTACGTTTCGTCGTGCGCAACGACGGCAAGATCCGGCATGAAATGGTGATCGGCTCGGCGGCTGAACTTACAGAGCATGCGGAAATGATGCGCAGCAACCCGGCGATGCAACACGCCGATCCTAATATGGTCTCACTGGCCCCGGGGCAGCACCGCGATCTGGTCTGGCAATTCGACAAGCCGGGCGGTTTCGATTTCGCCTGTCTGGTACCGGGTCATCTTGAAGCCGGCATGACGGGCAAGATCGAGGTCAAGTAATGAGCGATTCTGCCGGGGAGCCGCGATAGCGGCTTCCCCGGCAGATGAGTACAAAACAAGGAAGACAAGGTTGCAACGTCGTTACAAGACGGCCCCTGTGTGGTTCTGTATACTTGCCCGCATTACCGGCATCTTCAGTCTGACAACCTTTGGCAGTATGGTAAGATGCAGCCCATCCCCGCTGTGATGGCGGGCGATGGAGCACATCACGGCCTGTATCCGGTTCGGGCAGCGCAAAGCCGGTATTCGGTAGGATCGCAGTCGTTCAAAACTCCGCGAGACGGTCCCGGTCCCGGTTCTTTTCGCTTGACCTGTCAGTAACGCACAGGCCATATGTTGGCACATGAAACATAGTCCTGTCGGCGATCCAAAATAAACGCGGCACAGGCAACCGTTCATCAAATATGCTCTATAAGCCTTTCCAATGGGTAATTGTCCATTGCGGCGAGCATCGGAGGGCTTGGCTATAGAAAACATGGGTAGAGCGCGTCTCGGCTCGCTCTGATCCGGGTAATCTAGTACAGATGGGAAACTGCCCCTTCTTCATGGTAATGGTTGAAACAGTTCACCATGACATTTTAAAGATGCCTGATTCGCATTGTGGTGACTACTGCGCATGTGTACCGCTGCTCGGGTCGTCTCATGGTTTCTTCGAAATCTTTACAGAAGGCGATCAACTATATAAAAGCATGCTGGCTAGCATTGCCACCGCACAGCAGCGCGTTGATATGGAAAGCTATATCTTCGCAGACGACGAAGTGGGGTGGTGGTTCGCCGAGGCACTCGCTGAACGGGCACGCGCGGGTGTCAAGGTGCGACTGCATATTGATGCGGCGGGTTCATTGTTTTGGTCGTCTCGGCGTCTCGAGAACTTCCTGCGGCAAAAGGGTGTGGAGGTGCGCTGGTTTCACCGCTGGAGTTGGCGCCAACCGTGGCGCTACAATCGACGTAATCACCGTAAATTGCTGATTGTCGATAATCGCCTTGCTTACCTCGGTGGTTTCAATATTCATCGCGTAAACTCATTCGCGGTATACGGGGAAAAGCGTTGGCGGGATACCCATGTCGCGATGCAGGAATCCCTAGCCCTTGTTGCGGCGGAATTGTTCGACGCCTTCTGGTGCGGGCATCGGCGTTGGCTGCCGGATACCAGTCTGAGTAGTAGTTCCTTGGTACACAACCATACCCTGACATGCCGCCATAGGTTGCGCTGTATTTATTCAACTGCATTCGCCTCCGCCCGACGGCACGTCTACCTTACCACACCCTATTTTGTGCCTGACCATATCACCCAGCGTGGGCTCAAGGCTGCCGCGCGGCGCGGCGTGGATGTGCGCCTGCTCGTGCCCCGCAAGAGTGACGTACGCGTTGCCCAATGGGCGGCGCGATCCGCATACGCCGGCCTGCTGGCCGCCGGTGTGCATATCTATGAATATCTGCCACGGGTGCTGCATGCCAAGACGGTCGTGGTCGATGGCAATTGGGCGATGGTCGGTACCGCAAATCTGGATTATCGCAGTCTGTTTGTTAACTATGAACTCAATCTGGTGACGGGGGATCCCGACCTGTCATCGAAGTTGGAGCGGCAGTTTCTTGATGATCTGGACGTGTCAGAATGTATTCCGCCCGCGCGGTGGGGAAGACGAGGTTGGAAAGCACGTTTGTCCGAGACAGTGGCCTGGATAGCGCGGCGCTGGCTTTAAGGACGAATGGTCAGGGATTTGGTTCGAACAAGGCATGCGAAGGCGAGCGAGAGTTGTTTCACAATGATCGGTATGGCGAAGCCGGTGGTGTTAAAAGGAGTTCTATTTCTGATGGCAAGTGGAACGCTTAAATGAAACCAGTCGGCTTGCAAAAGATATCGATGCTGTGGATTGCTGTATTGCTCGCAGTGTCGGCAAGTTCGTCTCATGCCGATCCCGCGGAATTCGAGCGTCTGTACGGCGAGTTGCTAGCCAACTATTGGCGTCCACCGGTGAGGATACACGGGATCGATACCACTGTGTTTGACTATGCGCAGATGAAACAGGACGCGCAAATGCCGAACTCGCTCTTCAACAGAACGCTGAAAGCAATCGAGCGGGTAACCCCTGAGCAATTGCAAGACTCGAGCGTGGCCAAGGCGTTCTGGATCAACGCCTACAATTTCGCGGCGATGCGCCTGGTCATCGATCATTACCCTGTGGATTCGATTCGCAGCCTGCGTATCAGCCTGATTAAATATCCCTGGTCGAAGAAAGCCATCCGTATCGGAAACACCCGCTATTCGTTAAAGCAGATCGAGAAAGAGATCCTGCTCAGGCAGTTCAATGATCCACGCATTATATTCGCAGTTAGCTGTGCCGCCGTCAGTTGTCCGGACCGCACTGCAGAGCCTTTTATGGCGCAGCGCCTGGACGGGCAATTGGAGGCAATGATCCGTCGCTTTTTCAGGAACCCCGGCAAGGGGCTGCGACTGGATCGCGAGACCCGCACCCTGATGCTGTCATGGATCGTGAATAAGGACAGGCATCTGTTTCAGGATAACGAAAAGGGCGTGCTCGGCTTCGTGCCGCCCTATCTGGAACCGGAGATCGAAAACTGGTTGAAGGCCAATCCGGTCGAGATAGACTATTTCGAGCATGACTGGACGCTGAATGACCTGGCGCAGGCGGATTCATAGGTACGGAGGACGTTCCACGGTGGCTCGCGCTGACGATCAGTTGCGCAAGGAGGGTGAGTGGCATGAAGCACGATGAAGAGAAGGTTAAAGATCCGGTATGCGAGAGGTTGGTGGATCCCAAACGTCTGGCGGTCGAGTATTTGCAGTTGCGTTTTGCTCCGAGCAATGTCGCGAGCGCCTTCTTGCCAACCCCGGCTTATACGTAGGGCGGCCAGGCGTAAAATCGCCGAAACAGGAAGGACCGGAAGCCATCAGGCGGCGGCGGATGCGATTTACCGCGCCCTTGCCAGCAGGGACGAATAAGGTTTTACAAGACAAATTATCCGCCATGATGGGGGTGAAAAACGTTACTGTTGCGGGGGATGCACGGGAGATCATCTATGATCTCTTGCAGGCCATCGCCAAGCAAATTGAGGCGGAGATCATCAAGCTGCTGATCGGGCTAGGTTATCTCATGGCGCTGGTCTATCTCTATACCAGTCATGCTATCTTCTTTTGCTAGCGTTCGTGAGGTAGCTCAGGTCGATACAGGCGTGTCGCTGCATGCGCTGATGAAACTTTCCCATATCCACTTGTTCGGTATCGGACTTATTCTGCTCGGAGTGGGCGCTATTTTTCGAAAAGTAGCGTTGCGTACTCGGCTTAAAATGACATTGATCATTGCGCCTTTTGCGGCTGTTCTTGCCGACATCCTGGCCTGGTTCCTGACCAAATGGGATCCTCACTATGCTTATACGGTAATCACAGCCGGCATAATCCTTGGTTTGGCACTGGCGGGCCAGATTTTGATTTCGTTATATCAACTCTGGTTTCTCCGCCCGCACAGAGTGAATGAGAGCATCTGAATTAAATACTATTAAGTCCTTCCTCTTTGCCCGAAGGTTGTCTCTATGGTAACGGCCACATCGAGGAAACCGAAGTCAATGCCCGCGTGGTGGAAAGCCGGTTGGAAGAAGGGCGCCAGGTTGTAGCAAACGATCTCTTGGTGAGATTGGATGATGCTGACTTGCAGGTGCGTTTGGCACGAGCCCAAGCGGAGGGCACCGCCATTCAACTTGAACAAAGTTAGTGTTAACGAACAGCTGGTGACGTGGGAACATCATTTGCAGGCCGCACGAAAAGATTTGCAGCATGAATATGCACATTGCAACGCGTGCGGCCTTAGTGCTGCGGTAGCGTTGCCTCTGGCGGGTCATGGACCCCTTGCTGCTTCAGTTTGCACCGAGCCTGTTCCAAACTCCACTTCGGACGCAGCGACATGACATACCAGACTAGTTGCCAGCGCTGCTGCTCGTCGAGAAAGTCAGCGAACGATGGCATCGGGGTGCCGTCGAGGCCCGTAGTGAAGGTCCGGTAAATGCCCTGCGGGTCGCTTGGGCCCAGAAACTGGCTCGGGTCCGTGAAATCCCGGGGGACGATGGGCAAGTCGTTATCGTCCGTCAGTTCGCCGGCCGAGGGCCCATCCCCTTTGCCGGATTCGCCGTGGCACTTGGCGCACCGCATCTCCGCATAGACCCGTTTGCCCTGTGTGACCCTGTCCGCTGTCGGCGCGGGCGGACCGGGGATGACGATAGGCGGTTCCTGGTAGTCACGTTCCTCCCGCCAGCGGTCGGAAAACGTCTTCACATATGCGACGAGGGCCCAGCGGTCGCGCTCCGGCAGGAACATGAAGGAGGGCATGTCCTGCGCCGGCACGAGCCCGCGGGAGATCGTCTCAAACAGGTCCCGGTCGGTGGGCAGCGAGCCGCTGGGGGTCGAGCGCAGCTTGAAGACCGCTTCGGTGAAATCCCGCGGTTGTCGTGGCAGCCAGTACTCGGGATTGTACTCGGTGAGCGTCCAGTCGGCCCCCTGACCATCGCCGTCCGGTCCATGGCAGCGAATACAGAGGCCCCGGTAAAGCCACTCGCCATATCGAAGCAGCGTCCCGGTAACCGGCGGACTTTTACCCACCGGGGTGATGTTGCCGGTGGCTGCGGGGTAGTCATAAAATGAAGTCGCCGGTCCGGCTGCGTCTGCCAGTGTAAGGCTCATGGTTACTGATGAGGCAATCAGTATGAGGAGATGCATTGAAAAGGGCCGGCGCGTGTGTATGCTGACCTTTTTTCGCCTTGGTAATGCAATTACCCACCCGTACCGCTTCATCGTTTGGGCTCCATCTCTTCGATAACCGTTTCCTGTCGGTCCGCATGGCGGACGTCCTTCGAGTCCGCGAAAGCGAGCTGGATGTTGCCACGGCAATGGGGACAGAGGTCCCAGTAAGGCCATGGTGTCCTCGTGTCCGCAGCCAGGATCAATGCATGCCGGCACAGCGGACAGATCCCTTCTACCGCCGATAGCTGCTCGGTTGTCCGGTAGCGCCAATAAGCGAGCACCGGCCCGGCCACCAACAGCAGCGGCACCAGCACGAAATGAGCGATCGGGATGGCCACGGCCGCGGCCGCCAGCAACCACAGCGAGATCCAGGTACCGATCGCCCGTTTCAACCGCTCGTGTCTCGTAAACCGCGATCCGTGCAGGGTGCCCGAAGTGCTTCGGTCTTCCTTTGCCGTGATCGCCACCGCTTGTGCAATCTTTTGCACCATCCCGTTATCAGCGCCTGGCCAGGCGCAACGCGCCCAGCCATCTCGCTCCGTTACCGGTGAGCGCCGCCCACAGCAGCGCGACCACCCCCGCGCCGGCCAGTCCCACGATCACGAGATTGAAGACCGCGGTCAAGGGGGCGTGCTCCGCGGCGTACGCCCCGACGATCCAGGTGTAGCGTTCAAGGCAGGTGCCGACGAAGATCACCGCGCCCACCACCGCGGTCAGCGCCGGGATGTGCCGAAAGACGGCGAAGATCAGCAGCCCGAAGGGCACAAACGACTTGAGCACGAGGAACCACCAGAACAGCGGCGCCAGGGCGGAGGCCCCCCGGCGGATATCCCCGTCGGCAAACAGCAGGCGATAGAGCCGTTCTGTTTCCTCGGGCAGGGCGCCATACCAGATTGTGATGAACTGGACGAAAAACGTGTAGGTCCACAGCAAGGTGAAGCCGAGCATCATCTGCGCCAGATAGTTGAAGGTCTGGTCGGTTACGACTCGCCCGTAACGGCGGAACAATCGCAACAGGAACAACAGCACAACAAAAAAGCCCAGAAACATATGGAAGTTGCTGACGAAGAAGTAAGGGGCATAAATGGGGCTATGCCATCCCGGTGTCAGGGTCATCTCGAAGTCCCAGGCGACCCCGGTTCCGTAAATCGCATAGACGATGGGCACCACCGCAGCGAAACGGGTCAGTGTTTTCTGCGAGGCCTGGCCGGGTTCGCGATAATCACGGACGCTGGCGCGGACAAAGCCAATGTGTACCGCGGCCATTGTCAGGAACAGCCCCACCTCCCTGACCACCAGGAATGGATAGCTGTGCCACAGGTTGAGGTGGAACCGGCCGGCAAGCGACGGATGGTAGTAGGGGAAAGTGTAATCAGGTAACGCCAGCAACACGACCAACAGGACCAGTGCCAGCGGGTACAGATAGATCATCTTATCCGCGTAAGGCGCGATGTCGGCTCGCCAGGTGATGCCGGCCACGTGCGACAGGTGCACGATGGAAGAAAGCAGCGCGCCGCCCTGGGCCAGGTACAACACGATGATGAAAGTCGCCGTCAATACCGACCAGCTGCCGTGGAATTCCATCAATACTCCCCTGCTTCGTTCACCCGGGAGGGTTTAGGCTGTTTCTTTGCGAGTTCCGCGCGAATGTAATTGACAATATCCCAGCGTTCCTCGGGTGACAGGTCGTTCCGGTAAGACGGCATGAGCTTGCCGCCGAAGGTGATCATCGCAAAGATCCAGTTATCGAAAGCCTGGTGTTGTATGAAATCGTTGGTAAGGTCCATGGGCGGCACGGGCAGTTTCTTGGCCACCGGACCGTCGCCTTTGCCGGCCGCACCGTGGCATGGCACGCAGAAAATGGTGAAGTATTGCCGACCGCGCCCCACCGACTCGGGTGTGGCCCGGACCGGATTGGCCAAACGGTGGGCCTCCAACTGGTTCTTTACCGGTGTGGGGAAGCCACCCACTGGCACCGAGCGTTCGGGAAAGGGAACCATTTCTCCTTCCTGCGGCTTGAGGCTGGGCTGGTTCATCATGTCGCGGCTCCAGGGCCAGGCCAGCGCCAGCCCCGGGATCAACAGCAACCACAGTGGTAGATAACGCCGGCGCATATTACTCCTCCAATACATCCTGCGCCTTGTGGCGCCAGAGTAAATCTTTGACTTTTTGGTAGTGGGACTCCAGGACCTCCACCAGCAGCCCCACCTGATCCTCGCTGACGCGCTTGCTGTAAAGCCGGCTGCGTCGACGCGGCAGCCGGGCACCGATGAGAAACCCGATCACCGTGAACCATACCCCAAGTAGAATGGTGAGCTCATACATGATGATCAGATCAGGTGGGATAGGGATGACCGGTTTGCCCCCCTGGGGTTGTACCGTGAACATGGACTGGGTCAGTCCCGCCGTGAGCAGGAAGCCAGCGACGGCGCCAAGCAGCGCGCCCACGAAGCTGAAACGTTGCACGAACACCGGGCGGGCGCCGATCACCTCTTCGAGCTCGGGATGGGGGACGGGTGATTTCATGCGCATCTCCTCCACGCCACCCTCGCGCAGGTCCATGACTTTGAGTTCGATAATGGCCTCCCGGACCTCGTCAAAATCGTTGAACAGAGCGAACAGGTTGTACCGCTTTTTCATCGCATCATCCCTCCGTTGCGGAGTCCGCCTCGGGCGCGGGTTCCCGCACCAGGCGGTCACTGACATGGCGTCGATGGAATAACATCTCTTTCACCTCGTACATGGACAACGAGGGGAAGATCTTGACGAACACCAGGAACAGCAGGGTGAACCAGGCGAAGCTGGCGAGCGTAATGGACAGCTCCACCCACCCGGGCCAGTGATAACCCCAACTGTAGGGCTCGTGATTGCGTGCCAGCGCGGGTGAGATGATCATCCAGCGCTCCAGCCACATGATGATATTGATCAGCATGGAGAGGCCGAGCAGCACCAGCATGTTACGGCGCACCCGTTTCACGAGCAGCGTGAACGGCAGGCCTACTCCCAGGATCAGCATCGTCCACCAGGCGGGCGCATACGGCCCGGCGGCCTTCTCCAGCAGGACTTCTTTTTCGAACATGTCGTGGCCGTACCAGACCGAGGCAAACTCGATGAGATTCAGGTAGACCCATACCATGGCGATGGCAAAGGTCAGCTTGCACAGCTTGTCCAGGATGGGCAGGGTCAGGTACTCCTCGTAGCGGAAGGTATAGCGCAGCAGGATGAACAGGGTGATGATGGCCGCGCACCCCGAATACAGCGCGCCCGCGACGAAGTACGGCGGGAACGAGGTGACATGCCAGCCGGGCATGACGGACATGGCGAAATCCGAGGCCACGATGGAGTGCACGGAGACCGCCAGGGGCAGGAGGAAACAGGCCAGCAGTAAATAACCCTTGCGGAAGTTGCGCCACTGGCGGTCGGTGCCCATCCAGCCCAGCGACAACCAGCCGTACAGCCGGTGGCGCCAGCCGGTGGCATTGTCCCGGTAGATGGCTAGATCGGGAATCATCCCGTAGTACAAGAACAGCATCGAGGAATTCAAATAGGTGAAGATCGCCGCCATATCCCACAGCAGCGGCGAGCGGAAGTTGGGCCACAAGCCGCGTTCGTTCGGGTAGGGGAGCACCCAGTAGAAATCCCAGACCCGCCCGAGATGGATAACGGGGAAGAGGGCCGCCGTGAGCAGCGCCACGCTGGTCATGGCCTCGGCGGAGCGGTAGACCGGGCGACGCCACTCGGTGTTGGTGAGGAACAGGGCGGCCGACAGCAGCGTGCCGGCGTGACTCACCCCCACCCAGAAGATGAAGTTGGCGATGTACAGGCCCCACATCTGCGGCCAGTTGAGCCTCGCCTCGCCCATACCAAAGCGGTATTGGTGGATCTCGGCGTAAACGCCCACTAGGACCACGGCCACACACAGCCCTACCAGGGCCCAGTAGGCGGGGCGGGGTGACGCCATGCTGTGCAGGACATCGCGGTTGATCTGCGCCCACTGGATGTCTTTGCGTATCTCCTCTTCCATCCCTTCTACCTCACCGTTGTGACCGTGGAGCGAGTTATCTCGGACTAGACGTCCGTATCGCGCACCCGCTCCAGGTACTGGATGCTGGGCTCGGTGTTGAGCTCTTCCAGCACGCGGTAGCCCCGCACCGGTTTTTTGCCTTCCTTTTTCTCGTTATGGCCGAACGCCATCTTGTGTACCTTCCACGAACGGGCCACCTGGCTGTCCGGGTCCTCCAGGTTGCCGAACACGATCGCCCGGGTCGGGCAGGCCTGTTGGCAGGCGGTCATCACCTCGCCGTCCCGCACCTTGCGGTTTTCATTCTTTGCCCTGTTCTTGGCGGCGCGGATGCGCTGGACACAGAAGGTGCATTTCTCCATCACGCCTTTGTCGCGCACGCTGAGATCCGGGTTGAGCTGCTGCTCGAGAGGTGTCTGCCAGGTGTCATAATAGGAATAAAAATTGAAATAGCGCACCTTATAGGGACAGTTATTGGAGCAGTAGCGCGAGCCGATGCAGCGGTTGTACACCTGGGCGTTGAGGCCGTCGGGCGTGTGATAGGTGGCGGTCACCGGGCACACCGGTTCGCACGGGGCATGCTCGCACTGCTGGCACAGCATGGGGAGGTACTGCGCGCCGCGTTCAGAAAAGCGGGTTTTTTTCTCGCCCGCCTCACCGGTGTACCAGTAACGCTCCAGACGGATCCAGTGCATGGCAAGCCCGCGCGCAAATCGCTCCTTGCCCACGACAGGCAGGTTGTTCTCGGCATAACAGGCGGTGACGCAGGCGTTACAGCCGATACACTTGTCGAGATCGATGGTCATTCCCCAGCGGTACTCGTGCCGGTGGTACTCGTCGCCGACCTGGCCGCTGCGGCGGAACTCGAACCATTGCTTGATCATACGCTCTATGCCCATGGCTATACCTCCGGATTGCTTTTGAGCTTGCTTGCGGGCAGGGTACGCACCAGCCGGCGGTTATGTTGGGAATCGCTCGATGCGAGCTTGACCACCGGTTCACGACGTCCGGTTTTGCGAATACTGACGCGGGTGGCGTAAAGGGCCGGTTCGCCAGTCACGACATCGAATTTGGGTGACAGGATCTTAAGCGGGTTGACGCCCACGCCCCGAGCGTAACGCCCGACCCGGTGACCCTGACCCAGAGGCACGGCCACCGCCTCCGGATGGATCCCCGGAAAGAGCACGGCCTTAGCCTGGAAGCTTCCCTCGGGCGAGCGGACCTCCAAGACATCCCCCTCCGCGATATCCAGGCGGGCGGCAGTTTCCGGGTGCAGCTCCGCCCACGAATCCCAGACGACGGTGGTGAGTTGATCAGGAAGCTCTTGTAGCCAGGGCAGGTTGGCGTGACGCCCGTCGTACAGGCCGAGCCGCGGTGATGGGATCAATGTAAAGGGATAAGCTTCATCTTCCGCCGGGGATTCCGGGGCTGCTACGGGCCGGATCCTGAGGCGCAGGGTTTGTGTTGTTGTTCCCAGTCGGAGCACACCCTTTGCCACAACGGTCTCCCAAAACGAGCGATTGAGCTCCTGCTCGGACAGCGCTTGTTCGGTCGTCTCGGGCTTAAGCACCGGTGGCTCAAGCATGGGCGGCAAGCCCCAGGGGTTGGCCTCGTCTGCGGGGTTCGCCAGCGGGCGCATGAGCTGCACGGCGTGCCGCAGATAAGCATAGAAATCGTCCCACTGGGCATAGCTGTTATCGATCTGCTTCAACAAGTCGAGAAACACGTCACCGATGCCAGGTACTTCCGGGTACAGCGGCCGCATCACCGGCTGCTGCATCTGAATCATTCCGGCCTCGGGGCTGTACGTCGGCACGCGCGTACCCCAATCTTCGAGGTAGGACCGCACCGGAATCACCAGGTCTGCCGCCAGGGCCGACTCATCGAGTTGGGGCGTAAAGACCACCACTTTGGAAACCTGGCGCAATCCGTCTTCCAGTCGCAGGAAATCGGGTGCCGAGTACACCGGGTTGGCACCGTATACGAACAGGGTGTCGGTCTCGGGTAGTGCCTTTGCCAGGGCATGCACGGCGGCCGGTTCACCGGGTCGCCCCAATAACTGCGGCAGCGGTGGTCGCCCGGGGGCATCCAGGGTCTGCCCAACGTTGCCAAGCAACTGGTTTAAAAGGACCACGGCGGCCACGTTGCCACTGCCCCCGATCTGACCTTCGGCCGCACCCCCGGCTAGCACCAGGCTGGGTCGTTGAGTGCGCAGGGCCTTGGCCAGGCGATGCAAGTCGTCGGCCGATACGTCAGTGATCCGGCTTACGGCCTCGGGCGTGTACTCACCCAGGGTTTTGACCACCGTCGCCGAAACCCGTGCCGCGATCTCGGGCTCTTCCGTCAGCAGGCGGGCGAGCCCCAAGGCCAGCCAGCCCTCGGTTCCCGGCCGGATGGGTAGCCACCAGTCGGCATTCGCGCCAGTGAGCGTCATCTTGGGTTCCACCTGGATTAAGGTACCGCGCGGTGACTCCCGGAAGTGGGCGTACTGGGCGGCGAAGTGGACCGGCGACTGCCAGGACCCGAGGAAGTCGGCCCCGAAGGAAAGCACCAGGCGCGCCGTATCGAGATGGAATCGGGGTGCGGGTACGCCCAACAGTTCGCGCTGCACATGGCAGGCGGTCGCCGGCGTGAGCAGTTCGAAAACATAATGTCGATCCGTAGCCAGTCGCTCCATAAGGGCATCTATCAGGACTCCCAGGTGGCCGCTAACCGATCCGGTAAGCAATGCAAAACGGTCGCTATTCCCTTTAACGGTCGTAACAATTTTTTGCAGCCGTTGTCGCGCCTCTTCCCAGCTTATTGGCTGCAACTGGTTAGCCGTACGGGCCAGCGGTTGGGCCAGGCGGTCGGGGTGGTAGTGGTGCTGCACCCCGGCCTGGCCCATCGGGCACAGCCGGCCCAGGTTGACGGGTGAATCGGGATTACCTTCTAGCTTGCGCACCCGGCCTTCGCGTACCCGGGCATGGATGCCGCAGCCAGCGGGGCACTGAAGACAAGTGGAGGCGTACCACACCTCGTCGCCGGGAATAACGTAATCTTCGGGGTCAACGTAGGCCGTCACCTGTTCCTTGCCTTCTTCGATGGAGGCATTACCACATCCTGTGAGGTTTAGAATCAGGCCGCTGCCGCCAAGGCCCATGATCTTTAGAAACGTTCTACGATCGATTTTCCCGCTGTCCATGGTGGTGCCCCCTATTTGTGGCATTCCCAGCAATCGCTCGGTGCGTTACGAGGTACACCGCGATGCGCCGCAGGTCCTGCGAGGCCGACATCGGCGGGCTCGATCAACCAGTCTTGTGCCGGCGCAGGTGTCTGTGATCCAGTATCCTGGAATTGTTCATGGCATCGCAGGCACCAACCCATGGTCAGCGGCCGGCGCCGTTCCGCCACTTTCATGGTCTTGACGTCACCGTGGCAGTAACCGCACACTTGTTGCACCGGTTGCCCCTCCTGAAATACAAAGCGCTGGATGTGGCGCTCATGGCTGAAGTAGACGAAGTCAGGCAGGTCGTGCACCTTTCTCCATGGCATTGGCCGACCGTTTTTCCAATATTCCGTGAGTCGCTTGATTGGCTCTTTGTCCGTAGCGATATAACGATGACAACCCATGCATTTCGCTAACGGCGGGATGCCGGCCACGGGACTGCGGCGGGCATAGGTATGACAATAAAGACAGTTGATCTCGTGGCCACCCTCCAATACGGATCCAGCATGGCGGAAGTGAGGGAACTCTATGGGTTGCATCACGGGTGGACTGCTGCGAGCGACAAGCATAAAGCCGGCGCCAAACAGCACAACGACAATAACGACCAGCAGTGATGCAGTGCCGACGGAACGAAACCCCTCGTCGGCACGGTGACGTCGCGTGAGCGCGATTCTTGATAAGCTATGGGCTTGTTGATATGGTATTTTTGGCATTGGTTTTTATCCCTCACAGCCTTATTGCCCGTCGTGGCTGCATGTCTGAATGATTCAATCCAGATCCTGCACGGCCTCTTGATCCCTGGTGGCACTTAACCGGATCACGCAAGGCATTTCAGAGAGCAACGGCATATTTCAATATGCGTTCTGAGTGATGGGAGGAACCGCTGCGCGTCGGCTTGGCCAGCCAAAAAATTACTATCTAACTCACGCGTAGTGCCGCCAGCCGCTTATACGTGGCCGCGTATCAATGAGTGCGGCTCACTGGGTGGCCGTATTGCAGTGAGAGCGAAGATTCCTGTCAGGGGCGTAGAGCGAGAGAAATGCAGTACCGGTGTGCAGGTGACAGGCGAATTCTCAGGGGGCATCACAGCATTGACGTGGACGCAGCTGGAGCAGCTACCGTCACAGGCATCACTGCACTTACATTTATTTCCGGTCGTGCCCGCTGGTTCACCCATGTCTATCATGCCATGGCCAGCGTGCGGTGATTTGGTCCTTTCGTGTGCAGCCGCCTCATGACCCGCTGCCGTCATGTCGTGGGTCATACCCAGGCCGCAGAGCTCTGCCCGCGCAAATGAGGCGGGGGCGAAGGCCAGGATAGAGGCGAGTGTCCAATTCCGGATCCTTGGTGCGATGCTAACCATAGAACCTCCGGTGGATCCTCCAGTACTGTTGCGGCAACGATAAATATCCTCTATATACGTATTGGTATTACTTATGGGCCATACTTGAACACATTGTTCCAAACTTGTCAATGAGAATGCTTATCACTCCGGTCTGAGTCCCGATCCCGCAGTAAAATCTTCAGTATCGACGTGACGTCTTTAAAAATCGTACTGGTTCATTGCATCACGGATTTTCATGTTACATGTACATTAGGTTAATCATGATTTTGATGTTGAGCAGTCATGAGCCGCGTAAAACGGGTAACTTCCGTACGCTTTCGCTATGTGGTTAGCACCTTGTCCTTGTAGCACTCGAGATCCTTATATAAGGACTTGCCAGGACCGGCATCGCTATAAGCGATGGACGTGCGAACCCTGTCAATAGAAAAACTCGTAGCCGATCTATGAGCATTAGCATGTGATTACGATTGACGCAGCAACTTCAATCCTGCTCTGTGCTAGTCCATCTCGTTATAACTATGCTCGCATACGTGAGCTCTTAATATACGAACTCTGCTTCGATGGCGTTCCGTGTGCCCCGGCTTGTTATCCGTACAATAGACCCGATGCAGTTCTGAGCCAGCATTGTTGGAAAAATTCTCATAACAGATCTTATCTGCAGATAACGCCGTCGGCGCTGGCGTGCCGGCCATGCCGGCGGTCGCCCTCGACTGTGAAACCGGTATTTGCCGGTTTACCCGTGATGGGCCGGCCCTGGCGGCACACCCGATGTGGCAGCGCCCATGAGCGTGAGCGCGGTGACTACGTTGCAATTCAACCCCGACGTGAACCCGCTAGACAACGAAAGGGCATTAAGAACAGAGGCGAGGCCCTTTGTCGTACTTCCTCGTCTTTAATGCTTTATCTCCACCTTCACGTCCTCGAACGTCAGGTGGTAGAAAAAAGCATGGGGCGGAGGCAGATTTGCCGGCACCGCAGGCCCCGGGGCATCGTGGAACACGACGTGAAACTCCAGATCATTATGGTCCACGGCACCTTCCGACTGTTTTGCGAAACTGTAGATTTCATCAGATACGGTGCGCACCGTGCCATCCTCACCGCGGGCCCCCACCGAGGTCATGGTATGCCCGACCCAGAAGGGAACCGGCCCATCAAACGGGTTGTTGAAAGGTCGCCCGTTCAGGGTTACCGCCGCCGGGCCCCAGGTTGCCAGCAGGTTGAACAATGTCGGCAGGACCGGGCCACCGGCGATGGTATCACCATGCAGATACACGTTGGTGGTGACCGGATCATCGAATACCAGCTCCGTGCCGGAGGCAGAAGGTCCAACGCGCAGCCCGGTGGCGTGGGGTGGCGGCGCAAACGTGACTTGGTGATAGGTCCATTCGCCGTGCTCGTCTTCCCATGTCGCCCAGATTTCTCCCGTATTGGCAATCGGGTCGATCTGAAGGCGTGCCATGCCCGGTGTCGACACCGATCCATCGCCGTCCCAGACAAAGGAGTCCACCGGTTCGGCTGGAACCCCGTCTACGTCCGCGGTCACCAGTCCCGTTACTTTACGGTTTAGTACAGGATTGCTGGCCTTGACCTCATACACCAAGTTGCTTTCGGTTGGATGATCTCCATCATTGAAACCAGCCCAGGCGGTTCCGATGAAGACTGCGGCAAAAATACCGATAAACGCTTTCCAGTGTGTATATACCTTTTCCATGTGTCATGCTCCTAATTGATCTTGTCTGCTATTGTCAGCCGGCTACGAGGAAAGAATCAAAGATCGCCTCGCCCCTTAGTCTGGTGAGAAACTATAAGACAACCAAGCCCCGGCAAAGTTTAGAAACGTTGGGTCAATCCCATTGACAATGGATATGCACGCATGATCTCCGCCTCGATCGTTCGTCGATTAGGCAGGATTTCGACAGGACTCCGCTGCTGCGCATAATTCGGCAGGTATCAGCGGTAACATCGGAAACCTTGCGTTCCATGTCGGTGCCTCCGTTTGTGCGACATCAGGCGGCCCAGTTCGCCTGCAACGGTGTTCTACTAGGGAACCTCTGAAAAAGTACATCCGTGGACTTATTGCATACTTAGCTCCGCAGGTGGTACGTCTGTGTACCGCTCCTCAGCTCGCTTCGGCGCGGCGCAGGTGCTCGCCGCCTCCCTGCGGCTTGCCCTGGTGGGGCTTGCGCGCAAATTCCATCCTTAGGTTCGCATTCGGTACGTCCATGTACCGCTTCTCGCTCCCGGCGGATTTGTGCTCGCCGCCTCCCTGCGGCTCACCCCCTTCGGGGCTTGCGCGCAAATCCGCTCCCGGCGGATTTGTCCGCGTCTTGCTCCATCTATCAAACACTTGCGTGTTTGATAGATGGCAGTCCTTCCCTGGACTGCGGGAAGCTCTGACTTAATCAGAGCTTCCTTAGGTCTTTACCGTTACTCACCTCCACGGCGTGTCGACATGGCGAATACGTTGTAAAGGGGCACCCATACTAGAGCGACATACCAGCCGTAGCCGTAGGTCTCGATTAAGCCGATGAGGAAGCTCCGCCAGCTGATCCACTCGAATCCGGGCAGCAACTTATGCCAGGCCTGGTACATCGCGTATTGCGGGAACAGCAGATCGAAGCCCACGCAGAGTACGAAAGAGACGACAAACAGTACACTCGTGGCGTGGCCAACGGCCACCAATGATAGACTTTGTTTCATCGCTAAGCTCCTGTTGAATGGACATAACGTTCGGGGTCGGCGTCAAAATCGGCCAGACAACGCAAGGAGCAGAATCGATACTCCCGCCCTTTGTACATCGTGCCATATCCCTTATTCGCTTCGACGGACAGTCCACAAACGGGATCGGTGTACCGTTCTGGAATATTACGTACTTCGGGTACATGTCCGTTTACATGCTCGGCCCCGAAACGCCACTTCAAGAAAATATAAAGACCGACCGCAACCGCCAGAAAAACCAGTAATCCCCACATATCGTCTCCTCCTCAAACAATGATTGGCTTCAAAGCACAGTGCTCATCCGCACTTCACGCCGCCTCCAGCCGTCGGCACGTAGCGCACTCGCATCGGGGCTCCCGGTCGAGCCACATCAGTAGAGGCGGCAACAACAAAAAATCCATCACCAGAGCGCTCGCCAGCGTGATCGATGTCAGAATCCCCATATCGGCATTGAGCTTGAATGCCGACAGGGCCAGCACCATAAAGCCCGCGATGAGGGTCGCCGTCGTGACCCATAGGGCATTGCCGACATGGGCGAAGCTGAAACGAATGGCGTCGTGCGCGTTGAGCCCTTGCTCACGCCGAGCACGATGATATTTGCTCAGGATATGCACGGTATCGTCGACGATGAGACCCAGGCTGGTGGCCGTGATCATGGACGCGATGATCCCGATCTGACCCACGAAGGCACCCCACAACCCAAAGGCAATGCCCACCGGCAGGATGTTGGGGACCAGGCTGAGCAGGCCGATGCGCATACTCTTCAAGGCCACGATCAACGTTGCGGCGATCAGCACGAACGCCAATACCGTGCCGCCCAGCATGCTGCGGATGTTACGCTCCGCAAGATGAACGAACACATTGGTCAGACCGGTGGCCTGTGCACGCATCGGCGGCGGCGCGTTGGCCTCGAGCCAGTCCTCGGCGCGCTCGGTGACCGCGCGGATGGTCTTCATGGGGACCGTTTTCAAGGTCGCGGTCAACCGCGTGGCCGACTTGTCGATGTTGATTTGGCTGTTCAGATCCAGGCCAAAGGGCAGGGAGAGCTCGTAGAGCAGCAGAAACTGCGCGGCGAGCCCGCGCTGCTGTGGCACGCGATACCAATCGGGCTGGTCGCCGTGCAGCGCCTTGTTCAAGCGCTTCATGACGTCGGTGAAGCTGCTCACGTTGCTCACCTCGGGCTCGGCACGCAGCCATTGGGCAAAGGCCTCCAAACGCTCAAGATACGCCGGCTCGGCGATCCCACCCGGCTCGCCGCTGCCGATCGAGAACTCGATGGTGTAAAGGCCCGTGAGGTTCTCGCTCGCAAAGTCCGTGTGCCGCCGGAAGGCAAGGCTGTCGTCGAACCACTGCACGAAACGGTCATCCAACTCCAATCGCGGAATGAACGCCACCACGGCCAGCGTGATACCGCCCATGATTCCAAGCAGGCGGTGGCGGTTGACCACGACAAAGTTACCAAGGCGCTCCATGATCGACCGATGGCCGGACCCGCGGGCATGGAGCCGAAGCGGCAGAATTGCCATCATCGCCGGCAGCAGGGTCATGGAGAACGCCCACGCCGCGCCGACGCCCATTGCGGAGATATTGCCCAGGTCCCTGAACGGCGGGGTATCGGAGAAATTGAGGCTCAGAAAACCGATGCTGGTCGTCAGGCTGGTAAGGAAGACCGGCTCCGCGTTGACCCGCAGGCTCTCGATCAGCGCCGTTTCTCGGGAACGCCCGGCGCGCATCTCCTGGTTCAGCGTCATTAAGATATGCACGCTGTCGGCAATGCCCAAAGTGAGGATGACAATCGGCGCCAATGCAGTGCTCGGATTCATCTTCATGCCGAGCCAGGCGCTGACGCCCACCGCCGTTAAGGCGGAGAAGCTCGCGACCGTCAATGTGGCCGCGGTCCCAGAGGTGGAACGCAGAAGCAATAGCATGGCAACGGTCATCACCGCATACATCAAGGGTACCAGCGTGGCCATATCCCGCCGGCTGACTTCGGTCTCGGCATAACTGAACATCGTGATACCGGTGAGGGCGGCCGTGATGTCCGGATGCGCGGCCTGCAGGCCCGCCAGCAGCTCCTCGGCATGCGCCACCGAGGCCGGGAGGTGCTGGGTATGGTCGGCACCGGGAAATTGCAAGGTGACGAACACGCCGGCGGTCGCTCCATTGGCGGAGATCAATCGATTGACCAGCGCCGGCTCATTCAGCGCGATCGCCCGCACGCGCGCAAGCCCATCGGCGTCCAGCGCCTCCGGTCGCCTCACCAGATCGGCGACGACGATGTCGTCGCCCCGGGCGGCGATATGCTGAAAATTGGTAATGGAATCGACGCGGATGGCATGGGGAATCCGCCACCCATCTTCGGTTAATTGCTTGACGATCCCGAGCGTCTCACGGTTGAAGACATTGTTGTCCGCGGGCTGGATGACGAACAGAAGATTATCGGTCTTGGTATAGATGTTCTCGAGAGCATCGAAGGCGCGCAGCTGGGGGTTTTCTTCGCTGAAGTACACGCGGTAGTCCGACGTAAACTGCAAATAACGCAGCCCGTACCCGGCTAAGGCGGTGACCAACAGGGCGATCAGCAGCACCAGCCATCGCCACCGGATGATCCAGCGGACATATGTCGGCAGCCATTTGTGTGTCCTGTTGGGCATTGTTCGTCAGTCTTGCGGTCTATGCACCCATTCTCCGTTTGTCCTGTAAGTGGGCGGCTTCGCTGCTGCAGTACGCGTGCCGCGAAGGCGTGCCATGCGCAGATCTCAATGCCGAGCCGGTCGAGCCAACCGTTTATTCGCTGGCCCGTTGTTGCCGCCGGGCCAGCGGCACGATCAATGCCGGCGCGATCACGGCCGCACCGATGGTCATCAGAATCAGCGCCACCAATACATGATGGCTGACATGGCCTTGTTGGAAGCCGAGTGTGGCGATCACCAAAACGACCTCCCCGCGCGGCGCCATACTCACTCCGATCAGGAGCCGGGTCGTGAGGCCGCCTGTGCCGGCGGCGCCGAGCACGCCCCCCAGGATCTTGCCGGCGAGCGCCACCGTCAGCAGATAAAGCGCCACCACGTCGTCGATGACGGCCGCGGCGATGACCACCTGACCCGTCTTTCTGTTGATAAGGCCGAACTGGTGCAGCACCTGTACGCTGATGCCAATGCTGGTCGCGGTGAGGGCCGTGCCCACATAAAGCGCCTCGGCGTGGGGCGAACCCCACCAGGCAGCAAACCCGTAGCCCGCGATCAAGCTGAGCAAAATACCCAACAGGGCTACCCACAAACCGGTCCAGCCGGCCCGTGCCAACCGCCCCAACCCCAGGTGCAAGCCTGCCATCCCTAGCAGCAACACGACACCGAGGTCACTCAGGGTTTGAAGACCGGAGTTCGACGCGATCCACCCCAGCAGCGGTGGTCCGATAACGAGCCCGAGCAGCACCTGACCCACCGCGGCCGGCAGGCGAAGACGCCCTGAGAGCCAAGCGACACCGGTGCCAAGGAACAGGACCAACAGAAAATCTACAATCATTAGCGGCCGTCCTGGTCAGTGCGGCCCCGCCGCGGGCGGGCCTTTGAGCTTGCCGCCATGGCCCGGTTCACCGCATCGGCGCCGCATCCGCCACGCACGAAGTCGCATACGCCCGGGATCGGCAGGAATGTCAGTGGACGCTCCATAAATCATCCAGAATAACTTACGCCACTATCGCGTTGCCCAAGGTGTCCTCTCGGTACCTCTATACGGTACTGTAAGAACCGCTATTTGACTGACGATCCTAACTATGCCCGTGCCCATTCAAAGCTCACTCGTATCACCCGAGACTTCCCCGGGCGACGTATTATGACGGCAATCCGGTATGGGCCGGCTCCGGGCATCCGGAAATAATTGCCATAACTCCTCGCGCCGGCGATGATCATGGGCTCGAGTTCCTTCCATGGACCGGACTGGTCTCCCGCTGATACCTTCGCGCTCAGTTGGGCATCGGTGATGCGCTCGCCAGTGGCACTATCAAAGACGGCGAAGATGATGTGGTGGCGGACATCCGTCGGAACCCCTCCGTGCATCTGACTCTCGAAATGCCCCTTTGGATGTCCGTGTACCAGTTCTGCAGGTACGATCCCGAAATAAATCGCTACGCCATCGACCACCTGACGGTATCCGGAATCGGCCGCCAGAGATGTGTTAAAAAGTGCACTGAGGGCACTTATCGATAGCAGCCATAACAGAAAGCATAAATGTCTCTTGCTCATAGCCTTTCTACTCCAAAAGTTCTGCGACAGTAGATTCACCGCCGCGTTACCGTGCGATAATTCCCTCTGCGAAGCCGCTTAACGGTGCTCCGCTCGCCTCGCCCTGGAACCGCCGTCACCACCACCTGCTTTCCGATTCGCGTCGCCCGGTATATCGGTGCCCACAGGAACGCCTTCCGCCGGTCCATGGGAGGGAAGAACGCCGGGGTCCGCCGGGCGTACTCGCCGTAGTCCCGGCCCGACCGCTGCCGCATGACCCCTTCTTCCGAGCGCGCCAGGCGCACGTAGGCATAGACGAGAACAGGTGCCATCAGTACGGTGGGCAGTGTCGGCCACTGCACCAGGAACCCCCGGATCATCAGGACCAGCCCCGTGTACTGGGGATGACGCGCAAAGGCATAGACGCCGCCGGTCACAAGGTTTCCCCGCGCACCGTGGACCTGGCGCCAGCCCTTGGACAACAGCACATAACCGGCCAGGGGCAATAGCAGGCTCAGGCCCATGACAATCGCCCAGGCCAGCGTCGAGCCACCGAACATCACGACCCACAGGTGACCGTGTTTGTGGCTGAAAGGCTCGAGCACCGCGTAGGCCTCGCCCGGCCAATCCGTCAACTAATAGATGGACAGCGGAAATCCGTACATCTCGGTGAACAGGGCCACCAGGAAGGCCATCACGACCCCCATATTGCGCCAGTCGGCCCTGCCCGTGGGTGCCAGAAAACTTGTGATGAAGAATCAGGAAAAGGCCGATGTTGAAACCGGCCACGACCCACATGCCGTAGTCGTACGTATTGTTCATGGTGCCGTCCTCCTCAAACTGAATACCGATTCAGTGAAGGCATGGCATGAAAGAGAAGCCCTTGTAGAACGGCTGCATAAAACGTTTTCCTTTCGGCAATACATGGCGCTAATCACTTCCGCATGTCGTTGCGCCCGGGCCAACGCCGAGGTGCTTGTCAGTTGGCGGCATCGGCAATCGATTCCGTGGGTCCGTGGTCATGGCGTCGAGATACGGCCGCAACAGCGCTTCAGTCTGCTCCATGGCCGCGTGCTCGATTCGCAGACCTCCTTCGGTAAGTGGCCAGCCTAGCTCGGGTAATTCCGGCTCGACGACGATTACCGCGGCCCCACAGCCGCCGGGACACCACCGGAACGTAAGCCGTTTATCGGAGAGATACCAGGGACGCCGGTGATACAGTATCCGGTTCAGAATCTCGAACATTGACCAGGGTCTCCGTAGGGCGCGCATCAGGTGGTCGTTTTCGTCGAAGCTCTGAGAGGTATGATGAATGATCACTGCGTCGAGCCGATGTTTGCAGCAAATGGCCTCCATCGGCGCAAGTTCGATCAACGCGCCGTCGCAATAGAGATCGCCGTCAAGTTCCACCGGCCGATACAGAATCGGCATTGCCGCGCTCGCCATCATTCGTGGTGCTAGGTTGCCGGATTCAAAGACCACTTTTCGGCCACGTCCCAGACTCACGGCAACGGTGTAAAACGGGTAGCGGCATTCTTCAAATGTCGACACCGACAAGTTGCGGCGGCAAAACGCAATCGCTGCGTCGGTCCTCGATAGCCCGGTATAGCCCTGACCCCGATGGACCGCCATTTGCCACAGGAAGCGGGGCAACGAATCCGGCGTCCAGAACTCCTGCCGCTTAACCACCGCAAGGCTCTGGGCCCATTGCTGCAATGGTGTTCCACTGGCGAGCACTCCGCCCACGATGGCACCAGCACTACAACCCGAAGCGGCCGTGATGGTGACGCCAAGCTGCTCCAACGCGAGCATGAATCCCGTATGGGCATAGACACCGCGTCCGCCACCGGAACTCAGAACAACACCCAGACGAAGTGCTTCGGCCACTATCGCCTACTCCTGATAAACGCGGCCTCAGAAACTCTGCCTCTCGCGGTCAACTCGCCCACCTCTTCGCACCGCCACTCACTCTGCTCTACGACGATCACATCCGGGGTGTAGCCGCCTTTGACCAGGATCATCGCTTCTTGGTATCCGCTGATGGTCACGCGAGCTGCTCCAGTGCACTATTGAACCGGACCTCGACGCCGAGCATGCGCGCCTGCACGGGTAAAGCTGAATCCAGGTTCCCCCAATCCGGCCCCCGTTCCACCATGGAATAGAGCGGTTCCCGGCTACGGACAGCACAGGCTCGATCCCAAGCATCAAAGACCTGTCCCTCGCGGCAGGGAAGCCTGTCGAAATCGGTGGTGATTCCGAGATCCGCCAACACCGAGAGGACGTGTCGTTCCGTGCCCCGGTTCTCAAGGCTCTGAACGTTGCGCTGCAAGCGAAAGCCTACAGTTGGGTGCGCCTCATGGACCACCACGGATCGTCCGGCCCGGGCCAAGGTGATGGCCGCCGCCGGTTCCGCCGGGCCGGCGCCGGCGATCGTGATCACACCACCATTTGCTGGCCTACCCACGGACTCGTCTCCTCGGTAGCAATGCCAGGCAGTCGCATCTATTCACTGATGATGCCTTCCTTGTGCACGCTGCATCATTATCATTTTGTGCCGGTGCCAATTTGGCAAGAAAGACATGGAGGCGGATGAGCACGTCGGTAACATGTCCTTAATTTAGCCCGTCGCATCGACTGGCTGTAATGAAGGCGTGGTGAGGCGTGTGGAATCGAATAGCGCCTCACACGCTATGGGTGCTGCCGCCTCAATGGGTATGATTGCTGTGGTCATGGTGATGGTCCGTTGCGGGTCCAGCTGCAGGCTTTTTGATCTGGCTGGCCTCCGGTTCGTCCGGCTTATCCTGCCCGGCACCGTGAGCATGCCCTTCTTGTATGTGATTGTGGTTTTCACCGTGCTGTTCTGGTTGGGGCAAGGACAGCACCCCCAGGCCGTGACGGTATACCAGCTCACTTCCATGCCAGGCGGTGCTTAGCAGCAGCGCACCCCCGGCGACAAGCAAAACCAGAAATAGCCTGCCCGGTTCCTTTCCGGTACGGTAGCGCCAGACGGACCAGGCCGACAGCATCACGAATAACGCCAGCGTGGTGAGCGCCCAGTTACGGTGTGTCACCATGGCGGCATGAGACAGGTCATCGTGCATGACACTGTTGTAGGCGAGCCAGCCGGCGATGGCGCTCACCACCGCGAACCCCGACCCCAGCCAGAGATTCCAGCGCGCCACCACCCCCCACTGGTCGCGCAACCGGCCGCCGGGAAGCACGCGCGCAAGCGGATAAAAGACCACCGCCAGCGACAGCAGCGCCACCGTAAAATGCACAAAGAACGGGTGCCAGTTGGGGATAATCTCGATCATTACGCGCGTTCCGTTAAGCTTCGGTCATTGCACGAACCGGATCAGTCGCCATGGCCTTATCCGCCTGATTGACTTGCTGTGGTGCCGAGAAGGCGCCATTACTATGATCGGGCGGGTCGCTCATACGACCGGAACGCGCGCCTCGCCACATTTGAGCGCCACCATTTCCCTTAACCTCGCCTCCTCGGCCAAGAACGCCGCCACTGCCCCGGGGTCGAACTGCTTGTCCTCCATGCGGCGGATTTCATCCCTTGCGGCGTCGAATGACAGCGCCTTGCGGTATGGCCGGTCCGAGGTCATCGCATCCAGGGTGTCGATCACGGTGAACAGCCGCGCCCCCCAGGGGATGGCGTCACCCGCGAGACCGCGGGGATAGCCGCTGCCGTCATAACGTTCTTCGTGGTTTCGCACGATCTCCGCCGCTTCCGCCATAAACGGCAGCGAGGCCAGGATCGCGCCGCCCTTTTCCGGATGCGTGCGCATCACTGTCCATTCCTCATCGGTCAGTGAACCGTGCTTGAGCAGGATGGCGTCCGGAATCCCGATCTTGCCGATGTCGTGTAACAATGCACCCCAGTACACCTGACGCAGATGTTCGGCGTCGTCGCTATAGCGGCGTGCCAGCACCAGGGTGTGGCAGGCCACTCGCTTGGAGTGCAGCCCGGTCTCGTGTTCCCGCAGATCCAACGCCGCCGCGAGAGACTCGGCGAGCGCGACATAGGCATCCTCGCGCTGGGTCTGGACAGCATGAAATTCCCGTTCTTTCAGGACACAGGCCTCGCAGCAGTACACCCGTCCGGCGCGCGCGAAAACCGGGCCCGTGATGGCCATTCCACAAAAGCGACACGTCTTGTTTTCGGAGGCTGCCACTAACGCGCCCTCGGTTGATGTCGGGGGTCGACCCCGATCACCACCCGTCCCGGGTCACTGAATTGATAACGAGGAACCACAAGATTCGTCGGCGCCGGCACGTTCTCGAAGGCGCGTCCTGCCACGTCGAATTCGGGACCATGCCACGGTCGGAAAAAACCGTCCGGCCAGTCTTGACTCAGCTCCGAAATCACCCCTTAAGCAAATTTCTTTCTCGGGACACAACCCAAATGGGTACAGATCTCGATAAAAACTCCCTGCGTCCCGTTTGATCGACCGATACAAATCCCCGGCGTAAGCCGGTTGCTGGGTTTCCACCTTGGAAAACGGGTCCACCAAAATGCATTCCAGGGCATTCAAAGTCGCCAACAGCTCCGGCGTGCGCCGCATGATCCACACGGGGTTGCTGCGCCACGCCATGATAAGCATTTGTCCATGCTCAAGTGTGCTGATGTCTGCGTCCCTGGGACTACCAAGGGCTTGGGCCCGGGCGCCCGGCCGCATGCTGGCGATAAAGGGTACGGCGGCGATGGCTGCACCTACTCCGTCTAATGCGGCAGTCGTAATCAGTAAGCGTCGCCTGCGATTCATGGTCTCGGCTACGGGGCTCCCGTCTCAGCCCGGCGACCATAGCTACGGGGGTCGCCTGTACCTGCACTTGGAGCCTACAACCTGTCTCCAAGACACAGGTCAAGCACGCATATTTACGGCTCTCGTCAGACCCGGAGCGGAGCGGTTCGCAGCCCGATGGCGGGCGTGACCTGTTCGACGCCACTCATGAATGCTGTGACCGCGGCGCTATGGCGGTAACGGTTACCGCTGGGCTTGGGCGCGAGGCTATTTACTGGTTCCCAGGTTTGCCATGGGGTCCTGCCTGCATCTCAGTTACTTGTCTGCAGAAATACCAGGATGTCCCGTGCGTCCTGACCGGTGAGGCCGGCGCGCACGCGCATGTGGGTGACGATGGACTTCCACTGGTCGTCTCGGAATTCCTTGGGATCGCGCATGTTGTGACATCGACTGCAGTTATCTCCCCAGGCCTTGACGCCGCGGATGTAGTCGCCGGCCGGTGGAGTGTTCTGCTGCGCCCAGCCGGCGGGTGATGGGACCGTGCCGGCGGCAACAAAGATGATGAAAAACAGGGCGGTCAGTTTGTTAGGGTGTTTCATTTTTGCCTCCTCCTCAGAATCCGTAAGCGAGCTGGAACAGTGCCTGGTTCTGGTCGGTGGCTTCGCCTTCCAGTCCGTCGTTCCATTCATAGGCAATTTTGGCAATGACGTTGCTGGCAAACAGGTAGTTCACCCCCACTGCCCATTGTTCCTGGTCTTCATCGGCGTGGGGCGAATCAAAGTCGCTATAGCGCGCCACCAATTCCAACTTGTTGGGTGTGAACTGGTAGGCAGCCTGTGCATACCAGGCCGTCCACTCGGCGGCCTCGGCCGCGACACTGGCGGCAGCCGCAGCGACTTCCTGGCGGATATACTCGCCGCGGAAGTCCAGGTTGCCCGCCTTAAATGCAAGGTCCGCGCCCAGAACGTCATAATCTCTCACCGGATCGCCGCTGGCGGGCAAAGGTGGTGTGGATTCTGTGACTGCAACATTGCCAGTGGCCGCTGATAGCCCGATCTCCAACTTCGGGACCGGCAGGAAACCGAGCCGGCCGCCTGCCACTTTGTCACCGTCCTCGTCGCGCGTAAAGCCTTCACTCTCGATGGCGTGTATTTCGCCGCCTTCGGCCGCAAGCTCCGGTCCGTTAGCGATGTAAAGCGCATAGTTTGTTCGCATCTTTCCCAGCGGTATCCCGCCGCGCAGCTGTATGCCGACATCGGCCAGAGGGGCGGCACCGTCATGGCCATATCCCGCCGGTGTGGATGGCAGTTTATTAATCCAGGAGGGATGCAGGTTCTGGCGGAACTGGCCCAGGGGGCTTAAAAACTTGCCCCCCACCAGGGTCATGTAATCATTGAGAAACAGGTCAAGGGTGAGGTATTCCAGATTGACTTCAGTCTCGCCATCGGTCCCGGTGGCGATTTCAAGCTCTGATTCCAGCATCATCAGCTCCCTATATTGATAATGGAAGATGGGAGCGAATAAGACCTGATCGAAACGGCCATCCTCCGTTTCCTGGTCGGCATAGCCAAATGCGCCGTAGCCGGCCAGGTGGACCACGGAATCGGTGTTCTTCCATTCCGAGCTTTCCTTGACAGCATTCCGCAAATCCTCGATCTCGGCTTTCAGCGAGCCGTAGTCCTCCGCTGCGTTCGTGCCGAGCGGCATCGCCAATAATGTCGCCGCCACAAGCGGGCTCAAGCGATTCTTATTTTTGACACGTGACATGTTTATTCTCCCGATATGGATCATGGATAACGTATATCACTCGGTTGACCGTGCACCCTGACCTGCAAGGCGCAACCCGTGTCACGGGCGGTCCTGTCTTCGTGATGATTTCTTAATGATCAGCAATTTAATTCCTGTGCGCTGCACACAGGTCAAGGGTAAGGGGGCGGGGTGTTGATTTTCGGTCAGCGACTGCGGCGGATCTTTGCCGGCTCCGGCAACTTGGCGTTAATGAGGGTGAGATCGGTGCCGGCGCCGATGACGATGCCGAGATCCGCTTCTGCCAGGCCCGGGGCACCATTAACGCCGTCGCCCACCATGGCAACGCTTAGTCCCCGCTGCTTCACCTTGCGAGGCTTGGCCGCCTTTTCGTCAGTCAGCACCTCGGCGAGGTAATCGTTCGGGCCCGGATTCCGGGCCACCGCGCGCGTATACGCACTGAATATTCAGATTCTTGAGCCGTTCCACGGGCGTGTAGGACTCCTTGCGGACAATATCAGCCAGGGCAATGGCGTCGATCACCTGATCGTCCAACATAACGATCACGACGGTCTTGCCCTGGTCCGCCAGCCGCTGTACCCGCTCATCGTCGATGCGCGGCCCTCCTGTGTCGCTTATTGTAGCGTTCCAGTTCCGGAGATTGGTCAACGTTTAATATACTGCCGCAACTCACCGTCTGACGGCTGATGCCGAAACACTACCTCGCCGTCCACCACCAGGTTGGGCGAATGGCGAATTCCCAGCTTGGCGGCGAGCTCGGGCTGGTCCTCCACGTATACCAGCGCATAAGGTATGTTCAGATTCTGTAAAGCCTTTTCCAGGTTCGGCCGGTGGATGCAGCTCTTGGTTGCGATGATGGTAACGTCCACGTCAGGTGCTCCTCCTGTATCTCCGCTAAATCATTGAGGATAGGGCGGGTTTGGTTGCCCCGGTTGCGTGTTGACACTCGCGGCCATGGCCGGGTTAAGTTGCGACAGAGTCAGCCGCAATAAGGTTGTAAATAGATCCGAAACTCTCAGCCCTGTAGACAACGAGGCCATGCCGGTGATATTCCCAAGGCCTTGTGGTCGACTATCCAGATGTCTTCAGTCACGGCCGCCGGACAGGTATTTGATCAGGGCTGCAATCGCCAGGATGAGCACGACCCAGAACAGAATATGCGTCCAGCCGAATCCCATCGCCCAGCCGGTAACTCCTTCATGCCCCACAGGTTCCACCTTTCATCAGAATTGATGATTGTTGCGGATTGACCAGTACTGAAAACTGTCGGCGCTGGGCAATCCGCAGGACCACGCCGCTGGCCTACCGTTTCATCATGCCGCCTTGCATACCCCGGCCCATGCCACGGCCCATCATCCCGCCGCCCATTTCCTTGAGCTGTTTGCGTTGCTCGGCGGTCAGAACCGCTTGCATGCGGTTGTGGGCATCGATCTTGGTCTCGATCATTTGCCGTTTAAGGTCGAACAGCGCTCCATACACTTTACCGATTTTTTTTGCGTCGCGTTTCTCGGCGCCGTACAACTCCTGCAGCTTGTTGCGTTGATCCGTCATCTTGCGCTTGACGCCCCAGTGCTGCTTGCGCAGCTCACTGTGTATCTTGTCGATCTGTGTCTGTTGTTTGGCCGTCAGGTCCAGCATCCACATCGGTCCCATGCCCATCATCCCGTGACCGCCCATACCCATCATGCCGCAGCCGCCGCCCATCATGCCGCCGCCCATCATGCCGCCGCCCATCATGCCACCGCCCATCATGCCACCGCCCATCATGCCGCCGCCCATCATGCCGCCGCCCATCATGCCGCCGCCCATCATGCCGCCGCCCATCATGCCGCCGCCCATCATGCCGCCTCGCATCCTCGGGTCATCATCATCGTCATCCGCAAACGCGGATAAACTGCTGAATCCCAGCACGATAACTCCGCAGAGTACTAGACTTTTGATTATCTTGTCGTTCATGTGTCATCTCCTTTGTTTGCTAATAGTTACGTTTGGCATTTCATCAACTTTGTCCGCGGTATGCGCGATTGTGGCCTTCCGTGGAACGATGTCCACTGAGCACAGTCGGGCCGGGCCGTATTCAAGCCCGCTGCCGGGGCGTGTTCCCCCCGAGCGTGGTTGTGGTTGAACCATTATGCGTCCCGGACCGCGGCCCTGTGGAATACCATCGTCATGAGGCTGGGCACGACTGTCCATTGCAAAAGCGGTGTTATCCCAAGGCCCGCCACTAAGGGCATGCCTGGCGCGTAAGACCAGGCAGCAACGCGGTACACGTTGTACCACTCGCTGAACGCAGTATAGGCAACGCCTATTACCACCATCAGGATGCCGCCCCCTAACGGGGTCCTTAACGGCCAGTCTAAGTGCCTGAACACAACAGCCGTTACGAGAAACAGGCCGGTCGCGATAATTACATCTCCCAGCGTGCAATGCAGCACGTAACGGGCAATCTTCGGCCAGTCGCCCTCGTTCCACAGGGTATAGAGCGGCACATGAGCCGCCTCCCACAACAAGTGGAGCACAAAAGCCACACCCGCCCACAACGCGATCCTTTTGAACGCTGCTTTCATAGACAACCAGCCATAAGTCTAAAACTTGTGTGCAGTGTACAGGTCAACCGTCTTCAATAGCGATATTTGTGGACTCAATCAAGTGGCAGATTGATTCCCCGTCCGGCAGGTAATCGGGCATCGTTTCCCATTGGGCCAGCGCCCTTTCCATCCTCCTTTGCAGCCGCGCGAGTTCCTCAAGTTTGCGGCTGTTTTCCTCGATGCGTTGCCGCAGTATGGCGCGTGCCTTGCGGCACGGCGATCGACCGCAACTACTTTCTTGCATAATTTGCGCAATATCATCCAGGGAATACCCGAGGTTTTGCGCCCGACGTATAAAACGCAGCCGTGAGATATCGGTGCGCGCAAACAGCTTATAGCCATTATCGGGGTGCCGAACCGGATCGAGCAAACCGATGCGCGTGTAATATCGAACAACGTGGGGTGGCACTCCACCCTTACGGGAAAGTTGGCTGACCGTCATCATGCTGGCTCTCCTTCTCACTTCTTGCTTGTTACGCATTGTGCCCATGTTCTATATGCGCGTGCCGGCATATCGCATAGACACTCGTTAGACAGGATTATGCGGGCCTAGGGTTGGATCCCGTAGGCTTAGCGCAACAGCTGATGAAAACCGAGTAGCAAACGGTGAAAATATAGATATAGTCGTAAACGCGGAGGTGGAGGAGGATGGACAGGCCGGCTGTCCTGATCAAAGGTGATATTCGACGCTTGTATGGCCAGGGAGGGGACGCGCACAAGCGGCGGATCAAAATCCTCTGCCGGGATAACGGCAACGAAACTTGCCGGATGATGATCGACACCGTCCCATACCCCGCAGAGGACCTGGTGGGTGCGGTGAGTTGCTTGATCCGCGACGGTGGGCTCGTCATGGCCGTGCGGGGCGGTTTCGGTACTTACGCGGTGGTGATCATCGAATCCCGAGGCAAAAAGCTCGCAACAGGGGTTCAGACTCAGGGTGAATGACAGCGTCATCCAACCAATGAGGAACCAGCGCACATGCCGTGCGCGGCGCCGCGGCCGATGCCTGATGCGTTTACCCTTGGTTGCCGTCATAGCTGCTGCCATCCGTCAGACCGATACCATTTCGCTGTAACCCCTACGGACAATCATAATGAACAGAAAAGCGATATATTTGTATCTTGCCTCGTTCCTCGATAATGAACCGCGGTTATTTTCCCAACAGACACCATGTCTCACCCCTAACTGCCATGTTTTTCCCTGAACTGCAGGATCAGGCCGTGAATGATTGGCAGCACCAGCAGACACAACACCGTTGTGGTCAACATGCCGCCGACCATGGGCGCGGCGATGCGCTGCATGACCTCCGAGCCGGTGCCGCTGCCCCACATGATGGGCAGCAGGCCGGCGATGATGGCGGTGGCGGTCATGGCGATCGGGCGCACGCGTTCCGAGGTGCCGGCATGGACCGCCGCCATGATTTCATCAGAGCTCAGCCTCGCGATCATCGGTGCCCCCAGGTGGGAGTGCCGTAGTGGCGCTCCGCTGTCCGCAATAGGGTGCGCCTCTCCGGCGGCCTTGTCATGCCGTCGCCTGGCGATCTCCTGGTCAATGAAGGTGAGCACCAGCACGCCGATCTCCGCCGCCACGCCGGCCAGCGCGATAAAGCCGACGGTGACGGCGACCGACAGGTTGTAATCGAGCCAGTAGACCAGCCAGATGCCGCCGATCAGGGCGAAGGGAATGGAGAGCATTACCACCAGCGGTTCGGTGATGTTGCGGAAGTTGAAATACAATAACAGAAAAATAATCAGCAGCGTCAACGGCAACACGATCCGAAGGCGCTTGGCGGCGCGCTCCATGTACTCGAATTGCCCGGACCATGTCACGGTATAGCCGGGTGGGATTCGTACCTGTTCGGCCAGCGCTTTTTTGGCCTTGGCCACAAAGCCACCGATGTCTGACGTTTTGATGTCGACGTAGACCCAGGCATTGGGGCGGGCATTCTCGCTTTTGATGACCGGCGGCCCGCGCCGCAGCTTGATCTCCGCCACCAGCGAAAGCGGGATCTGGACGCCGGTGGGGGTGGGGATGAGCACCCGCTGCAGCCGCTCCGGGCTGTCGCGCATTTCGCGCGGGTAGCGCAGGTTGACGGGGTAGCGCTCCAATCCCTCCACGGTCTGGGTGATCTTCATGCCGCCGATGGCCGACATGATGACATCCTGTACGTCGCCTACCGTCAGGCCGTAACGGGCGGCCGCTTCCCGGTTGATATCGAAGTCCAGGTAATAACCGCCCACGGCCCGGTCACCGAAGGCGGACAAGGTATCCGGAATAGACTTCATGGCGTGTTCGATGTTTTTGGACAGGGACTCCAATACGGTGAGGTCGGGACCACTGACCTTGATGCCGATCGGTGTCTTGATGCCGGTCGACAGCATATCAATGCGGGTCTTGATGGGCATGGTCCAGGCATTGGCCAGTCCCGGGAATTTGATGGCGGCATCCATTTCGTTCATCAGGTCCTTGGTGGTTTTGCCCGGGTCCGGCCACTGCTCCTTGGGCTTCAGGCGTACCGTTGTCTCCAGCATGGATAAGGGCGCCGGATCGGTCGCGGTTTCGGCGCGACCGACTTTTCCGAACACCGATTCCACCTCCGGGAAGGTCTTGAGGATTTTGTCCGTCTGCGCCAGCAGTTCCTTGGCCTTGGTCACCGAGATGCCCGGAAATGTTGTCGGCATATAAAGGATGTCGCCCTCGTCGAGCGGCGGCATGAACTCAGTACCCAGCCTGGCCAGCGGGTAGGCGGTGATCACCAGCAACCCCAGTGCGACCAGCAATGTCGGGGCACGCCAGCGGATGGCCGTGGCCAGCGCCGGGGCATGCAGCCAGTGCAACGCTCGATTCACCGGGTTTCTGCCCTCCGGCAGGATGCGGCCGCGAATGAAATAACCCATCAACACCGGCACCAGGGTGATGGCGAGCCCCGCCGACGCCGCCATGGCATAGGTCTTGGTGAAGGCCAGCGGGCTGAACAGGCGCCCTTCCTGGGCCTGCAGGGTGAACACCGGCAGGAATGAGACGGTGATGATCAGCAATGAGAAGAACAACGCCGGGCCCACCTCTTTGGTCGCGTCACCGATCGCATGCCAGCGCTCCTCGAGATTCAAAGCCTCCCCTTTATCGTGGGTGGCCTGCTCCAGGTGTTTGTGGGCATTCTCGATCATGACGATGGCGCCGTCCACCATGGCCCCGATGGCGATGGCGATGCCGCCGAGCGACATGATGTTGGCGTTGATGCCCTGCCATTTCATAATGATGAAAGAGATCAAAATGCCGATGGGCAGCGAGAGGATGGCTACCAGGGCCGAGCGCGCGTGCAACAGGAACAGGATGCAGATCAGACTGACGACGATGATCTCTTCGATCAGTTTCTCTTCCAGGTTGGCCACGGCGCGTTCGATCAGGTTGCCGCGGTCGTAGACCGGTACGATCTCCACGCCCGGCGGCAGGCCCGCCTTCAGGTCCTCGAGCTTGGCGCGCACGCGCTCGATGGTGGTGAGCGCGTTTTCGCCGTAGCGCATGATCACGACGCCGCCGGCCACCTCGCCCTCGCCGTCCAGCTCGGCTGTCCCGCGGCGCAGTTCCGGGCCGAGCTGCACATTGGCCACGTCGCGCAGCCGGATCGGGGTCCCCTGAGCGTCGACACTGACCGGGATGGAATTCAGGTCCTGTATGGAACGGATGTATCCCAGGCCGCGAACCATGTACTCGGTCTCCGACATTTCCACCAGGCGGCCGCCGACGTCTTTATTGGAGCGCATGATGGCGCGTCTGATCTTGCCGAGAGGGATGTTGTAGGCCAGTAGGGCATTGGGGTCCACTTCGACCTGGTATTGCTTGACATAGCCGCCGATGGAAGCGACTTCCGACACACCGGGCACGGTTTGCAGGGGGTAGCGCAGATACCAGTCCTGGATCGAACGCAACTGCGCCAGGTCGTGCCGGCCGGTCTTATCCACCAGGGCGTATTCATAGATCCAGCCGACGCCGGTGGCGTCCGGGCCCAACGACGGCGTGACCCCGGATGGCAGGCGCCCGCTGACATAATTGATGTACTCCAGTACCCGGGAGCGCGCCCAGTACATATCGGTCCCGTCTTCGAAAATGATGTAGACGAAAGAAAATCCAAAAAAGGAATACCCGCGCACGACCTTGGCGTAGGGCACGGCCAGCATGGCGGTCGTGAGCGGATAAGTCACCTGGTCCTCAACGACCTGCGGCGCCTGACCGGGATACTCGGTGAACACGATCACCTGGACATCCGACAGGTCGGGAATGGCATCGAGCGGCGTGTTCTTCATCGACCACAGGCCCGCCACCACCACCAGAAAGGTCGCGATCAGCACCAGGAACTTGTTGCGCAGGGAAGCATCGATGATGGCCTTAATCATGTTTCATCCCCTCATGCGCCTTGGAATCGGCCCCATCACCGTGATCCTGATGCTGCATGTCGTGCCCTTCATGACTGTCCGATTCATGGCCGCTGTGCGCCGGTGGCTGCTCCGCCGGCGCAGGTTGGCTGTGATCCATCTGACTGTGGTCCATGTCGGCGCCGGTGCCTTGTGGCGTATGCCCGTTGTGGCCTTCATGATCCATGGCTTCTTCTTCGCTCTTATTCGCTTCCATCATCTTGGCGGTGGCCTCGCGCAGCTTGGATTCGGAATCGATCAGGAACTGCGCCGAGGTGACCACTTGTTCACCGGCTTCCACGCCTTCGAGCACCTGGGTCTTGCCATCGCTGCTGATGCCAAGCTTGACCTCGCGCGGCTCAAATTTTCCGGGCTCACGGACCACGAACACCTGGTCGCGGGTGCCGCTGCGCACCACCGCCTCGGACGGGACCACCAGGGCGTCCACCTGGCGCGAGGCCTGGATGGTGACGTCCGCGAACATGTCGGGTTTCAGCGCCAGGTCGGGGTTGGGAAATACCATGCGCACCTTGACCGTGCGGGTCTTGGTCTCGGCATAGGGATAGACGTAGCGGATGCGTCCCTGGAAGGTCCGTCCGGGAATGGCGGCCAGCCGCATTTGCGTTTCATCGCCGGCCTTGATCCAGGGCAGCTCGTCCTCATAGACATCGGCCAGCACCCACACCTCGGACAGATCAGCGATCGTATAAAGCTCGGTTTTCGGGGTGACGTACTCGCCCTCACGTGCGCCGATTTTGGTCACCACGCCGGCGAATGGCGAATGAATGTGCAGGCCCTTCTTGATCTTGCCGGACTGTTCGAGCTCGCGGATCTGGTGCTCGGGCACGTCCAGCATTTCCAGCCGCTCGCGCGAGGTCTTCACCAGGTCCCGGGCGCCCTCGCGGATATCCTTGAATGGGCTGTCTTTGAGCGCCCGGCGGTACTTCACGGCCAGCAAATATTCCTGCTGGCTGGTCACCAGTTGCGGTGAATAGATATTGAGCAGGATCGTGTCCTCCTGCACCTGCTCACCGGTCTTGTTGATATAAAGCTCCTCGATCCAACCTTCGGTTTTTGGGTGCAGCCGTGCCAGGCGCTGTTCGTCATAGCCGATACGGCCGACCGTCTGGATCGTGCGAGAGAGCTGCTTGCGTTCGGCGCGCGCGGTGCGCACACCAATGTTCTGCACCGTGACCGGGTCGATCTTGACCGTGCCGGCGGGCTCGTCACCGGCCCCGTTGTCGGCGTAGACGGGAATGTAATCCATGCCCATCTCATCCTGGGCCGGCACCGGCGAGGTGATCGCCGGATTCATCGGGTTGCGATAGAACAGCGGCTTGCGCTCGGCCTTGGGCTTATCGGCATAGACCGGGATGTAGTCCATCCCCATCTCATCCTGGGCCGGCACCGGTGAGGTGATTGCCGGATTCATCGGGTTGCGATAGAACAGCGGTTTGCGGGCCTGTTGCTCGCCGGCCGTCTCGCCCGCGCCGCGATCGGCCGCCAGCCAGTAGCCGGCGCCCGCGCCCACTATCAGCGTGAGGGCGGCAATCAAGATAGTGCGCTTGTTTGCCTGCAAGTAATCAATGACCTTATTCATAAATCGTCTCCTTGCCGACAGCCGCGGCAAGCTTGGCCAGCGCCTGGTTGGCCTCGCTCAAGGCGTTCCAGTACTGGGTTTCATAGTTGTAAAGCGTGATCTGGGTTTGCACCAGGTTGAGGAAATCAACTTTATTGACCTGGTAGCCCGCCAGCATGGAGGCCACGGTTTGCCGCGCCTGCGGAATGATGCCGGTCTTGAACAAGGTGACCTGGTCGCGCGAGCGCCCATAGTCGGCAAGCGCGCTCAAGATCTGGGCATGGACCTGGCCGCGGGTGTCGTCCAGACCGGATTTTTGCTGTGCCAGTTCACTGCTGTATTGGCGTACCGCCTGATCCTGGCGGCGGCCGCTGCGCAACGGCAGGTTCATGCTTAACCGCACCGAGGCAAAGTCCGGCCACGGCTCGCCGGCGGCGTCCTCGCCCTGCCGGTAGCCGTAGGCCAGCCCCAGGTTGAAGTCCGGGTAGTAATCTTTCTTGGCCAGCTTTAACCGCGCGCGCGCGGCTTCCACCTGGCGCTCGCGGGCAGCCAGCTGTGGCCGCGCCTTATCCGCCAGCGCCAGCAGCTCGGCGGCGGAGGGGACGGCAGGCAAAGTGCTGTCCACTTTTGATGGCAGTTGCACAGGGCTGTTCGCCGGCCGGTCCAGCAGCGCATTCAGATACGCCGCCTGTGCCTGGCGCGCGCCGCGCAGGCGCAGCTCCGTGTCCATGAGTTTCGACCGCTCCACCTGTGCCAGCAGTACGTCCTGCTGCAGGCCCTGGCCGACGCGGTATTTGGTCCGCGCGATCTCGACGAACTGGTCGAGCAGGATCTGATTGCGGGCCACGGTGGCCAATGCCTGATCCAGGTAAAGCAAGCGCCACCAGGCGCTTCTGACATCGCGTACAAGATTAAACCGGCGTTCCTCAAAGCCGTGCAAGGCGGCCGCCGCCCGGTGTTCGGCGGCGGTCCGCTGCAGGCCGAGCTTGCCGGGAAACGGGAAGGCCTGCTGGACACCGACCTGCATCTGGGTCATGGGCTCCTGGTCCAGGTCAAAGGTATCCGTCGGCAGGTTCAATGCGTTCAGGCTCAGGCGCGGGTCGGGTAGGGTGCCCACCTGTGACGGGACGGCAGCCATGGCCGCGGCGCCTGCCCGCGTTTCGGCCAGGCCGGGATTGCTGGCCAATGCCTGTTCGACCGCGGCGCCCAGTGTCAGGACGGCAGGGGACGGACTGCTGCCCGCTGCCCATACCCCCGGGGCGAGAAATGCCCAAATTAAAATGATGTGGTTGAGGTCCCGCAGGGACCGGCTGATGCAAAACACGATTGCTCTCCTTTGTTGACTGCCACGGTGATGTCTTACGACAGGGCGCTACAAAGGAGATGTCAAATCCGCAGGACGCAGAACCTTACTGTTGGATGGGGTGGGAGATAGTCGGCCCGGTACGCCTGAAGCCGGCCCGTTGCAGGGGCAACCTCGGCCGCAATATTCTCGAGGGGCTTGGGCTGCAGTACATAAAGGTCCCACTGCACGGCCCCGCCGTGGTCTACCGCCTTAAAATCCGTGGTTGCGAGCGTCTGGCAGACCATAGGCGGGCAGCAGCCCGGTTCCATGGCGGTGTCAGGCGCGTCCTGTTGCTGGCCGCCATGGCTACCCATTGACGCGGCCATTGCGTCGCATCCGGACATGTCCGGTGTCGCCGCCACCACGCAGGACTGGAACGCCAGCAACAGCCAGGTCGAGGCCACGATGGCCAGGACACCGCGTCCGAGGGTAAAGCGTTTTTTGCGCAGATAATGCAGCAAGGTTGCCTTTTCGTGCGTGCAGTGTGTTGGGTTAATTAGTTTATTATAGCCCCGAATAGTTCAATCATGACTTGATATAAATCAAACCGTAATCACTTCCCCATCCGGTCGTTTGCAGCGTCAGATGTACAGTGCGGTCCGGGTCATGACCTTGGAGCTCAGGCGCATCAGCGTTTTGACCGGCTCCGGCAATGGCGCCGCGCCTGCCTCGATGGCGGTGGTGGCATGGTGGCCCTCGTCCTCGCGCATCTGTTGCAGGATCGCCCGGCTCTTGGCATCCGCCGGGGGCAGCTCGTGCAAATGGCCCTCCAGGTGTTCGACCACCTGGTGTTCGGTCTCGGCGACGAGGCCCAGGCTCCACTTGTCGCCCACCAGTCCGGCCAGCGCGCCGATGGCAAACGAGCCGGCGTACCAGAGGGGGTTCAGACGGCTGTTGTGGGTACCCAACTCCTGGAGCCGCTCCGCGGTCCAGGCCAGGTGATCGTTCTCCTCCTGCGCCGCCTGCTGCATTTTCTCCCGCACCACCGGTAGCCGCGCGGTCAGGGCCTGGCCCTGGTAGAGCGCCTGGGCGCAGATCTCGCCAGCGTGGTCCACGCGCAGCAATTGTCCTGACAGCTGGCGCTCGACCGGCGTCAGCTCCGCCTCGGGGAGCTCCGCCGCGGGTGAGGGCCGGTCGCAGCGCGGCGCCGGCCCCAACAGCGTATTCAGGCCGTCATCGATCAGGCCGATCAGGCGGTCGAGGGGTGAATAAGTACGTTGGCTCATTGAGCCATCGTAAAGTAACAAGTGGAAAGTGACAAGTGGCAAGACAAGCAGTTGCCGCTGTTTATGTTTGCGAATTGAGACTCTTCCGTTGACATGATTTTGCCGTTAGCGCTTTCATACTTGCTACTTGCTACTTGCTACTTGCTACTTGCTACTTGCTACTTGCTACTTGCTACTTGCTACTTGCTACTTGCTACTTGCTACTTGCAACTGTCTCGCTATCAACTCAACGGGATGAACGACCTCGATGTCCAGTTTGGCCTGTCTTATTCCTGCTGAAAAATGCAATGCGCAGCCGATGTTCGAGGTCACCAGGATGTCCGGGTCGAGGCGTCGCAGGTGGTCCAGCTTGTCGGCAAGCAGGCGCTGCGCCATGTCCGCCTGCGTTACCGGATAGAGGCCGGCGCCGCCGCAGCAGGTGTCATTCCCGGGCAAGGCGATGAGCTCGACGTCGGGTATGTTCCGCAACAGCGCGTAGGCCTTATCCTGCTGGCGCAGGACATGGCGCAGCGTGCAGGGGTCATGCACGGCAACGCGCCTGGGCAGCGGTCGCAGGCGCAGCGCGGCCGGCCACCGGGTCTCGGTGACAAACTGACTGATATCCCGAAGCCTGCCGGCAAACGCCGGACCGGCCTTATTCCCGGCGAGCTCGCCGTATTCCGCGAGCATGGCCCCGCAGCCGCTGGCGCTGTACAGAATAGCGTCTGCCTCCAGCGGCACGAAGGCGGACAGGTTGGCCCGCATCAGCTCGGCCGCTTTGTCCGGCTCGCCGGCATGGCGGTGCAAAGCACCGCAGCAGCGCTGCGCCGGGGGCCGGTGAACCTCATATCCCATTTCAGAAAGGACCAGCATGGCGGCGTCCAGGGTTCGCCGGTCGAGGGATCCGCTGACACAGCCGGAGAACAGGGCCACGCGCCCGCGCCGTTCGCCCGCGGCCGGAGACACGGTTTGCCAGGCGTGCCCCGATTCAAGCCGCGGCAGCAGACGGTCCAGTCGCGACAGGCCCAGCAGCCACAACAGGCCGCTTCCGTGCAGGAACCGCTGCAGGCCGCTGCGCTGGTACAGGCGCAGCCATTTTGCTGCCGTGTCGGTGTTCTTCGGGCTGGCAAGCATACGGTCCAAGGTCCAGCGGGCCAGGCGTGTGCTGATCGGCTGCTGGTTTCGGCGCTGTTCCAGCAGGGCCCGGCCGTTGTCAATGATCCGGCCGTAGGCGACATCCGAGGGGCAGGCGCGCTCGCAGGCGCGGCAGGTCAGGCACAGTGCGAGATGGGCCTCCAGGCGACCGCTGGGCGCGAGCGCGCCGTCGGCCAGCGCCCGGATCAGGGCGATGCGCCCTCGGGGCGACTCATTTTCCGAGGCGGTCTTGCGATAAGTGGGACACGTTGGCAGGCACAGGCCGCAGGCGACACAGCGGCTGGTTTTGTCTTTTATGTCAGTAGCAAGTGACAAGTTAGAAGTGACAAGTAGCAAGTAGCAAGTAGCAAGTAGCAAGCCAAGAAAGCGCGGTAGCGGTAATGGTATTTCTGTAACTAAGGGTATATCGAAGCCTAGGGTGAACAGCCTATAATCCGGTGTTCGATTCGAAAAAATAACTAGTTCGATTTTACTTGCTTTCTTGCTACTTGTAACTTGCCACTTGCTACTGAATTCATGAGTTATTACAAACACCACATCTTTTTCTGCACCAATCATCGTGATGACGGCAGCGCCTGCTGCGCCCGGCACAACGCCCAGGCCATGCGCGATTACGTAAAGGGCAGGGTGAAGGAGCTGGGTCTGGCGGGCAAGGGCAAGGTGCGGGTGAACACCGCCGGTTGCCTCGACCGCTGTGAGCAGGGCCCGGTGGCCGTGGTTTACCCGGGCGCCACCTGGTACACCTATGTCGACCAGGAAGACCTCGACGAGATCATCGACTCGCACCTGCGGCACGGGCGGGTCGTCGAGCGCCTGCTGCTGGACCCGGTCGCCGATGCGGACAAGTAGCCGCGCCGTCCCAGACGCCCGTCAGCGGCCGGATCCCGCGGCTGGCAGCCCGGCCCGGCAGCCACCACGCCTCGTGTTCCCGGTTTGACAGATATCCAATTTAATCAATCTGTTATATACTTAGTACTGTATCGCTGGCCCGACCGGCGAATTAATTTCAGGTTTTGGCTTGACAGGCGTATTATCATATTAGATAATTCTTATATAGATTGATGTTGCCGGTTCGATGGGCAAGGGGCAGGCGGCAAATGCATGAATTCTCTGTGGATGTGTGAACATCCACAGTAAACGGCTCCTCCATCCTCCTAGTGGTGGTTCGGGCGTGGCTCCTTTGCCACGCCTTTTTTTTTGCCTGAAAACAGTGGCAAGTTACAAGTTTCAAGTAGCAAGTTTGGCCAGGGGTGAAGTAATTTTGCTCTCGTAATCGCCGTCCGCTTGCCGCTGTTGTAAGAATAGTCTGAATCACCGTTTATAGGCCTGTTTTGCGCGTTTTCTTGCCACTTGCTACTTGTAACTTGCTACTTCGTTATGTACTATCCGCGGTCTTTCGTGATACCCGCGGATTTCGGACATTGTGACATGAAGACCTTTACCGCAACACCGGACAATATCAAGCGTGACTGGTACGTCGTGGACGCCACCGACAAGGTTCTGGGCCGGCTGGCCACCGAGCTCGCGCGCCGTCTGCGCGGCAAGCACAAACCGGAATACACCCCCCACATGGACACCGGCGATTACATCGTGGTGGTCAATGCCGAGAAGGTGCGGGTGACGGGCAACAAGGCCGAGGCCAAGCTGTACCATCGTTACACCGGCTTCCCCGGCGGGCTCAGAACGATCAATTTCAGCGATCTGCGGCAGAAGGCCCCCGAGCGCATCATCGAGACGGCGGTGCGCGGCATGCTCCCCAAGGGACCGCTCGGCCGGGCGATGGCCGGCAAGCTCAAGGTCTACGCCGGCACCGCCCACAAGCATGCGGCGCAGCAGCCCAAACCGCTAGAGATCTAACCGGAAGCAGAACAACCATGGCAGAACAAACCAGTTACCACTACGGCACGGGCCGCCGCAAATCCTCCACCGCGCGGGTGTATCTGCGCCCGGGCAGCGGCACCATCACCATCAATAAGCGTTCGCTGGAAACGTATTTCGGGCGCGAGACCGCGCGCATGCTGGTGCGCCAGCCGCTGCAGGTGGTTGACATGCTCGGTCGCTTCGACATCCAGGTCAACGTCCACGGCGGCGGACCCAACGGCCAGGCCGGCGCCATCCGTCACGGCATCACCCGCGCGCTCATCGACTATGACGAGGCGCTGCGCGCCACCCTGCGCAAGGCCGGTTACGTCACCCGCGACGCGCGCGAAGTCGAACGCAAGAAAGTCGGCCTGCACAAGGCACGCAAACGGCCGCAGTATTCCAAACGTTAGTGGCAAGCTACAAGTAGCAAGTAGCAAGATGAGAGCATGGATGCGCTCGAGAACCTTGAAGTTTGGAAGCGCAGTTGCCGTCTAAGTGTTGAGCTCTATCAGGCTTTATCAGACTGCAAAGATTTTGGTTTTAGAGATCAAGTAACACGTTCGGCGCTGTCAGTCCCGTCTAATATTGCCGAGGGCTATGAGCGCGATTCCACCAGAGAGTTCTCTCGTTTTCTCAAAATTGCCAAAGGATCGTGCGGTGAACTGAGAACGCAGCTTTATATTGGTTGTGAAGCTGGGTTTATCAATGCAGCGAGCGGTACGCAGTTCATTCGTGAGGCCACGGAAATTGCAAGAATGATTCAAGGCCTAATCAAGCGCTGCCGTACAATGTTGGACGATCTAGAGTGAGCCTCTTGACTCCGCATACTTGCTACTTGTAACTTGCCACTTGTAACTGCATTACTGGGGGATCGTCTAGTGGTAGGACTACGGACTCTGACTCCGTCAACCGAGGTTCGAATCCTCGTCCCCCAGCCATACATCCAGTCCCTAGTGACTACTAGTGACTAGTAGCTAGGATCTAGCGACTAGGTTCTAGAGATTCTCAATTCCCAGCCAACTATTCAGTATCTAGCAGCTAGCTGCTAGATACTCTAATTTGCAGTCATACATCTAATCGCTAGCGGCATAGTAACTAGTACCTAGCTGCTGGCTATTAGTACTTAGCTGTTAGTAGTCGGGACAAACGCCTCGTTTATCGCCTTTTTGATGCTGATTTTTGTCAATTTTTCGCTTGATTGCGCAAGCTATGAGGCCTTGCTGTGGTTGCGAGCATTCTCCTAAGTCTTTGTATTTTTGTACTTATCAACGCTGTTGCATTTATGCGACATTTTTCCCGGGTGTGTGGTATGGCTCGCGAAAAAACGGTTGCGCGCCGGTAGGAATATGTGTTTAATGCCGAACCAGCGTACGAGAAGAACGACGCGCACGTTGTCTTAACGCAACGAACCATAAACATTCCAGGAGAATACACACTATGAATAAAAAGTTTTTAGCAACTGCTATCGGTGCCGCGCTGGCGGCCGGCCCGATGCTGGCGGCCCAGGCCGATGTCAAGGTCTACGGTGCGGCGGCAGTCGATATTGGTAATGTTGATGTCGAGATCGTGGGCGCCGCGGTCCAGCCCGACGATGTCAATGTCGTCGAGGACAACGCCCGCGGCCGGTTTGGCGTCATTGCCACAGAAGATCTCGGCGGCGGCCTCACGGGTCTGGCGCGTTTCGAGTGGCGCGTGGATACCACCGATAACTCGCGCACCGATGCCAGCCCCAGTGGCTCGCTCACCGGCCGCGAATCCTGGGTCGGGCTGAAGGGCAACTGGGGTACCTTCAAGGCCGGTAACGTGCGTAGCGCCTATAAATACACCGGCGGCACTACCTACGATCCTTTTGTCACCACCCTGCTGGAAGCCCGCTCCCGCGGCGGTATGACCGGCAACGATCTGGCGATCCTCGGCAGCACCGGCGCCTTCGGGTCCAACAATTTCGTGAGCAACTCTATCAGTTACGAGACAGCCAACCTGCAGGGGTTTAAGGCCTGGATTACCTATAGCCCGGATGAGGCCGGCGACGCCCGCGGCAGCGACGGCGACTATACGCTCTCAGCGAAATACGGCACCAAGCAGTGGCACGTGTTCGCCGCCGCAGCCCACGATCAGGATCTGGACGGTGTGCTCACCGACGGTGTCGAAAGAGAATACGACTCGGTCAAGGTCGGCGGCTCGTTCAATCTCGGCACCGCGGGCAAGATCTCGGCCCAGCACGAAATCGGTGAAAGTAACATCTTTGATACCAACCTCGATTTCGTGACCGACGCTGGTGAGAACCTTCAAGCGCTGGACACCGATCTGACCACCACCTTCATCGGCTATCAGCTGCCCTTCGCCGGCAAGTGGACCGGTGTCCTGAACTACGCCCAGCAGGAATATGACGTCGACACCTTTGGGACCCAGGACGTTGACTATATGGCCGTCGGCGCGATCCACAAGTTCTCCAAGCAGACCCGCATCTACTTCGGTATCGCCAATACCGAATACGATAAAGCGGTTGAAATCGATACTTGGACCG
>CAMYII010000031.1 GCA_947258385.1 Acidiferrobacterales bacterium
AATGAACGGCAGCAAGGCCGACTCGACGGCGCTGCTCGACGGTATCCTGCAGGGCGCGGGCGCCCTGAAAAAGGTCGAGATCGCGGTGTGCCCACCCTATATCTACATCCCGCTGGCGGCCGAGAAGCTCGCCGGCAGCCCGGTCGTATGGGGGTCGCAGAACGTGGATACCCACGCCTCGGGCGCCTATACCGGTGAGGTCTCCGGGCCCATGCTGCGGGACTACGGCTGCACCTATGCCATTGTCGGCCATTCCGAGCGGCGGAACTATTTCAACGAGGATGACGATCTCGTGGCCTACCGTTTCGGTACCGCCCAGGAATTCGGCCTGATCCCCATTTTGTGCGTGGGTGAGACCCTGGAGCAGCGCGAGCAGGGTAAAACCGAGGCGGTGGTGGAGCACCAGATCGACGTGGTGCTCGACGCCCACGATATCGCAAGGTTCAACGACGCCGTCATCGCCTACGAACCGGTATGGGCCATCGGCACCGGCAAGACCGCCACCCCGGAGCAGGCCCAGGAGGTCCACAAGTTCATCCGCGACAAGCTGGCGGCCCTGGACAAGGCCGTGGCCGATAGTTTGCGCATTCTTTACGGCGGCAGTATGAAGGCCGACAATGCCAAGGAGCTCATCGGCCAGTCCGATATCGACGGCGGGCTGATCGGCGGCGCCTCGCTCAAGGCCGATGAATTCCTGGCCATCTGCCGGGCCGCTGAATAACCGGAGTCATTCCTTAAATATGCAAGACCTAGTCATCGTAATTCACGTGCTGGCGGCGGTCGCCCTGGTCGCCCTGGTGCTGCTGCAGCAGGGCAAAGGCGCGGACGCCGGCGCGGCCTTCGGCGGCGGCTCCTCGCAGTCGCTGTTCGGCGCGAGCGGCTCGGCGAATTTCTTAACGCGCCTGACCGCCATCATGGCGACGGTATTCTTCGTCACCAGTCTGACGCTGGCCTATTTTCTGTCACCCGCGGCCAGGCCGGTCAGCGTGACCGACGAGCCGGCGGTCGAGGCGCCGGCCGCACCGGCGCCGGTCAAGGCGCCCGCGCCGAAACAGCCCGAGTCGGACGTGCCGCAGGTGCCGAAATAAGCGGCGCCGTATTGCGCGCGGCTTTTTCTCTTGTAAGAGGTTGATCCAACCTGGGGCGCGGCCGCGGCCCGGTTGAGCATTATCAATGCGTTTTGCGCCGGGATCGCTGGCGCGGAGCGCGGGATTAGATTTGCCGAAGTGGTGGAACTGGTAGACACGCCGTCTTGAGGGGGCGGTGGCGCGAGCCGTGCGGGTTCGAGTCCCGCCTTCGGCACCAATATCTCTTTGTGGGTGTCGCTATCCACCTAAGAGTTCGTTTATCATTAGACCCTGGGTTCATGTGGGTTAGCGGCAAGCGGATCGTTCTGTCTGCGCCAAGGGTGGGAGCGGCCCATGCCAGCGCGCAGAAAACCGTAACTAAGCTGTTGATTGCCATCGGTTTCGTGCTTGGATACGCGCTTGACTTTCGCTTGAGCGAGGCCCTAGACTGGCGGGCCTTATCGGCCGGGGGTTTATGGGGTTGCGTCAGCAACGATTGCTGTTGTCAGGATAACTATGCTCGAGAACTACCTGCCCATATTGATCTTCATCATCGTTGGTGTGCTCGTCGGTGTGATCCCGCAGGTGCTCGGATGGTTCATCGCCCCGCAGCGTCCCGACAGCGAGAAGCTCTCGCCTTTCGAGTGTGGCTTCGAGGCCTTCGAAGACTCGCGCATGAAGTTCGATGTCCGTTATTACCTGGTCGCCATCCTGTTTATTATCTTTGATCTGGAGATCGCCTTTCTGTTTCCCTGGGCCGTGGTGCTTCGGGAAATCGGCATGTTCGGTTTCGTGGCGATGATGTTGTTCCTCGGCATCCTGGTGATCGGTTTTATCTATGAATGGAAGAAGGGGGCGCTGGAATGGGAATAGAAGGCGTCCTGGAAAAAGGCTTCATCACCACGTCCGCCGACAAGCTGATCAACTGGACCCGCACCGGGTCGATGTGGCCCGTGACCTTCGGGCTCGCCTGCTGCGCGGTCGAGATGATGCAGGCCGGCGCCGCGCGTTACGATCTGGACCGCTTCGGCATCATCTTTCGCCCGAGCCCGCGGCAGTCCGATGTCATGATCGTCGCCGGCACGCTGTGCAATAAAATGGCCCCGGCGCTGCGCAAGGTCTATGACCAGATGAGCGAACCGCGCTGGGTCATCTCCATGGGTTCCTGCGCCAACGGCGGCGGCTATTACCACTATTCGTATTCGGTGGTGCGCGGCTGCGACCGCATCGTCCCGGTGGATGTCTACGTGCCCGGCTGCCCGCCGACCGCCGAGGCCCTGCTCTACGGCATTATCCAGTTGCAGAACAAGATCAAACGCACCAGCACTATCGCCCGCTAACTAATAATATTAAAGAGACGACGGATCCATGACCGCTTCCTTACAGGCCATCGCCGAGCGCGCCACCGAAAAGTTTGGCGAGTCCGTGACCGGCGTGACCGAGCGGCTGGGCGAGCTGACCCTGGAGGTGCGCCCCGGGGACATCCGCGCGGTCTGCCAGGGGATGCGCGATGATTCGCGGCTCGCCTTCGAGCAGCTGATCGATCTGTGCGGGGTGGATTACCTCGCCTATCGCCAGGAATCCGCGCAAGGCCCGCGCAAGGGTCCGCGCTTCGCGGTGGTCTACCATCTGCTGTCCATCAAGCACAACCGGCGCCTGCGCCTGCGGGCGTTCCCCGAGGACGACGAGATGCCGATCATCGATTCGGTGGTCGACATCTGGAACTCGGCCGACTGGTATGAACGCGAGGCCTTCGATCTGTTCGGCATCATGTTCGAGGGGCACCCGGACCTGCGCCGCATCCTGACCGACTACGGCTTCATCGGCCATCCCTTCCGCAAGGACTTCCCCCTGTCCGGGCACGTGGAGATGCGCTACGACCCGGAGAAGCAGCGCGTGGTCTATCAGCCCGTGAGCATCGAGCCGCGCATGCTGGTCCCGCGGGTCATCCGCGAGGAGGGCTACGGTGGCTGAGATCCGCAACTACACCATGAATTTCGGGCCGCAGCACCCGGCCGCCCACGGCGTGCTGCGCCTGGTGCTGGAGCTCGACGGCGAGGTCATCGAGCGCGTGGACCCGCACATCGGCCTGCTGCACCGCGCCACCGAGAAACTCGCCGAGTCCAAGATGTACAGCCAGAGCATCGGCTACATGGACCGGCTGGATTATGTCTCCATGATGTGCAACGAGCACGCCTATGTCATGGCCATGGAGAAGCTGCTCGGGGTCGAGGTGCCGCTGCGGGCGCAGTACATTCGCGTCATGTTCGATGAGATCACCCGCATCCTGAACCATTTGTTGTGGCTCGGGGCGCACGCGCTCGACGTCGGCGCCATGACGATTTTTCTGTACGCCTTCCGCGAGCGCGAGGACCTGATGGACTGCTACGAGGCGGTCTCCGGCGCGCGCCTGCACGCGACCTATTACCGTATCGGCGGGGTCTACCGCGACCTGCCCGAGAGCATGCCGCAGTACGAGGCCTCCAAGTGGCACAACGAGAAAGAGGTCGCGCGCATGAACCGCCCCCGCCAGGGCTCGCTGCTCGATTTCATCTGGGATTTCACCGAGCGCTTCCCCGCTTGTGTCGACGAATACGAAACGCTGCTGACCGATAACCGCATCTGGAAACAGCGCCTGGTCGGGATCGGCGAGGTGTCGCCGGAGCGCGCGCTGCAGCTCGGGTTCACCGGGCCGATGCTGCGCGGTTCGGGCGTGGCCTGGGACCTGCGCAAGAAGCAGCCCTATGAGGTCTACGACCGCATGGACTTCGACATCCCGGTGGGCACCAACGGCGACTGCTACGACCGCTACCTGGTGCGCATGGAGGAGATGCGCCAGGCCAACCGTATCATCCGCCAGTGCGTGGAATGGTTGCGCAAGAATCCGGGGCCGGTGATCGTGCAGGACCACAAGATCGCCCCGCCCGAGCGCGAGACCATGAAGAACGACATGGAATCGCTGATCCACCATTTCAAACTCTTCACCGAGGGTTTCTGCATCCCCGAGGGCGAGGCCTACGCCGGCATCGAGCACCCCAAGGGGGAGTTCGGGGTGTATGTGATTTCCGACGGCGCCAACAAGCCCTATCGCGTCAAGCTGCGCACGCCCGGCTTCGCGCACCTGATGTCGATTCATGAGATGACCCGCGGCCACATGCTGGCCGATCTGGTGGCGGTGATCGGCACCCAGGACCTGGTATTGGGAGACATCGACCGATGAGCACGCAGCCGAAGACCCAGTCCACGGCCGAGCTGATCTCGGCGGAATCGCGCGCCGGGATCGATCGCTGGATCGCCAAGTACCCGCCCGAGCAGCGGCAGGCGGCGGTGATGGCCGCGCTCAGCATCGTGCAGGAGCAGAACGGCGGCTGGCTCAGCACCGCGCTGATGGACGCGGTGGCCGAGTACCTTAACATGCCGCCGATCGCGGTCTACGAGGTCGCCACCTTTTATTCGATGTACGAGCTCGAACCGGTTGGCCGCCACAAGATCTGCGTGTGCACCAATATCTCCTGCATGCTTTGCGGCTCCGGCGGCATTGTCGAGCATCTGCAGAACACGCTCGGCATCAAGCTCGGCGAGACCACCGCCGACGGCAAGTACACGCTTAAAGAAGTCGAATGCCTCGGCGCCTGCGTGGGCGCGCCCATGCTGCAGATCGGCAAACAGTATTACGAGCATCTCACCCCCGAGAAGGTGGATGAGATCCTGAGCAAGCTGGAGTAAGCGCGTGGCCAACGAAGTCTGCTTTCGCACCCAGAATCTTGATCAACCGTGGACGCTCGCGACCTACCAGGGCAGCGGCGGCTACGAGGTATGGAAAAAGATCCTGCAGGCAAAAACCCCGCCGGAGCAGATCATCGAGGAGCTCAAGACCTCGGCCCTGCGCGGGCGCGGCGGCGCCGGTTTTCCCACGGGCCTGAAATGGAGCTTCATGCCACGCAGCGCCCCGGGACAGAAATACATTGTGTGCAATTCCGACGAGGGCGAGCCCGGCACCTGCAAGGACCGCGACATCCTGCGTTTCAACCCGCACGCGCTCATCGAGGGCATGGCCATCGCCGGCTACGCCATCGGCGCGAGCGTCGGCTACAACTACATCCGCGGCGAATTCTGGGAGCCCTATGAGCGCTTCGAGGCGGCGCTGAAAGAGGCCTACGAGGCCGGGCTGCTGGGCAAGAACGTCATGGGCTCGGGCGTGGACTTCGATCTGTACACCCATCTCGGGGCCGGCGCCTATATCTGCGGCGAGGAGACCGCGCTGCTCGAATCGCTGGAGGGCAAGAAGGGCCAGCCGCGCTACAAGCCGCCGTTCCCCGCCAACTACGGCCTGTTCGGCCGGCCCACGACCATCAACAACACCGAGACCCTGGCCTCGGTGCCGATCATCTTAAAGCAGGGCGGCAAGTGGTTCCTGGAGCTGGGCAAGCCCAACAACGGCGGCGTCAAACTGTTTTGCGTGTCCGGTCATGTGAACAAGCCGGGCAATTACGAGGTGCCGCTCGGCATCCCGTTCGCCGACCTCCTGGAGATGGCCGGCGGGGTGCGCAACGGCAATCGATTGAAGGCGGTCATTCCCGGGGGCTCTTCGTGTCCCGTGGTCCCGGCGTTGCAGATGATGGAGCTGACCATGGATTACGACGCCATCGCCAAGGCCGGTTCCATGCTGGGCTCGGGCGGGGTGATCGTGATGGACGAGAGCACCTGCATGGTGGCGGCGCTGGCGCGCATCGCGCACTTTTATTATGAAGAGTCCTGCGGCCAGTGCACGCCCTGCCGCGAGGGCACCGGCTGGATGGCGCGGGTGATCCACCGCATCGAGCACGGCAGGGGGCGCAAGGAGGAACTGGACTTACTGGACGACATGGCGAGCAAGATCGAGGGCCGCACTATCTGCGCGCTCGGCGACGCCGCCGCCATGCCGGTGCGCAGCTTCATCCGGCACTTCCGCAGCGAGTTTGAATACCACATCGAGCGCGGCAGCTGCCTGCCGGGAACCACGGCCTATTAGCCGCGAGCCTGAACGAGCATCCGAGTGCACATGAGCGCGAAACCCGAAACAACGAACGCCCCGCCGGCCGCCGACACCGTCACCATCGAGATCGACGGCAGGCCGCTCACGGCCAGAAAGGGCACGATGGTGATCCAGGTCGCCGATGAGAACGGGATCTATATCCCCAGGTTCTGCTATCACAAGAAGCTGTCGGTGGCGGCCAACTGCCGCATGTGCCTGGTGGACGTCGAGAAGGCGCCCAAGCCGCTGCCGGCCTGCGCCACGCCGGTGGCCGAGGGCATGAAGATCTTCACGCAATCGGCCGTGACCAAGACGGCGCAGCGCGGGGTGATGGAGTTCCTGCTGATCAACCACCCGCTCGACTGCCCCATCTGCGACCAGGGCGGGGAATGCGAGCTGCAGGACCTCGCGGTCGGCTACGGCGGGGACATCTCGCGCTTCCAGGAGACCAAGCGCATCGTCAAGGACAAGAACCTGGGGTCGTTGATCGCCACCGACATGACGCGCTGCATCCACTGCACCCGCTGCGTGCGCTTCGGCCAGGAGATCGCCGGTGTGATGGAGCTCGGCGCCACCGGCCGCGGCGAGCACATGCGCATCGGTACCTACCTCGAGCACAGCGTGGACTCCGAGCTCTCGGGCAATGCCATTGACCTGTGCCCGGTGGGCGCGCTCACCTCCAAGCCCTTCCGCTACACCGCGCGCCCCTGGGAGCTGATCAACCACGAGTCGGTCAGCCCGCACGACTGCGTCGGCGCCAACCTCATCGTGCAGACCCGCGAAAACAAGGTCATGCGCGTGCTGCCGCGGGAGAACGAGGCCATCAACGAGACCTGGATCGCGGACCGCGACCGCTTCAGCTACCAGGGCCTGAACAGCGCGGACCGCCTGCGGGTGCCGATGATCCGGGTCAAGGGTGAATGGCAGGAGACCGACTGGACGAGCGCGCTGGAGTTCGCCGTCAGCGGCCTGCGCTATGTGATCGACAACCACGGCGCCGGGGAGATCGGCGCGCTGGCCGCGCCCCACTGCACGCTGGAGGAGTTTTATTTATTGCAGAAACTCATGCGCGGGCTCGGCTCGGGCAACGTCGACCACCGCCTGCGGCAGATCGATTTCAGCGACGACGCGCACATGCCTGTGTTTCCCTGGCTGGGCCGCTCGATCGAAGAGCTGGAAGACCTGCAGGCGGCGCTGCTTATCGGTTCCAATGTGCGCAAGGACCAGCCGCTGCTGGGGCTGCGGCTGCGCAAGGCGCACGCCCGGGGCGCGGCCGTCATGGCCATCAACCCGGTCGACTATGAATTCTCCTACGCGCTAGCTCAAAAGGTGATCGCCACCCCGAACGGCATGCTCGCGGCGCTCGGCGGGGTGGTCAAGGCGCTGGCGGCGCTTAAAGGGACCAGCCTGCCGGGCGAGGCCGAGGCCCTGCTCGCCGGGGTGAGCCCGGGCGAGACCGAGCGCGCCATGGCCGAGACCCTGGCCGCCAAGGACAACGCCGCGGTGCTGCTCGGGCCCTACGCCGCCGCCCATCCGCAGTCGGCCACCGTGCGCGTACTGGCGCAGCTCATTGCCGAGTTGGGCGGCGCCGGGCTGGGGTACCTGCCCGCGGCCAACAGCGTCGGCGCCTGGTTTGCCGGGTGCGTGCCGCACCGCGGGCTCGCCGGCGCGGCGACCGGGACCACGGGGCGCGACGCCTTCGCCATGATCAAGGAACCGGTGAAGGCCTATGTGCTGCTCGGCGTGGAGCCGGAGCTCGACACGCTGGACGGCGGGCGCACGCGCGCGGCCATGGCGGGCGCCGATTTCGTGGTCATGATGACGCCCTTCAAACCCGGCAGCGGCACGGACCTGTGCCTGGACTGCGCCAATGTCCTGCTGCCGATGGCGCCGTTCACCGAGACCGCCGGCACCTTCGTCAACGGCGAAGGCCGCCTGCAGCGCTTCAACGGCGTGGCCGCGCCGCTCGGCGAGACGCGGCCCGGGTGGAAGATCCTGCGCGTGCTGGGCACACTGTGCGAGCTCGAGGGTTTCGCGTATGACACCATCGACGAGGTGCGCGCCGAGCTCGACGACGCGGCCGCGGTGACGCCCTCGGCCGATCTCACCGGCAAAGTGTTCGCCAAGCAGCTTGGCGGCAAGGAGGTCGATCTCGCGCGCGTCGCCGAGGTGCCGCTGTACGCCGTCGACGGCATTGTGCGGCGGGCGCCGGCGCTGCAGCGCACGGTGGATACCCCGGAGGCGGGCGCCTACCTGAACGCGGCCGAGGCCGCGAAGCTGGGCCTGAATGACGGCGACCGCGTGCGCGTGCGCATGATCGAGGGCGACGCCGAGGTGCCGCTGGTGATCGACGCGCGCATCCCTGACGGCAGCGTGTGGGTGCCCGCGGGCTACCGCGAGACCTCGGCGCTGGGCGCGCAGGGCCCGGCCACGGTGAGCAAGATTTAGGGGCCAGGCGCGTGGACATGCTGACAAACATGTGGAATTGGTTCCCCGGCTGGTCGCAGACGGTCATCATCGACCTCGGGCTCATCATCGTCATCGTGCTGCCGTTGATGCTGGGCGTGGCTTACCTGACTTACGCCGAGCGTAAGATCATCGGCTATATGCAGATGCGCATCGGCCCGAACCGGGTCGGCCCGCGAGACTGGCTGCAGCCCATCGCCGACGCGCTCAAGCTGCTGCTCAAAGAGATCATCGTCCCGACCAACTCCAACAAGTTCCTGTTCCTGCTGGCGCCGGTGCTGGCCATCGGTCCGGCGCTTGCCGCCTGGGCGGTGATCCCCTTCAGCGACACCCTGGTGCTGGCCAATATCGACGCCAGCCTGCTGTTCATCCTGGCGCTGACCTCCATGGGGGTCTACGGCATCATCATCGCCGGCTGGGCCGCGAACTCCAAGTATCCCTTCCTGGGCGCCATGCGCTCGGCGGCGCAGATGGTGGCCTACGAGATCGCCATGGGCTTCGCCCTGGTCGGGGTGCTGATGGCCGCCGGCAGCCTAAACTTACGCGAGATCGGCCTGGCGCAGGCGGGCAATATCAGCGACTGGTACCTATGGCCGCTGCTGCCGCTGTTCGTGGTGTATTTTATTTCCGGTGTGGCGGAGACCAACCGCGCGCCGTTCGACGTCGCCGAGGGCGAATCGGAGATCGTCGGGTTTCATCTGGAATACTCCGGCATGAGCTTCGCCATGTTCTTTCTGGCCGAATACGCCAACATGATCCTGATCGCGACGCTCGCGAGCATCATGTTTCTCGGCGCCTGGCACCCGCCGTTCGATGTCGCACCGTTCACCTGGATACCGGGTCTGGGCTGGCTCGCGGTCAAGGTGTGTCTCATGCTGTTTTTCATGCTGTGGTTCCGGGCGACGTTCCCGCGCTACCGCTACGACCAGATCATGCGGCTGGGGTGGAAGGTGTTCATTCCGGTGACGCTGGTGTGGATCGTCGTCATCGGCGGCGCCATATTCCTGAGCCCCTGGGGCGATGTGTTCCATTAGGGGCGGGGAGGAAACGACCATGAACAGTCTCAAGCAATACTTCAACAGCTTCCTGCTGATCGAGCTGCTCAAGGGCATGGCGGTGACCGGGCGCAACCTGTTCGCGCGCAAGATCACGGTGCAGTACCCGGAGGAGCGCGCGCCGATGTCGCCGCGCTTCCGCGGCCTGCACGCGCTGCGCCGCTACCCTAATGGCGAGGAGCGCTGCATCGCCTGCAAGCTGTGCGAGGCCATCTGCCCGGCGCTGGCGATCACCATCGAGTCCGAGCAGCGCGAGGACGGCAGCCGGCGCACGACGCGCTACGACATCGATCTGACCAAGTGCATTTTCTGCGGGTTCTGCGAGGAGGCCTGCCCGGTGGATTCGATCGTGGAGACGCGCATCTACGAGTACCACGGCGAGCGTCGCGGGGACCTGTATTACACCAAGGAGATGCTGCTGGCGGTGGGCGACAAGTACGAGAAACAGATCGCCGCGGACCGCGCGGCCGATGCGAAATACCGTTAATTACAGATACAAGATACAAGATACAAGATACAAGATGCAAGGATACAAGGATACAAGGATACAAGGATACAAGGATACAAGGATACAAGGATACAAGGGGTCGGTAACTGACTTGTAATTAGCGACTTCCAAAGTTATGGCACATGAGTGATGGGCAACTAGATGCCGTTTGATGGGAAAATTTTTTAATGGGTTTCGAGCAGATATTGTTTTATTTCTTCGCCGGCGTGCTGCTGTTCGCCGCGACCATGGTGATCACCATCCGCAACCCGGTGAAGTCCGCGCTGTTCCTGGTGCTGGCGTTCTTCAATGCCGCGGCGCTGTGGATCCTGCTGGAGGCGGAGTTCCTGGCGATCGTGCTGGTGCTGGTCTATGTCGGCGCGGTCATGGTGCTGTTCCTGTTCGTGGTCATGATGCTGGACATCAATCTGGTGAAGCTGCGCGAGGGCTTCGGCGAGTACCTGCCCTACGGCGGCCTGGTGGCGGTGCTGCTGGTCATTGAGCTGGTGGTGGTCCTGAACAGCCCGCAGTTCGGGCTGGGCGAGATGCCGGACCCGGTGGGCCAGGCGGCCGACTACAGCAATACCCGCGAGCTCGGGCGGCTGCTGTATACGACCTATGTATATCCGTTCGAGATCGCCGCGCTGCTGCTGCTGGTGGCGATCATCGCCGCTATCACGCTCACCATGCGCAAGCGCAAGGACACCCGCTACCAGAATCCGGCGCAGCAGATGAGCGTGCAGGCCAAGGACCGCCTGCGCGTGGTCAAGATGCCGGCGGAACGCAAGGGCTGAACCGGCCATGGGGGTTGACCGTTACCGAAAATGAGACGTGCGTGGAATAAAAGGGGAGGGACATGGTTGCACTCAATGATTACCTGATCCTCGGGGCGATCCTGTTCGCCTTGAGCGTGATGGGCATCGTGCTGAACCGCAAGAACGTGGTCATCCTGCTGATGTCCATCGAGTTGATGCTGCTGGCGGTGAACATGAATTTCGTCGCCTTCTCGCATTACCTCGGCGACACCGCGGGCCAGGTGTTCGTGTTCTTTATCCTCACGGTGGCGGCGGCCGAGGCCTCGATCGGCTTGGCCATCCTGATCGTGCTGTTCCGCAACCGCCAGACCATCAACGTCGAAGACCTGGACTCGCTCAAAGGGTAGCCCATGTTCGGACTC
>CAMYII010000032.1 GCA_947258385.1 Acidiferrobacterales bacterium
CCGCCCCGCGCCCCGGTTCATGACATGGTAATAGGCCCCGTTGAATTCGATGCGTAGTGGTCGAGACATCGGAGCAGGTTAACAAATAAAATGATAAAAAAACAGACTTGACCCCTTTTCTCCTTTTCTTGGTTGTTGGTAGTACTAGTGCAATACTATTTGATGGTTTTCAATAAAGCCTGTGCTTCTTCTACTGAATCTTGTGTTACAGATTTAGATTTCAAAACCAAATTGAGATTATCTTTAGCTCTCTCGATTTTGTCAGTTAGTGTGCTGTCCAAATACAACTTGGCCAACTGTACTGCGGCATCGCCGTCGCCAGCATGTATCGCCTTGTCCAGCCAATATATTGCTGATTCTGTATCTCCATCGTCTTCGTAGATTTTAGCAAGATTAGAGCATGAGCTTATTTCGCCATTTTCAGCTGCCTTTTTGTACCATGATATAGCTTTATCTTTATCAGCTGGTATCCCAATACCCTCATCGTAAAAATATCCTAAGTTATTTTGGGATGCAGCATCACCTTGCTCAGCCGCAGATTTAAACAGTCTGAAGGCTGATTCATAGTTTTCAAGTTCCCATTCTTTGGAAGCTTGTTCAAAAAGGCTATTAGTGTCGTTCATATACTTAGCTCGTTGCGGCTCCACCGGTGCAGACCGTTACTATTATAAAAATAATGGCACCAAATATATCTCTCGTTGTTTCTATGACTTTCTTGCACCCAGTATCACAAGAAAAACTACTGGAACTGTCATTTGAGGGCCAATCAGCTGGTTTGGGTTTCACTATTTTCTTACCTGTACCTTTTTGTTTGCAGATTATTTTAGTGGGGTCAGTAGGGTGCTCTTTGCAATGTTTGGAACACCTATGGGGTCAAATCTAGTATTATTAACTTAATCTGTTTTGCCAATGCTCGGTCCTCTTCTATCCGTCGCCGTAGCTTTCTGATCGTCGCCCCCGCACTCGCATAACTGGCAAGCCCAAAGGCATCGGCAATCTCGCTTAACGTCATGTTTGCCGAATGTTGACACAGATACATCGCCACTGCGCGCGCCGGCGATTTGACCCCCTTGCCGCGTGTCTTCGTCCAGATGGCTTGTTCACCTACATGGAATTGTTGACAAGTCGCCTTGATAACCTCGGGTAATGCCGGTAACACCCGTTCTGATCTCAGCTCAGGCAGATCCACCGAAGACGGCCGTCCCGACAATAACGCCGCTTTGAATGCCTCATCGCCCAGGATCGCGGGAATTTTCGCTTGATCATAAAACTGTTGCAGCGCGTGGTCGGTATCACCTGCGACATACGCCTTGTAACGAGCCTGGCGCTGGCGTTGTCCGATGGCGCGCAGGATATACTCGATTGTTAACCATGGCGGCACCACAACCCGCCCAATGTAGGCCCGATAACTGGACCATCGATAGGCCGCCAGCTGCGGTACGAGTCCGGCCTCCAGGGGATTACGATGGATATAGCGCGAAAGCTGTAACCAGTAGGCCTCGGCATCGACCAAGATGGCCTTGTAACGACCGCGAAATAACGCGCCGTCTTGGCGCTCGGTGCGATTGAAATATTGGGTGTAAAGCCCGTTGACATGCCGCATGATGCGCGCCAAGTTGGCCTCGGGCGTGCGCACCAACAAATGATAATGATTGCCCATTAGACAATAGGCGTGCCACTCGGCATTGAAGCGCTGATGGGTGTCGGCCAACAGCGCTAAGAAATACGCCCGCTGATCGTCGGTCTTGAATATCCCTTTGCGCCCGGCGCCCCGGTTCATGACATGATACCAGGCGCCCGCATACTCGATTCGTAACGGTCGTGCCATGGGCGAAAGGATATCAACGATTAATATATAATACTAGACTTGACCCCTTCTGGTGTGTAACGGTCGTGCCATGGGCGAAAGGATATCAACGATTAATATATAATACTAGACTTGACCCCTTTTCTTTTTTCATCCCCGTAGCGCGGGAGCTTTCCCCAGCCATTGCGATAATCCAGGAAGTACGCCCCGAGCGGGTCCTCGGGAGCATAACCGGCATCCAGGAATACCACCCAGCCCTTGGGGATGCTGGGATGACGGGTATGCATTCGGGCGATGTACATGCCCTTCCAATCAAATGTCCCAAGCAGCAACAGATCGGCCTTGCGCTCGAAGGTGAGTTTCCACTGAACAGTGCCATCCCGGCAGGTCACCTCGACGAAGTCACTCTCCGCCGGCGGTCCCACTAAATCGGCGTAATCGGGATAGACATACTTGAGGCGCATGATCTCGATGAACTGCTTCTCGGCAGTCACATCGTGAATGTTGTCCGGTAGCTGCTTGGCCTGCCAGATGTGCGCGATGGTTTCTGCGATAAGTGTATTAGCGCGATCAACGGCATTGGTTTCGTCGACGGCGGCTTTGTGCTGCGCATCGAGACCCTCATAGGTCTCGCACAGCGCAGCGGCTACCTGATTGAAGCGTGTATCAGCGGTGAGCTCATCACGGCAGCCAAACGCCACCACGTGCTCCGCCCGGATATCATCGAGGCGCATGAGTTCGGCCTTCAGTTCTCGATATCGCTGGCAAGCAGGGGCGCTCAGGTATTGCCTTGTCTCGCGCGAGGCCTCGCGCCTGATCTTACGTCGCATGGAACCAGTATGCCATAAAGTCAAAACCCCGGTGCGGGACTCCGACCGGGGCTTTTGGGTTTGGTGTAAGGGGGCTAGGAGGACAGTCTAGCGGGCTATGCTTGCTAATTAAATATCTCTCCCTTATCTTGAGCACGTTTATTCTCTAGCAGCTCCTCAATCAATCCTTCCCAATCGTGAAGAGAAAAAAGGGACTCTTTATCAAACCTGTGGAACTTATATTCCGAACGCCGTTCTTCATCAATCGCAGGTCCCTGCTTTAGGTAGGATTCGGGATCCAGGAAGCACCAATGCTCCTTGGCAGACTCTTCATCCTTGGAACAAATATTCTTTCCAATGTAAATCAGCGTGTGTATGTCTGGTATTCTCAGATCTTTATCATGATAAAAAAGAGCAAAATAGCACTTCCCTACGGTCAAATTTGATTCGTTCTTCATCAATTGACCCCGCAATGCTTCCCAGTCATCGTTAATAGTCTAGCGACAGACACATTAGGTGGTTTCTCAAAGGTTCCAGTTAAGAGCCCGCCGTCCCCAAGGTACAGATATTTAGTAGAACCCAACCAACACCGATAATGAAAGTCCAGACCGCACTCCTTTGGCAGTTATCTCCACACCCAGGACCGCTATCATCGTCTTCATCTTCGCAGCTACAGCTAAGACCATTTGGCAAATCGTAATAATCAATAATATCAATGTTGTCCCGAAAACCTACCCGGGCTCTACAGCTTTCGAACGGCCTCCCTATGATTTCTGCGCAATACTTTTTACAAATGCTAAGTTCTTTACTGTTACATCTTCTCCACCCGAAAGTGACTAGCCCATCCGGATCAACAAACCTCCCCGGATTCGCATTGACATACAGGTAGGTGTTTAACCCTCCTTGGAGTCCGATGGGATCTGAAGTGATATATCGCCCGATCCTCGGATCATAGTATCGATTCCAGTTGTAATGCAGCCCCGTCTCTTGATCATAGTACTGACCCGGAAACCGCAGATTCACCGTGGTGAGGGTACCATCCGCATCCGGATCTTCATCGGCAAGTGTAGCCCCAAACGCCTCGCCTTCCCAGCGCCACACCACCGCCCCGTTGGCGTCGGTGCCGACCCTTGGGGTGGCCAGGTGATCGGTGTGCAGATAGGTGATCGTGTCGCTGGTGCCTTCGATAGCGATCTGGGCCACGGGCAGGGTCTCGGCCCAGATATAGCCTTTAATTGCGTTGCCCGCGGCAGTGGTCTCTAAGATGAGATTGCCCGCGAGATCGTAGTGGTACACGGTGGTGCCCTCGGCGGTGGCCTTTGTCGTGCGCTGGCCCTGGGCATTGTAGGTGTGGCTGGCAATCAGGGTGCCAGTCTCGCGCACCTCCGCCAGCCGCCCGGCGTTGTTGTAGGTGTAGGTCCACCCATTGCCGTCGTCGGTGAGGTTCCCCGCCAGATCCAGCGTGACGGCGATGCCATTTATTGTGGCGATCCGGTTGCTGTTGGGTTCGTAGGTAATTGTCGTGTTGTCCTGGCGGTTGCCGTTGGCGTCGTAGTCGTGCGCGATCGGGGGCTCGCCAAAGGGCGTGTCCTCGATCAGGCGGTCCAGGGCATCGTAGTCGTAGTCCGCGATTTCGGTCGGCGTTTGAATCGATCGCACGTTGCCGTTGGGGTCGTGGGTGTAGGTCCACGTTTCGGTGACGAGGCTTTCGGTGAGCGCGGCCGGCATTGGGCCGGGCAGGGCGGTGAGGCCCGCGCGCGCCGACAGGCGCCTCGCGCGATAGTGCCCGTTGTGATCGCGCTGCAGGAGTTGCCAGCCGTTGGGTTTGAGCACAGCCAGGAGATCCGGCGTGTCGCGCAGGTAGCCGTCCACCTCGCGCACCGCCAGCCATTGGCCTTGGGTCTTGGGGCTGCGCAGCCAGTAGCGGGTGGCGTCCGGGAGGTCCGGGTCGGCGAGCATGATTAAGGCGGTGGCGGGCGTGTCCGGCCCAGCCACGAGGGTGGGGCTGAGGCCCGGGTCCGCCGTGCTGGCGGTGGTCTCGGTGATCGTCAGGATGAGGCTCGCGGCCGCTTCATAGGGGGTATAACCGTCGTTATAGGCGTAGACCCGGAAGTCGTGGTCGCCGGCCACGGTGGGGGTCCAGGCAATGGTGTTGTTGGTGCTGTAGTTTTGCACCGTGACGAACTGGCCGTTGGTGTCCGGGCCCCTGCGGCTAATGATGTAACCGTAGCGGCCGCTGCCGCCGCTGGCCTGGGCGGTGATGTTGATCGGGGTGCCGACGGCCTGCGGGCTCGGTTTGTCCGCCGTCAGGGTCACACCGGACAGGGGCTGATAGTCGTTGGTAATGCGATAGCCGGTAAAATGGCTCAAGGCCTCATAGCCGGCGGTGGAGCCGACGTTGCGTACCCGTACCATGACGTGATACTCGGCGACCGCCGTCGGGGTCCAACTGACGCTGTTCGTGGTGGCATAGTCTTGAAGGGTCAGCCACCCCACATTGGGTTGGTGGACGACGAAGTTGTACTCATAGCTGCCGACACTGCCGCCCTGCCCCTGCGCGCTTAAGACGATGGTGGTGCCCAGTCGCTGCGGACTCGGGGCGCTGGCGCTCAAGCTCACATCCGTGGCCGCTTGCTGTACCGCCCCGGCGGTGTTGTCGATCGTATAGGGGATGACCGTGCGCGCCTCGTAACTCACCGTCGCGCCGAGGTGGCGCGCATGGACCTGGATCTCATGGTTGCCCACGGCAGTGGTATCCGGTGTCCAGAGGTAGGTGTTCGCTGGACTATAGTTTTGCACGATGGTCCAGGTCCCCGCGGTATCGGGGCCTTTACGTTGAAATAAATATTCATCGTTGCCGGTCCCGCCCTGGGCCTGGGCCGTGAAGGTAATGGGGGTCCCGGAGGCCTGGGGACTGGGCACACTGCGGCTCAGCGCCACGCCATCGATCAGCGGCGGTTCAATGGTATAGGGAAACAGGGCATAGGACTCAAACACGTTGAGCGAGCCGGCGTTGCGCGCCCAGGCCTGCAGCCGGTGATTGCCCACCGCGGCCTCGTCTGGGGTCCAGGTATAGGTGTCGTTGGCGCTGTAATCCTGCACGATGACCCACTGCCCATTGGTATCGGGGCCTTCGCGGTAAAAGCGGTATTCGTAGGCGCCGACGTTGCCGCCGTGGCCCTGGGCGGTGAAGGTGGGGGAGGTGCCGGCCCGCTGCGGACTGGCGTGGCTTTTCGTGACGGTGACCCAGCCGGTCACCTGGGCGGTCTCGATGACCATTGTCTCGTGGGCGGTGACGTTGTAGGGATCGGTGGACCCGACGGCACGGGCCTCAACGATGACGGTGTTGCTGCCGATGTCGGCCTCACTCGCGGCCCAGGTCCAGGTGCTGCCCGGGCCGTAAGGCTGCACTTCGGCCGGCGTGTGAGCGGTCGCCGCTCCGCTTAGCACAAAGCGGTATTCGACAGGGTCGCTGCCGCCGAGGGCCTGGGCGGTGTAGGTAATGGTTTTGCCGACCGGCTGTGGGCTGGGCAGGTCGGCGGCCAGCACCACGCTGCTCGGCGCCGCACTGGCCCCGCTGATGAGCTGTTCCTGCTCCCTGAGCCGGCCTTGCAGATCGTAGGTGCGCCGGCCTTCGTTGCCATTGCCGAAGACCCGTTGGATCGCAAGCCCATCCGCACGGTAGATGACGGCGCTCAACATTGGCGTGGCGATGCCGTTGACCGTGGCATCGACACGGCTCACGCGACCGAGGGGATCGCGCCCGACATCGATCACGCGCCCGTCGGGGTAGGTGATCTGGGTGAGGCGATTACCGGCATCGTAGGCGTAGCCGGTGGTGTAGGTCACGCCCAGAAGGGCGCTTTGTTGTTCGACGAGGTTGCCGAAGCCATCGTAGGCGTAGCCGGTGGTCCCGCTGGCGTCGGCCACGGTGCACAAGCGCCCGATGCCGTTGGCGCAGGTGTCGTAGGTATAGGTGATGTCCTCTTCGGTGCCGGGGTAGTCGACGCGCGTCAGGCGGTTCAAGGCATCGTAGGTGTAGACCGCCTCAATGCCGCGGGCGTCGGTGGCGGTGATCACATTGCCGGCGGCATCGTGGGTGTAGACCAGGGTCCCGCGGTCGGGGCTGGTTTCATTCAACAGGTTGCCGAGATCGTCGTAGGCGTACTCGGTGGTGGCGTTGTTGGGGGCGCTCACCTGGGTCAAGCGGTCATTGACATCGTAGGTGTAGCCGGTGAGCCCGCCTAAGGTATCCACGGTTTCAAACAGCCGGTCGAGCGTGTCGTAGCGGTGGCTGGTGGCCAGCGGGCTCGCGCTGGCGCTCTGGTTCGGATCGGTCTCGCTTCGAAGATTGCCGACGGCATCGTGCTCGAGCTGGGTCACGCTGAGGTCCAGTCCCCCGCCGGCATTGATCGTCTGCACGAAGTTCCGCAGGTCATAGCTGATTTCCACGGATCGCACCAGGGTGCCGTCGGGATCCTTGGTGCGCGTGGCCGTACGGTTGCCCGGCAGGTCGTAGTCGTATTCGATCTTATTCCCGAGGTTATCGGTGATGCTGCGCAGGTCCTGGGCGGCGTCGTAGCCGTAGGTGAGCGTCACGCCGTCGGGGGTGGTGACGGTCTCGATGGCGCCGAAGTGGGTGTAGTTGTACTGTGTGATCCGGGCCGTGCCCCCGGTTGGGGTCTGGGTAATCGTGGCCACCCGGCCGCGGGTGTCGTACGTATAGGTGGTGATGACCCCGTTGGGGTCGGTCTGTTGTTGCACCCGCCCGTCGGGGTAGTAGAAGTCATAGGTCGTCTCCTGCCCCCGGGCGTTGCTCACCGCTTGCAACTGCCCGCACTCGGCGCCGGTGGTGCAGTTGTAATACCACAGGGTGGTGATGTCATTGACATCGGTGCGCGGCCCGTCGATCTCGATGACCTGCCCGGCGGCGTTGTAGCGCAGCCGGGTCGCGCGCGAGACCGGGGTGCCGTCCGGCCGGAAACCCGATTGAATAATCGCCGTGGGCAGTGTGGGATGCGCCGCATCGGTGTACGGCAACTCGGTCACCGCCTGCTGGCCGGCGGCCACGCTGGGACGACGGACGAATCGCGTCAAATCCAACTCGGCTGAGAGGTACGCGTAGCTTCTCGTGCGGGTCTCCGGGGTGGTGACCGGGTTGGCGCAATCGCCGCGGCGGCCTTCGATCATGCCGGTACGCTGGTCGGCAGTGTAGCTGTAGGTGGTGACGTTACCTTCGGCGTCCTGGCGGCAAGTAAGGTTGTTGCTGGCATCGTAGGTGTAGGCGCTGCCGTCATTATAGACGCGCTCGAAAAGACGCAGCCGACCGCTGCCGGCGCTGATTAAAAAGGTCAAGGTCTCTTGGCGGCCGTCGGCATACGTGACCACTGTCTGGCGGCGAATGTCCTGCGCCAGCGTGCCGAGACCTAAAAAAACATAAGTGAAATCCAGATATGCCAGGCTCACGCGTCCCCGGCCCCCGGCGTGTTCGCTCGACTTCACCAGACCGTCCGGATGGTAAGCGTACGTGGCATAGCGGGTGGCCACCCCCGCGGCATCGACGTTGGAGATGCCGGTCAGGTGACGCGGGAGGTTGGGCGCCTCGTAGTGATAGCGCCGGGCGCTGCCGTCGGCGTATCTCGCTTCAGCAAGCACGGAACCGTCATACACATAGCTCACCGTTCGCCCGGCATCGTCGCTGATACGGCTGATGGGACCGCCCAACGCGTCATAGTGAAAGTGCAAGGCGTGGCCATCCGGGCCCACGACCGTCTCCAGTTGGTAGATAACGCTGGCGTTGTAATAGTAGTACGTGGTGCGCCCCCGGGCATCGCGCTCCCAGCGCAACCGACCGCTGCTCCCGTACCGCGAATAGCGCGCGACGGTCCCCGACGGGCCAGACAGCGTGTAGCCGCTGCCGTCTTCGACCAGACGCCCGCGGGTGCCGGGTGCGGGCCGCCATTGCCCGGGGTTGGCCGGGTCCTCGTCGAAGCGCCCGCCGCGCCCGCTCGCGCCCTCCACAAAAATCGTTCCGGTTTGAATCCGCAGGCGCTTGTGAAAGGTCGAGGTCCAGCCGTGCCCAAAGGGAGTGGTGGGGAACACCCCGCTGAGCGTGCGCTGGCTGTCGTAGTGCCGGGTCACCGCCGGCAGCCCGGCGCCCGCCGGCAGATCGGTCTCCGCCTGCAGCTTGGCGCCGCTGGCGGCGTCGCAGGGATTGCCTTTCCGCGCGTCACACGCAGCAGACGCTAACACCAGCTCGTGGCCGTAATGGTACTCAACGTCCTCATAGACTTCCCTCACCGCACCGCTGGGAAAAACCAGGCTCCACCACTGGATGCAGCCGATCCGGTGGACGTCAGACACTTGGCATGTCGGGCGCGTGAGCTCTTCGAGCACCGCCCCTTTTAAGGTTCTATCCTGGTACGTATGCAGCATAACCCCTGCTTCCAACACGGGTTCCGCCCAATTCTCGGCCTGGGCCAGCAGCAGCGGTATCACCTGCTGATGCGTGCCCGTGGCTTTCAGGAACTCGGTCTCGGACTTGGACACGGTGTATTCCTCGGGCTGATCGGCCCCGTGGGCAAACGCCTGCGCCGGCATGAGCAGGGCGAACGCGAGCAGGCAGGCCGCCGTCACACCCACTGGCGAGGAAAGCGGCAGGACCCTGGGGCGCCGGACCACGGACACGAGGCGATTGGCGAACTTCAAGGACAAGGACAAACGACGCGGCCGGCTGGACATACGACACCCTCCCTCAACAAGCGATGATTTTGAACTCGTTCTTCTTCACATCACCCACAGGCTCGCCCTGGCGGCCGCCCTGTCCGGGTGACGGGTAAATTCTTATCGACGGCTTGATCGCACCGACCCGCGTGTCCTGGCTCCCCTTGGCGGGCCGTGCGTGGTGTCTGTTCGTTGTTGCGTGTGGTGATCACGCTACGCTGGGGATAGCGGCGTGTCAAGCCTCACGCGTCAATTTGAAACATCGCCGTTGTTGATGATTGAATGCACGCTGTCATCGATTCAATGCATTGGAAAATAAAAATGCGAAATAAAAAACCGCCTTATGGCGGCTTCTTAATCCAACCTTACAACTCAAGTTTAATGGTGCGGTCGCCGTCGGCGGGTTCTCGGGAACGCCCACCAACCCGGACCGGTCACGACGGCCTCCAGGCGAGATCGGGTTCGCGCGCGGCCTTGACGTCATCGAGCCGGCGCACGGGCGTGGTGTAGGGCGCGCCCTTGACCTGTTCGGGATGTTGTCTTGCTTCCTCGATGATCTCGATCATGGCGTCTATAAAACCGTCGAGCACGTCTTTGCTCTCGGTCTCGGTCGGCTCGATCAGGAAACACTCGGGCACGAGCAGTGGAAAGTAGGTCGTCGGCGCGTGGAAGCCCTTGTCGAGCAGCCGCTTGGCGACGTCCATGGCGATGACGCCGGTTTCGTCTTTGAGTTTCTTCAAGGTCACAAGAAACTCATGCGTGGCCCGGCGCGCGGGGTAGGCCAGTTCAAAGCCGGCCTGGGCGAGGCGCACCATCATGTAATTGGCATTCAGCGTGGAGAACTCCGCCACGCGTTCCATGCCCGCGCGTCCCAGGAGCCGGGCGTAGACATAGGCGCGCAACAACACGCCGGCATTGCCCATGTTGGCCGACAGGCGGCCGATGGACCCGGGGCGGGTGTTCTCGGTCATCCAGAAATATTTGCCATAGGTCTCACCGACCAGGGGCACGGGCAGGTAGGGTTCGAGTTTTTCATTCGCCGCCACCGGGCCGGCGCCGGGACCGCCGCCGCCGTGGGGGGTGGAGAAGGTCTTGTGCAGATTCATGTGGATGACGTCAAAGCCCATGTCGCCCGGCTTGACCTTGCCGAGGATGGCGTTCAGGTTGGCGCCGTCGTAGTACAACAAGCCGCCGGCCTGGTGCACGATGTCGGCGATCTCGAGGATACGGCGATCGAACACGCCCAGCGTCGAGGGGTTGGTCAGCATCAGCCCGGCGGTCTGCGGGCCGACGGCCGCCTTGAGCGCCTCGACATCGACATCGCCGTCCTCACCCGTTGGGATCTCTTTGACTTTGTAGCCGCACATGACCGCGGTGGCGGGATTGGTGCCGTGGGCGGC
>CAMYII010000033.1:0-23993 GCA_947258385.1 Acidiferrobacterales bacterium
AGTGGAACCAACGCAGAGGTCGCGGAGGCGCAAAGGTCGCCAAGAAGGCAAAACGCTTTATATTTTGAAGCATACTCTGCGTCCTCCGCGCCTTGGCGTACTTTGCGTTGCTTGCAGGGCGTGAAGGGTTGTTGGGCGTTTGATTTTGAGACAGGTTCTAGTGAGACCCCTCACTGGCGCAGTGAATCAGAAGCTATCGCCTGGCCAGGAAAACCATCGCCTCTTACGCGAGCACTGCCGGCAGCTCCTTCGTTAGCGCCTGCTTGTTCGCGGTGGCGACACCCGTGAGGGCAAAACCCCGTAGCCTTCCTGAGAGATCGCGGAACAAGGCCTGCACACTGTCACTGCTGGACTCTATGTGCCACTCGCCGACGGTATCGGCGGCCGGCGGCGCGACGATGACCGGGCAGGCCGGTGTTTTGACCACCACCGGCATCGCCGGATAGCGCACGGCAGTCGGACTGCCTGCGAGCGTCCGGGCCAGCGCGCGGGCCGCATGCATTAAGGGCATGACAAAGGGCAGCACTAGACCGGCGACCTCGGCACAGTCCCCAAGGGCGTAGACATCCCCGGCGCTGGTCTCAAGATGACGGTCCACGACGATGCCGCGATCAACCGCGAGTCCGGCCTGCCGCGCCAAAGCGGTGTTGGGGCGCAGGCCGACGGCAGAAACTACGACATCGGCCTCCAGTGCGTCGCCGTCGGATAACAGCAGACGGTAACGCTCGCCAGCGCGTATGAGCTGTTCGGCAACCACACCCAAACGCCACTGCACACCGATCGCCGATAAGGCGTCGCGCAAGCGCAGCCCCGCAGGCGGCGGCAGCAATCTCGCCAGCGGGACGGCATCCGGCCCGATCACAATGACCTGCTTGCCCACATGGGCCAGGTCGTTGGCAAACTCACAGCCGATAAGCCCGGCGCCGATGATCACGATATGGGCAGCGTCGCCGGCGGCTTCACGAAAGCGTGCATAGTCGCCAAGATTGTTGATCGCCATGACCTCATCGGCGGCATCACCGGCCAACGCTAGTCGTACGGGCTCGGCGCCGACGGCCAGGACCAGGCTGGCGTACTCGACAGCCCTGCCGCCGGCAACCAGGCGATGGGCCTCGACATCGATCGTGCCGACCACGGTGTGGTTCCATATAGTGAGGCCAAGCTCGGCGGCCATCTGCTCCGCACTCGCCGTGGCCAGGGTCTCTGCCGTCTTTCCCTTGGCCAGGGCATTGGACAACATGGGCTTGGAATAGAAACTGCCGTCGTCCGCCGTAATCATAAGCAGCGGTGTCACGGCATCGACCCGGCGAAACTCCCGGGCCAGGGTATAGCCGGCCAGGCCGGTGCCAATAATCACAATGGGTTTCATGGTTCGGTTTCCTTCAAAGACAAGGGTACGCTGAGGCGGTACGGACGGGCCGGCCTGCCGGCCGGCCCTGCCCATGGTGTCTCAGGCGGCGATCTCAACCATTTCAAAATCGGCCTTGGCGACCCCGCAGTCGGGGCACTCCCAATCATCGGGAATGTCTACCCAGCGCGTGCCGGGGGCGATCCCTTCCTCGGCCAAACCGGCCTGTTCGTCGTAGACGAAACCGCAGACTATACATTGCCACTTTTTCATGTCATTTCTCCTGATTCGTATCACATTCGTTAAAACACCCTAAGGACACCATCCGCTCAACCGTTGACCCGCGACAGGGCCTCGCGGTAGTGGTTGGCGTGGCGCTGCTCGACCTTGGTCAATGCCGCGAAGCGCTTGGCCGCCTTCTCCAGCACGGCCTTGAACTGCTGCGCGTGCTCCTTGGACTCCTCGATCTGCTCGTCAAACTCCCTGACGGCACCCTCGTGCTGTTCCTCGACCGCCATATGGCGGAAGCGCGGATACATCTCGGTGTATTCATAGGTCTCGCCCTCGATGGCCAGTTCCAGGCATTTGGCCGGGTCGAGGTCGGCCTGCGGGAAAAGCAGGTCCATGTGGCCGAAGGCGTGCTGCACCTCCTGCGCGGCCGTGGCCTCGAAAATCCGGGCGCTCTCCTCGTCGCCTTGGGCGCGACAGATCTTGGCAAAATACAGATACTTGATGTGCGCCATGGATTCGCCGGCAAATGCCGCTTCCAGATTCTGCATGGTCACACTGTTGTCGGTGTTGCTCGTCATGGGTATCACCTCCAAAGTCGTTAATCACCACCGTGGATTTACGGCGTGGGAGGGATATTACGGAGGACACTGAAATTAATCTAATTGATTGTTATTATATATTTGATAGTTTACAACTATCGAATAACCTGGCGCCCAACGGGACCGGCACGGCACTTAAGACCGCTCGACAAAGCTCACGCAACTTAACTTGCAGGCAAGCACGGCGTTTCGCAGGGCCTCGATCGCCTTGGGCCGGGGGAAGGTCTTACGCCAGGCAAGCGCCACGCGACGGCGCGGCACCGGCTCTTGGAAACGCAGAATCGCCAACAGGCGCTGGGCGTAGCGGTCGGCGCCGGCGGCGGTACAGGGCAATACCGTGATGCCCATGCCGGAGGCCACCATGTGGCGGATCGTCTCCAGGGAACTGCCTTCGACCGTTTTCTGGATACCGCCTCCGGTCAGTGCCGGTTTGCACGCCGGACAGGTATCGAGCACCTGCTCACGAAAACAATGACCGCTGCCAAGCAGCAGCACCGCCTCCGAGGAGAGCTCATCTGCGGCGATGGCCTCCCGCTCGCGCCACGGATGGGAGGCGGGCAGCACGACAATGAAGGGTTCATCGTAAAGCGGCAGCGTCAACACGCCCGGCTCCTCATACGGCAGGGCGATAATGATGGCGTCAAGCTCCCCCCGTTTCAGGCGTTCGGCGAGGCGGGCCGTATAATTCTCCTCTATCACCAGCGGCATTTGCGGGGCGGATTCGTGCAGCAGCGGGATCAGGTGCGGCAGCAGATATGGCCCGATGGTGTAGATCGCGCCCAGCCGCAGCGAGCCGCTGAGCTGGCCCTGGCCTTCACGGGCGATCTCCCCGATCGCAGCCGTCTGTTCGAGCACGCGCTGCGCCTGCTCGACAATGCGCTCGCCGACCGGTGTCACCGTGACTTCGGTCTTGCCCCGCTCAAACAGTACGACACCCAGCTCATCTTCGAGCTTTTTAACGGCGACGCTCAGTGTCGGCTGACTGACAAACACCGCCTCGGCCGCGCGACCGAAATGTCGTTCCCTGGCGAGCGCAACGATGTAGCGCAGTTCAGTCAGAGTCATGAACCGGATCATATCATTCCCGCAAATCAATGGCTTGCCCGGCGCAGGCATTGAGACAGCCGCGACATTATCTATGGCCTTCACCGTCGCGATATGTCAAGGAACGAGCCGATGGGGATGATCTTAAAAGTAAACCTGAAGAATGTTGCGTCTAGGGGGACTCATCGCTGTAATAGCATTGCTGATCGTAGCGATATTTCCGGCACGATCATTCCGACAGCGGTGTTCATAGCGGAAGACTTGCGTTAAATTGTGGGGCGTATTCCCTCCAACGGGTAAGGCATATGCAGGATAGTTAGCCGCTGGCCATGTTACTGGTCAATACAAGCGATGACCTGCCGCGGAATGCGAACGTCATCCCACGACACAGGCTCATAGAGAAGCTGGACAAGGGGCTATCGCGCAAGCTCACCCTGATTTCGGCTGCGGCGGGATTCGGCAAGACCACATTGCTCTGCAACGGGCTGCACCGGCTCAAGCGGCCTTTTGCCTATATCTCGTTCGATGAGCGGGACAACGACCCGGTTCGCTTTTGGAACCACATCATTACCGCGTTGCAAACGGTTGATCCCGACATCGGGAAAAGGGCCCAAAGTATCCTACAAACCTTGCAGGCCTCATCCCTGGACACGATGGTCACCACGCTGATTGACGAGATCATGACATCCACGGCGGCGACGACGCTCGCTTCAAGTCAGAAGGCCGAACATGCTTTGATCCTGGCGTTCGATGATTACCAGCTCATTGAATCCGAGCCCTTACACCAGAGTCTTAATCTTTTCATCGATCGCATGCCGCCCTGCCTGCACCTTGTAATCGCCACGCGTGCCGACCCTCCACTGGCGCTTGCGCGGTGGCGTGCCCGACAGGAGCTGATCGAGATACGTGGCGCTGAGTTACGCTTCACGGCAGAAGAGACAGATGAGTTTCTTAATAAAGCCATGGGCCTAGGGTTGCTTCCCGAAGAGCTCAGCGCCCTGGAGCAACGTACCGAAGGCTGGATCGTCAGTCTGCAATTAGCCGCTCTGTCTCTGCAGATGCATGCGGATCGCGCCGGTTTCATAAGGACATTCGCCGGGGATGACCGATATGTGGTCGACTATCTGGTCGATGAGGTCCTGACCAAGCAATCGCAGGAAGTGCAGGAGTTTCTGCTGCGCACCGCGGTGCTGGAACGCATGTGCGGGCCGTTGTGCGAAGCGCTGTTCTGCCGGGACAAGGATTTGTGCCGTACCGGTGACGGGCAACGCATGCTCGAGCATCTGGAACGGGCCAATCTTTTTATCATCCCCCTTGATAGCAAGCGTATCTGGTATCGATACCATCATCTTTTCCATGACATGCTGCGCTACCGATTGCAGCAATCCCGTTCTGACCAGATTCCAGAACTGCATCGCCGGGCCACCACATGGCTGCAGCAAGAAGGTCTCCTGGAAGACGCGCTGCAGCAGACGCTCGCCGCCGGGGAATTTCAATGGGCGGGCCAACTGCTCGAGGCGGTCGGCCCGAGGACCCTCTGGGTGCGCGGCGAGGCCAACACGCTTCTGAAAAACCTCGAACAGCTGCCGTCAGCCCTTGTGCGCGATAATCCGAAGCTCTGCCTGTTATATGTGTGGACCTTCTACCTCTCCGGTCAGCTCGATGCGGCGGAGCCTTATCTCGAAGCCGCCGAAACGCTGCTCAACGCCAACAACACGCAAGCGCCGGAGAATTCGCCAGACTCATCGAGTAGGCCACCAATCAATGTGCCGGTAAACGCCGCGGCAGGCGAAATCGAGCAATATATTATGATCGGCGAAGCGGCTGCCGCACGTGCGCTCATCGCCGGCATGCGCGGCGACCTGCCGCGGGCGAGCGATTCCATCGCCCATGCCGAGCGCGCGCTGGAACTGTTGCCTAACCACGCCCAGGAGTCCCACATGCGCTGCCTGCTCACAACGGGGTTGGCGGAGGCCTACTACCTGCACGGGGACGTCAACGCCGCGGAAAAGAAATTTATCGAAGCGAGCAACATGGCGCGCGAGGCCAACAGCCTTTTTCTCGCGCTAGGTTCTATGGCCCGGCTGGGGGGCGTGCAGGTCATCCAGGGACGTCTCCACCAAGCGGCGAGCACGTGCAAGTTGCTGCAGCAGCAGGCGGATAAATGGGGCGCCTGCCCCATGATAGCGCTTGCGAAAATTCAAACAGCGAGCCTGTTACGTGAATGGAATGACCTCGATGCGGCCGCACGCGAGGCGCGCGCCGCAGGCCAGGTAATCGAGTACAGCAGGAAAACGGCGCACGCCCGCTTTCTGTTGGAGAGTTACATTGCGCTCGCACGGGTGCTGGAGGCGCAAGGCAACACAACGGACGCGCTTGACACGATCGAAGAGGCGGTGCGTGTGGAGCAATTGCATAGGGTGGTCAAGTCGACGAGCCTGCCCTCAGCGGCGGCCTACCAGGCAAGACTGTGGCTCGCCAGAGGGAATGTGGCCGCTGCGGCCCACTGGGCCCAGGCCCAGGGATTGCAGAGCACCGACAGTCTCAGCTATCCGCGTGAGCTCGCACACCTGACCCTGGCACGCTTGCTCCTCGCACAGGGACAGCCGGCAGAGGCGATCGAATTACTTGAAAGGTTGCGTCAGGCGGCTGAGGCAGGCGGGCGCATGGGGCATGTCATCGAGATGCTGGTGGTCCAGGCACTTGCCCACGACGCGCAGAACAATAACTCGTCTGCGTTGGAAACGCTTGGCGAGGCGCTTACCCTGGCCGCAGCCGAAGGCTACATTCGCATTTTTCTCGATGAGGGCGAGCCCATGGCCCGACTACTGGGGCAAGCCGCCGCGCACGGGCTCGTTCCAGAATACTGCCAAAGACTGCTTGCGGCCTTCGCTGATGCTGCGTTGGTGGATGCCGCATCGACACTGCCACACAACGTGGCTCCGGAGCTCGCGCACCCTTTGACTCCGCGCGAGCTTGAAGTCCTGCGTCTTATTATCCAAGGCCTGGCAAACAAGGAAATCGCGCGCAGGCTGTTCGTCTCCCCCGACACGGTCAAGGTGCACAGCCGCAATATCTATGGGAAACTCGGTGTTCGTAGCCGGACACAAGCCGTGGCCAAGGCGCAGACACTCGGCCTGCGGTAAGCCACCCAGACCTGCGATCTTTGCACCACACGCCTCCGCTACCTCCACTCGTTCTAAGGATATTTACCACCGAAATACCACTTTTGGGTGATGTGGCTACTACCGTCGGCCCGCCATACTGTCATTGGTCAAAGATTGGTGCTGTGGGGTCGCGGAATAGAGTGGCGTTGGACTCTCCACGATTAATAAAAAAACTTCGCAAAAAAAACCTGCTGGTACGCAGTCCAATTGCTTCTCATGGGCCGCCGGTGCGGCCATGAGCATGACTTCACAGTTGTCACAAAACGGCGGTATCGGCTCGGGCAAAAAATACACTCCAGCTCGCCCGCCATAACAGGGAACGCGATATGAAACACAACGGTCACCAAGTCAACCCGGATGCGGGTGTCACATACCAGATCAAGGTCAAGGGCTCCTTGGACGGTCACCTGCATCCCTCACTTAGCGGTTCCGTCATAGTGGTAGAGCGCGCGCGTGACGGTGCGCTGGTCTCCACGCTCACCGGCAGCGTTGCCGACCAGGCCGCCGTCTATAGTCTGTTACGCAGACTTGAAGACCTCGGTCTCCCGCTGCTTTCCATTCACTGCATCGGCCCTTAGCCAACAACAACGTTGGAGGCGAATCGCGGGCGCCACACCTGGCAAGGACAGATCAGGGTCTCGCAGTTTGGCAACCGGCCTTGTGGATAAGCCCGGATACGGCCTGCGTTGAGCTTGATCGGGCACAGCAGCAGCAAATTAAGGACTGATAAGGAAATCATGATCGGTATTCTTGATGCGGGCCGGATCGCAGTATTTCTGGTTGATCCCCAAAAAAAGCGATTAGTGCACACCAATGACCGCGCCTGCACTCTTTTGGGCTACTCCAAGGACGAGTTATCGGGTATGCCCGTCAGTAATCTCTGTATGGAGAAGGCGAGCATCATAAATAGCTGTTTGAAGAGAATGTTAATCGAGCGGGGGGATCACAATACAAGCCTCAAACTCAAAACGAGCACTAAAGGGACCATCGCCGCCGAAGGGATAGTGTCAACGCTGCATGGCGGTGCGAACGCGTACATCCTCGCGATCATGAGAGAGAGGATCCCCCGGCCCTTTGATCGAAGTACGCCCCGACTCGCATTGATCGGTGAAGGCAAGGCGGGGTCGATCAGACGTGCCAGGCGCAGACGCGGCGATTCGGATTCTAACGAAGTGCAGAATATTGGCAGTCACAACAACCGGCAATCGGGCGGGTCAACCGGTTCGCGTTCCTTCATATCTAATAGGGCACTGCTCGTTGACCGGCTGGATCAGGCCTTGGCCTTTGCGTGTTGGAACAATCGCGTTGTCGCCGTGGTATTTCTTGATCTGGATAATTTCGGCCTGATCAACCAGTCCCTTGGCCATGATGCCGGCGATCGCCTGCTGCAGATACTGTTAGGTGACTTAACCAATACACTGCGGGACACCGATACGGTCGCGCACCTGGGCGGGGATAACTTCGTATTGATCCTGGATGACGTCGTCTCAAATTCTGATGTGCGGGCTATCGCCAAAAAAATCTGGCGGATTACGTGCCGCTCATTCGTCATCGACGATTGCGAAGTCTTCGTAAAGTGCAGCATGGGGATAAGCATCTATCCTCAGGACGGCAAGGACGCAGACACGCTGCTGCGCAACGCCGATGCCGCGCTCGCCAATGCGAAGGCGAACGGCAGAAACAGGCTTCAGCTCTATGCTCCGGGCCTCAGCCGGGATCTGGCCGGGCGATTGAAGCTGGAAACGGACCTGCAATACGCGTTGGAACGCAATGAATTCCTTGTCTTCTATCAGCCGCAGGTCGATCTTATCACCGGCGATATCGTCGGGGTCGAGGCACTGCTTCGCTGGGACCATCCGGAACTCGGGCTCGTACGTCCGAGCACCTTCATACACTTGCTCGAGGAAAACGATCTGATGGCTGCCGTAGGCGAGTGGGTGTTAAGAACGGCCTGCGCTCAATGCAGGAAATGGGACGCCGCCGGTCTTGATCCCCTGACGGTCTCGGTAAATGTCTCTTGCAGCCAGTTCAAGTCGACGCAGCTGGACAAAACGGTCATTCACATATTGCGGGATACCGGCCTGCCCCCGGCGAGATTGCAGCTAGAGCTGACCGAAAGCATGCTCTTACAAACCATAGGGAAGGTCATGGATGCGCTTGCCAGGCTGCAAGCCCTGGGTATCCGTTTGGCGATCGATGATTTCGGGAGGGGCTATTCCTCGTTCGCGTACCTCAAGAGCCTCCCGCTGCACGCGCTCAAGCTCGACCAGCTGTTCGTCCAGGATATCGCGCATGATGCCAGAAGTGCCGCCATCACCAATTCCATCAGCGTCATGGCCCACAACCTCGGTCTGCAGGTCATTGCCGAAGGCGTGGAAAGGGCCGAGCAGGTCTCGGCCCTGCGGGCTTGTGGTTGTGACCTGTTTCAGGGATATATCTTCAGCAAGCCGTTATTGGCAACTGACATAGAACCATTGATCATCCCCCGCCGTTAGGTCCCAATCACGATGAGAACCGCGACAGCCCGCAGACGGGAAGTGGAATTCCCTATGCAGGATGGCACCGGCTTCATGCGTCTGGGTAGAGCCCAAGGATCTCACGGTAACGGAAGCAGTCCGTCGTGTGATCATTGACCATGCCCACCGCCTGCATGAAGGCATAGCAAATGGTGGAGCCGACGAACTTGAATCCGCGTCGCTTCAGGTCCCGGCTCATGGTGTCCGACGCCGGGGTCGTCACGGGGATCTCCTTCAGGCTGGTCCATTGGTTGACGATCGGCTGCCCGTTGACAAACTGCCAGATATACGCGCTGAAGCTGGCGTACTCATTTCGGATCTCAAGAAACGCCCGGGCATTGGTGATGGCCGCGGTGATCTTCATGCGGTTGCGCACGATGCCGCTATCGTTCAACAGCTGCTCAATCCTGGCCTCGTCATAGCGGGCGATCTTTTCCGCCTTGAACCCGTCAAACGCCCGCTGGTAGTGCTGCCGTTTTTTGAGAATCGTGGACCAGCTCAATCCTGCCTGAGCCCCTTCGAGTATCAGCATCTCAAACAGCTTGTCGTCGTCACGGACGGGAACGCCCCACTCCCGGTCATGGTAGCTTGTTTCCAGGGTACCGTTTTCCGCCCAAACACAGCGTTTCATCATCACTCTCCTTGTCTTGACTGCTCCATTGCTCTCAAGGCAAACGCTCAGCGATCGCGACCGGCACGTCACCCGAGCTGCGATTCGGTCGGCAAAATACAAGACGCCCTGGCCACACTATTTGTTCCATTGGAAACCGGCGGACGGGTGACCTCGCTGTGCCGACCGAAAAATCCAAAGCATTACAGTGTTACCCACCCGAGTGCCCGCGCCAAGCCATAATGTTTTGACAGTACCGGCGAAACCCGTGTATATATAAGCTGTTAATAATATGCTGATAGGGAGAGGTATGCCATGCACACTAGAATAATCAGGGATATCATCACGGCGAGCCTTGTCACCACATTTGCCATGACAGGCCATGCGGCACAATGGGAGGCGCTGCCGGAGGCGGCACCTGCACCGGCGGACAACCCCACCACCGAGGCCAAGGTCGAGCTCGGCAGGCTACTGTTTTTCGACCCCCGCTTTTCTTCGACCGGTACGGTCTCGTGCAACTCCTGCCACAACCTCATGGAAGGCGGGGACGACAGCCGTGACGTCTCCATCGGCGTGCATGGAAAGACCGGCGGCCGCAACGCCCCAACCGTATGGAACGCCGCGTTTCATTCGGTGCAGTTCTGGGACGGCCGCGCCAACACCCTCGAAGACCAGGCCAAGGGCCCGGTGGTCAATCCACTCGAGATGGGCATGACCGGGCTCGAGGAAGCGATGAACCGGGTGCGCGCCATCGCCGGCTACAAACCCTATTTCGACCGCGCCTTCGGTGCCGGTGACTCCATGACCGTGGACAACGCCGCCAAGGCCGTGGCCGCGTTTGAACGCACGCTGATTACGCCAAACAGCCCCTATGACCGCTACGTGAAGGGTGACAAAAAGGCCATGACCAAACCGCAGGTGCGCGGCATGAAAAAATTCGCTGACATCGGTTGCATCAGCTGCCACTCCGGCGCCACCTTCAACGGTCCCACGATGGCGGTCGGCACCGGCTTCTACATGAAATTCCCGAGCTTCAGCGACAACACCTACACCGGCAAGTACAAGCTCACGGACGACACCGGCCGCCACGAGGTGACCAGACAGGAGGCCGACAAGCACATGTTCCGGGTGCCGACCCTGCGAAATATCGCGCTGACCGCACCCTATTTTCATAATGGATCGGTCAACAATCTCGACGAGGCCGTGCAGGTCATGGCAAAAACACAGCTCAACCGCGAGCTGCGCACCAAAGACGTGCAGGATATCGTCGCCTTCCTCAACGCGCTGACAGGTGAATTTCCGGCGATGAGCCTGCCGCGGCTGCCGGGCACACCGGGTAAGAGCATCCTGGCCGACTAGGGGACCGGTTTTTGGAGCCTGTCTCAAAGTCTAACTAGAATCCATCTCAAAATACCTTCCGCCCCCTGGTGCTGTGGAATAAACGCAGAGGCCGCAGAGACGCAAAGGTCGCGAAGAAAGTAAAAACGCTTTAATTTTGAAGTATTCTCTGCGTCCTCTGCGCCTTGGCGTGCTTTGCGTTGTTTCCAGGGCGCGAAGGGTTGCTGAACGTTTGGTAATGCCCTCTCGCGCCCCCATCGGTCATGGGGGCGCCCTGCGCACGCCGCCTAAGGCACGACCCGCCGCCAGCACCCACACCCTCTGACACGCCTCAGGGATCTTAGAAAATTTAGCTGTTTATCAACACCTTAGCGTGGCATGCGACCATAGCGGCAGCGTCTTGCCAGACCTTGAGGACAGACGCCTTGACTCCGGCAAAGAAATCAATTAGTTTTCAGTTAGTCAACCAACTAATACGAGCATGCCACGAAACAGTGACAAACGCGAGCGCCTGGTCGAAGCCGCGAAACATCTGATTCACCAGCAGGGTTTCGGCCAGACCACCCTGGCGGACATCGCCGAGGAATCCGGCGTTCCGCTGGGCAATGTCTATTACTACTTTAAGACCAAGGACGATATCGCCTCGGCGGTTATCGACGAACGCATGCAGGAATTTCGCGCCCTGGCGGCGGAGTGGGAGAAACAGCCCGACCCCAAACGGCGCTTGCTGGCCTTTCTCGATATGCCGAGCGCAATGCGCGATACCGTCGCCAGCCATGGCTGCCCCGTCGGGAGTCTGGCGCAGGAATTGAACAAGGAACACAGCCCGCTGGCGCAACAGGCCGATCACCTGCTCAAGGCCCATCTCGACTGGGTACGCAAACAGTTTCGCGAGCTGGACAGGACCGACGCCGATGATCTGGGCCTGCAGATGATCGCCACCCTGCAGGGGGTGAGCCTGCTATGCAATACGCTGCGCAATCCCATGATCGTTGACCGGCAGATCAAGCGGCTGCGGGCCTGGCTGGAGGCCCTGTGAAACCGGCGGTGGTGTTACCCCCGGTTCACCGAAGGCCGCGAAGACAACATACGTTAATGCATTTTTATTGTATTTTTCATCATTTGCTAGTTAGTTAGCTTACATATGGGGATGACACGATGGCTCACTCAACAGCTAAGGATCTACAACTACCCAGTTTGAACGAGCAGACGCAACAGGCGCTCAGCGAATTCATTTCCAGCCTTAGCGCCCAGGCCCAACAGACCGTCGGCGGTGCATTCGAAAAGCTGATGCAATCCGCTGTCGCCGCCAACGCCAGGAATGTCGGCGACAGCGCGCCCGATTTTGCGCTTCCCAATGTCCGGGGCGGCGAGACGCGGCTCTCCGAGCTGCTGAAGCAGGGGCCGGTGGTCGTGAGTTTCTACCGCGGCGGCTGGTGCCCGTTCTGCAACCTGGAGTTCAAGGCACTGCACGACTGTCTGCCGGAGATCAAGGCGCTGGGCGCAACCCTGATCGGCATCTCGCCGGAGAAGCCGGACAACTCACTGTCCACGGTCGAGAAACACGGGCTGCAGTTCGAGGTACTGAGCGACCAGGGCAACGCTGTCGCCCGCGACTATGGCCTGGTGATGATGTTGTATGAGGAGATGAGGCCGCTTTACCGCGAATGGGGCATCAATGTGCCAGAGGCCAACGGGGATGAGTCCTACGAACTGCCGGTGCCGGCCACGTACGTCATCGATCCCAAGGGGATGATCCGGGCGGCGCACGTCGACAAAGACTACACCAAGCGCATGGAACCGGCCGATATCGTGGCCGCCCTGCGGGAGCTCAAATCCTGAAGGCGGCAAAAGATAAGGGCTGCGCCGGGCGCACCCGGCGCAGGGATCACCTGCATAGAGCGTGACCGCGCGCTTTGAAAGGAGCGACCACGATGGACAAAGCAATCAATCTGGCCGGCCGTGTGGCGCTCGCCTATCTCTTGTTATGGATGGGCATCGACGATTTGTCCCGTTACAACAGTACGCCGTTGCCGACGCCTGGACTCCTCGGGGTCCTGCTCCCGCTGGTCATACTGGTGGAAATCGGCGGCGGGATGGTGTTACTTCTCGGCTGGAAGATGCGTTCAACGGCGGTGTCGCTGGCACTGTTCGCGGCCGCCGCGGCGATCTACCTGGAGCGGGATTTGGTTTGGCTGCTCGCGGGCGGACTGCTTGCGCTCGCCGCTCACGGCGTCTGCAGTTTCTGCCTCGGCCATAAATGCCGGGAACCTTTAATACATTCGTAAACCAACAACATGGAGCCATTGAGGTCAACAACATGAAGAACAACCCGACTACGGAAACAACGCTTTTCTCACCCATCGCGCTCGGTCCCTACACCCTGCCCAACCGCATCGTCATGGCCCCCATGACGCGCAACCGCGCGGGCGCCGGCAACGTGCCCCAGCCCGTCAACGCCGAGTACTACGCCCAGCGGGCGTCGGCCGGGCTGATCATCACCGAGGCCACGCAGGTCTCCCCCCAGGGTGTCGGCTATCCCGCCACCCCGGGCATGCACAGTGCGGAGCAAGTCGCGGGCTGGAGACTCGTCACCGAGGCGGTGCATGAACGCGGCGGGCGCATCTTCGCGCAACTGTGGCACGTCGGGCGCATCTCCCACCCCTCGCTACAGCCTGACGGGGCACTGCCGGTGGCGCCCTCGGCGATCCGGCCGGACGGTGAGGCCATCACCTATGAGGGCCCGCAGCCCTTCGTCACGCCGCGTGCGCTGCAAACCGATGAGATTCCCGGGATCATCGCCCAGTACCGCACCGCCGCCCAAAACGCCATGGACGCCGGCTTTGACGGGGTGGAGATCCATGCCGCCAACGGCTATTTGCTGGACCAGTTTCTGCGCGACGGCTCGAACCGGCGCACGGATGGCTACGGCGGCCCGGTGGAGAACCGCGCCCGCCTGCTGCTCGAGGCCACCGAGGCGGTCACCGCGGTCTGGGGCGGGGACCGGGTCGGCATCCGGCTCTCGCCCATCAACAGTTTCAACAGCATGTCGGACTCGCAGCCGCAGGCCACGTTCGGCTATGTCACCCGGCAATTGAACCGCTTCGGGCTCACCTATCTGCATGTCATGGAGGGCACCATCGGCGAGGCCGCGCAACCGGCGCAGCAGGTTGATATGCGCAAGTTGCGCGAGGCCTTCAAGGGAACCTACATCGCCAACGGCGGTTACGATCGCAGCCGCGCGATGGCGGCCTTACGCGCCGGTGATGCCGATCTGATCGCCTTTGGCGTGCTGTTCCTCGCCAATCCCGATTTGCCGCAGCGCCTCACCGTCGATGCGCCCTTGAACGCGCCGGATGCGGCGACCTTTTACGGCGGCGACACTAAGGGTTACACCGACTATCCGGCGCTCGAGGCCGAGGCACGGCCCGCATGAGCCGCGTCCAAAACTAAAGGCAGGACCAGTGAACACCACGGTCGAGATCCAGGGCAGACCCGTGCGGATCGAGATCAGCCGCGCCGCCGGCCGTGAGCTCGGCCGGCGGCAGACGCCGCTGGAGGCGGAAATGGAGCTGTACTTCAGCTGTCTCGTTCGCAAGAAAGTCCGCTTTCGCGACGCCGGCGCGGCGACGGAAGGCATACCGGTCGGTGATAGGCTGAGAGTGAGCTTTCGGCCGGTGATGACCGCGCACTGCGGCACCGACTACGAGGGCGAGGAGCCGCCGCTGACGGATTTTCCCATCATTCACCGCCGGCCCTATATCCCCCAGTGGCTGTACATCGATTACCGCGCGGGCAACTGGGTCGGGGAGTTCGGTTACGCCGACCCGGCGTGAAAAAAATAAACGTGGGCGGCTTTTGGGAACGGCCCGCGCTTAACCGCCGGTCATGGCCATGAAACGTACGACCTGATGCGGCTTTTCGCGGAACTCGTGGCGCTCGGGTTTCAGCGCCAACGCCTTCACGAGCACATCTTTCAGCTCATCGTCATTGATGCCATCACGCAACAGCGGGCGCAGCGCCACGCTGTGCTCCTGACCGAGACACAGGTATAAGGTACCGTCGGCCGACAGCCGCACGCGGTTGCAGGTCTCGCAAAAATGCTGCGAGATCGGGGTGATAAAACCGATGCGAAGCTCCGAGCCTTTGACCTGGAAGTAGCGCGCCGGGCCGCCGCCGGGCATGACCCCGGGGATAAGCTCGAAACGTCGCGCCAGGCGCTGCTTGACTTGCTGCAGATCGAGGTAGTGGCCGGCGGCCTCGCGGCCGGTATCGCCCACCGGCATGGTCTCGATGAAGCGCAGGGTGAAGCCGTGGTCGATACAAAAATCGACCATATCTTCGAACTCATCGTCGTTGACGTCCTTCATCGCGACCATGTTGATCTTGATGGGGGCGAAGCCGGCGGCCTTGGCGGCCATCAATCCCTTGAACACTTTGTCCAGGTGCCCGCCGGTGATAGCGGCGAAACGCGCGGGCTTGAGGCTGTCGAGGCTGACGTTGATGCGCGACACCCCGGCCCGTCGGAGCGCCTGCGCCTGCCGGTCGAGGTTGACGGCGTTGGTGCTGAGGGAGAGATCCTCGATAGCGGGCAAGGCGGCCACACGTTGTACCAGATGAGGCAAATTCTTGCGCGTGAGCGGCTCGCCGCCGGTGATGCGCACTCGGCGTACGCCGAGCTCCCCGAAGGCGCCGATGACCCGTTCAACCTCGTCAAAGCTGAGCCAGTTTGCCGGCTCCTCAAAATCCCGGAAACGTTTGGGCAGGCAGTAAAAACAGCGCAGGTTACAGCGGTCTGTCACCGACAGGCGCACGTATTCGATCTTGCGATTGAATGGATCGATCAACGGCTGCACCATACCCACGATTTCCTTTGCCAATAATTAATGATTAAGCTCAGCTTACGCCGTTTGCCCGCGTTTACCATGACCCCCGTCAAATCCTTCTAACCCCAGGCACCTGTCCCCTGCCCGAAAACCCTGACGTTGCCGGATCCGGGCCGAGGGAGGGAGGGAGTCAGACCCCCCCGCGCACCAACGATAAGGGCGGAAGGCGCATGGCGCAAGTCCATTATCGCGCGACCAGGGACGACCAAACACGCGTAAACCGTAATAGTTATAGCACCACCGGCTGCATCAGCAGCCACACGTGGAGCAGGGTCACGGCAATCACAAATGCCACCGGGGGCGCTGTGCGCCATGCGAGCCGGCCCGGCGAGCGGCCCCATAGCTCGCGCGATCGCGAGCGCAGCGTCTTCAACGCCAGCCAGATACCATACCCCATCAGCCCTGCCTTGAGGAAAAAATGCAGTGGCGCGGGCACCTCGAACGGCAGGAGCCCGGAATACAACAAGGGGCTGAGCTGGTGGGCGAGATGGAAGCTCAGTGACAACGGTATCAGCGTGAAGGCGAGTTGCGAGAACAGCCGTCGGTAGGGAACCTCGCCGGCGGCGAGGCGGTAACTCAACGCCACCACGGCTGCATAGCTGAGGCCAATTGCGAGCAGCACCGACGCTAGCGCCGCCGTTACGGACCACAGCGACTGGCGGGCGCCAAGGACCTCACCCAGCCCCCCCGTCGCGGTACGGGCCAATCCGTGGAAGGTGGTCACGGCCAACAACGCCACAATGAACCAGGCCTGGTCCCAGCGCGGCCGCGCACGAGAGGCCAGCTCGTCGCCGGGCGGGCGCAGGCGCCAGGAAACGTTGTCATAGGGACAACTCAGGGCGCAGGCGCCGCAACTCGTGCAGTAGGTGTTCTCGCGCAAGCGCCCCATCACGAGATGCGTCGGACAGGGCTCGACCTCCTGATTGCCATAGTAACAATCAAGCGTCTCGCAACGCGCGCAGGTGCCCGCATCGACGGGGCGCAGCGCCAGCGGCGCCGCCTGGGCATAAAGCCCGACCGTGCGCCCCACGGGACAAAAGTAGCGGCAAAAGGCCTTGCGCTCGAACACCAGCAGCGAGGCCAGGGCAAGTGCGAGCATCAGCAGCGCCATGATGGCGGTCAAGCGGGGGCTGGTCATGGCGCCCATGCCCAGTTCCAGCCAGCTCAGTAACACAAACAAAAACAGCGCCGGCCACAGATTCATCAGGCGCCGCGGAAGGCGCCGGCCGAGCCCGGTCCGCACCCGGCGCCACAGCCGCCGGCGCGCCAGCCAAGTGGCGAGCGCGTCCCAGGGGCACACCGCACACCAGACCGAACCCAGCAGCAGCGCCGACAACACGACTCCCCACCACCACAGGGTCCACGTCAGCACCGTGGCGAGGTTCTCACCGGGCGCCTCGCGGTTGAAAAACCCGCTAACGATTACCAGCAAAAAAAGCCCAACGCCACCAAGGCGAAGGACAACAAGCGGCCAGGGGCTGCCGGTCAGACTGCGCGCGAGGGGACCGGATAATGCGTGACCCCGCGCCTGAAGTCCGCGAGGGCCGGCCTTCAAGGCTCTCCGCCACATCCACACTGCGGCCAGACCCATGAGAACCAACGTCGCAAGCACCCACGCAGGCGGCAGACCCGGTAATACTTCTTGACCCATAACGCTGTCGATCATGCCTCGTGTTTCGTCGTCAGTCCCGCAAAATAACGGTCCTACGCCGCAGAACATAGACGCCCGGATGCGCTCACAAAGTACCTCAGCACTCCCGATCCGGGAATTCAATGAATTCAACAGGCACGTGCGCCGTGAGCCAGATGCCGTTCTCAGACAAATAGAATCGTTGTCCGCTAGCGGCCATTGACCCGGCCCTTATCGGCAACACGACAGGGTCACCGCGGCGCGCACCCACCGCTGCCGACGTGCCTGTATCAGGCGATAAATGGACATATTGTCGATGCCTGGGTGCCAACCCGCGCTGCCTGATTGAGTCCAGGAACCCGACCGGGGTCCCATGGTAAAGCGTCGGCGGCGGGGCTTGCGGTCTGAGCCCGAGATCGATATTGAGCGAGTGGCCCTGACTGGCCCGGATCTTGTCACCCTCCGCACTAATGGCGAATCTCTGTTTATCGTTACGCGCGACCACATCCCTCACCAATGCCTCCGTTAACCGCGTTCCCGCGCGATTCGACAAATCGATGAGCTCGGCAAGATCCGCCCATCCCTGCCGGTCAAGGGTGAGCCCAATGGCATCGGGGCGGTGCCTGAGCATATAACTCAAATACTTGCTTATTTTCACTTCTCTCCGGTTCATCGGTCTCGTCGCAATCTGGAGAAATTTCAGAATTCTTCAACTCTTCATTTTTGACCATGGGCCTCATCCAAGCCTCGACGGCGTCGCGCCGGAACCGGGACCGGTGCCAATGACCCCTCTCGGGGAAGACGAAGACTGATAATATAACGTATTATTCGCGGCTCACTGCGTCAAAACCAACCTTACGGATCGCGGCAAAACACTTATGAAAAGTCTCTGGAACGACAAAGAGGCGGCAAACTTTTCGGGGGATCTCGGTTTGCGCGTCTACACCTCGCGTCTGCTGGGCCGGGAGCCGTCGCTGGTGCTCCACGGCGGCGGCAACACCTCGGTCAAGAGCAAGGAAACAAATATACTGGGCCAGGAGGAAACCCTGCTCTACGTCAAGGGCAGCGGTTGGGATCTGGAGACCATCGATAAGCCCGGCTTCTCGCCGGTGCGCATGGCGCATCTGCTCGAGCTGGCGAGACTCGACTCGCTGTCCGATCCGCAGATGGTCAACGAGCTCAAGACCCATATGACCCTGGCCTCGGCGCCGACGCCCTCGGTGGAGGCGATCCTGCACGCCATCCTGCCCTTTAAATACGTCGATCATACCCATGCCGATGCCGTCGTCACCGTCACCAACAGCCCCAATGGACTCGCGCGCGTCCAGGAGATCTACGGCGACGCCGTGGTCATCATCCCCTACGTCATGCCGGGGTTCGATCTGGCGCGCGAATGCGCCCGCCGCTTCGCCGCCGAGGCCGGCAACAATACCATCGGCATGGTGCTGATGAACCACGGCATCTTCTCTTTCGGCGAAACGGCGAGGGAGTCCTATGAACGCATGATTGATCTGGTCTCGCGCGCCGAGGACTACCTGGCGGCCCACGACGCCTGGGAGCTGCCGCGGCCGGCCGGGCCCGCCCCGGCGGCAACGAGCCGGTGCGAAGCCATCGCGCGTCTGCGCCGGCAGGTCTGCGATGCCGCCGGATTTCCCGTGATTGTCAGCACCCATCCGGATTCCCAGTGCCTGGCCTTCGCCCGGCGCGGCGATCTCGAGACCATCAGCCAGCAGGGACCGGCCACCCCGGACCATGTGATCCGGACCAAGCGGTTGCCCATGCTCGGCGGGGATGTCGCGGGCTATGTGCAGGCGTACAAGGCCTACTTTGACGAGCACGCGCCGCAGGCCAAGGAATCCAAGACCATGCTCGACCCGGCGCCGCGCGTGGTCCTGGACCCGGAGCTCGGCCTGTGCACGGTGGGACGCACCGCCAGAGACGCGGCCATCGTCGAGGACATCTACCGCCATACCATGGACATTATTTTGCGCGCCACGGCCCTGGGGGGATTCCACGCGCTGCCGGCGCGGGAGATCTTCGATGTGGAGTACTGGGACCTCGAGCAGGCGAAGCTGCGCAAGGGCGGCACGCCCCCGGTGTTCAGCGGCGAGACCGCGCTGGTGACCGGCGCCGCCTCGGGCATCGGCAGGGCCTGCGTGGATTCACTGCTCGCCCGTGGTGCCGCCGTGATCGCCCTGGATGTGAATCCCGCGGTCACGGGGCTTTACGCGCGCCCCGATTACTTGGGTATCACATGTGACTTAGGCGAAGAAACGCAGATCACCGCCGCCCTGGAGCAGGGTGTGCGCGCCTTTGGGAGCGTCGATATGCTGATATTGAACGCCGGCGTGTTCCCGGCGAGCCGGCGCATCGATGCCGTAGCCACGCAGGAGTGGCGCAAGGTCATGGCCATCAACCTCGATGCCAACCTTGTCCTGATGCGCGAGACCTATCCCCTGCTCAAGCTCGCCCCCGGGGGTGGCCGGGTAGTGGTCATCGGGTCGAAGAACGTGCCGGCGCCGGGTCCGGGGGCGGCGGCCTATTCCGCCTCCAAGGCGGCGTTAAACCAGCTCACGCGGGTGGCAGCGCTCGAATGGGGTGAGGACAATATCCGCATCAACACCCTGCATCCCATTGCGGTGTTCGACACCGACATCTGGACGGAGGAGGTGCTGGCGTCGCGCGCGCGCTCCTACGGGCTGAGCGTCGAGGACTACAAGAAGAAGAATATTTTAAAAACGGAAGTCACCAGTCACGACGTCGCCGAGCTGGCGGCCGAGATGTGCGGGCCGCTGTTCGCCCGCACCACCGCCGCCCAGGTCCCGGTGGACGGCGGCAACGAGCGGGTGATCTAGTCGCTACAGATCCTTGCTACAGCATGACTAGAGTCACAGGTCTCTAGAGTCACAGGTCTTTAGTATCGCGGCATCCACCAGTCATTGCTGCCATAGGTGCCCTGCGTTGCGCCGACCCCCAGCCAGTCCTTGGGCCAATCGAACAACGGCGGCACCGCCTGGTGGCAGGCGTAGCACTTGTTCTTCGACGCATGCTTCTTGTGAATATCATATGGATACTGGTCGCTATACTGCCGGCCGTCGTGACACAGTGAACACGCCTCGCTCGGCTGGGTCACCGGCGGCATTAACCCGAGTGGCCTCAGATCATCGCCCTCGTGGCAGTTGAAGCACCACTGCCACATATTGGCCACATGTTTCTTGTGCACGGTCGTGATCCCGGCGCGCTCGCCGCCCTCGTGGCACAGCACGCACTCGCCGAACCCGGCGCGGTTCACCAGCGAGCGCCTGGCGTCGTCGACCGGCGGCATGGGGAAGCGGTCATCCTGCAGCTTGGCATCGGCATGGCAGAAACCGCAATCCATGCTCTTGTCGACGTGCTTCTTGTGCAAATATTCGGATCTCCCTGTGAAGTCAGCGGGGCTTCGACTGTCGTGACAGATGCGGCAGACATGCTCCGAGCCGCCCACCGGCGCGCCCACCACCACATCCACCGGCGGGCGACCGTCGCGGTGGCACTCGAGACAGCTCAGGCCCTCGGGCACCATCTTCTTGTGGATGTCCTGGATGCCGGCATCAGCATAGCTCCCACCGTAGCTCCCACCGTAGCTCCCACCGTAGCTCCCGCCATGGCACAGTTTGCAGTTGTCCCGGTTCCCCGAACCGATCGCGACACCGGTGTCGGGCACAAAGCCGTGACAGACCACGCAGTTCGCCTTGTCGGCATGCCTGTAGTGGATTGCTTGGCGATCGTTCGTGCTGCGTTGCTCGCCGTGACAAGCGATGCAGCGGTGGCCCTTGGTCGGGGTCTGCAGGTTGCCCGTCTGGCTGATGTTCGGGTTATGACAGGCGGTGCACTCCTGGTTCCACGTCCCGCGGGGACCGAGGAAGGTGAAGGTCTCTTCGACAAAGCCCGAGACATGGCACAACTCGCAGCGGTTGCCGTGCAGCGCCTGGATATCGGGTTCGCCCGTGCTCTGGTTCAGGTGACAGTTGCTGCAGTCGGTATTGGCCTGCGGATGCGGCCCGCCCAGCGGCGCGAAGCCGTTGCCGTGCATATGGCACACCGTGCACTGGGCGCCGTTGTTGTGATCCTGTCCGCCGGGCGCCGGTATGGTGGTGAGCCGTTCATTGCGGTGATGGTTCGTCAGGCTGTGGCAGGTACGGCAAATGGATGCGGTATAGGGATCGTCATGCACGAAATCCCACACGATCGTGCCATTGACGTCGGTGGGTCCGGTGAATCTCACCTGCCCGCTGGAGACAAATTTCGTTACTAGCTCCGGCGGCGTCTTCGTGAGGTCGGTCACCGTTAGGGTCTCGACGATAAAGTCCTCGATGTACTTGCCGTAGGTCGTGCCGTAGAGCAGGTTCTGCTCCTGCCAGTGGGGATTATGGCAGGCCGTGCACTCCAGCCAGTAGTCGAACTTGGATGAGCCGGTAATCGTGCTTGCATGCGTATTGACCACCGTCGCCGGAACCAGCGTCGGAACCTCGCTGTGGCACTGCAGGCAGATTTGCGTCGGCGTGAAATTGGCCGTGTGCGCGCCGTGGCACGGCGTGCAATCATTTTCGTTATAGCCGGGAATAAAACGATGTGGCGCATCAATGGCGTGCGCCGGGCCGCCAAGACCGAATAACAATGCTGCAACGGGTAATACCAGTAAACGCCTCATCGGACCACCCCCTTATCCGCGGTACATCGGCGCTCTCATACTTACACCAGAGCGGGCCTTGTATAACATAATATAGATCTAACGTCCATTTGTGAGACCCTGAGCCGAGATCAATGACACCGCAGTAAGTGAATCCGACTATAGCAGTTGGTTTTTCTCCCTTAAGCGTTTGACCAGTCGCTAATAGACATTCACCGTCATCATGAGTCACTCGTTGCGAGATCCTGAGCCGAGATCAATGACGCCGCAGTAAGTGAATCCGACTCTAGCAGTTGGTTTCTGTCCTTTAAGCGTTTGACCAGTCACTAATAGATATTCACCTTCATCATGAATCACTCGTATAGCATCCGCTCGACCGGCTGCGGACACTCGATCGCATACCCTTGCGCATAGTCCACGCCCAAAGATCGAAGCCGCCCCAGCACCGCCTCGGTGTCAACGAACTCGGCGATCGTGCGCATATTCATCAACTGGCCGATATGGTTGATGGCCTCGACCGTAGCGTTATCGAGTTTGTCGCTAATGATATGTTTGATGAATCTGCCGTCTATTTTCAGATAATCGAACGGCAAGGTCTTAAGGTAGGCGAAGGAATTGAACCCGCTGCCGAAATCGTCCAGGGAGAAGGAACAGCCCAACGCGCGCAACTTCGTGATGAAGCTGGTGGTCGAGGCGAGGTTGGAGAAGGCCGCCGTCTCCGTGATCTCAAAACAGACACATGTGGGATCGATTTCATGGCATTCAAGCTGCTCGATAACAAAGCCGAGAAAGTCCTTGTCGCCCAGGGATTGTCCGGATAGGTTGATACCATAGCTCACCGTTTGTGGTGCCTGTGGGATGTCTTTCAACAAGGCAAACATGTTCCGTATCACCCATCGATCAATGGCTGGCATCAAATAATAACGCTCCGCCGCCGGAAGAAACGTTTTGGGTAATATGATATTCCCCTCCTCGTCTAGCATGCGGATCAGAAACTCATAGCGCTTTGCCGCACCGCTGTTCTGCAGCGGAACGATGCGCTGGCAGTAGAGACAGAAGCGATTTTCCTCCAACGCCTGATTGATGCGGTGCACCCATTGCATGGCCCCGTGATGCGTGATCACGGCATCATCCCCGGTCCGATACACGTACAGGCGATTTCTTCCAAGGTCCTTGGCGACGTAACACGCGGCGTCGGCGGAGCTCAAAAGCTCCGTCACGCTGCGGCTATGCCGGGTAATGGGCACCAGACCAATACTGACACCTATCTCAAAATGCTTGCTGTCCCAGGTGAAACGAAACGCCTCGACCGCGTCACGGAGCTTTTCACAGATACCAGACGCCTGGTCTATCACGCAGCTGTCCAGCAACACACCGAACTCGTCGCCACCGAGCCTCCCGATCGTGTCGCTTTCGCGCACATGGGTTCTAAACAGCTCCGATACCTGCCTGAGCAACTCGTCGCCTGCGACGTGCCCGCAGGTATCGTTCACGATCTTGAACTGGTCAAGATCCACGAAACATAGTGTATGTACACGATCGCTGACGTGCGCGCCCTTCAAGGCATCTTCAAGCCGTTGCTCAAATGCGCGGCGGTTATGCAGGCCCGTCAGGGCATCATGCGTTGCCTGATAGCTTAGCTGCTGCGCCATGTCCCACATGGCGGTGATGTCGTGCAGCACCAGCACCGCGCCACTAATCCCACCCCCGTGACCGCGAATCGGGGCGGCGGTGAGATCCACGGCGAACTCGTTATCGTCTCCACGGATTAACAGGATGTGCTCGTCGAACGACACGATTTCGCCATTGTCCAGACAACGCCGGACCGGGTCCTGCACCGGCTCGCGGTTGCATTCCCTGACCACCGCCAGGACGTCGCCCAACGGCTGCCCGCGTGCCTCGTCGGTGCTCATTCCGGTAAGCTGCTCGGCAACCGGATTCAGATACTCGATGAC
>CAMYII010000033.1:24048-153614 GCA_947258385.1 Acidiferrobacterales bacterium
ACTGCAGGGTCGTCTGGGCGCGATCTTTCTCCTGAAACAGCGCCTCCTCAGCGCGTAGGCGCTCGATCATTTCGGCTTCGAGCTGGGCGACGTGTTTGGCGTTCGCCACAGCCAGGCCTATGGTCTTGCCAATGGAGAGCAGGGTCTGTCTTTCTTCGCTGTCGAACACTCGGGATTCCCTGAAAATCAGGTTCATGACACCCAGCATCTGGTTTTGAAACAACAGCGGCACCGATATCGCAGCCCGGTATCCCTGCTTGAGAAGCGCTTTTTTCGTTTCCGGCTCAAGGCGATCGTCACTGTCCATATGCTCACTGACAACGACGTCTTTCAGGGCGATAGCGACACCACTAAGGCTGCCCTGCAGGGGCAGGCGTGACCCTTTGTGCAGCGCCTCCTCGCTGAACCCAACGCTGTGCAACCGCTCGAGACAACGCGCCTGTTCATTCAAAAGAAAAAATGCAACTGACGGCGACTGGCTATAGCGCACCATGGCATCCACCGCCTCTTGCGCGACCGTCCGCAGATCGAGTGAGCGATACACCCGGTCGGCGATACTGTTGATTGCCGCCAGGGACTGATTTCTCGCCTCAAGATTGGCCTGAGATCTGCTCAAGGCCTCTTCGGCGCGCTTGCGCTCGGTGATGTCGATTACCCCGGCGATCGCTGCGATATAATTGCCATCGTCATCGGTAATCGGCGCGGTCACCAACGTCGCGTAGACACGTTTTCCGTCCTTGCTCAGAAATTCAAAGTCGTGCTGCTCTTTAATTCCTTTCTGCCGGCGTTCTATATTTGCTTTAGAGATTTCGACGCCCTGATCATCCATAAATGAAAACAGATGCTTGCCCAACATTTCTTCCACGGTGTAGCCCAACATTTTGCCCATGGCCGGATTGACAAACGTGGTAATACCCTCATTGTCGATTAACCAGATCCCTTCCTGCGCCAGTTCCACCAATTCGCGGTATTTCTTTTCGCTTCGTTCAAGGGCCTCCTTTGCTCTTTTGCGCTCGGTAATGTCCTCGACCATGCCGATTCCAAACTTCGGCTGACCATCGGCATCTCGGATCAACGTGACTGTAAGGTTGGCATAGATAAGTTTTCCTTCTTTACAATAATACCGCTTTTCCATTTTATAAGAGTCGCGCTTTCCGGCCATGAGCTCGAGGTAGAGCTGCATATCCTTTTTCGCGTCGTCGGGATGGGTAAATTCGGTGAACACCATCCGGCTTAGCTCTTCGCCGCTATAGCCCAACATCTGCTGCAACGCCGGGTTGCTGTGCACGGGGTAACCTGGCATGTCGACCAGCGCAATGCCAATGCCGGCATCGTTGAATAAGGCCCGGAACCGGCCTTCGCTTTCCTGCAGGGAATCGAACAGAACGGCATGTTGCAGGAACTGCGCCAGACTCGGGGCAAGAAGCGGGATGAATTCACGCTCCTCCTCGGTAAACCCGTCGATCTGTTCCGATGCAACGTTGAGTGTTCCCAGGCATTTTCCTTCCACCCAGAGCGGAACAATCAAATCACTGCGGATCCCTGCGGCGAGCAGCTTGGCATCGATCGCGTATCCTGAGCGTGCGGCCGCGATGTCGGGACGATACGTTGCCTGCTTTTCTCTGATCATTTCCGAGAGCACAGTGGCCCGAAACGGTAGATAGGTACCCCGTTCGAATCTTGTCGTATCGGAATGCTGAGTCGTGAGCAGCGAGAAACCGGCATGATCCGGATCCAGCAACGCGATAGAAGAGTGCGTCATACCCAGCCGATCCCTGAGAAAGTCAAGGGTCGTCCGAGCAATTCTGTCCAGTGACAAACCAGACGTTAATTTGATGTAGTTTTCTAAAAGTTCGGATATCCGGTGACTGCGCCTGGATGCCGTTCGCTTGTCTTTGGTACGTAACTCTTCAATCTCTCTTCGTAGTTGATGAATTTCCTTAACCAATTCGGCTTTGGTTCTTTTTGTGTCGTCCATCCGAAAGCCTCGTGCCCCTGATAAGTTCCCTTCGATCTTTCCAAGACTGTTATGTCACGGTGTTTTATACAGATATTCGTATCTTCATGGGATTCTCCGGTTTTGGCTTTATGTCTTGTTCACGTAGCATTCCCACCATACTCGTCACCGCTGTCCATCTTCCAGGTCTCCACTGTACAGCTCACCGGCAACGATGATCGACGGTCACTGTGCAACGGCCCTTCCCATACCGATGGAGTGTGGCTGGCTTTGAATGCGAGTACACGCCGTTAGGCAAAGATCAACAGAAATAAATCCTATACGCTGCCGTGTCATGATCCGCGACCCATGGTTTATCTCCCGCTAATTAAATGTCGCGACCCGGCAGGTTCCGACTTCACCGCGCTTTCTTATCCCAGGCCCGGGCTAGTTAACAATTGTGGTATAAAGCCTTAGGAAATGAAAGCCTGCAAACACTTTTCCTTTATTTCTTTACCAGAATTTATTGTCCGTCAAACCCTCGGGTCCGATCACGGGATTTTGCTTACCGCCCCATACCTGAACGTACGCATCTCATTGCCGGATCCGAAACAATGGATGGTAATGCCTTTATTTCGGTTTGTTGAGGACACCGTGACGTTCCCGACTGTGGAAGTCAAACTTTACTCAAAGACCATAATCTGACGTCAATCCGGCAAAACCGTATTTTCCATGAAAGCTATCCACAAAATATCGATTCAATATATTTTTTACATTTTGTTACATTTATCCGGACCTGAGAGCTGCGCGGCGTCGGCGGTCTGTTCCTGCCTGGCCTGAAATTCCACAGCATACTTCCGGAAAAGCGTGCAATGAACCTGCTCGTTGAGAGACCGCCGGATAAATGACGAGCAAGCACGTGGGAGGACATCGCCTTGGCCCGGGGCTTTACGCTTAGACTCTGTCATATTGACCACCTGCAATGATTGCTAAAAGAAGACCCGCCACCAACAGACCGCAAGAGAAATCAGAAAGAAAAACGGGTAGGCCATGAGCAGCAGTACAAAGGCGATGCTGCCCGGGTTCCCGACCATGCCATGCCGCTCATAGAGCCAGATGGTGTACAGGAAAAAGACAGCGAATAACAGCATCGAGGGCAGCGTGTAGAGCCAGTAGCCGAACTGCTTCAATGCGATGAGAGGATTGGCGATGCTGTAGCCCAACAACAGCATGAAGCCGGCGTCAAATAACGGCGGCGCCCGGTCCCGGATCAGTGAATACAACCAAGTAAAGATGAGTTAACCGAGAATGACGACATACTGAAGTGCCGGAAACGACGACCACATCGCCGCGGCGACGAGGCTTGACAGATCAGCAACCATACAGCGGCGTTACCTGCCCAGGGCCCGTTTCTTCTCTTCGATGATCGGCCACAGATCGTAGGTGGGATAGAACTCGCTGCGGAACGCACCCCAGGCACCCCTCTCGACCGACAGGTTCACCGCGCGCAGCTTGTCCGGCGGCACACACAGGGTCACCACTTGCCCGGTCCCCATCATCACATGCCAGCTTACGATCTCCACGCCTTCAGGCGGAAACATCTTAAGGAGCCCGGTCTTTTTTTGGCGCGCCTTGATTTCATCCACGGTCATCGACTGGTCGTGACACAAAAATATGGTTAACAGAAATTTGCCGTCCTGTGACGCCTTGCCCTAACTCGCGACGCCGGCAGCAGCAGATACGGTCGTCATCAGGACCGCCATCATAAAGAAGCTGCTCACCACACGTCTCATAACCGATTCCTCCATGCTGTTCCTTCATATTATGGTTGGAGACGCGGAGTTATCGCAAAACCGCCTGCAATTTCTTCTTTTAACGGCCGACCGGTCCACTCTGGTAATATTTCCTTGACGGGTAACAGAAACGGCAGATGCAAGTTGCCCGGCGTGAACAATCGCGGTCATGGATCGTCAAATGCACAGAGACAATACCGCCGGAGACCGGATATGACAACTCAAGGCGCACCCAGGGAGAAAACACCGGGCATGGCATCGGGGGATCGCGCACCCAGCCGTGACCTGCGGCAGCTCGGCCGCATCCTGCGCTTCCTCAAGCCCTACTGGCCGCGGGTGGCGGCCGCCGCGCTGGCGCTTATCATCGCAGCGGGCACGGTGCTCGCCATCGGCCAGGGCCTGAGGCTACTGGTCGACCGGGGATTCGCCGCCAGGGACCTGGCGGTCTTGGACACCATGCTGATCGCGCTGCTCGGTGTCATCGTCATCATGGCGATCGCCACGGGTCTGCGCTTTTATCTGGTGTCCTGGATCGGCGAGCGCGTCAGCGCCGATATTCGTCGCGCGGTTTTTGATCACGTGTTGCGCCTGAGCCCGGGATTCTTTGAGGTCACCCGCACCGGCGAGGTCCTCTCACGCATTACGGCCGACACCACGCTGCTCGAAGCCGTCGTCGGCTCTTCCGCCTCCGTGGCCCTGCGCAACCTGTTGTTGTTTATCGGCGGCACAGTGATGCTGGCGGTGACCAGCCCTAAGCTGACCGCGCTGGTCATGCTGGGCGTGCCGCTGGTGGTCGCGCCGATTCTGATCTTTGGCCGGCGGGTACGACGGCTGTCGCGCGCCAGCCAGGACCGCCTGGCCGACATTGGCGCCTACGGGGACGAGGTCCTGCACGGCATACGCACGGTGCAGGCCTTTACCCATGAAGAGGTCGATCGCCGCCGTTTCAGCGCCCGGGTGGAACAGGCGTTCGATACCGCGGTGCGGCGCATCGGCCAACGGGCGTTCCTGACCGCGGTGGTGATCCTGCTGGTCTTCGGCGCGGTGGGGGTCATCCTCTGGGTGGGCGGCAAGGACGTCTTGTCCGGGCACATCAGCCCCGGTGATCTCTCGGCCTTCGTGTTTTACTCGGTCCTGGTCGCGGGCGCCGTCGGCGCCATCAGCGAGGTCATCGGCGATCTGCAGCGCGCGGCCGGCGCCGCGGAACGGTTGCTGGAGCTGCTGGCCACGCGACCGCAGATCACCGCGCCCGCGCACCCGCTGGCCCTGCCCGACCCGCCCCGCGGCGAGCTGCAGTTCGACGCGGTCACGTTCCACTACCCCTCGCGGGCGGATGTGGCCGCACTGGACAACTTTTCAATGGCCGTTGCCCCGGGCGAGAAGCTGGCGCTGGTGGGACCCTCGGGGGCGGGCAAGACCACGGTGTTCCAGTTGTTGTTGCGCTTCTACGATCCGCAAGCGGGGGGCGTCTGCCTGGACGGCGTGGACATCAGACAGGCCGATCCGGCCGCGGTCCGGGCCCGCATTGGCCTCGTTGCCCAGGACCCGGTGATCTTCGGCGCCGATGCCTGGGAAAACATCCGCTATGGCCGGCCAAATGCCAAAGACGCCGAGGTGCGCGCCGCGGCCGAAGCCGCTCATGCCGCTGAGTTCCTCGATCGTTTGCCCGAGGGTTTTAATACCTTTCTCGGCGAACGCGGCGTGCGCCTGTCGGGCGGCCAACGCCAGCGCATCGCAATCGCGCGCGCGATCCTGAGGGACCCGGCGGTGTTGCTGCTGGACGAGGCGACCAGCGCCCTGGATGCCGAAAGCGAGCGCATGGTGCAGCAGGCCCTGGAAAGGTTAATGGTCGGACGCACGACCGTCATCATCGCCCACCGCCTCGCCACCGTGCTCAAGGCCGACCGTATCGTGGTCATGGATCACGGCCGCACCGTCGCCGGCGGCCGCCACGAGGAACTGATCGCGCAGGACGGGCTGTACGCCCGTCTTGCCGCGTTGCAGTTCGGTGAGATCAGCCGGCCGGCGGCGACGGCACGCCGCGACAGCGTCGCTCCGACAACGTAATCGGTGATCTGAGAGCCGCCGCGGACGCCTTTGCCCCCGACAGCACCTGCAATATTCGGCGCGTCGGCGTCACATCACCCTCCGGCACCCAAACGGGCCAATGTCTCCGCAATGCCGGGCAACGCTGGCGACAAAATTGCCAATATGCGAATCCAATGTGCCGAGAGGAATGTCCCCGGCCCCGCGGGCGCTTTTGCGTGGTCTGGTAGCGGTATCGGCGCAGGCGTCCCTGCACGTGCGGCCTGCCGCTGTAGACCAAAGAGCACCGACAGGTACATCACTGCAAGCCACGAGCTGAATACCCCGCCGATAACCATGCTGATTATCGGCGCATGCAGTTTCGCCACCTGGAGCTGTTCGTCAACCAGAAATGTTGACGCGAAGCCGTATAATGTCCGCGCCTCATACATGCGCGTAACCAGGAATGCCGCGCTGCAATAAAGCAGAGCATTCAGATATCTTATCTTCCGATTCGGATCGAACGGATTTTTTTGCGGCAACAAAATGCTGCAGCCGGCGGCCAGGATCAAAACCGTTGTTATGACGCCAGCCATATTCGTCCAGCCCACAACCTCCAGCAGGGGAGGCAGCACATGTTGACTGATGTGCCCAATAAGATCTGGAAGAGCAACAAACGTGTCTGCGGCGCTCAAAAGACCTATTAGCCCTATGACGACTGCAATGAGGCCGCCGCGAACATACCATTGATGTCTCGGTTGGAAATCGGCCAGCGTTCTGCCGATTATATACCAGCAGCATATGACTGTGATCACAAAAGCTATGCAATGCAGGTATAGCCCCAGTAGCCATTCCAGACCGCTGGAAAATAGTTTTCCAGTTCGCGCAAAGGCGATCTTTTCACTGTAATCGCCGGTTTTGTCCAATATGAACCTAAATTGATATTCCGGTCCTTCAGCACTCTTTAATAGCAGAATGACTAATATAAAAATACCAAAAGCGAATAGAATAGCCGAGAGAGGGTAAAGACATTCAATATTGCTCCAATATGTCCGAATTGTCTTTTTCGCTTCCATGCTAGTCCTCCATCATTTCGATACCGCCATACTCAGGTAAGGTCTTCGCTGCTGTCACAACCCGGCGCAAAGAAGCAGCGTTGGCAGGGACGCCGTATCTTGTATAGACATAAAACGATATCAATGTTCTCCGCCAATTTGACAGCAACCACACCTCATTCTTGGGCATCATTACCGCGGTGCTCGGCCGAACAACCCAACGCAGACGTTGCTGGACGCTTTCCGGTGGAAAATTTGGCCAATGTCAACTCAGAGGTATACCAGTCGCCTTTCACCATCATCTTCACCGGTATGTAATCCAAACTGGGTGCGAACCAGAAGGTCAATTCGTTCTTCCTGGAAACCCGTTTGACCTTCCAGGCATCGTATTGCCCAGCCTGGGTCTCGACCTTTTCAAAGCCGGCTACGTTAAAGACATATTGTTTTGGTTTTCCCTTGCTCACGACCGTATAACTGTAATTATCCTTTCTACCCTGAGCCAACGCTGTCATCAGCTTCAATTGCACGGACAAGGGGTCCCATACCGGCGGAGTGAAGGCCCTGCTGATTTCTTTCAGCGTTCCCTCGCCGATGGCGGTGTGAACGGTACGCCGCTGCTGGTTAAATACCGAGTGTATATTTTTCTCGCCACGACTCTCATCAACATGGACAAATTCCACTGGAAACATTTCGCCATCACGCCTGGTGACACCGGTGCATTCGTACCACCGATAACCGCCGATACTGGTATCCTGTTCGTACTTGATTTTTTCCCCCTGCGTTGAAAGGGCGATGGTGGCATTGGCCTTCTTTCTGAGGAAGAACAGCGCGCGTCCATGCCCTGAATAATCGGCGGAAAAATCCGCGGGCAGGCCTGCCGAACGCGCCGGCGGGGAACAAAGAATGACAGCAAGACACGCCGCGCTCATTGATATGATTATTGGGATGCGACGACGGCGGCGCCCCAGATCGGGTTCTTGTTCCATGTCGAGTGATTCCCGCGGATTAAGATGGCGCGCTTTGAGGTTCTTGAGCTAGTTCCAATTATTTGTTTTATTTCACTGGTAGCGTATCGTACGGCAGGTACCTGGCGCCTGTCTATTCTGTTTATCAATTATTGGCCTGACGAGGAAAATTTGAAGTGACGCCCCTGCGGGTCGTTGCAATGGCGGTAGAGTCAGATGAAGTGAGCGCGGTCCGTCGGTCGCGCGAAAGAATTCAGCAGAAGATGGGAGTGGGCGGCACACGGAACACGCCGTTCGCGAGTAGGTGGCATAGCACAGGTACGCAACCGTTTACCATGCCGCGTAATCAGATCATTTACTCATCACCGACCGCCGCCTGATCGTAACAAGCTCAGCACGGGGGTCGGTGAGCTCGTCGCGCAAAACCAGAAACGAGGCATGGGCGTTAATGCCGAGCCGGACCTGGGTGCCTTGTATTTTTGTGACCACGATCTCGATCGGCCCGTCCCGGAACAGCTCGCCGATGGGCGTGGCGGGGTTGACCGATTCGAGCGGGGCGATTTTCAGCACTTGGCCGGGTTTGCGGGTGAGGATCAACATGAGTGCACCGTCCTGTTTGGCATGGGTTATCGGGTCCGTTTGCGGCAGTTGAAAGCGAAATCTTGCCCCACCTCGCACTATTTAGAGTGTATATACACCAAATATGGAGCATATGCAAGCTAAGTTATCTGTCCGGGTGATAGGTAATGTATAGTTTGATAAATATCGACTGCAGGACGCGATATGTCAGAGAAGACAAAAGCGCACGGGGCCACGCGCGCCCGAAATTTGCTCAAAGGCGAGCTTGCCCGCCGCGGCATTAGCTACACCGATCTCAGCACCCGCCTGACGCAGATCGGCGTTCGCGACACGCCGGAAAATCTCAGAAACAAGATCAACCGCGGCACCTTCTCCGCCGCCTTCCTCCTCCAGGCCCTTGAAGCCATAGGCTGTAAGTCACTGGATATACGGGTGGACTAAACCGGCGTCAAACTAACGACAGTCAGGCCGCTTCCAAAGTGCATTTCCTTTAAAAAGGAACGTTGCTTAATGACTGTCATAATCGGCAGTAAGATGAGCCCCATCATTTTTGGTCGCATTTTCCTCTAGCAGGCTGTCGGCCGCCGAAAATAACCTGGCTGCAGATATCCGCGCCGATTCCGAAAGAGGCTTGTCTGTCGGCTTGAAGAAAACCACCTCAGTCGATCGCTCTTCGCGGATCGGCATGAAATCGCTGCGAAGCCAGGCCTGGATTTGCCTGGCCCTTGCTCTGCAGTGAACATCGCCCGGATACACAGCGGCATATTTCGGGGCAGAGAACACCTCGTCCAGATATTCCGAAATCGCAGACGACTCTGACAAACGGAAATCCCCATGAACAAGGGTCGGTACACGGCACGTGAGCGAAAGGCTTGCATAGCTTGGCTGGTAATGCTCTTTTGCCTCCAAGTCGACCTTCCTAATCTCGAACGGAATACCCTTTTCCGTCAGCGCCACAAATACGGTCATGGCATAGGGGCTTGCAAACCGCGTGTCAACGTAAAGCGCGAGTTTTTCTTCGGCCAAAATAGCCCTCCTCTCTTGGTGGCTAAGTTATGAGTCTACGTATACTAGCGATAACATCCCACCAAAGCACACCTATCTATCCGGCTCGTAAGCATCATATTGCGGTATATCGCCGCAGATATCTTCCCAATTCGCTTTTGAGCTCACAAATATATGTGCTGCCGGCCTCTCTTTTATATCTGACTCTATCGTTCCTAATCGGACCCGGACCCGTTCAGACTTTGCTGCACTCTTGCTTAACATTGGCGAGCCGCAATGCCTGCAAAAATATTTTGTTTGCCCTGGAGAGGACTCAAATCCGGTTAATTCCTTCTCGCCAGAAATAATCTTGAAATCTTTCGACTCGACGATACCGTTTGTTGCAAAAGCGCTGCCTTGTGCCTTGCGACATTGAGAGCAGTGGCAATAAATGATATTCCGTATGCTGCCTGTTATTTCAAAACGAATTGCGCCACAAAGGCATCCTCCTTTATACATTTGACTCAGCTCCTTGTTATGCACGATAACGTTTCTGCCCACCGACGAGCGATTCGGTGGTATCGCGAGTCCGGTGGGACGACGTGTCAGAGCTTCGTCGCCACAACAACACCACTAGCCCAGGATAATTTCGTAACATGAAAACCTTCCATTTGTTCCAACGTGGCGACAAGGTTCGCAGCTTTCTCAGCGTGCCCTTCTGGCCAGTTTGGTTGGGGCAGCATGTCATCAACGACATAGAATCCGGAGGGCATGAGCAGCTCGAGGGCTTCTTCAAGCAGGCGATATTTGCCGGACCAAGTGTCTGCAAAGATGAATTCAAATTGCGGTTCTCGGGGGGACTGCAAAAACTCATCGCCGTCGGCGCAGATCACGGTCAGCCGCGGATCCCGGCCCAAATGATTTCTTAGAATGGACAACAGCGATTCATCGTTATCGACAGTTGTGAGATGCGAGCTTGAATCCATGCCATCAAGCAACCACGCGGTGGACAAACCTGTCCCGGAGCCAAGCTCAAGGAAGCGAGCAGAAGACTTCGACGCAGCAAGTGTGCGCAACAAAGAGCCCGTAAGCGGCTCTGATATCATATTGAAACCACAGGCTCGCGTATCGGCCGATATGGCGGTTATTTTTTTGGCGCACGGAGATTGGAGAGATCGTTCATAAATTCAAAGGCTATAATCACATATAGGCGCATTAAACTACGGCTTATAATGCGGGTCTAGTATCGAAGTTTACCTCCTTCTCCCTCGCAAACAACCACGTATCATTAGATTATTAACAAACTGTCCCGGCGTGGCAGGCCGATCAAAAAGTTTCGGTATTTCCCGCATCGATAAACGACCATGTCTGATATGGCTGTATATAACAAAGACCGCTATTTGCACGATGAGCCGTACTTTGCACTACGATTCTCAGTATTGTGATACGCTTCATTGTCTTTCTTGCAGATACTTAGTAGATAGACATAGATAGACGGGCCCCGATTTGAACACATCTACCGGCACCCTAACGTTGTTGCTCCAGCCAATCTCTCACAATCGCAGCGGTCAGGGCGAGACGGCCGAACCGAGACGGGTCGAGCTCCCCTTTGGCACGAGCTTGACTTCCGTGATCTCCTCGCTGGTTTTCAGCTCGCCATCGGCCGACACCCAAAAGGCCAAGATGATCTGGTTCATCGCAAAGAACGAGTAATGGCCTATGAATCCCTTTATCTCGCTGTCGAGACCAAGCTCTTCTTTCACTTCTCTTTCGACTGCTTGTTCCGGTGTCTCTTGTTTTTCAAGAAACCCTGTGATCAACGAGAACATTCCCTCCGGCCATTTTGCATTTCTAGCGAGAATGATATCGTCTTTATACCGAATTAGGGCCGCAACCACGGGGAGCGGATTGTCCCAATATACGAAATCACATCCGGGCGAAGTGCACGCCTTTCGTTCAATGCCATCAACGAACCTATCCTCCAGCTTGCCCGCGCATTCAGGACAGTATTTCACGGCTGACATCCATTAGAAACATTGTTCGGCTTTTTACAATTTCTGGAATATATACCTTTTGTCCCCGACCTCAACATCTGGAGGCCTTTTGTCGCGTTCAAAAAAGTCATAACCTTCTTTAAGGTTTTCCCAATAATCCAGCCAAATCGATTCTTTGTGCGCTTCCATGTTCTCTGCTGTCATGCGAAATGGAAAGATATGGACCCTGAAAAAACGTTGGCCATTTCTGAACGCTGCCTCTGCCAGGGTATATATTTCTTCAATTACCGCATCTGTCATTGCATAACAACCAATAGATACACAGTCACCGTGAACCATAAGGGCGCTGCCTGTCCTGCCATGCACCCTATCGTATGCGTTTGGGTATCCAATATTGAACGATAAGTGAAACTGACTGGATGGATTCAGTTGACGCGCTTTTACAAAATAAAAGCCCTCCGGGCTTTGAAGATCACCTACTCGCAGCTTGGGACCTAAGGTGCCTGAATATGAACATATATTGTAGTTCTTGAACAGTTTGAATTTTTCGTCATTTTCTACCCATAATTCCAATTCGCTGGATTCCTTGAATACTCGGATATATATCGGGGAACCATATACCAGCCCGTCCTCCTCCAGTTCTTTTTTCATTCTTGGTGTTATCTTTGCAATGACTTTTCTTGACCTTGCGTTGGAAGGTACTTCAGATGAAAAAACCATATCTGTATAAGCGTTCAACAGAATTACTGTAGCTGTGAGTATTGTTATTCGGACTTTCATATTTCCGATGAGGCTCAATCTTTCAGCTGACAAACGCGAGCACGTCAGTGCAAGCGTTCGATCGGCGATCATGTTATAGGGCTCCGTCGGTAATAGTGCCCCTATATTTCCGTCGAAAACAACGATATTTTAGTATTAAAGCCACTGATTTATCGAGTGACAAGAGCGGCCCGCTTTGGATCGAGCAGGATTATTCTACTGACCTGGTTAATAAGCTAAAGCTGATACACCATTGCCGCGCAATAGCCGGTGTCCCCGGGTGATGCCCGGAGACGTGCACCAGCGGAGCACCGGAAGCTGCGGCCGGAAACCAGCGGTGACACAAGCTAGATTTCTGGGAGTGAATCGACTTTGATATAAGTCCAGCCGGACTGAAGGCGGCTGATGATGTGGTTCATTGCGGTCTTGTCCGTGCCGATACCCTCGATGATATTTAGTTCAATATGTAAAAATGGCCGAGGCAGCGATCTGCCTCGGCCATTAAACGTAACTACAAGGTTCTTTTTATCGCCTGAATCAGATCAACGACTCGAATATTTGTCGTGGTCATCCTCTTCATCATCCTCTTCATCATCCTCGTCGTCATCATAGTCGTCATCGTACATGCTCAGGTAATTACCGATGTCATAGATATCTTCCCTGGGCAGACACATCAGGAAGTTCATCGGATCTTCATCATAGATGGCCTCCTTGATGTCGTGGGCGTCTTCCCCGCGGACATCCTCATCGACTCGGCCACCGCTTGCATCCAGGCCATGGCAACCGGCACAAGTCGTGGTGTAACGCTGCTTGCCCGAGATGCCGTCAAACGAATTCAGATAATCAGAGATCAACTGAATCTGCTCAGCGGTGAACGCGTTTTGCATGAACTGCATGGCCGGCACGCCGTCCGGGAAGACATAAGTACCGTAGATCGCTCCCTCAATTGAGCAGCTCCTGGCGCCAATCACCTTGCGTGGCGCGTTTGGTGGTGGCAGCGTATACGCCGGATCGGGGTTGCCATGACATCCGATACAATAGGACATGTAAAGGCTCTCCCCCGTGGATGGCGTCATATAGCCGTCCGATAAGGTCTGCATGAAGGCGACAATGGCATCTTCCTCCTGGTCCGTTAGCCCGAGGTTGCCCAGCAACGGTGACAGATTATCCGCCACCTCCGGCGCAGGCCACATTCCCGGTATGTCACGGGTGTTATAGAAGTGCACCACCTCCTTCAGGCTCTTGAATACCCCGTTGTGCATGTAGGCCTTCACAAAGCCCGAATGGTTGCGCTTGTCCACATTGCGCAGCGTGGGGGTCTTGTGTTTGCCGTAGTTCTGTGGTGCATACTGCTCCCATTCCGGCCTCGTGGCCAGGAAACCGCCCAGACCTGGGTCAATCCAGTTGATCCCATCGGGATTGAACTCAGGAGGCTGGTAATAGAACGGATTTTCAGGGTTCTTGGGCACACCGATATTGTCAAAACCGAAGTCGGCAAACAGCGGTGGCTCACCGTTCGGCCCTGGCCCCATAGTATGACAGGCAGAACACAAGGCCTTCCCCTGGAACAGCTGCATGCCCATCTGCTCCTCAGGCGTTAGGGTTGCCGTACCAGCGAGGTAGTCGTCGAACTTGGAGCTGTACTGATTGACCTCGCTGGAGCCTTCGTAGTCGCCGATGGCCAGGCCGATGCGGTGATAGGTCGCCATGTAGTTGCCCATCGAACAATCCAATGTGCCGGGACCAAAGGCCTGATTGAACAGTTCCATGTAGCTATGGCCTGTGAGGTGTTCGGCAAAATTGGATGCCTGCACGCTGTCACAGACCACCTTCTCACTGGCGTTGGCCATCTCGAGCGGATTCAGAAACGGTCCCAATGCCTGGTCGGCGGCAGGGCTCCCCAGCACCTCGCCGGTGGCGCGGCCATCCCAGAAGAGCCCCCCCACAAAGTCACCACCCACCATCTGGAAGTTGGGGCTGGGGGTCGCGTAGCCAGAGCTCGGTGGCTTACGATTGCCGAAGCGGCCCTTCACTGCACCCTCATACACCGCGCCATGGACATTGATCTCGTGCTCGGGTCCCGTCCACCCGACCTCCGGCAGGTGGCAAACGGAACAAGCCTGATTGTTCGGCGTGGATAAGGTGGGATCAAAAAACAGCGCCTTGCCCAGTTGCTCCTTGGGTGTCAGGGTCTGGGACATAGCGGTGGGTATCGTTATGAAACACAAAACAAATGCGACCAATGATAACAGCTTTCTTGTCATGGCTGTCCTCCTTTTTCGCGCTTTCCTTTTGGCTTTCTTTTTCCAATTCCTAATAGAGCACTGTGGTAGGTTTTATTTCATGGTGTATCCTCCTGTAAGCTACTAAATCATCGCAGATCATTATTACATCATCGTGACATCACCCTGATGCCATCGCCCGCACCATCGGTCCATTATGGCTACGATGGAACAACAAAACTTGGACCCACTATCTTCCTGGGGTGATCGTCACCTGTGTAAACTCAGGCGATTGAAACCCCGTAGAATACGACTGCCATTGTATGTTGTATGTCATTTATCATTATACTAATGTCGTTTGGCACAAGGGTTGCGTACCGATAACGATATATATGACATTGACAAAAATCGATCTAGAAACAGGAATCCTTACAATTTACTCCCGTAAGCAATCGACCACAACTTGGAATTGTCCTTATCCACTCCAATCATCCCATCCGATACACCGGCCGTCGCCTTCGATAACCGTCGGCCCAGCATAGAGGCCAGCGTAGTAACAGCCCAAGGCGCCGTGTCCCTCATAAAACCCATACGAAAATGAATAGATATTGACGGCTCCCTGCCAAATTACCTCTCACGTATTTCGTTCATGTCAGCCAGCTAAGTCATTGACGGTGAACAGTAGCTATACCCCGGTAACTATATAGGCAGGACGATCTTTGCATGACGAGCCTGGCGGAACAAATCACGGTAGAGAGCACGTCTTGATGTGTGTCGTGGTGGATTGCAACCGACGGCCCATCCTGGCTATGTGTGCGACGTGGGCGGTATTGATGACTGGTGACTATCGTTTAATAGGACCCAATATGCGCGGCCGCGCGCATGCCCGTTGTTACTGTCGGCCCACAAAAAGGCGGCCCGTGATGAACGGGTTCGCCACGGAAGGGCGAGCGCAGGACTTTCACACCGAGCAGGGTACGTAGGAACGACCCGCAGAGCGAGTAAGCCGCCCGTTCGCACTCAGCACACGGGCGTGCTGCGGGCCAGATCCTTTGTTGCAGAGAAAGCACACACGCCACTGCGCGGATGCTGTACAACCGCAACCGAGAAATAGCAACAACACGGTCTAGATTCCCAACAGCAAATCGACTTTGATATAAGTCCAGCCGGACTGCAGGCGGCCGATGATATGATCCATTGCGGTCTTGTCCGTGCCGATACCCTCGATGATATCCGGCGCAATCCCCTGCTCATGCAATAAACGAATGCCGTAGGCACAGGCGATGAAATGCACATTGTCACGTTCGCGCATCATGGCGATAACCTGGTCCTCATACGGGGACACACCGACACGCATGAAATCGAGCCCATCGGCATTGGCCACTACATCGATCTCATTGCCACGCGCCTCGTGTTCGTTTAGGAATTCCTGCGTATACGCAAGGGCGGCGGCAAACTGCCTGGGGTCCGACTCACTGATGTGCAGAATGATCCGATCAGCCTGTTGACCGGTGGCGGATGCAAGAACCGGCGTGGAATCACGGTCCATTTGTTTGCCGTAGTGGTAGCCGAGGGTCCCGACACCAAAGCTCACGAGCAGAACGGCAATGGATGCGGCCACTCTTAATGCGGACTGTTTCCAGATTGGGGTTCTTACGGTCCGCTGGTCGCTTGACGGTGCGCATGCATCACCAAAACCCAGCTTCATCAGGTCTTTCGCACGCCGCAAGCGATACACCCGTTCCCGTACCTCGGGGTCGTTATCCATGGCCTTGATAATGGACTCGCAGTGGGCCGTATCAAGCTGGCCGTCCACGAATGCGCCCAATGTATGGTCATCAAAATAATCGGATTTCCGCATGGCCCTACTCCACCAAACGCATGTGCCCCTTGGTCGCCGTGGACCTGGGGAAGACTCTTTCCAGCCTCGATAACAGATTCTGTCTCGCCGAATGCAGACGGCTCATGACCGTGCCTATCGGGATATCCAGGACCCGGGCGACGTCGCAATACGAAAACCCTTCCAGATCAACGAGTGATATGACCTGACGCTGTTGCATTGGCAGGGTTGCCACCGCTCTTCGCACCCGGCTCACCATTTCCAGTTGCTGACAATTGCTAGAGGGTCCTGGGTCTTCCGAGGGCATGTACTCATCAAGCTCATCGTGTCGTTTGTTTCTCTGCAAATGGCGGTACCATTGGTTGTTCATGATACTGTAAAGCCACGCGAAAAGCCGGTTCTCATCGCGTAGCTGCTGGTTGTTGATAATACCGGCGGCCATTGTCTCTTGAGCCAGATCATCGGCGAGCATTTCATCACCACACCAGGCGAGCGCCACGCGGTAGAGGCGGTCCCGCGATGCGGCAATCCGACTCTTCAGCGACGAGGTGGAACAGCGTTTGGTCTTTTCTATCACTCTGGGTTAGATACTCGCAATGGCAAATTTATTCTCTTTTTTTGCACCTCGAACGGATAGACAGCAGATTGCGCCAAAAATTCCTGTGCTCCATTGAATATGAGTGACAAGCGATTAGTTAGCAATTGCTTCTAAAGGCTCAGTCGTTCCGCGTCAAACAATAACAGCCTGTCGTGGTCGTTGATTCGAGTCCTGCCTGAAGGCATTCATTCAGCGCCAAAACCGCCTTTATTAAGCGGCCAAAAAAATGAATAAATTCCCTACTCAGGATATCCAGATAGGATGCGCGGCGAGCCTCGCTGGTGCGAGTACGGCTGCGCCCAAACCACCATGACTTTGAAAATAATCTTTAACTTATATTTGGCTGGAGGAGAAAAGGATGGAGAAAAACACGAAACCAAAACTCGTTTTAGGCCTGTTGTATGGATTAGGCCTCACGTTACTCACGGGAACATCGATTGCCCATGATGTGGGCGATGCCGGGCTCCCGGTCTGTCTCGAAGGCAACTTCATGGTGGCCGACGCCATGAACGCACCCTTTTCGAATATCCCGGGTCCCGGTCGCGTCCTTGAGATGAACATCTTTACCGGTGAACGCGGCATTACGGTCGATAATCCCTTCGCCGAGCCCGGCACCCATGATGTTCTCTCCACCGGCATCGCCATGCCCGGTCCCTGGAAGCCCACGGGTGTGCTGTCCGGCGGTTTGAACGGTCACGCCTTTATCAGCGGCGCGGCCCAGCACACATTGACCGAGTTCCACCGCGATGGCACGCCCATCAAGTCGGTCCGGTTGCCGACGGCGCCCCGCGTCGACGCGAGTTTTGGTGCGGTGCCGCGGCTGCTCGGTTCGCAGATGATGCCGAACGGCAACCTCATCCAGAACGTTTGCGACGCCAACTTCTTTAACGCCTCGAACTCCGACACTATCCTCCCCGGTGAACCCGACCCGGCCGGCGACGGCAATGCATCGAATCTGTATTTCCCGCCGGTGTATTCGACACCGGAGCGGGCCGCGAACAGTCGTCTGCTGGTTCTGGACCAGGAGACCCTGAAAGTGGTCGACGAGTACAGCGCCCCGGATGATCCGCGCTGGAGCTGCATGGCGGGCGTGATCTTCAGCGACGAAGGTATGTACGTCAGCATGTTCCATGGCGCCGCGGTGTTCGTCATCGACTGGAAGGCAGGTTTGGGTGACGACAGCACCGGTGTTGGAAGCAACGGAGAGTTGGGTGATGATGACCGTCAAGATCACAGAAAGAAATCATTCAAGCTCGGCCAGAAAAAGAACAAGGCGAAGGTGATACGGGTGATCGACCTGCTGGGTCCGGACGCCACGATGGACGATCCGAGACGGCGTGACTCGCTGCGCGCCATCACCTTCGATGAGGGCGGCAATCTGTACGCGACCTTCCGCGCGCGTTCGAGAGACTGCATAAGGGGAGAATTCCCCGGTACCCCGAACGGCTGCAATCCCGGCGTGTTCCGTCAGCATGTTGCCGTCGTGCCCTTCGGCGAGAGCTATCCGACCCGCACCATTGCGCTGGACCCCGGTGTCAATGTCATCGCCGGCATTCGCACCAACCGCATGTCCGGGGTAGCCTGTGACGCCATCAACCCGGTCGACCCGGCTACGGGCAAGCGATCCGATCCCGATGCCTGCGACGTCGAAACGCTCATGGTCGCCGCGTCCGCCTTCAACCCCGGCTGCGCCGAGACGGGTCCTGTGGGCACCAACCCCTGTTTCAGACCCGGTGGGGGCGTGGGTGAGTACCTGATCACGCCCGAGGCCGCCGATGCGCATGACGGCAACTGCAACGGCGATCCGTTCGGCGAGAACAGCGGATGCGCCCGGCCCGTCGCGACCTTCGAGTTCAGGGATGAGTTCGGTAATGTGGAAACTATCGATCCACGGATGCTCATGACCATCCATGAGGCGTTCGTGCAGTGAATCTTTGAATATGTCCTGAAGGGAAAAGACCCCGGCAGGGCAGGAAACTGCCCGCCGGGCGTTTTTTGGTATCTGGCATTAATAAAAGTACAGTGCTGAATACAGGTTTAAATATCAACATCGGCCAGGCCTGGATGCCTCCATCTACTATCCCGGCACAACACATAGTTAAGAGGACGTTTCGATGGGACTCTTGATACCGCATGCCTTTGTTGTCGTACTTGCGAGCTGCACTCATGATCCCAGCCGGATTCTGGGCCACGAAGAAAAAATAATCCCCGGAGGCAAGGTCATTGAATACGGAATATATCGATTAGTGAAAGCAGGCCGGCTCGAAGAAAATTCGACTACCAGCACAGGGACAATAATCACCAAGCCGGTCCTGGAACACATCAAACGAACGAACCGCATTCCTATCGAAAAAAACACCTACTTCGCCTATCAGTACCGCATATCACGGCTTCCAGACCAGACCCGGACCAGGCCCGTGCTCGAGCTGAAACGGGTCGTCAAACACCCGGCAATGATCTTACCCGATGGTTCCAGATCAAACGGCTCAGAACGTATAATCCGCGCAAAAGTCAATGCTGGGCAGGTCATTGCGCTCGACGGATATGCCTTCAACGAAGACTACGAGATGGTGGCGGGCGACTGGATCTTTCAAATCTGGTACAAGGAACATCTGCTTGTCGAGCAGAAGTTCACAAGCTACTGACCAAAAGAAAGAAAGCCCTCTAACTAGGCGCTGCCGGATTGGCAAGCGGCAGCCGTGTGCACGGCGAGGCCGCGTCGCTGCAAACCATTGGGCAGCGAGAGTCCGTGCCCATTATTCTGTTTTTTAAGAGGAGTGACATGGTAGGCCAAATATACCGCTGGGTCGACCGGACCATTTTAGAACTTGGTCGGGAGCTCCGACTGTCCTATCTGCCGCCGTTGATGGTTTATCTGGCGGCCGGCATCTCCGGTCTGACCAGTATCGTCGGCACCTTCTTCGTCAAAGACTATCTGGGTCTGTCCGCCGCATTTCTTGCCGCCCTGGCCTTCTGGACGAATGTGCCCTGGGTGTTGAAGATGCCTATGGGTCATCTTGTGGATCTGATATGGCGTTTTAAATCACTCCTGGTATGGCTGGGCGCGGGCGTTATCGCGATAAGTCTCGGTATCATGATCGGGCTGCTCAGCCATACCGATGCAATGCGGCAAATCATGCCCATTGGCGCCTGGTATGTGATAAGTATGCTATTGGCACCCATCGGTTATGTGATTCAGGACGTCGTTGCGGATGCCATGACGGTAGAGGCGGTGCCCCGCGTCGACCGCCAGGGCCGGCCCATCGACGCGGCGACGAAACGCTTGATGCACACGACGATGCAGACCCTCGGACGGGTCGCCATCATCGGCGGCGGCATCATCGTAGCGCTGCTGAACGTGGCCATGTTCACCGGCGTGGAGACCATGTCGGAGGCGGACAAGGTCAGCGTCTACGTAGATATATTCCAGTTGGCACTGATTATCCCGCTTGTCTCGGTACTCGGCGTCACGCTGGGCGGTTGGCTGAAGCTGCGCGATATGCGCGGCTTACGACACAAGGGCTTTGGTGTTAAAGAGGCCTGGGAGATAGTTCACGGCCATATCGAGAAGACCAGCCCTAATTGGTGGATCCTCGGCGGCAGCCTTGTTTTTGTGATATTCACGTTGTCGATGGGACTGAGCGACGTACCCTACAACCAGGAGATTATCTTCTCGGGGTCCCTGGCGATCGTTCTTTTCCTGATGACGCGGTTGGTGCAGGTACTGGATGTGGAAGCGCGGCGGGTACTGGTCGGGACGGCTGTCATCATCTTCGTTTACCGCGCCATGCCGACACCCGGTCCCGGCGAGACCTGGTGGATAATCGATGAGCTCGGCTTTGATCAACGGTTCCTGTCGATACTCTCGCTAATCAGCGCCGCGCTTGCCCTGTTCGGCATGTTCATCTTTCGCCGGTTCATGGCCGAGAGGTCTATCGCTTACGTCATCGCCTTTTTGACCATCGTCAGTACCGTGCTGTACCTGCCTGTTGTCGGGATGTATTACGGCCTGCACGAGTGGACGGCGGCGAATACGGGCGGCGTCGTCGATGCGCGCTTCATTGCGCTGGTCGATACGGCGCTGGAATCACCGCTCGGCCAGGTGGCCATGATCCCCATGCTCGCCTGGATCGCAAACTCCGCACCCGCGAATTTGAAGGCCACCTTCTTTGCGGTAATGGCCTCTTTCACCAACCTCGCATTATCACTCGCGCAACTCGGCACCAAGTACCTGAACCAGATCTTTACCGTGAAACGCGAGGTGACGAATCAGGTGACAGGCGCCGTGATGGTGTCGGCGGATTACAGCGAGCTTGGGTTTCTGCTGATCGCCGCGACGGTCATTACCTTTGCGCTGCCCATGGCTGCGATTCTGTTGGTCAGGGCCACACCCTTGCGCAGCGCCTAGACGATACAGGCTTAATGATGGAGACCGAATGAAGGAGCGAGCGCAGGAATATGCGGTCTTCCCCGCCCCTGTGGGGCCACATATAAAATGGATCATTCCGATATTACTAATTCTGGATGTTGTTCGAACCGTGCTCGATTTGAACTCCGGATCTCCCGGATCGACGGACCGATTCGCCGTCGGCCGGATGATGAGGTGATCTCAGTCTGTTAATCCACTATCAAGGGATTTTAATAATTTCTCAATTTCAGGCCTGCACTCTTGCTGTACCTCATCGATTGATAACACGCCCGACTTTATACCAAAGACGACCGGAAAGATCGGATCATTTATGGTATATGATTTGTAAAGATCTCTGGCGATTTGATTGTGAAATTTATGTATCTTTTCGTTTAGATCCCAGACAGAAATTTCTTTCTGTTTCCATTTCTCAAATTGTTTGTCTAAAACTGACATGCATCTTTCCAAATCCCGCTCATACCCGATTCCTGCGAGTTCTCTAAGATGTTTCATTTGTTTTTTAGTAAGCTGTTCCACGTTCATTCCTAGCGTGACGTATAAAAACCAAAAAAGACAGTACTGCTATTTCGTTTTTCTTGATTTTATCATCAGGCTTAAGCTCCATCATTGGGGCCAGGCCAACATTCCCACTGATCATTTCTTCTCAGTCTCTCGCCCGCCCTGCCACGGCCAACGTCCTTCGACTTCAAGATGCAACGTGAGGCTGAGCAAGGTACGGATCAGAATTATCAATGCCAGTATCGTCACGCTCGACAAAGCGTCTGCCACCACGACGGTCCGGATGATGTCGCCTGCAATTAGAAACTACATGCCAAGTATAATTGACCGGCCAAGGTCACGGCGAAATTCCCGATAGGCGTTTCCACTCGACGTGCGCCGAAGGCGCACAAAAAACCCAACAGACGATATAATAGAACCAAAGATGATAACTACGACACCCACCGATTCTATGGCATAACCTGCTGTCCCAATACGCTCTTTGAATTCGATCATTTTCAACTCTCGTTAACCGCTGCAAGATTATTATCGTATTGCTGCTGCTACGCGCTTCCTTGTTGTGACACGTATACTATTCGATTGGGCCGCGAATACTCTACCATGCATCGATCCCCCTATACGCCATCCCGAAAATGCCAAGCCAAGAAACCATAGGTGCGTGTATATTTGCAGGAATGCCAGGCGAAATCCAGTGAATGCGTTTTGCTTTTTGGTTACCTTTTCCAAGCGCTATTTGCCGTGCGCCCCGCAATAAGCCCTGAAATGTTGTTATTGACATCATAAGGATACGGATATTTAAGTCTTTTTAGCGTTTCCATGGCGAGCCTTCGGAAAAAACTGATTGTCTCTATGAATTTTCCTCCTCTCCCGATTTCAAGGCAAGGCGCCTAAATCTCGGTCCGTTATTGCGAACTTGTGCTTTCACACAGAATCCCCTGTCTCGCCTGACGCTGGTGTACCGCTGCAGCCGTTATGTTGATCGGATATAACGAAAAAAACAAGCAGCATTGCTCAACGACGGGACTGTCGTGAAATGAATATACGCGCTTGGCGCTGACAATCACGTTTTGGCGAACGTGTCCAAAGGATGCAGCGAACCCCCCAGTTGCTACGGCGCCAGCCGCTCGATGACCCAATCCCCGGTCTCTCGCCGGCAATAGCGCAGCCGGTCATGCAGGCGGTTGTCCCGATGCTGCCAGAATTCGATCGTGGTCGGGCGAAGCCGGTAGCCGCCCCAGAAACCCGGACGCGGGATCTCTTTACCCTCATAACGTATGGTGAGCTTGTCCAGGCGCTGATCCAGGGTCTCGCGATTGGTAATAACCTCGCTCTGCCGCGACACCAGCGCGCCGAGCTGCGACCCGCGGGGGCGGCTGTGATGATAGTCATCCGATTCTGCCGGCGTCGTCTTTTCGACCGGGCCTTCGACACGCACCTGCCTGCCCAGTGGATCCCACAGAAACACCAGGCTCGCCCACGGATTCTCGGCGAGCTCTTTGGCCTTGCGGCTCTCATAGTTGGTGAAGAAAACGAACCCCCCCTCGTCGACGGTCTTAAGGAGTACGATCCTGGCCGAGGGGCGGCCATCGGCGGATGCGGTGGCCAGGGTCATGGCGTCCGGTTTCTCCAGCCCGGAACCGAGCGCCTCCTCGTACCATCTCTTGAACTGCGCGATAGGATCGGGCGCCAGATCGGCCTTTTTCATGCCGTTGACTGACCCGTCATTTTCTGCCATATGATGTCTCGCGCACCGAGTTAAGGGAAAGAAACGAGGAGGAAGGGCGCAAGGCCCCTCTCAATTGAACTGTCAGGCGACACGCGAATTACAGGAACAACAGGAACAACAACAGAACAATTATCACCACCGCAATAGCGATTGTGTAGCCGCGCGTACGCTGCAGGCGAGTGGCCCTCTCACCCGGCTCCCAGCCCCGCTGCATCCTGGCGAGATCGATGGGATCCAGTCCCTTGTGCTCCTTTTCGTTGGTGTCGTTCGGCATAGTAATCGCCCCCCCAGTCAACGACCGTGGGCATAGTTTCGATATTTCGAGTTTCGATATCTCGTGACTATTATTATAAGCGAGTTTCGGTCAAGTGCGAGTCCAAGCGGCGCGACCAGAGTGAAATGCCTATTCTTTGGCCGGATTCAGAAGATACTTATTAAATCCGCATATTCCTAAAGACAAGACCCGGCGGTGCCATAAGGCGCCTGTGAGGGCACATCAACTGTTATGAGACATACCTCTTCGACTTAACCCGAATCGCAGCAACAGATAGCCGACGACCGCCGAGAGGATCGATCCCATCAGGATGCCCAATCTGTCATCAACCGCGAAATCTGGGCCGCCCTGTTCGAACGCGAGCGAGCTTATGAACAGGCTCATGGTGAAACCGACCCCGCACAATACGGCGACACCGTAGAGCTCAAACCAGCCGAAATCCTTCGGCAGCCGACCTATTCCAAGCTTGACGGCCACCCAGGTAAAACTGAATATTCCCAGCTGATTGCCGAAGAACAACCCGGCCGCGATTCCCAGTGGGACGGGCGCGATCAGTGAGGCCAGGGTAAGACCGTCGAGGGACACGCCAGTGTTCGCGAAGGCGAACAAGGGCAGGATACCGTAGGCGACCATTGGATGAAGGTCGTCTTCTAGCTGCTCCAGCGGTGATGTCTCGACATGACGCGGGACCTTCATAGGGATAAAGAAAGCGAGCACCACGCCGGCCAACGTCGCGTGTACCCCGGACTTGAGCACCGCCGCCCACAACACCACGCCAACAACGATATACGGCCCGATGCGCAGGACCCCTCTTTTGTTGAAAATGAAAAGCACGACCAATGCGACGGCAGCGGTCACCAGCGATGATAGCGATAGATCGGCGGTGTAGAAGGCGGCAATGATGAGGATGGCGCCCAGGTCGTCGGCTATCGCCAGGGTCAACAGGAACAGCTTCAATGAGTTGGGCACACGGCTGCCCAAGAGCGAGAGCACGCCCAGGGCGAAGGCGATGTCCGTGGCCGAGGGAATGGCCCAGCCTTTTAGCGCCACGGGGTCGCCCCAATTGATGTACACATAGATGGCGGCAGGTATTGCCATTCCCCCGACCGCGGCGATGACGGGCAAGGCAAACTTCTCCGGAGTCGAGAGCTCGCCACAGAGAACTTCACGTTTCAGCTCCAGCCCAATCAGAAAAAAGAAAATCGCCATGAGACCGTCATTGACCCAAAGCAACAATGGCTTCGCGAGGTGGAGCGCGCCGACGCGGATCTCCACCGGCGTGCCAAGGAGCGCGTCGTAAAGGGGCTTGGCCGCGGAATTCTCGACCACCATCGCCAGCACCGCCGCGGCGACCAGTAAAAGTCCGCTGGCCGACTCCAGTCGCAAAAACTCCCGTATGGCGTTCAATACCATGGCTGATCGTCCTCTTTGGTTCTTCTTGATCTGTTCGCGTCGGCCCGATGATCGCGCATCTTGCGGATGCTTGCCAACACCGGCGCCTTCCGCCGAGAAAGCGTGATACCGGAAATATCGGGACAGTTTAAGCCAGGTCCGAATCGAATTACAAAAACATGGTGTATTTTTGCGGACACCGACACATACTGACGCTATGGTCCGCGTGAGGGCGTGTAACGGTAGCTCAGGCTTTGGCCCAGCCTCACTACATACCTGTATCAGATATCGCTACAGGCATCGAGCAACACCGGAAAGCGCGGCGTGCCGCAAGGGCGGGCACGCCGGAATTGCATTATGTCGAATCGCGCGACACGGTCCAAGGCCGTGGCGCGGAGTCGCAGCCGTAACAATCGGTGGCCGCGGCCGGCGTGACCGCCGCCGGCGGGCGGGTGGCAAGCGCCAGCGCCGCGGCGATAAGGCAGGTGCTCACCACGATGGTCAACCCGCCGCGCAAGGAGCGGTACCACGCGGGCAAGCGGTCGCGGCGCACGAGCGAGGCGTCGAAAAAATACTGTCCGATGAAGGCCGCGAGCATCACCGCGATGGTCTGCGTTGGCGGTAACACAAAGCTCCCCCAGGCGACCAAGGCCGGAACCACGCTGAGCGACATCGGCAGCCACAAGGCGCTGTCAGACTGATCGCGCTGACTCAGCGCGCGGCCCCAATGCACCGCGCCGACGAAGGAGAGAATCACCGCGCTGTATAACAGAAGCAGGCGCAGCGCGTCGGCGCGCCATGCCCCGGGTGCCCACCACAGGGCGGCGGCACCGATGATAAAAGGAATCAGGCCGCCGATGCCGAGGACCCTGGCGGGCCACGGTATTTTTTTGTTCGACGAACCCGCAACGCCAAAGTCATAGGCGAACAACTCGTCATAACCACCGATGAAGCGACCATCGGCGAAGACCTGCGGCAGGGTCTGCCAACCGGTTTGGTCTTGCAGCTCATGAAATCGCTCGCGCATCGCCGGCGCGGCCATCCCTATAAGCGCGACATGACACGACACGCCGAGCCGCTTGAGGTGCGCGATCATGGCGCGGATATCCGTCAGGTTGGAGACAAAGATGACGACGCGGGCCTTGCGGATTTCGTCACGGAAATACCCATAATCGCTGTCACTACCTTGCATGGTTTGAATCGCGGTGTTCATTTGCCACCCCCTTGTCGGTCTAGCTCCTGGCGGATCGCCCGCAAGACGGTCGGATGCCCCGGCTCGAGCGCGGTGTCGAAACTGGCGACCAGCCCACCTTCGCGCCCAAGCAGGTATTTGTGGAAGTTCCACCGCGGGTAGCCGCCGGCCAGTGTCGCGAGCTTCTGATAAAACGGATGGGCGCGCGCGCGGTCGACATGGATCTTCTCGAACATGGGAAACTGTACGCCGTAGGTGAGCCGGCAGAACGCCTTGATCTGCTTCTCGCTACCGGGTTCCTGGCCGGCGAAGTCGTTCGACGGAAAGCCCAACACCACCAGCCCCTGGTCCTTATATGTCTCGTACAGCGTCTCCAGGCCGGAATACTGGTCGGTGTAGGCGCATTTGCTGGCGGTGTTGACGACCAGCACCACCTTGCCGGCATAACGCTCGCACAGCCGCACCCGCTCCTCGCCGGCGAGCGTGCGGAGGCTGAAATCCAAAGTGGCGGGACAGCTCGCGGCCTGGGCCAATGGACTCGAGGCGAGCCAGAGCACGATTCCGACGAGATCTGTACGCATAACACCCTCCTTTTTCTGCCGGGCAGCGTAAGGAAGATCAGTATATGTATAATAATTGTAGATGTCTATACCTGGTAAACCTTATTATATATACCCTAAATAATCACAGAATTACTAATAATACTGGACAGGCTTGACGCATCTGTACAGGTAATGTATAAGAATTTTTCAAGCTACCTAGGAGGCCAATCATGCATGAACTTGTCATCAGTACCATCGGGTCCCTGGTCCTGATCGCCTTAGCCATGGGATTCCTGCGCCAACCGCTGCGCCGGGTCCTGGTGGCGCGGGATCAGCGCAAGCGGCGCCCGCAGTAGCGATTCCGAACAACGGCCCGACTGAATATCTGATTGACTTATGAACACAGCAAACCTCAAGCCCAGCGCCGAAAGCGAGCTCTATCCCATCCGCACGGTGGCCACGGTCACCGGGGTTAACCCCATTACCCTGCGCGCCTGGGAGAGGCGCTATGGGCTGATCCAGCCGCAGCGCACCGGCAAAGGCCACCGGCTGTACAGCCGTGAGGACATCGACAAGATCCGACGGGTGGTGGCGCTGCTGGACAAGGGCCTGTCCATCGGCCAGGTCCGTCACGCGCTGGCGCGCAGCCCCAGCGCGGAGGGTCAAATGCGCGACCCGGGTCCGTGGACACGCTATCAGGCGGCCATGATGGCAGCGGTGATCGATTTCGACGAGAACGGCCTGGAGGCGATCTACAACGAGGCGCTGTCGCTCTACCCCGTGGATATCGTTACCCGGCGGCTGCTGCTGCCGCTGCTCGAGCAGCTCGGCGAGCGCTGGCGCGCGGCCGAGGGCAGTATCGCCGAGGAGCACTTCTTCGGCGTATATCTGCGCAACAAGCTGGGGGCACGCTTCCACCACCGCCACCGGCATAACACCGGGCCGACGCTGCTGGCCGCCTGCCTGCCCGGTGAGCAGCACGAGCTCGGCCTGCTGCTGTTCGCGCTTTCGGCACACGAGCATGGCTACCGCCTGGTACTACTCGGCGCCGACCTGCCCCTGCAGGAACTGCCGGCGGCGGTGCGGCGCACCGGTGCCGACACCGTCGTCCTGTCCGGCTCACACAAACCCGCACCGGCGCTGTTCGCTATCGAGCTGCCCGCGCTCACCCGCGAGGTCACGATTCCCGTATTCATCGGCGGCGCGGTGTCGGTGCGCCACCACGACGTCATTGTGCGCGCCGGCGCCACGCCCGTCGGCAGCGACATCGAGCACGGACTGACAACGATCGGCCGCACGCTCGGACACCACGAGGAGAACACGCGATGAATACAGCCAGCAGCAAGGCCATCCAGTGGACGGAACAGGGCTACGTGCCCGATGTCGCCATCCGTCACGGCATCCGGCAACTGATCAGGCAGCGCCTGGCCGAGCTTCACGATGGCGACTGCGAGACCGCGGGCAAGATCACGGAAACCTTCGTCGCCGCCATGAACCGCGCCGAAATCGCGCCGCTGCCGCACAAGGCCAATGAGCAGCATTATGAAGTGCCGGCTGAGTTCTTTGACGCGGTGCTCGGGACACACCGCAAGTACAGCAGCTGCTACTGGCCGGCGGAGGTCGGCACACTCGATCAGGCCGAGGCGGCGGCGCTGCGCGTGACCTGCGAACGCGCGGCGCTGGCCGATGGCATGCAGATCCTCGAGCTCGGCTGCGGCTGGGGCTCGCTGACCCTGTGGATGGCGGCGCACTATCCGAACAGCGCCGTCACGGCCGTGTCCAATTCCGGTTCGCAGCGGGATTTCATTTTAGGGGAAGCCGAACGGCGAGGCCTCAAGAATATCGAGGTCATCACCCGCGACATGAACGAGTTCGATATCGATAAGCGCTTTGACCGCATCGTCTCGGTGGAGATGTTCGAGCACATGCGCAACTATCGCCGGCTGTTCGCGCGGATTCACGACTGGCTCGTACCCGGCGGACGGTTTTTCATGCACATCTTCTGCCACCGCGCCACGCCGTATGAGTTTATCGACAACGGGCCGGGCGACTGGATGAGTCGCCATTTCTTCTCCGGCGGCATCATGCCGAGCGACGAGCTACCGCTACGCTTCCAGGAGCATCTGCGCCTGCTCGAGCGCTGGCGCTGGGACGGACGTCACTACGAGAAAACCGCCAACGCCTGGCTCGCCAATATGGACCGGCGCAAGGCCCTGATGTGGCCGATCCTTGAACGCACTTACGGCGTGGGGGAAGCCACACGCTGGTGGACGCGCTGGCGGATCTTCTTCATGGCCTGCGCCGAGCTTTTCGGTTACGGGCAGGGGCAACAGTGGTGGGTGAGTCATTACCTATTCGAGCGGCCGGCCGCAGACGCGAAGGCGCGAGGCTAAGCCGGCATGAACATTCTGATAAATTTCATCGCTTTTCAACTCGGATGGTTCGCCTGCGTGCTGGGCGGCGCCTATGGTTGGCCGTGGGCCGGGACCGGGCTCGCCATGGCCATCGTCGTGCTGCATCTCGCGCGGGCGCAGGACCCGGCGCCGGAGCTCGCGCTCATCGCGCTTGCCGCGCTGCTCGGCGCCGCGTTCGACAGCCTGCTGGTGACCCTCGGATGGCTGTCTTATGCCTCCGGCACGCTCGTCCAGGGCACCGCGCCCCATTGGATGGTCGCGCTGTGGATGCTGTTCGCCACCACACTGAACGTCACGCTGTGCTGGCTGAAGGGGCGCTGGGCACTGGCCGCCGTATTGGGTGCCGTGGCCGGGCCGCTGGCTTATATCGCAGGCCACAAGCTCGGTGCCCTCGAGTTCGTAAACCCGCCAAACGGACTGATTGCGCTCGCCGCCGGCTGGGGGCTGTTGATGCCCGCGCTGATAGCGCTGTCCGTGCGCTTCGACGGTATGACAACCGCGCGCTGGGCAAATCAACCGACCTGAACCGGAAAGGGCTGAGACCATGTTCGACCTGAACGCCTATCTGTGGGGACTGACAGCGATCCTGATCGCCGCGGTGCTCGCCTGGTTGATGGGCCTGTTCAAACGCGATGTCAGCATTGTCGACAGCCTGTGGTCGCTGTTCTTCCTGCTGGCCGCCGCCGTTTACGCGGCCGCGGCACCGGATGCGGGACCGCGCACGCTGCTCGTGCTCGCGCTGGTCGTCGTCTGGGCCCTGCGCCTGTCGGCTTACATCACCTGGCGCAACCGGGGCGAGGGCGAGGACTGGCGCTATCAGGCCATCCGCCGCAACAATGAACCGCATTTCGCCATCAAGAGCCTGTATATCGTCTTCGGGTTGCAGGGCCTGCTCGCCTGGCTGATTTCCCTGCCGCTGTTGGCCGCCATAGGCTCCGGCACCGCGATCAACGCGCTGGATTTTATCGGCGTGGGTCTGTGGACCGCCGGCATGGCCTTCGAGGCCGGCGGTGATTATCAGCTCGCGCGCTTCAAGGCGCGCGCGGAGCACCAGGGCAAGGTCATGGACCAGGGTCTTTGGCGCTACACGCGCCACCCGAATTACTTCGGTGAGTTCTGCATCTGGTGGGGCTTTTATGCGATCGCGCTCGCCGGCGGCGCATGGTGGGCCGTCGTCTCCCCGCTCGTCATGACGGGACTCTTGCTGCGGGTCTCAGGCGTAGCGCTGATGGAGAAAGACATCGGCGAGCGCCGCCCCGCCTATCGCGAGTACATCACCCGAACCAATACCTTCTTCCCCGGTCCGCCGCGGAAGGCCTGAGGCCGACAGACTGCGAGGAGGTGGATCATGACACGCATGCTCAAGCAATCGTCTCAAATGCTCAGGGCCTGGCTGCTGGCCGCGGCGCTGGTCTTTGCGGCCGACGCCGGCGCCAATCAGGCCCGCGAATGGCGCTTTACCGTTTTTCTGGATAACAAAAAAATCGGCTATCACCACTTCAGCCTGAAGCAACTCGGGCGCAGGCAACGGCTCGACAGCGAGGCCCGTTTCAAAGTCAAGTTCCTGCTCTTCGATGCCTACCGCTATGAGCACAATAACGTCGAATGGTGGCGGGGCAACTGCCTCGCCGGTATCCAGTCCCGTACCGATGACAACGGCGAGACCTTTTCCGTGCAGGGCGGCATCGCGCGAGACCGTTTCACCGTCGAGACCGGGCTGGAAAACAAGACCCTGCCACCGTGTGTAGTGAGCTTCGCCTACTGGAATCCCGCGCTGCTCGCGCGGCCGCGGCTGCTCAATGCACAGACCGGTGAGTACGTGGAGGTCACGGTGACGCCCCTGGGTCCGGACACCGTCACCGTGCGCGGCGAGCCGGTGCCGGCCTACCGCTATCGCCTGAGCGGCGAGGACCTGGCGATCGATCTCTGGTATTCGCCCGACAATCACTGGCTGGCCCTGGAATCGACACTCGAGGGCGGACGCAAGCTGCGCTACCGCATGCAGTGATTTGCCGGACACGCCGCACCCATTGAAGGAATGACTGTGAAGAAAGCCATGATAATGCTCTCACTTGTGACGCCCGCGTTGCTAGTCGGCTGTCAGACCGCGAGGCCGCCGATCGAGACGGTGGGCTATGTCGATCTCGAGCGCTTTATGGGCGACTGGTATGTGTTCGCCAGCATCCCGACCTTCATCGAAAAGGGCGCGCACAATGCCGTGGAATCCTACCGGCTGACCGAGGAAGGCACCATCGAGACCACATTCAGCTTCCGGCAGGGCGGCTTCGACGGCGAGCGTAAACGTTACCGTCCCACGGGCTTCGTGCGAGACAAAGAATCCAACGCCGTCTGGGGCATGCAGTTCCTGTGGCCGATCAAGGCCGACTACCGCGTGATCTATCTCAAGGAGGACTACAGCCAAACGGTCATCGGCCGCAACCAGCGCGACTACGTCTGGGTCATGGCGCGCACACCGTCCATCCCCGAGACCGACTATGCCCGCATCAAGCGCCTGCTCAAGCAACAGGGCTATGATGTCTCGCAGCTGCAGCAAGTCCCGCAGCGTTGGGAGCAGGCGTCATGAATCGACCCGACTTTCATCCCCCGCAAACCGGTACCGGCCTGTGGCGGCGGCTCGCGCGCTGGTTCGACAACGAGGCCGGCGGCGATCACGGCACGGCGGTGGACCCGGCACGCATCGACTGGCTGCGCCTGCTTCCGTTCATCGCCATGCACCTTATGTGCCTGGGGGTGATCTGGGTGGGATGGAGCCCGGTCGCGCTCGGCGTGGCGGTGGCGCTTTACGGCCTTCGCATGTTCGCGATCACGGGTTTTTATCATCGCTATTTCTCGCACCGGTCCTTCCGCACGACGCGGGGGCTGCAGTTCGTGTTCGCCCTGCTCGGCGCCACGGCCGGCCAGCGCGGGCCTTTGTGGTGGGCGGCGCATCACCGGCGCCACCACGCGCGTTCGGATCAGGCCGCCGATCTGCACTCCCCGGTGCGGCACGGCTTCCTCTGGAGCCATATGGGCTGGTTCATGGCCGCCGAGAGCTTCCCCACGGACCTCAAAGCGGTGCCCGACCTCGCCCGCTATCCGGAGCTGCACTGGCTGGACCGCTTCGATACGCTCGTGCCGCTGGCGCTGGCGCTGGCGCTTTATGGGCTGGGCGAGCTGCTCGACTTTACCGCGCCCTCGCTTGGGACCGACGGGCCGCAGATGCTGATCTGGGGATTCTTCGTCTCCACCGTGGTGCTGTATCACGTGACCTATACGATCAACTCCGTCGCCCACCGCTTCGGCCGTCGCCGCTACCGCACGCGCGACAACAGCCGCAACAACGGCTGGCTGGCGCTGCTCACCTTCGGCGAGGGCTGGCACAACAACCATCACCACTATCCGGGGTCGGCACGGCAGGGGTTCTACTGGTGGGAGATCGACATCACCTATTACCTGCTGCTGCTGCTCGCGCGCCTGCGACTGATCTGGGACTTGAGGCCGGTGCCGGTCGCAGTGCGCGACGCCCGGCGTACCGACTCGGGTGCACCGGCATGAACGCCCGCAAGCGCATCGCCGTCATCGGCACCGGCATCGCCGGCATGGTCGCCGCCTACAGGCTGCATCGCGATCACGAAATCACCGTGTTCGAGGCCAATGACTACATCGGCGGTCATACCCACACCCACGACATCGAGCTCGGCGGCTGGCGCCACGCCGTCGACAGCGGCTTCATCGTCTTCAACGACTGGACCTATCCGAACTTCATCAGACTTCTGGACGAGCTCGGCGTCGAATCGCAACCCTCGAACATGAGCTTCAGCGTCAAGTGCGAGCGCACGGGCCTGGAATACAACGGGACGTCCTTGAACACCCTGTTCGCGCAGCGGCGTAATCTGCTGCGACCGTCTTTCCATCGCATGATCCGCGATATTCTGCGCTTCAATCGCGAGGCCCCGGCGCTGCTCGATCAAAGCGATGATCGTGTCACGCTCGGCGAGTTCCTCTCGGCCCAGGGCTATTCGCCCGGCTTCATCGATCACTACATCGTGCCCATGGGGGCGGCGATCTGGTCCACCGACCCCGTGCGGATGCTCGGGTTTCCGGCGCGCTACTTCGTGCGCTTCCTGCACAACCACGGCATGCTCAGCGTCAACGACCGGCCCGTGTGGCGGGTGATCAAAGGCGGCTCGGCGCGCTATAGCGAACGGCTGACGGCGGCCTACCGGGAGCGCATTCAGTTGAACTCACCGATCGCGTGGATCCGGCGCCAGGCTTCCCATGTCGAAATCAAACCCGCCGGCCACGAGGCGCAGCGCTTCGATGCGGTATTCATCGCCACCCACAGCGACCAGGCGCTGAGTCTGCTGGCGGACGCCACGGCGACAGAGCGCGAGGTCCTGGGCGCGATTCCATACCAGGCGAACGAGGCCGTGCTGCACACGGATACTGCCATGCTACCCAGGCGCCGGCGCGCCTGGGCCGCCTGGAACTATCACGTACTGCGGCAGCAAGCCGGCCCCGTGGCCCTTACCTATAATATGAACATCCTGCAAGGACTCCACGCGCCGCAGACCTTCTGCGTCACCCTGAACCACGGCGACGCGATCGACCCCGCGCGCATCATTAAACGCATGCGCTATCACCATCCGCTCTACACCCCGGAAGGCGTGGCGGCCCAGCAACGTCATGCCGAGATCAACGGCGTCAAGCGCACCTTTTACTGCGGGGCCTACTGGCGCTTCGGTTTTCACGAGGACGGCGTGGTGAGCGCGCTTTCGGCTTACGAGCATTTTACGGAGTGGCTACGCCATGAAGAGCTGCATCTACGAAGGACGGGTTAGACACCGCCGCTTCACGCCGGCCGAGAACGGCTTCAGCTATTCGCTGTTCATGCTGTATCTCGACCTGGCCGAGCTGCCGGCGCTGTTCGACCGCCACTGGCTGTGGTCGGCGCGACGCTTCAACCTCGCCTGGTTCCGCCGCGCCGATCATATGGGCGATCCGGCGGTACCGCTCGCGACCGCGGTGCGCGATCTGGTGCAAGCCGAAACCGGCCGCCGGCCGGCCGGCCCCATTCGGCTCCTGACCCACCTGCGCTATTTCGGCTATGGCTTCAACCCGGTGAGCTTCTACTACTGCTTCGATCGGCAGGATCAGCGGGTCGAGACCATCGTCGCCGAGGTCAACAACACGCCCTGGGGCGAGCGTCATTGCTACGTGCTCGATGAACGGCTCAACGAGGGGCACGGCAGCAACAAACGCTATCGCTTTGACAAGCGCTTTCATGTCTCGCCCTTCATGGAAATGGCGCTCGATTACGACTGGCGCTTCAATACGCCGGCGGATCGTCTCGCGGTGCACATGGCCAATTGGAAAAACGGCGCGCGGCTCTTCGACGCCACACTGACGCTGGAGCGCAAGGCCGTAGGCGCGCCGGTCTTGGCGCGCACGCTGGCGACCCACCCCTTCATGACCGGCAAGGTGATCGCCATGATCTACTGGCAGGCGCTCAAACTCTGGTGGAAGCGAGTGCCGTTTCATACCCATCCCACGAAGCCCAAGCACGCGGAGGTGAAAGAGCCATGAGCGCAAACCCGATTCCTGTCGCCATCGATGAGCCCGGATCTGGCGCCACGGGCTGGCTCGACCGGCTCGCGCGCCGCGCCGTGCATACCCGCCTGCAGGCGTTGCAAGACGGCAGTGTCATCCTCATCGACGGGGGCAGACCCTCCCTGTTTGGCACTCAAGACGATTCACTGTGGGCGACCGTGCGGGTGCACGACCCGCGCTTTTATACCGAGATCGCCTTCGGCGGCAGCGTGGGCGCGGGCGAGGCCTATATGCGGGGCTACTGGAGCTGCGATGACCTGACCGCGCTCGTTCGCATCATGCTGCGCAACCGCGAGCTGCTCGACGGCATGGAGACCGGGCTGGCGCGGGCCTCGGCACCCGCACTCAGGGCCTTTCACTGGCTGCACCGCAACACCCGGCGCGGCAGCCGGCGCAATATCGGCGCGCACTACGACCTCGGCAACGCGCTCTTCGCGCTCATGCTCGATGAGACCATGATGTACTCCTGCGGCATCTTCGAGCACGAGGACAGCACCCTGTACGACGCGTCCGTCGCCAAGAACGAGCGCATCTGCCGCGAGCTCGAGCTCACCCCCGACGATCACCTGCTCGAGATCGGCACCGGCTGGGGCGGCTTCGCCATTCATGCCGCGCGGCATTACGGCTGCCGGGTGACGACCACGACGATTTCAGAGGAACAATACGCGCTGGCGCGCGAGCGCATTGAACAGGCCGGGCTCAGCGGGCGTATCACAGTGCTGCTCGAGGATTACCGTAATCTAAAGGGCCGGTACGACAAGCTCGTGTCCATCGAGATGATCGAGGCCGTGGGTCATGCCTATTACGACACCTATTTCAAGACCTGCGGCGAGTTGCTCAAACCCGAGGGCAGGATGCTGCTTCAGGCCATCACCATCGCCGATCAACAATACGAGCGTGCTAGACGCTCGGTTGATTTCATCCAGCGTTACATCTTTCCCGGAAGCTGCATCCCATCGGTGACGGCGCTTTGCAACGCCATCACCCGCGCCTCCGACATGCGCCTGTCTCATCTGGAGGACATCGGCCCGCACTACGCCACCACCCTGCGGCACTGGCGGTCACGCTTCTTCGCCAACATCGATCGCGTGCGCGCGCTGGGCTATCCCGAACGCTTCATCCGCATGTGGGAGTTTTATCTCTGCTATTGCGAGGGCGGCTTTGCCGAACGCGCCACCAGCGATGTACATATGCTGCTGACCAAGCCCCACTGTCGACCGACAGATGTTTCGTAGTCTATCGACTCCTATTCGTAGCCGCGGGAGATTGTTGTCGATCTTGGTGAATCATAAAGCTACGCTAATCTATTTATAGTGAAGCGGCACGATTCGATGCTACTTTTCCACCATGTCCGCCTTGGTGCTTTCAATGAACGCAAGCACCTCGCCCCGTTCTTGCTCGGGCAGCTGAAATTTGTCCAGCGTGGCGTTCACGTGCCCAATGAATGCACTCCAGTCGCTCTCGCTGATTCCCATTCCCTTGTGCGAAAGCGCCATATCCCGCCCCGTGTAATACAGCGGACCTCCTGCGCTGGAACACAAGAAATCGATCAATAACTGTTTCTCACGCTGCAGCCCGTCTTCCCCTCTGTTCTGCCAGAAGCGCCCCAGTTGCGGGTCCGCCATCAAACGCGGGAGAAGGTCGTCGACGACGGCGGTGACGGCATCGTAGCCACCGAGACGGGCGTATAAGGTTTGTGCTGCGCTCATGATTCTGTCCTCCTGGGTGTTACAAGTCAGTTTCGGTAAACCTCGTTATATGATCGAATCGATCGTCGCTTGGCCTCGATAGCGATGTCTCAACTACCGGGCCAGAATACCTCTGACGGCCGGGACCCGGGCGCTATCGGCGTTCATCCATAGCGGCCGTCGACACGCGGCTGGACAAGCATTGGGAAATAGTTCCAGAGAAACACGGTAAATGCGGATATCCACAGAATCTGGGAAAAGGCAATCCATATTTGATAATGCGTTGAATCAAATAACGGCAAAAATACCCTGATAGCCGCGCTACCCAACAGCGCCGCAAACACCGGAAACAGAATCGCGGGTGGCTCAGAGATGTTTCGTCCTGTGTGGCCCAGTATTACACGCGCCATCATGCCCACTGTCATCACGCCGATACCGCCAACGGCAAATGCGTGTATGGCGAGGTAAGGGGATACGCCTAGCACATAGCTGAAAAACTTCAGCGCAAAGCCGACGACCAGGAAGCCATAGGCAAGATAGAGCACCCACAGCAATGGCTTCCTGAAGATTTCAGCCGTATACCATCCCGCCATTTTGATCCCGTGCATCACAAACAGGATTCCCGCCAGCCCGGCGATGAGTCCGTGATAGCTGGTAAACACATCCAGGACGGCGAATATCGCGAACAGCACGACAGTTGACACATCCAACCACGACCAATTCTTTAATGCTACGGGATTGTCGACGCCCCGCTCGATAAAAAAAGGAATCACTCTTCTGCCAATGACAAAAATAAGACTGAGTATGACATAAAGGCCGGCGTACAAGCCCCAATGAAGCCCTTCCGACAACCAACCCAGAGCGCCCATGTAAAAGACCAGGTTACCGCAAAGCAGTAACGCAACATGCAGGATGACCAGGAGCTGTCGCCACTGTCTCGCCTTGATCACGGGATATGAGATCGCCGCGAGCAGAGTGCCCATGAACAGCATATCGAAGCCGGCCATCATCGCCACGATAAACTCCGCGTGGATAAAGGACGCCGCCCGCGCCAGCAGCCAGAGCGTGAATAGCGCGAGCAACGGGAACCGATGAACCGTCTGCACCCCGGTCCAGTTCTTCACAGCCGTCAGCAAAAAACCCGCGATCACGGCGACAGCATAGCCGTAGATCAGTTCATGGGCATGCCAGAGCTGCAGCGAAAGCCCCGCCAGCCCACCCTGCCAGCCCAGAAAGTAAAGCGCCATCCATACCCCCATGGACAGGATCGCCAAACCGGCCGCGCCCAGGAAAAACGGGCGGAATCCTAGATGAAGCAATGGATAGCTAAGGTCGTTGTTATTCGTGTTTCCCTCTATGGTAAGCATGACTGTTCCCATCCCTATAACTGACGATAATGAGTCTTCAACAGCCGATCCTAATGGCTCGTCCCCGCCGACCGGGTGATCTTGTTGTGGACGTTGTATTTTCCCGACGGTTTTCTCATGGGCAGGCGTTTGATCTCTTTCAGGCTCTTGGCGTCGTAGACCACCACCGCGCCGTCCATGTCCCAAATGCTGAGCAGCGCGTAACGACCGTCCTTGGTGAACTCGACATGGGCGGCGGTCTTGCCGGGGGCGGGCCTGAGGGTCTTGACGATCTTGAGGCTGCGCTTGTCGATAACATGCACGAGGTCTTTGTTGGGACCGAAGAACACATCGACCCAGGCATAGGGCGTGTTCTCATGCGAGCGCATGAAAAAGCCCGGTCCTTTAGTGTCGATGCGCTTGATCGTCTTCCAGTTTGTCATGTCGATGACGCTGACCACCCCTGCTTTCAGGTTCGGCGTGGCCAACACCGGCCGCCCTTTATACTCCCAGGTAATGCCCGAGCCCAGGTGCGGCATGCCCGGGAGATCGATGTCGGCGATCTTGCGTCCGACGATGAGGTTCACCACCTGGCCGTTCTTGGCGTTGCGCGCGGCGCCGATCAGATGGCGGTAGGACTGATCGAAGAAAAAGTCGTCAAGATAGTCGTCCAACCGGATACGGCGCACCGGGAACGCGCCTTTGGCGGCCAGGCCCTCGCCCATGCGGTAATCGTGCACCAGGCCCGGATAGACCGGCTCGGCGTCCTTACCGTAGGGGATCTCCCAGACCTCGGGGATGTCCTTCAACGCAGCGATAAAGCTCTGCCGCGGCGCGGCGTCGTAAACCGCGCTGACGCGCGAGCCGCTGCCGGCCTTGTCCTGCACCGCGATGAGCTTTAACGGCGTGAGATCAACGGCGTCCAGCACCACCAGGGTGTGCGGCAGGTAATTGGCCACCATGACATAGCGCCCGTCGCTGGATACGGCCGCGTTGCGGGTGTTGATGCCGGCGCGAATCTCGGCAACGAGGCTTAAGCTGTACATATCGAACTTGCTGATCCAGCCGTCGCGCGAGGCCAGGTAGACGAAACGCCCGTCGGGCGAGTACTTGGGCCCGCCGTGCAGGGCAAAGCGCGTGGCGAAGCGATGAATGGGCTCAAAGCGGTCGCCGTCGAGCACGGTGGCGTGATGATCCCCCAGTTCCACCACCAGAAACAGGTTCAAGGGGTCGGCCTTGTAGGCCGGTCTGGCCGGCAGCTTCGTTGGGTCATGGTGCAGGATGTGGGAGGCCTTGATCTTTTCCAGACCCCAGACCGGCACCTGCGGCAGCGGCGTATAGATCAGCTCGACCAGCGCCTGTGTCTGCCCGGTGTTGAGCCTCTTGCCATAGGCCGGCATCTGGGTCGCCGGCCGCCCGGCCTCGATCACCTTGCGCGCCTCGGCGCGCCGCAAGCGCCGCAGGTTCTCCGGCAGCAGCGCCGGTCCCATGCGCCCTAAGCGGTCACTGCCGTGGCAGCTCGCGCAGTGCGCCTGATACAACCGCTCGGTGGGCGGGGTCTCGCCCGCCTGCGCCGCCCCGGGCAGCGCCAGCAGCAGGAAAGTGAGCACTCGCTTCATGGATTCACCCGGCCGTGCGCCGGGCGCTGTAGGGGGTCAGTTGCAGACGTGCGGTCGATCCGCTCACACCGATTTCCTCATCATCGAGGTAACAGGCCGGGTCCTCAGCCCAGGGATCACCGCTCAGCTGGTGGGCGCGCACACGGGTGTTGCCGCCGCAGACATCGAGGTAGCGGCACTGCCCGCAGCGGCCCTTGAGCGGGCGCGGGCGTGCTTTAAGCCCGGCCATGAGGGGATCGGAGGTGTCCGGCCAGATCTCGGAGAACGGGCGTTCGCGCACATTGCCCAAGCGATAATGCCACCAGAAGGTATCCGGATGGACGTCGCCAACGTTGTCGATGTTGGCGATGTTGACCCCGGAGGAATTGCCGCCCCACTGCGCGAGCTTCGCGCGCAGATGGGCCTCGCGTTCCGGAAAGTGTTCTCTGACCCATTGCAACAGATACACGCCGTCGGCATCGTTGTTGCCGGTGACGTACTCGCGCGGCCGGCCTTCCTGCAGCTGGCGCCAGCAGGCCTCGAACAACAGGTCCATGGCCTGTCGCGTGGTGGCGAGCACGGCATCGTCCCTGCGGTTGATGTTGCCGCGGCCGGCGTAGTTCAGATGGGACAGGTAAAACTTCTCGATACCAAGGCGTCCCATCAACGCCAGCAGCGACGGCAGCTCGGGTGCGTTGTCCCGCGTCAGCGTGAAGCGCATGCCGACCTTGATGCCGTGGTCGTGGCACAGCTCCATCGCCCGCACCGAGGCATCGAAGGCGCCGGCCTTGCGCCGGAACCTGTCATGGGTATCTCGCAGCCCATCGATACTGATGCCGACATAGTCGTAGCCGAGCGCCGCAATCCGATTGATGTTGCGCTCGTCGATCAGAGTGCCGTTGGTGGACAGCCCGACGTAAAAACCCATGGCCTTGGCACGCCCGGAAATCTCATAGATGTCCGGGCGCAACAGCGGCTCGCCGCCGGAGAGGATCAGCACCGGCACGCCGAACTGTTTGAGATTGTCCATCACCGTGTAGACCTCGTCGGTCGACAGCTCGCCGGGGAAGTCCTTGTCCGCCGATATCGAGTAACAGTGCTTGCAGGTGAGGTTGCAGCGGCGGATCAGGTTCCAGATCACGACGGGGCCGGGGGGGTTACGCTTCGGCCCGATTGGTGTCGGTTCGATCAGCTCCTGCATGTATTGGGTTAGACGGAACATAATAAATCAGATACAAGATACAAGTTGCAAGGTACAAGTTGCGAAAGAAGCGTGTATTGATCTCAAACCCTGGATGCCGCTGGTCTTAACACACAAAGTAAGCGGAGGCGCGGAGGCGCAGAGAACTGCGATATGTTTAAAAAAAGCTCGGATAAAGAATAACCCTCCGCGTCTTGGCGACTTTGCGTTCTCTGCGTCAATTCCGATTGCCCTCACGTGCCGATCCGCAGGCCCATCTTCTTCAAGATGCGGGTGCTGTAGAGCACGGTGTGCCCATGATTGGCGTCGCCGAGCAGCCCGGCGATCCGCGCCACCTTGTCCTCCACCTCCTCGCGGCTCTTGCCGTGCACCATGGCGAACAGGTTATAGGGCCAGAGCGGCAGATGACGCGGACGATGATAGCAGTGACTGACGAAATCGAGCGCACCGACGCGGCGCCCCAGCTCATTCACGCTTTCATCGGGCACGTCCCACACCGACATGCCGTTGGCCCGGTAGCCGAGCGCGTAATGATTCGGCACCGCGCCGATGCGGCGGATCACGCCGGCGGCCTGCATGCGCTGCAGGCGCTGCATGACCTCCTCGGCCGGCACGCCGAGCCCCGCCGCCAGCACGTGGTACGGCCTCGGAGACAGCGGCAGCCCGGCCTGGGTCGCCGCGATCAGACCGCGATCCACGGCATCGAGCCCGCCTTTGGCGGGCTCCAACGCGTCCTTACTCACCCTCGCTGCCGTGGACATCAACGCTACCGGCCTACTTGCAGCTCTGGGCCGCGAAATAGGCGGCGAGGTTGTCGATGTCCGCATCGGATAACGCGCCGACCATCGCCTTCATGGACGGATCGTTGCGTGCGCCGCTCTTGTAGTCCTTGATGGACTTGGCCAGGTATTGTGCCTTCTGGCCCGCCAGGTTCGGGTAATTCGGCGCGGCGCTGACGCCGTTCGAGCCGTGGCAGCCGGCGCACATCGCCGACTTGGCCTTGCCGGCCGCGGCATCGCCCGCCAGCACGGACCCTTGTGCGCCGAACAGCGCCGCTGCAACGAAAAGAAAAATGGCTTTATGTTTCATATAAACTCCTCCATTGTTTGAACTGTTAATCAGTCAATCGTCGGGTTATGCCTCGAAGCGCAATCCCACGAAATACTCTTCGATCTTGGGCATGTTGTAGACCGGGTAACCGCTGCGCGCCTCAATCGCGTCGATGACTTCGCTGATACGTTCAGGCGTTTCCGTCGCCAGCACAAACCACATATTGAGCGCATGGTCGCGCGCATAGTTGTGCGCCACCTCTGGGAAGTCGTTGACGTAATCGGCGACGCGCTCGAACTCCTGCTCCGGCACCTGCATGGCGCACAGGGTCAGGGCGCCGCCCAGGCGCTCGGCGTGGTACATGGGCCCGAAGCGGGAGAGCACGCCCTGCTCCCGCATTCGGTACAAGCGCGCGAGCAGCTTGTACTCGTCGGTGCCCAGTCTCTCCGCCACCACCGCATAGGGCCGCTCGCATACGGGGAAGCCGCCCTGCAGCTCGTTGATAATGGCGCGGTCGAGCTCATCCATTGGCCGTCTTCCTCTGTGCTTGCACGCCGGCGCCGCCGTCAACATAACGGGCGCCGCGCTGCTTGAAGCGGCGCTTGCTGAACAACACCTGGTATGGAATCCCCTCGAGCCCGGCGGCTCGGATAATCTCATCCAGCCGCGCCTGCACCCTCTCCCGGTCCTTGCCGTGGATCATGCAGAACAGATTATAGGGCCACAGCGGCAACCGCCGCGGACGGCGGTAGCAGAGTGTGACGCAGTCGAATTCCCCGAGCCGCCTGCCGATCTCGTCGACGCTGTCATCGGGCACGTCCCAGACCACCATGGCGTTGGCGCGGTAGCCGAGCTCTCGGTGGCGCACCACCACACCCAGGCGTTTGATCAGACGCTGATCGAGTAATTCAGCAAGGCGCGCGATCACCTCGCGCTCGCCGATACCGAGCGCCATGGCGATGGCCGCATAGGGGCGCGGCGCCAGCGGCAGCCCGTCCTGTATCAGCGCGATGAGCGCCCGGCCGGTCGCGTCTAACACCATAAGGGGAACCCCAGGTCGATGTGGTAATGCGCCTCCATCGGCAGATCCAGTAGCTGCAGGCCCGTGGCGGCGCGGATCTCGTCCAGCACTTCCCCGACGCGCCCGCGGCTTCCGGCCGTAACCACGAACCAGAGATTGAACTCGTGCTCGCGCTCATAATTGTGATTTACCTCGTCATAGCCATTGATGAGCCGCGCGACTGACGGCAGGCGTTCCGCGGGCACCGCGATGGCGGCCAGCGTGCTGGCGCCGGCGCGCCCCGGGGCAAAGACCGGTCCCACACGGCCCACCATGCCGCGTTCCTGCAACGCATGCAGGCAGGCGAGCACCTCGGACTCACTCGCCCCGAGCTCGCGGGCGATCTCGGCATACGGCGTCGGCGACAGCGGAAAGCCGCGCTGATAGTCGTTCAACAGGCGTTTCTCCAGCTCGCTCAGCTGCGATACCCGATCCGTATCCGTCACCAACCGTTTTACCTCAACGCTTGATGGCGGAAGGCCTTGTGATTTGTTGTTCGTTTGCGGCATGTACCGTATTTCCTCTGCGCAGGACCCTTTGACTCAAGGCTACAAACCAATCTTGTGCGCCCGTGCCGTCAGGAAAATCCCGCTGGGCTTGTCCGCCGGCAGGCTGGCCAGACGCTCATAGGTGGCGGTGTCATAGATCTGCACCTTGTCGGCGTCGCGCACCGACAACCACACGGCCTCGCCGCGCGGGGTGAACTCCATGTGCATCACCGCCTTGCCCGGCTTCAAGGTCTTGACCACCTTGCGGCCGGTCGCGTCGATCACCTGCACGGTGTCGTTGCGCGGATGGGCGAAGTTTACCCAGACCTCACGCCCGTCGGGCCGGCCCATGACGAACACCGGCTGGCCGTGGACCGGAATTCGCGCCACCTGTCGCCAGTTGCGCCGGTCGACCACCAGCACGGCGTGCTGGCCCACGGCCGGCATGAAGGCATAGTCCCCCACCATCGCCCAGCCCTCCAGGTGGGGCATCTTATAGACCGGCAGCTTCTGCTGGCCGCGGCCGTAGTCCTGGAGGATGCGCCGCACACCGGCATCAAGGTTCCAGAGATCGAGCAGGGCCATGCCATCCTCGCCGAATAATCCGGCGATGTAGTAACGACCGTCGGGCGTGATCAGGGCGTCATAGGGCAGCCTGCCGATATGCTTGAACTTGCGGATGCGCGGCGTCGATGGCGTGCGCACATCGGCCACCCAGATCTCGTCCGCGTCGTAGAGCGTGAACACGAACTGCTGGCCCGGCGCGTCCACCAGCCCCACAACCTTGGACCGCTGGCCCTCCCCGTATACCGCCGGGATCTCGGCCACGGGTTCCAGGGTCGCGGCAGAGAAGATCCGTACCCCGCCCGGTTCGTAGTTGGACACCGCGACCAGGCTGCCGTCCTGGGAGATGGCGCCGCCGATGGCGTTGCCCGCCTGCACCACCCGGCGCACCACGCGGCCACGCAGCAGATCCACCTTGGTGAGGCCACCGTCACGCCCGAACACGAAGGCATAGCGCTCATCGCGCGAATACACGACCGAGGCATGGGACAGATCACCCAGTCCGCCGACGCGGGCCAGCCGACGGTTGGTGGTGGTCTCCACCACCAGGGCGTGGCCGCTGGCGCGTTCGATCACAATCCCGAGATCGCCGGTCCCGCGCACGCCGGCGCAGGCGAACAGGCCCAGCGCGACGGTCATAGTTAAGACCGTGACAAAGCGCCTCTTTTCCATGTCATCAAGGTGCGACACCGCTGCCTCGCTTTAATTGCTGTACCAGCCAGTCCACTTCCGCCTCGCTCAGCAACTCCCGCCACGGCGCCATCGGCGTTCCCGGCAGGCCGTCCAGAATGGACTGACGCAGCGCGGCTGCCGGCCGGTCCGCCAGCGCCTCGGCTGTGAGCGCCGAGCCGAGACCGCCCCGCAGTGTCAGGCCGTGGCAGGACCCGCAATCGTGCTTCAACAGATGCCGCAGCTCGGCCTGGCGGGCGGGCGCGATATCCTGCGCCGCTGCTGCGAACAACGACCAGAGCAATGCGAGTGCCAGCACGATGATGCGCATATACCGGGAATCCCAAGCGTTTGCCATCTGCCACCGAAGGGGCGGGATCGCGCCCGCCCCGCTCCCTACCACGCTTTAGTAGATATCGCGCTGTGTGTTGTAGACGTTGAACTTGCCGGTTGGCGTTACCAGGCGCTTGTCCTTGATCACGTGCTTGAGCTTGCGCGTCTTGTCATCGACTATGACGATGGCGGACTGCTGTTCCTTGCCGTTCCACACCGAGAACCAGACCTCGCTGCCGTCCATGCTGTACTCCGGATGAACCACGCGCTTGGGCCCTTCGCCCAGCTCGGCCCAATCGGCGATGGGCAGGACGTCGTAGCCTTTATCGAGGCTCTTGAGATCGAATACCGCCACCGACTGGCTGATTTTCGTGTCGGGATTCAGCGGCGTGTCCACCCATAGATTGGTGGACTTGGGATGGGTCTTGATGAACAGCGACCCGCCGCCCTGACCCTTCAAGGTGCGCACCACTTTCCAGGCGTGTTTCTTGTTCAACCAGCCGGGATCCGTGCCGATGACGGCGATGGTGTCGTCGCCCAGGTGGCCGGTGGCCCACACCGGGCCGTACTGCGGGTCCTTGAAGTTGGCGCCACGGCCCGGATGCGGAATCTGACCGACTTCCACCATGGCCGCGAGCTTGTCCTCCTTGGAGTCCACCACCGCGATCTTGTTGGACTTGTTGGCCGCGACCAGGAAATAACGTTTGGTCGAATCCCAGCCGCCGTCATGCAGGAAGCGGGCGGCGTCGATAGTGGTCACTTTCAGATTCTCGATATCGGCATAGTTCACCATCAGGATCTTGCCGGTCTCCTTGATGTTGACGACAAATTCCGGATGGGCATGGGAGGCCACGATGGAGGCCACACGCGGCTCCGGATGAAACTCCTGGGTATCGACGGTCATCCCGCGGGTGGAGACGATCTTCAGCGGCTCCAGCGTGTCGCCGCCCATGATCACGTATTGCGGCGGCCAATAAGCCCCGCCGATGGCGTATTTGTCCTCGAAGCCCTTGTACTTGGAGGTCTCGACCGAGCGCGCCTCCAGCCCGATCTTGATCTCGGCGACGTTGTCCGGGGCCTTCATCCATAGATCGATGAGATTGATCTTGGCATCGCGGCCGATAACATAAAGATAACGCCCGGAGGACGACAGCCGTGAGATGTGCACGGCGTAGCCGGTCTTGACGACATTGACAATTTTCTTGGTATCGCCGTCGATCAGCGCCACCTCACCGCTATCGCGCAGCGTCACCGAGAACAGGTTGTCCAGGTTGATGGTGTTCATCTGCTTCGTCGGGCGCTTGTTCACCGGCACCAGCACCTTCCAGCTGGCCTTCATTTCCTCCATGCCGAACTCCGGCGGCACCGGCGGCTCGTGCTGCAGGTAGCGCGCTATCATATCGACCTCTTTGGCGGTCAGCTCACCGGAGGCCCCCCAGTTGGGCATGCCGGCGGGCGAACCGTAGTTGATGAAGGCCTTGAGGTACTGAGTGCCGCGCTTGAGCATGATATCGGCGGTCAGCGGCTTGCCGGTCGCCCCCTTGCGCAGCACCCCGTGGCAACCGGCGCAGCGCTCGAAGTAGACCTGCTTGGAGCGGGCAAACTCGTCCTTGCTCAGCCGCGGCGCCTTCGGGCTGATAGTCTCTTTGGCTGCGCCCGGCGGGATCGGCGACGGCGCGCCCTTGTAGCGCATCTCCGGCTCCGCCGTGCCCGGATGGTCCTTCTTTTCTGCGGCCTGTGCCAGGCCGGTGGCCAGAATCAGCGCCGTCAACACTGTGACGCACGCAGTTCGTGAACTCATGGTGGATTTCATTGTGATCGCCCCTCCATATCAATATCTCGTTTTCGGCGAAATGCGGCACCCGCGCCTGGCGCGGGTGCCCGCCTTGTTTATGGGCTCAAGCTGCCTGCCTAGGCACCCGCGGTCGCCGCCGCACCGCCCGGCTCCGGCGCCTCCACCTCAGGCATTTCCGCGGCGCGGGTCTCGCCCCTGCCGATGGTCACCAGATCCCAGACCAGCAACACCACGCCGGCGGCCGTCACCCAGCCGAAGAGCTGGCGCCACCACATGCCCTGCATGAACCAGGGGTTGGTCTGGGCGGCGAAATAACCGGACCAGGTGGAGCCTCCCACCGCCCGCTCGATAAAGGACTGCTCGTAGCCCGCGATGAGCAGGGCCATGGTCATGCCGACGACACCGATATTGAGCAGCGCCAGCGACCACTTCCACTTCCAGCCGTTATCGGCCAGCCCGCCCGCCATCCACACATTACCGCGCCATTTCTGTATGGCGAGATAGAACACGGCGATATTGATGGTGGCGTAGGCACCGAAGAACGCCAGATGCCCGTGCGAGGAGGTCCACTGGGTGCCATGGGTGTAGAGGTTGATCTGCGGCAAGGTGTGCATGAAGCCCCATACACCGGCGCCGAAGAAGTTGCCGAAGGCGTGCGCGATCAACCAGGCGAGCGCCGGGTGGTTGGCGTTCTTGAAGCGATGCACACCGGAGTCGTAGACCGCGTGCACCACCATCGCCACCAGCGGAATGGGCTCTAATGCCGAGAAAAACCCGCCAATGGAGAACCAGTACTCAGGGGTGCCGATCCAGAAATAGTGATGACCCAGTCCCAGGATGCCGGAACCGAACATCAGCGCCACCTCGATGTACAGCCAGGTGGTCACGATCTTGCGGCGCGCCCCCAGGGTCTTCATCAGGCCCCAGGCCATGATGCAGCCTACCAGCACCTCCCAGGTGGCCTCGACCCAGAGGTGGATCACCCACCACCACCAGTACTGATCGACGGAGATGTTCGTCACATAGAACATGCCGGCGAGATAGAGCCCGGCCAGCGCCACGAGATCGAGTACCAGCACCCCGCTGATACCGCTCCAGCGGCCCTTCATGAAGGTGGCGGCGGCGTTATAGAAGAAGATCAGCATACACACGACAATCCCGATATCGGCCCAGCGCGGCGCCTCGATGTACTCGCGGCCCTCGTTGATCAGCCAGCGGGTGGTGTCGGTGCCGGGACCGGTCTGGATGAACAGATAGACCACCACGACCACGGTGACGGCCGACGTGAACAACCAGAAGGCCAGATTGCCGAGCTTGAGACCGACGACCTCTATCCCGGCCTCGTCCTCGATCAACCAATAGACCGCGCCGATGAAGCCGAACAGCATCCACACTATCATGGCGTTGATGTGCACCATGCGGTTGACGTTGAAATCCAATACGTTGTAGAGGAATTCGGGCATCAGATACTGCAGGCCGGCGAGGATGCCGAACAGGATCTGGGCGACGAAAAGCGCTACCGCGGCGGTAAAGTATTTGACGGCCAGCTTCTGGCCGCCGTTCAGGTTCGCACTGTCAAGTACCCCGATGGCCATGCCTAGCCCTCCTGTTGTATCGTTTTGAAGTTATAGGGGAAGCCGTTGGTATCGATGCTCGACATCCATTTGAGAAAGGCGATCACGGCCCGGGTCTCCTCATCGGTGAGATTCATGTTCGGCATCTTGCGCCCGCTACCGAAGGTGCGCGCGTTGTTGGTCGGGTCCTTGAGGAACATCGTCATCAGGGTCTCGCGCGAGGCCTCGTTGCCCCAGGCCGGGTCCAGCCAGGCCTTGGTCAGATCGGGCGCGAAATAGGCGCCGTTGCCGAGCAGCGTATGACAGTTCATGCAGTTACGGCCCTGAACCACTTTCTTGCCATGGGTGACCAGCGCCTCGGCCTCTTCCTCGGTCAGCGCCTGTCCGAACAACGGCGCCTGCTCCCCGATCACGGGCACTTGCATATTGCGCTCGGCGTTGAACTCGTAACCGATGCGTTTATTGATCACGCTGTAGGGCGGCACGCGCTCGCTGCCCGCCGTGATCTTCGATACGCTGTCGAAGGTCAGGAAGATCAGGACGACGAACATGAACGCCGTGATCCACACGGCGATCTTGCGCCACACATCCTCGCTGGCCCACCAGGGCGTGTTGTTCATGAGAGCTTCCTCCGTTGATGATTGGCTGTAAAAAGTTAACCGCTGGATGATCCGTCGCCGGCGCCACCCGCCGCTTCCGCGGTATGGGTCCCCTGGCACAGGTACCAGATGCCGTGGGGTGCGAGCAGATAACCGACCAGCATGGCGACCACGACGATCTGCCAGAAACCGTTCAGGTTCATGGCATAGGCCAGCACCATGACTGAGATGAAATGCAATCCGTAGGCGCCGTAGGCGAGCGGCATCAGCCGGGGCTGGCGGTGGACGCGCGCGTAGGCGAAAAGCAGCGCATAGAGCGCGCCACAGATAATGACCATCGCGGCGGAAAAAAACGCGATGAAAAAATTTTCCAATGCCACCGGTTCTATCATTCGCTCCTCCTCGGGTGAGGATCAGGCCAGGCAGCACTAAGGGTGCGACCGCCATGTCCTGATCCCGTTACCTTGCTCCCGACCACCGCATCCCTGGCGCTCTCAGCAATGCAGACCGCGGGGCCAAGGACGCCGGACATGTCCTGTCCGGCCGGGACACTGCTTGTTATTATCACCGTGACCCGCGGATGATAGGGTGCACTAGGACAAAAGTTGACCGCCTTGACCTAGGTCAAGGCGGCGCCGAAACCGGCGACGGGCCCTTAAGCAGGCGGGGCCGACTACCGCCGCCCGCCAAAACGCATTAGACTTGGACCTGTTCAAAACCGGCGCATCGCACCCTATGTCACTGCTCTCGGCTCATACCCCTCAGCCCAAGGCCATCGCGCTCTGGCTGCTCGTGTGCTGCGCCCTGATTTTCGTCATGGTGGTGCTCGGCGGCGTCACACGGCTGACGCGCTCGGGTCTGTCGATGGTGGAGTGGGACCCGATCATGGGAGTGGTGCCTCCGCTAACCGGGTCCCAGTGGGAGGCGACGTTTGACAAGTACAAACAGTTCCCCGAATACCGCGAGATCAACCGCGGTATGAGTCTGCGGGAATTCAAGTCCATTTTCTGGATGGAATACAGCCACCGCCTGCTCGGGCGCGCCATCGGGTTGGCGTTCCTGCTGCCCTTTCTCTATTTTCTCATGACAAAAAAAATCGGCCGACCGCTGCTGCCCAAACTGGGCATGCTGTTCGTACTGGGGGCCTTACAGGGGCTGTTGGGCTGGTACATGGTCAAGAGCGGGCTGGTGGACAAGCCACATGTGAGTCAATACCGGTTAACGGCCCACCTCGTTGCCGCGATGGCCATCTACGGATTCATGTTCTGGGTGGCCCTGCGCCTGCTGCTGCCCGATTCCGGACGCGCGAACGAGCCGGGCCGAAAGCGGCTGAGGCGCTTCGGTATTATCGTCACCGCTTCAATCTGTCTGCTGATCATCTCCGGGGGGTTCGTCGCCGGCACCAAGGCGGGATTCGCCTTTAACACCTTTCCGTTGATGAACGGCCGCTGGGTGCCGGAGGGGATGTTCGCCATGCAACCGGTGCTGATCAATCTGTTCGAGAACATCGCGACCGTACAGTTTAACCATCGCCTGCTCGCGGGCGTGTTGTGCCTGCTGATTCCGGCCTACTGGTTTCCGGCTCAACGGACCGGCACCGACAGCCAGACACGGATCGCGTTTCATCTGCTGTTGGCGATGCTTGTGATACAGGTGGGGCTCGGCATCAGTGCGCTGCTCTACGTCGTACCTGTGGCGCTGGCCGCGGCGCACCAGGCGGGCGCGCTGGCGCTGCTAACCGTCGCCTTGTTCATTAACTATAAGTTGGGCGACGGCTACTCATTTTGATCAATCTCGGATAGCGTCTTCTGTAGCAGCGGGGTGATTTCTTCCGCCGGGACCGGCCGGCTGAAGAGGTAGCCCTGCATGCCGTGACATTGCTGCTCGCGCAGGAACGCAAGCTGCTCCTGAGTCTCCACGCCCTCGGCGATGACATGCAGCTTGAGGCTTCGGCCCATGGCAATAATGGCCTGGGCGATGGCGGCGTCGTCCGGATCGACCGTTACATCGCGGATGAAAGAACGGTCAATCTTGATAGTATCGATGGGAAAACGTTTCAGATAACTCAGCGAAGAATAACCGGTACCAAAATCATCGATCGCGAACCGGACACCGGCCGCCTCCAGCGCCTGAAATGCCTCCATGGTCGGGCGCTCGTTCTTCATGAGAACGCTCTCCGTGATTTCGAATTCAAGCCATATCGGGTCCAAACCCGCCTCGCGCATAATTTCGGTTATCCTGTCTACGAGATGCGGTTCATCGAACTGTCGACCCGAGAGGTTGATGGCCATGCGCACGGGCTCGAGGCCCGCCTCCTGCCAGGATTTGATCTGGTTGCAGGCGGTCCACAGCACCCATTCCCCGACGGGCAGAATGAGCCCGGTTTCCTCCAGCAGCGGGATGAAATCGACCGGCGCCACCAACCCCAGGTCCGGGTGCTGCCAGCGCAGGAGCGCCTCCACGCCGGTTACCCGGCCGCTCTCCAGGTCCACCTGCGGCTGGTAATACAGCCGGAATTCCTCGCGTTCCAGCGCATGCCGCAGGCTGGTCTCGAGATTTAACCGTTCGAAGGCCTTGGTGCTCATGTGTTCCGAGTAGAACTGATAGGTATTGCGCCCCTGCTCCTTGGACCGGTACATGGCGATATCGGCGTGCTTGAGCAGGGTCTGCGCATCAACACCGTCCTCGGGGTAAAGACTGATGCCGATGCTCGTGGTCACATAGAACTCGTGCCCGTCGATCACAAACGGACGGGGAAGGGCCTCCAGAATCTTACGCGCAACGATGGCGACGCTGTCCGCCAGCGCGATATCGTCAAGCACAATCGCAAACTCATCCCCGCCAACACGGGCCACGGTATCGCCGTCACGCACGCACGTAGTCAAGCGCTTTGATAGTCGCTGCAACGAGCGGTCACCGGCTTCGTGGCCCAGGGTGTCGTTGATTATCTTAAAGCGGTCGAGATCCAGGAACAGCACGGCGACGGCGCGATCGCGCCACTGCGCGCGGGCCAGTATCTGGCTCACCCGGTCCATGAACAGGGCGCGATTGGGCAGCTCGGTCAATGCATCGTGATGCACCAGATACTGCAGACGTTGCTCGGTCTGCATGCGCTCAGTGATGTCTTTCCCGCTCGAGACAAAATGGGTGATATTCCCGTCGTTGTCTTTTATGGGGGTGATGGTGTTTTCTTCGTAAAAAAGACCGCCGTCCTTCCTTCTGTTAATGAGCACATCACTAACAACCTCGCCTGCGAGCAGCTTCTGCCAGAGCGCACTATCGGAGTCCTGGGCGCGATGTCCGGATCCGGTGACAGATCCCTTGGTGCCTATGACTTCTTCCGTACTGTAGCCGGTGATCTTCTCGAAGGCTGCATTGACGTACTCGATCAAACCACCGCGGTCCATGACGCTGATCGAATCGGCAGTCTGTTCGAGGGCGCGGGACAGCTTGACCATCTGCGCCTTGGATAGCCGGACCTGCGTCTCGCTCTCGCGCAGCGCCTCCTGCGCCTGCAGGCGCTCGCTAATATCCTGAATAATGGCGACGAACACCGGCGGCGTCTCGTCCCGGGCCAGCTGCAGGTTCACATCCACGGGATAATAGGAACCGTCATTGCGCCGATGGCGGGTAACGAACACCACCTTCTCTTCGCTGCCCTCACGCAACGGCCGGATCAGCTCCATAAACGCCTCGCGGCTAAAATCACGCTTGAGGTCCAGCGGGGTCAGTTGTTTGATCTCTTCTGACGCGTAGCCAAGATTATTCAACCCGCCGCGGTTGACCTGCAGAAAATGCAGGGTCTCGGCATCGAAGATATAGATCTCGTTGAAGGAGTTGTCGAGTATTCTTCCAAACCGTCGTTGCAGTTCCTCCGCCTGCTTTAGCTGCGTAATGTTACGAGTCGTGCCTTCGACGCCGGCGATATTACCGTGTTGGTCATAATAGTAATGCGCATTGGTGGACACCCAGACAGGGGACCCGTCCTTGGCCTTGAGCAGGGTTTCATGATTTAGCACTACGCCGCCCTGCGCCTTCAGTTTCTCGAGGAATCGTATGCGGTCGTCGGGATTCACATAATGGTCCGCCAACAGCGTGCCAATGATTTCTTCCTGGGTATGACCCGACAGCTCAAGCACTGACGGCGACACCCGCGTCAAACGACCCTCCCTGTCGGTGCGGTAATAGGTATCCTGCATGCTGTCCAGGATCGTGCTGAGCTCTTGTTCGGAGGCTGCTATTTTGTCCTCTGCCTGCTTGCGATCGGTAATGTCAGTAATAAAGCCTTCCAGAGCGGCAAGCGCGCCGTCGGGCGCGTACACACCGCGCCCCTGTTCCCAGACCCATTTTATTTCTCCTGTCGCGGTAACGAGTCGATAGACAAGCTCAAAGGATTTTTTCCCCTGGATCGCGATTTCTATGTCATTTGATACGGCATCCAGATCGTCAGGATGAATGCATTGCTGAAAAGAAATGTTTTTGTTGGCGACAAAGTCATCGGGTGCGTAGCCCGTCAAGGCCAGACACCCCTCGCTGACAAACTCCGATGACCAGTCTTCGTTATGGCGGCAGCGATAGGCCATGCCGGGCAGATTGCTCATCAGGGTATTCAACACGCGCTGGCTTTCGTGCAGTTCCCGCTCCACCCGTTTGCGCTCCGTGATGTCGCGGTCGATCCCGCGGTACCCGCGAAGCGTGCCGTCCGGCTCAAAGACCGGCACGCCGCTGGTCTCCAAGATGACATTCCGGCCGTCCCGGTGGCGATTGCTATTCTCCAGGCGGGCGAAGGGTTCTTGGGCCTCCACCATGCGGGTGAAGACCTCGGCCACGCGTCGCGCCTCGTGCTCGGGCATGAGCTCAAACGGCGTCTTGCCGATCAGCGCGTCGGGGGCAAAGCCCAACAACTCCTGGCACCGGGGACTACAGTAGGTGTAAACACCCTTGGCGTCCACTTCCCATACCCAGTCGGTCGTGTTTTCAACGAGGTTGCGGAAGCGGTCCTCGCTCTCCCGCAGCGCCTGCTTTGCCCGCTCGCTCTCGGTGATATCGATGATGGAAACGAACACTTTCGCCCATGTGTTCTCATATCCCGGCGCAATGGAGAGCGATAGAAAGATTGGCGCTTCATTGCCCACCAGGTCCCGCTGAACCCCTTCGCTCTCAAAGCGGGTGGCGCCTTCAGCGAGGACAAGCAGTTCCTCTTGAAACACGCTCAATGAATCGTCTGAAAAGATTGCGCCTAATCCCTGGTAAAGTTGCTCTTTGCTGCTGGCCTTGCAGAGTTTCAGTGTGGCTTGATTAATGTTGAATATCCGCACCAACGCAGCACAATGAGCCACGAATTCCGGATGCGCCTTGAAGTGGGCTCTAAGGTCAGCGATGGCAGAGGCCGGTAGGCCGTCAATGAGATCTTTGACTTGCGAGAAATCTTCCTCCCACAGGGAGATCGGCGAATCCTCAAACAGGCTGCGATACCGCGCCTCGCTCTCGCGCAGCGCCTCCTCCGCCTGTTTGCGCTCGGTGATGTCAAATCCGGTGGAAATCAGCGTCCCGTTTGGCAGCCGAAAGTCGGCCCACAACTGAACGCGAGTAGAACCGTCTTTTGCCAAAACACTGTATTCACGGAAAACACCATCGGCTTTTTGGATGCAGCCCAACGCCTTCTCGCGTACTTGAGGATCAGGATAAACCAACGAAAGCGGATCATCACAAGCGCTGACTTCCTCGGCCTTCCAACCCAGGGTCCTCTCGCATTCCTTGTTCCATAAGAGACAACGCCCACCCTGGTCGAAGGAATCGATCATAACGGGTGCGTTTTCAAGAATAGTTCTGAATCTGATTTCGCTATCCTGCAGCGCCGCCTCGGCACGCTTGCGTTCGGTAATATCGCGCACGATCCCGGTAAAGACATGCTGATCACCCGACCGTACCTCGCTTATGGCCAGTTCTAAAGGAAACGTAGAGCCGTCTTTTCGTTGTCCTATTGTCTCGCGTCCTTTACCGATGATCTTGGCTTTGCCCGTGCGTAGATATTTCTCGATATACTTCTGGTGTTGACTGCGGTCGGGTTCGGGCATCAGCATTGCCACATTCTGCCCAACCACCTCTTCCTGCGAGTACCCAAAGATGCGCTCCGCCGCGGGGTTATACGACTCGATGGCGCCATGTTCGTCAATGGCGATAATGCCATCGACCGCGGTATCGAGCACCGCCTGCAGGGACTCCCGCTCCTTTTGCAGCGAGTGCGCCGCAGTGACACGTTCGGTGATGTCCGTGATGACAGAGATAAACCCGGTGAGCCGCCCCTCTTGGTCTCGCTTGTAATTCCAGTCAACCTGGACATCGATAACGCGGCCGTCCTTGGTCACATCTTGCGACATAAAGGGCGACGGTTCAGGCTGGTCTTTCACCAGTTGAGCGAAGTAGTCTCGGGTGCGTTCGCGCTCCGCGTCATCGACGGCGAAATCCCAGATCGCCTTCCCCACCAACTCACCCTCCTCGTAACCGTAAATGGCGCGATTCGCCCGGTTAGCGAAGGTGATGATGCCGTTGAGATCATTCCCTTGAATCCCATGAGGAACGATTTCGACAAGATGCCGATACCTTTCTTCACTGGATCGCAAGGCCTGTTCCGTCCGCTTGCGCCCGGCGACATCTATGAACGACGCCATCAAACAATGCGGACGCTTGCCGGCATCGAGCACCATGCTCGCGGACAGCTCGACATCGACAAATGAACCGTCCTTTTTCTTCGCGATCAGCTCTCCGCGCCAGCTGCCCTGATTATGCAGCGCCTTGACGACCTCAGGTGCCTGCTCGGGTGATTGCCAGAAGTCCACTGCGGACCGGCCCAGGACCTCGACGCTGTGGTCATAACCCCAAAGATCGAGAAACGCGCGGTTCACATAGGTGAGCTCACCCTCGAGATTTGCCATTGCGATGGCATTGATCGCCGAGGCGATGGCGCGATCCTTGACCCCCAAGGCCTCCTCCGCCCACTTGCGCTCAGTGATGTCCTCGAGTTGCCCGATATAGTAAAGCGGCTTCCCACCCCCATTCGTGACCGGCGACACGCACAGCCGGCCCCAGACCACGTGGCCGTCGGCGTGGATATAGCGCTTCTCCATCTCGAAGTGCTCGATCTCACCCGAACGTACCCGCGTCTTGTGGCCCGCTTCCGCCTGGCGGTCGTCGGGGTGGGTGATGGCGGGAACCGTTGTAGAAAGCAGTTGTTCTTCGGTGTAACCCAGAATCTCGCACAGGGCCCCGTTGACCTGCATGAATCGTTCGTTGACGTCTATCAGGGCCATGCCGATCGGTGCATGGTCAAAGGCACGCCGGAAACGTTCTTCGTTTTCGCTGTGCGCTTCCGCCGCCCGCTTGTGGTCACGCAGGTCACGCAATGAGGCAAACAAATACGGCTCCGGTCCTATATCCACGTAGCGTAGCGTCACTTGAAGATCGACCGGCTGCCCGTCCTTGGTCCGCTGGCAGGTCACAAAGCGGCTCTCGCCGCTCGCAATGGTCTGATCAATGTGGTGCTTAAGCTCGGTGGGATTGTCGGCGGCGTCGAGCCCGGCCAGGGTCATGCCGAGAAGCTCTTCCTTGGAATATCCGAGCAGCTGACAGTAGGCCTGATTGACCTCCCGCACCCGCCCGTCCGTCTCTGTAATGCAGAGTCCGTCAGTAGTAACGTCTCTTAGCGGCGTGCCTTGCCAATTGACTTCTGCTTTTTGATCCACGAAAACCTACTCGCTTTACCTGTCCGATGCTGAGGAAGCCTTGCTCTTGGTTTTGATCCTTTACTCACTGTGTCGGTCGATATGGTTAGAGGGAAAGCCAGCCATTACCGCGTGGCGCCTGTAGCAGGCAATGCACGATAAATGGCGTTAACAATTGGCGTACAAAAAAGAATAGCCGCTCGCTGTGCCATCGGCTAGCTCAGGCATGGATGAAAATATGACAAAAACCACCTAATAAATCTGTTAATTTTTGTAAAGAAAGCCCTGAATAAATCAGCACTTCCCGCGATCCAGGGATGCAAACACCTAGTAATGGTCTGAAAAATGGGGCGGGCCGCAGGGGGCGGCAGCACATGCGCCGCGGCGAAATGCCGGCACGTGAGGCCGTACGGCCGCGAGTGTCTGCCTTAGACAACCGGGCACGGCCGCGCGCAACGCCGCGGACAGACCGTGTCAAGCCCCCACAACCGACAGCTTTTTCTGAAACAGCGGAACAATATCCTCGGCCGGCAGTGGCGGGCTGAACAGATTCCCCTGCAGGCCGTCGCAACGCTGCGCGCGCAGGAATGCCAGTTGGTCCTGGGTCTCGACCCCTTCGGCGATCACGTCCAGCTTCAGGCTCCGGGCCATGGCGATGATGGCCTGGACGATGGCGGCGTCGTCAGGATCGGTCGTCACGTCGCGAACGAATGAGCGGTCGATCTTGAGAATATCGATGGGAAACCGTTTGAGATAGCTGAGCGAGGAATACCCAGTACCAAAGTCGTCGATGGCGATGCGCACGCCCAGCGCCCCCAGCGTCTGAAATGTGTCCATCGTCAGCTGCGTGTGTTGCATGATGACGCTTTCGGTGATCTCGATCTCGAGGCAGTGCGGATCCAGTCCTGTTTCGTCGAGAATACTGGCCACAGTCTCGGCAAAATTCGACTCGGTAAACTGACGGCTGGACAAATTGATGGCGATACGCCCGGGTTCGAGGCCCGCCTGCTGCCAGGCGCGCATCTGCGAACAAGCCGTCTGCAGCACCCATTCGCCGACGGGGATGATAAGACCCGTCTCTTCCAAAAGCGGTATGAAATCATCGAGCGGCACCAATCCCAGCTCCGGATGCCGCCAGCGCAACAGGGCCTCCACACCGGTCACCTTGCGCGTGGTCAGATCGACCTGGGGCTGGTAGTGGAGCAGAAATTCAAGGCGCTGCATGGCGTGGCGCAGGCTGGTTTCCAGATTCAAGCGCGTAAAGGCGCTGATACCCATATCGGCGGAATAGAACTGGAAGGTATTGCGCCCTTCTTCCTTGGCGCTGTACATCGCCGTATCGGCGTTTTTGAGCAGCTCGGCGCCATCGGCACCGTCGCCGGGAAACACGCTGATACCTATACTGACGGTCACAAACAACTCACGCCCGTCAACTACCATCGGGCGGGAAAGGGCATTGATGATATTACGCGCCACCGTAGGAACATCTTCCTGCGAGGCGATGTCCTCGAGCAGCACGGTGAATTCATCGCCGCCAAGCCGGCCGACGGTATCGCCTTCGCGGACGCATTTCTTGAGCCGGGACGCCACGGCCTGCAGCAGGCGGTCGCCGATCTCATGGCCGAGGGTGTCGTTGATTACCTTGAAACGGTCCAAGTCCAGGAACAACACCGCCACCGCCCAATTGTTCCAACGCGCCCGGGCAATGGCCTGATTGAGTCGATCGAGAAACAGCACGCGATTCGGCAAGCCCGTCAGTACATCATGATGGGCGAGATATTGAAGGTGCTCCTGTACCTGCATGCGCTCGGTGATGTTCTTACCGGTGGAAATAAACTCGGTGATTTCCCCGTGCTCATCCCTGAGCGGCGTAATCGTCGTTTCTTCGTAATAGAGCTCGCCGTTCTTCTTGCGGTTGATGAACACATCCCTGAACACCCGTCCGCTGACAATGGTCCCCCAAAGCCGCTGGTAGAACTCCCTACCCAGCCCCCCGGACTTGATCAGTCGCGGCGTCTTGCCGATGACCTCATCGGCACTGTATCCCGTGGTTTCCCCGAATGCCCTGTTGACATATTTGATCACGCCCAAGCGATCGGTGATGATCACCGAATCGGCCGTCTGCTCGAGCGCGCTCGACAACTCGTCACGCTGAGTCTCGACGTGCTTGCGCTCGGTGATATCGGTCTGCACCGCCACGTACTGATAGGGCTTACCGTTCTGATCGACGAAGGGCACGATGGTGGCGTTCACCCAGTAGAAACCACCGTCTTTTCTGCACTGCTTGAGCTCGCCGCGCCAGACCTTGCCTTGTCTGATGATCGCCCACAGCTCCTCGAAAAAGGCCTCGGGATAGAAGTCCGCGGCGAGGAAATGCTGGTTCAGCCGCAGCAAGTCCTCGCGCGGGTAGCCGCTGATCTGACAGAACGTGTCATTGACGTATGTGATACGGCCGTCGACATCGGTAATGCTCACAATCGAGCTCTCGTCGAGGGCGAATTTCTGGTCCCTGAGATCTTTCGCGGTCTCGAACAGCCGCGCGGAGGCGTCGTTGAGGGCATCCGCCAGGGCCGAGATCTCCACCGCACTGTCATCCACCGGCATCTGGCTGCCCTTTAATTCATAAAGTTTCTGGGCAAACTGGGTCGCCACGTGGATGGCCGACATCCTCCTTCTAAGCAGCAGCACCAACAGCGCGACGCCGGCGGACAGTGCGAACAGACCGGCGATCAGCGTGTCGCGCCACATCTGTGTTTGTGCGTGATCTATGAGCTCGAGACTGTAGTGAATCTTGACCCAGCCAAGCAGCGTACCGGCGATGACGGGGTGCCACTGCACCAGGCTTTTATGCTCCACACGGGTCACGGGCTCGGTGGGTACCGGGGGGACGAGACGCTCTGCGCCGAAACGGACAACCGGCGTTCCGTCCGGCCCACGCTCGATATCGCCGACGAGCTCGCCTGTCACATCGCTTACCTGGATTCGAGTGACCTCGGGGAAATCGCTGGCCTTGACGAGCAGCTGCTCCAGTGACGCGAAATCACTGGCGAGCAGATAATCGGCGCTCGCGGCCGCGAGGTTCCTGGCCAGGGCCTGCACCTGCTGCCGCATGGAGCTTGCGGCGAAATCCGCCTGCTTGCCGGCGGTATACCAGCTGTAGGCGACCAGGGTCGCGGTCAGGAGTAAGGCGCCGAGCAGTGACACCTGGGTGACCAGCCGCCGCGGCAGCAACCAGGACCTTGCACGCGCCAGGCCTTTCATCATCGCCCTCCGTCGACCCGCGACAGATATTTGTCCAGATCGAGCCGCTCGAGCGACTGATAATCCCTTGCGTATTGCGCCCTCACCGGTTTTGGCAACTGGACGGCTTCAAGCAATCGCAGGCCGTTGGGTTTATCGCGCGGAAGATCCAATATGGCCCGGGTCACGGCCTCGCGCAGCACCGCCGGGACCCGCGGGTGCGCACACAGGGGATGCGGCGCCAGACCAGGGCCGGTATATACGGTGCGCAGTTGGTCCCTGATAGCTGAGGATTCCCTCGCCAGGGTCCCTTCCACCCCGCCACCGGCCGTGGCCTTGCCGAGAATGATATGACGATACACATTCGGATGGGTCAGGACATAGCGCGGAATGAACTCTATGTTTTTATCGGTCAACAAGGCGCGGGCATACAGTGATGCGGCAAAGGCGTTGGGCGAGGGAAACGCTATCAGCTTGCCGTTGAGGTCTTGCAGTGTCCTGATCTGACTGTCCTTCTTGACCACCAGAATGGTCTTCAGGGCCCGGGCACTGTCACGCACCAGCGGGATGTAGCCCTGCTGTTTTTTTGCCTTGATCGCCTGATAGGGATTCATAAAGGCGAAATCAGGTCCGCCGCGCAGCACCGCGACCTCAAAACCGGGAATGCTGTCGTGCAGCTTCAATTGGATCGAGGCCCCGGTCTCCCGCGACAGATACTCGACCAGCGGTGTCCAGTCGCGGTGGATAACGAGCCGCGGAAACTGCGGAACGACTTCCAGGGTGTAACTCGGCTGTGCATTGGCCTGGCCGATTGGAACACAAAAAAACAGAAGGTAACACAGGCACCAACCAGCCAGGTGGGGCAGACCCCTGACCTCAGGAGCGGCACTGGCGGCGCGATCCCCTGCCGCCCGCCTGACGGCCGTCCTCGGCCCCGTGTTTGCAGGCAGGCACACGGGCTCTCCGGCGGCCAAAGTGGCTTGCTTCCGCTGCGAAAGCCGGTCCCGGCGCGTGCGACGGACAGTGCCCATCACCGCACCCCATAGCGTCCCTGGATATGGCATCGTTGACCTTGCAATAAGAGCGGGCCCTGGGCTTTTCTTGGCCAGAGTTCAGACAGGCAAGTCTGGGGCTCCCCTCATATAATCAAGTATAGCGCTGCGGGGGCAGTGCGTGCGACCGCTGCCCGGCGGATTCCAGTCATTTATCGCGGCGATCGATACGGATTCCCGCGATTCGGCGCCCCAACGATGGGCGGGGCGCGCGCCGGGACCGACACCGCTCTCGGGATGCCTAGGCCGCGTCAATGTCGCCGGCCCGGCGTCACACCGGCGAGGGCAGAGTTGACGCAGGTCAAGTTCACTTAACGTCGTCTAAGCTAGTCTTATCCGTTTTCTTAAAAGGACCTCGACCCACATGATCAAAACCCCGTTTCCCGCGCTTAGCCTCCACGGCCACCGCTTGCTCCCTATTATCCAGGGGGCATGGGCGTAGGTGTATCGGCCCACCGGCTGGCTGGCAGCGTGGCCAAAGAAGGCGCGATCGGCACCATCGCGAGCGTGGATCTGCGGCGTCTGCACCTGGATCTGATGCAGCGCACCCGCAAGTGCCGCGACCCGCAGGCATTGGCCGCGACCAGTCTCGAGGCGCTGGAACGAGAGCTCCACTCCGCCCGCAAGATCTGCGGCCCAAAGGGCTTTCTCGCCGTCAATGTGATGCGGGCGCTCAGCCAGTACGTCGACCAGGTACGGGTAGCATGCGAGTCCGGCGCCAACGCCATTATCGTCGGCGCCGGGCTGCCGCTGGACCTGCCGGACCTGGTGGCCGGGCACAAGGATGTTGCGCTCATCCCGATATTGTCCGAGGCGCGGGGCGTGGCGGCGGTGTTAAAAAAGTGGATGCGCAAAGGAAGGCTGCCGGATGCCATTGTCATCGAGCACTCGCGTTACGCCGGCGGCCATCTGGGCGCGAGCGGACTGGATGATGTCGACAACAGCAGGTTCGATTTCAAACGCGTCCTGCGCGAGGTGCGGGAGGTGTTCAAGCGGCTCGGTGTGGCCCTGGAGAGGATACCCCTGATCCCGGCAGGCGGCATCAATTCCTTCGAGAAACTGCGCGCGATGTTCGACCTCGGCGCCCGCGGCGCGCAGATCGGCACACCGTTTGCTGTCACCGAGGAATGCGACGCCCATCCCAACTTCAAGAAAGTACTGGCAGAGGCCAGGTCGGAAGATATCGTGACTTTCATGAGCGCGGCCGGATTACCGGCACGCGCCGTGATGACGCCATGGCTGCAACGCTATCTGCGCAAAGAAGACAAGCTCAAGGCCAAGGCCGATCCGCAATGCTCGCAGTGTCCCAGCAAGCTGCAGTGTCTGACCCATTGCGGTTTCAAGGACGGTAACGCCCAGGCCGGCCAGTTCTGCATCGAAACCCAACTGGCTGCGGCACAGCGGGGCAACGTTGAGCACGGCCTGTTTTTCCGCGGCGCCGAATCACTGCCCTTCGGCAATGAAATCCGCAAGGTCCACGAGCTGCTGGAGCTGCTGCTCACCGGCAACCGCCCGCTTGACGGGACCGTACACGCCTGAAGGATTGTGGACAAGATAAGGGATACGACGACACCTCTCCGTGGCCGTGCCGCCGGAACAAAAGGCATATTTCCGGCTTTTCGCAGGCTGCAATGCGTCGTGCCTGGCCAGGCGAAGATTCCCTGTGGTTGTCAGGACAAATCTGTCATGGTGGCCGGCTGTCGGTTACCATTGGAGGAACAGAGGGAAGCCGGCAGAGAAACGATGATTGAATGCAGTGGAGCGCTATGAGCCAGAACAGACCTGAATCTCCCTACCCGGGCCTGCCCACCACGACCGACGGGTCGGGCGCGATTGTGTGGGTGGAGACCCACATCGGCGAAGGCGCCTGTGCCTATCCGATCACGCCCGCCACCGGCATGGGCAACGGCTATCAACTGGCCGTGGCCAACGGCCAGCAGAATCTTTGGGAGAAAACGCTATTCTTCCTGGAGCCGGAATCCGAGCACAGCTCCGCCTCGGCCTGCGAAGGGTTTGCGCTGGCCGGTGGTCGCGTGACCAATTTCACCTCCGGGCAGGGCTTGGTGTTGATGACCGAGGTGTTGTACACGATCGCCGGCAAACGGCTGCCGGTGGTGTTTCATATCGGCGCGCGCGCCCTGACATCCCACTCCTTGAACGTCCATGCCGGGCACGACGATGTCATGTCGGTGGCCGATACCGGCTGGGGCATGCTCTTCGCGCGCAATGCCCAGGAGGCGCACGATCTGGCACTGATCGCCCGGCGCGCGGCCGAGGCGGCCCATACGCCCTTCATGAATGTGCAGGACGGCTTTCTGACCACGCATACCATTGAGAGGCTCTATCTTGCGGAGCCGGAAATGATGGGGGACTACATCGACGATCCCCGCGGGAAACTGCTGAACCTGTTCGACCCGAACCGGCCGATGCAAACGGGGGTGGTACAGAACCAGGATTCCTATATGAAAGGCAAGATCGCGCAGCGCTATATTTATGATGAGGTGCCGACGCATCTGCGCGAGGCCTTTGCCCGTTTCCATGAACTGACCGGCAGGACATACGGCTTCGTCGACGGCTACCGGCTCGAGGACGCCGCTTATGCCATCGTCGGGATGGGCTCGGTCATGGACACCGCCATTGCCGCGGTCGACTGGATGCGCAAAGAGAAGGGATGGAAAGTCGGCGCCCTGAATCTTACCGCCTTCCGTCCGTTTCCCGCGCTTGAAATCGTCGAGAACCTGCGCAACTGCAAGGCCGTGTCCGTCATCGAACGCATGGATAACCCGCTTGCCAAAGACAACCCCCTGACCACAGAGCTCAAGGCGAGCTTCGCCGATGCCGCCGCCGGCGCGACGGCTTATCCCGTGATACAAGCCGTGCCCAGGATTTATTCCGGTGTCTATGGGCTCGGCAGCCGCGATACGCGCGTGGGCGACCTCATCGCCGTCGTGGAAAATATGGTGAACGACGGGAAGCGGTTTTTCTCCCTGGGTATCGACCATCCCACGGCGCTGGAACGCCAGCACAACCCGGACGTGCGTCCAAAAGGCGCGTTCTCGATGCGCGGTCACTCCATCGGCGGTTACGGCTCGGTCACCACCAACAAAGTGATCGCCTCGCTGGTGGAGAACATCTTCGGGCTCTATGTCCAGGCCTACCCCAAGTATGGTTCGGAGAAAAAAGGCCTGCCGACGACCTATTATCTGACCGTCGCCGATCAGCCTATATTGGAACATTCCGAGCTGGAGCACGTGGATTTCGTGCCGGTCAACGACGTCAATGCCTTCCATTCGAGCGATCCGCTGGCAGGGCTGGCCGACGGCGGCAGTGTTTTCATTCAAAGCCGCTTCGAGTCCGATGCCGAGATCTGGGACCAGATCCCGCCGCAGGCAAGGCAAGGCATACTCGAGAAGGACGTCCGCGTATTCTATCTCGACACCGTAAAGATCGCCCGCGAGGTCGCCAGCTCCCCCGACCTGCAGCTGCGCATGCAGGGCGTGGTATTGCTCGGCATCTTTCTCAAAGTCGCCCCCTTTGTCGGCAACAACGCGCTCACCGACGAGGCATTGTTCGGCGCCGTTGAAAAAACCTTGCGCAAATACTTCGGCCGCCGCGGTGAGCAGGTCGTGCAGGACAACATGAAGGCCGTGCAACACGGTTATAGCGAGGTGCGGGAAATGGATCGCACCGCGCTGAAGGCCGATACCAAGATGCGTAACGCAGCCCGACAAACACTGACAGGTTGATCGCCCATGAAACCCAGCCACATCGATGAACCCCTAGAGACATTTGCCGCAAATTTCCTGGACACCGACGTCTTTGAACGCGAGGTCATCGGCGCGTATCAAAACGGCACGGCGGAAAGGGACCTGCCGGCCGACATCGGTGTCGCCGTCAGTTGGGTACCGGCTGCCAGCGGGCGCCTGCGGGACTTCTCGAGCATCGCCCGCGACATCCCCGAGCTCGACGCCGCCAAGTGTGTCGGGTGCATGGAATGTGTCACGGAATGCCCGGACACCGCCATCATCGCCAAGGTCGTGCCCGAGGCCGAGTACCGCGCCTTGCTCGGCACACAAGGTGGGGGCGACTCCTTTGTCGCCAGGCAATTCGTGCGAACGACCAAGTATTTCGACGTCCCGACGCGCAAAGGCAAGGAGGGCGGCATGTTCCTGCTGGTCACGGACCCCAGCAAGTGCAAAGGCTGTGGCGAGTGCGTCACGGCCTGCGGCAAGCACGACGCGCTCAAGATGATAACCAAAACCGAGCACAACGTGGTCGACTACCACCAGGCAATCGACGTCTACCGCCGGCTGCCGGACACGCCGGCGGACTACATTCAGGACAAAGTCCTGGCCGATATGATGCTCAAGGAATCCACCCATCTGTATGTGGGGGGTGGCGCCTCATGCATGGGCTGCGGCGAGGCGACGGCCATCCGCATGATGCTGGCGGCGACGAGCTTTGCACATGGTGAGCGCAGCATCGGGATCGTCGCGGCGACCGGCTGCAATACCGTGTTCGGCTCCACCTATCCCTATAATCCCTATGCCGTGCCCTGGACCAACTCGCTGTTTGAAAACGCGCCGGCGGTGGCCATGGGAATTCGCGGGCACTGGAACGCGCAGGGCCGGCAGGCAAACCGCCTCTGGGTCATCGGTGGCGATGGCGCCATGCTGGACATCGGTTTCCAGTCGCTGTCGCGCATGCTGATGAGCGGCATGGATATCAAGGTGCTGGTACTCGACACCCAGGTCTATTCCAACACGGGAGGGCAGAGCTCGACCTCGACATTTACGGGCCAGGACTCGAAGATGTCGGCCTACGGCAGGCTGCAACACGGCAAGAGCGAACGGCGCAAGGAACTGTCGACGATCGCCATGATGCACCCCGATGTCTTTGTCGCCCAGACCACGCCCGCGCACATCAACCATTTCTACCGCGCCATCATGGCGGCCAATGAATACCCCGGCCCGGCGATCGTCACAGTGTATACCCCCTGTCAGCCGGAGCACGGCATCGCCGACGATGCCTCGGTGCGCCAGTCCAAGCTCGCGGTCGACTCCCGCGCCTTCCCGCTGCTGGTCTATGACCCGCGCATGGGCGCAAGCATCGCCGAGCGCTTGAGCCTGCAGGGCAATCCGGCGCGCAAGAATGACTGGTACGTGACGCCCAAGGGCGAGGTCATTGACTTCACCGCCTTTGCCCGCACCGAAGGCCGCTTCGCCAAGCACTTCGATGCCGATGGCGGCGCCTCCCCGGAACTATTGAAGGCGCAGGAGGACCGGCTCGGGAACTGGCATCAGCTGCAGGAGCTCGCGGGCCTGCGGACCGCGACACCGGCTTCACGCTAAGCCGACAATCAAAAGTCACCCCACAACGCCTGGATGGCGGCGAGCACCGCGGCGGCCGCGGTCTCGGTGCGCAGGATGCGATTACCCAGGCGCATCGGGCTAAAACCCTCCCGGCGCGCGGCTTCGAGCTCGCGCTCGGTGAGGCCGCCCTCCGGGCCGACTAACACCCGCAGCGGAGCGTCGGGACGGTCCATTTTACTCAAGGGTCGGCCCGAGTCCGGTGACAGCACCCAGCGCGCGCCGCCGTCACCGGCGTCGCGCAGCGACTCCTCCAGGCCCTGCAGCACCGCGACCCGCGGGACCCGGTTGCGCCCGCATTGCTCGCAGGCCGAAATCGCGATGCGCTGCCAGTGCTCCACGCGCTTGCGCGCACGCTCGCCCTTCAGATTCACCACACTGCGTTCGCTCAACACCGGGAAGATCCGCGTGACACCGAGCTCGACCGCCTTCTGCACGGCATAGTCCATCTTGTCCCCGCTCGAGACGGCCTGAATCAGGTCGACATCGATCACCGACTCACGCTCGATGGTCTCCCACGCCTGTATGTCAACGTGAACGCCCTGTTTATCAGATCCCGACACAGTGCCCAGATATTCACCGCCCCGGCCGTTGAATACGATAACCCGATCACCGGTTTTTATACGCAGTACGTGCTGCGCGTGATGCGCGGCTACGCCACTAAGGTGTGCCACCGTGCCGGTGGCCAGGTCCTGCGCTAGATAAAAGCGTGGGATTCGCATGCAAGAGGGTGACTATTGTAAAGACCGGGACCGTGATGCCGGCGGGTCGTACCGGGCGACGAGGCGCTTCGCCGTCATAACCACGTGCCGGCTTACAAGCTGGGCGTGAGGTCTTTCCCGCCGCGCATATCCTCCAGTCTCGCCTGACACTCTTTGCATCTTACGGCCGTGGGATTGGCATCGAGCCGCTCGAGGCTGATCCGACCACCGCATTCAATGCAGGTATCGTAAGTCCCGGAGCCGATGCGCCGCAATGCCTCCTCGATCTGCTTGAGCTCCTCGACTTCCCGCTCTATCGCGCTTGTACTCAGATCGATCAACAGATCAGCGATCGATTCGTCGCCGGCGTCACGCACCTGACCGGCGAGCTCAAGATAATTTTTGTCGCCCGAGTCCTTGAGCTTGTCGAGCAGGCCCCAGCGAAGCTCTTCGCGGCGCTTGTCAAGCCGCTCTATAAATTGCGCTACGTCTCGCTCACTCAGTTTGGACATCGGCTTTCTCCCCGCGCCCGTGGTGCCGTCGACCCGTCGGTGATCTGCACTATGACGCCAACTCTACGCTCAATGGCGTGACCGCAACAGTCTCTCCCGCGGCGAAGCCGCTGCTGTCCGCCTCCACCCTGATGAACCCGTTGGTTTCTCGCAGCGTCCCCAGCATGTGGGATCCCTGGCCCTTCAGGGCGGTGGCCAGGAGACGGTCGTCCTGCATGTGCAGCCGCGCGCGCACGAACTCCGTGCGCCCGGCGTGGCGCTTGAAGCCGTTGGCGGCGGTGGCCTCGAGCTCCAGCCGCCGGTGCGTAGCGTGATGCCATGCCGCCAGCGCGGGTTCCACGAACAGCTTGAAGGTCACGAGACTGGAGACGGGGTTGCCCGGCAGCCCGAAGAAATGCGTGCGTGCGCCCACGTGCCCGAAGGCGACCGGTTTACCCGGCTTGACCTTGACCTTCCAGAAATTGATCTCCCCGATCTCGGCAAAGACCTGCTTGACCAGGTCGTGATCGCCAACCGAGACACCACCGCTGGTGATCACGAAATCGTAGGCGCCGGCCTCCTGAAGCATGGCGCGCACGGCATCCGGCTTGTCCTTGACGGTACCCCCATCGACCGCCGCCACGCCGAGGGACTTGAGCTGCAGCAGCGTCGCCAGCCGATTGGACTCATAGATCTGACCGGGTTTGAGCGGCTCGCCCGGGGCCACGAGTTCGTTGCCGGTCGCCACCACCAGGGCACGCGCCCGACGGTAGACCGGCAGTTCGGCCAGTCCCGCGGAGGACAACAGCGCGAGATCAAACGGGCTCAAGCGCCGCCCGGCGCGGTAAAGCACATCGCCGGCACGGAAATCCTCCCCGCGTGGACGGATGTTCTGTCCCGGTCGGACGCTGTGCGGAAATACCACAAGCCCGCCTTCGCGCTTGGCGTCTTCCTGGATCACCACCGCATCGGCGCCCGCGGGCACGGGCGCGCCGGTAAAGATGCGCATAGTCGTTCCCGGGATCAGGTCCGCCGGCGCGCTGCCGCAGCTCGATTCGCCCTGCAGCGGCAACGCCAGCTTGTCGGCGCTGAGATCCGCCAGATTCAAGGCGTAGCCGTCCATGGCCGAATTGTCGAACGCCGGATTGTCGACCTGGGCGCGCGTCTCGGCGGCGAGATAACGCCCATCGGCCTCCAGCAACGGCACCGTCTCCGCCTCGAACGCCGGCCTGATCTCTTTCACGATGGCCGCTTGGGCCTGTTCCAGGGTCAACATAATTTGGAAAATATCGTTGCGTCGCGCCGACGGTTGCCATGTGGCACTACCAGGCGACGTGAAAAATAACATCCTACCACGCCGGCGGATTGCACCATAAGCCGGCGGGGCGAAATGGAGGTATACTTGGCGGCTGTCATGCTTGAAAGGAACCGTCGATGAGCAAGGCCCCAGGAGCGTTTATCCCGCTCAATGTCGTTATATTGACGCTCTCCGATACGCGCACCCGCGAAAATGACACCTCCGGTGATTTCATAGATGAGCGCCTGCGAACCGCCGGTCACCACGTCGTCAAGCGGGTGATACAGCGCGAAGACCTGGAGGACCTGCGCAAGTTGATCAGCGCCTGGGTCGACGATCAGGAGATCGATGTGGTCGTCGCCACGGGCGGTACCGGGTTGACCCGCCGCGACGTGACGCCGGAGGCGGTAAGGCCGCTGTTTACCAAGGAGATACCGGGCTTCGGCGAACTGTTCCGCATGCTTTCTTACGATGACATCGGCTCTTCGACGATTGAGTCCAGGGCAATAGCCGGCGTTGCCGACGGCACCCTGATTTTCTGCCTGCCCGGCTCGACCGGCGCCTGCCAGCTCGGCATGGACAAGATCATCCTGCCGCAGCTTGACGCCAGGACCCGACCCTGCAACCTGGTGGCCTTGTTGCCGCGCATCCGCCATGAGTAAACTGACCCACTTTGACGACAAGGGGCAGGCCCATATGGTCGACGTGGGCGAGAAACCCGTCAGTCAACGCGAAGCGGTCGCCGAGGGGACCATCAACATGCTCCCCGAGACCCTGGAACTGGTGGTCCGCGGGGGCCATAAGAAGGGGGATGTACTGGGTATTGCGCGCGTGGCCGGCATCATGGCGGCCAAGAAGACCGCCGAGCTCGTGCCCCTGTGCCACCCGATCGCCATCAGCGCGGTGGAGATCGAGCTGACCCCGCGTAAAGATCAAAACGCCGTTCACTGCCAGGCGCGGGTGCGCACGGCCGGGCAGACCGGCGTGGAAATGGAGGCGCTCACCGCCGTACAGATCGCGCTGCTGACGATCTACGACATGTGCAAGGCGGTCGACCGGGGCATGACCATGAGCGATATACGGTTGCTGTCCAAATCCGGCGGCAAGTCCGGCACCTGGGTTCGCCGGTAAGCAACGCCGCTCGCGGGCTCTGCCGAGTTGGCCCGGCACATGCCGCCACCGGGCGGTCAACACCCTCTGGGATCGTGTGGGATACGGGTTTGAATCAATCGTTTCGCTTTTCTTGGTGTCAAAATGTGGCGGGTATGGCACACCCCCATGCGGCTGACAGGCGAAGCGTTAAATGTTAAGCAAAAGGAGGCGGTCATGATAAAGAATGTGGGAACGGTCGATAAGGTCCTGCGTGTTGTCCTGGGCGTGGGCATCCTGAGTTTGTTATTCATCCTCGAGGGCAATCTGCGCTGGCTCGGCCTGATCGGGCTGGTGCCGTTGGCCACGGTGGCCCTGAGCTGGTGCCCCTTGTATACGCTGATCGGTATCAAGACAAACAAGGGCCAGGCGGTATAGCGAGCGCTCTTATGCCTGCCCGGGATCATCACCGGCTCGACGGCTTTGATAAGCGCATAGACGGACGAGCGATGGCGTCCCGCTCGCAAGGGGTCGGGCGGGACGAGTCGCGGCCATGCACCTCCACCTTCGTTGCTCTTTTTAGAACCTGTCTCAAAATCAAACGCTCAGCAACCCTTGACGCCCTGGAAGCAACGCAAAGCACGCCAAGGCGCAGAGGACGCAGAGAATACATGAAAAATAAAGCATTTTTGCTTTCTTCGCGTACTTTGCGTCTCCGCAACCCAGTGCCAGCGGGCGGAAGGTATTTTGAATAGCTCCTGCTAAAAGGCCCTCAGACGGGCGCTGCGCCACCGCAGATCTTTTCAACGCTTCTGTCGCCAATCGCGTCACCAATGACCCGTAAAATGATGTGCTAACGGTATGATTGCCTGCGCAAGCTCTATACAATGGCGCCCTCAAAAAACAGCGCTACCGAAACCAATCTGGATAAATCACCGATGTCCGAACTGCACCTTGGCCTGGCCGGATTCGCCTATGGCGACCTGTTTGAAATAGACGGCCTGCAACGGCTCGACCAGGAATTTCTGCGACGCCTGAAGGCACGAAATCCCCAGTACTGCGATGCGCTGCTTGACTACCGCAGCGGCGAGCGTGCATTTACACCGCTGGAGATCAGCGAGATCCTGTTGGCCTGCGCGCCCGAGTTGGAGCAGTTAATCGGTGAATTGTTCGGCATACAGGACGAGATCGCAGTGCTGCGCGCGCGCACCCTCTCCCACGACCCGGTTTTCGTGTTCAAGAAATTTTTTGTCCAGCGGCGCGCCCGGCGGCGCCTATTGAAAAAGGAGCAGTTCGAGGGCTTTGCCGAACTTGATCGCTGGCTCGATCACGCGCTGGCCGACGCCGGTCTCGGGGAGCCGGGCGGGCATGACCGGGAGCTGGCCGTGGCGCAACTGGGGCAGCGCCTCCTCGCCGATACCGAGGCCAACAAAGAAGGCATAGAAATGCTGACCCGCTGGTGTATCCGCGGCCTGACCGTGCCTGAAGCCAAGGCGGCGGTGCGCGGCTGGGTCAGCTTCCGGCTGCCCCAGGGCACGGACTTCGCCCACCTCGTGCCCACCCGGCCGGTCGGGGATGAATCGCTCGGCCGCGTGACAGGGCCGAGCGAGCAATGGCACGCGCGCGACGGCTTCAAACTGACGGACCCGCGCATGAACGCACGCGAGGTGCAGGCCGAAATCGACTACTGCGTCTACTGCCATGACCACGATGGCGACTTTTGTTCCAAAGGTTTTCCCGAGAAGAAAGGGGAGCCGGAAAAGGGCCTGAAGACAAACCCGCTGGGCGTCACTCTCGCGGGCTGCCCGCTGGATGAGAAGATATCCGAAATGCACGCGCTCAAGCGCGAGGGATTCAGCGTCGCGGCGCTGGGCATGATCATGGTCGACAATCCCATGTGCCCCGCCACCGGCCACCGTATCTGCAACGACTGCATGAAAGGCTGTATCTATCAGAAGCAGCAGCCCGTGAATATCCCGCAGATCGAGACCCGGGCGCTGACCGATGTGCTGGGCCTGCCCTGGGGTGTTGAGATCTACGACCTGCTGACACGCTGGAATCCATTGCGCAGAGCCCAATGGCTGCCCAAGCCCTATAACGGCCTCAAAGTCCTGATCACCGGCATGGGCCCGGCGGGTTTTACCCTGGCGCACCACCTGCTGATGGAGGGCTGCGCCGTAGTCGGTATCGATGGCTTGAAAATCGAACCACTGCCCGAGCGCCTGATCACCAATCCCATCCGCGATTACACAGAATTGGAAGAGGATCTGGACAGCCGCATCATGACCGGTTTCGGTGGTGTGGCGGAGTACGGCATCACCGTGCGTTGGGACAAGAACTTTCTGCGGCTGATCTATTTGACGCTCGCGCGCCGGCCGCACTTCCAGGTCTTCGGCGGCATCCGCTTTGGCGGCACGCTGACGTTGGAGAATGCCCGGGAGCTTGGCTTCGATCATGTCACCATCGCCGTGGGGGCCGGCCTGCCGCAGGCGCTGCCGGTGCCCGGCAGCCTCGCACCGGGGATGCGCCAGGCCAATGATTTTCTCATGGCACTGCAGCTGACCGGCGCCGCGAAGGCGAGCAGTCTGGCGAATCTGCAGGTACGGCTGCCTGCCGTCGTGATCGGGGGGGGGCTTACCGGCATCGACACCGCTACCGAGGTCCAGGCCTATTACATTACCCAGGTCGAGAAGGTCCTGGAACGTTACGAGCGTCTGTGCACGGCCAAAGGCGAGGCGCGCATTCGCGAAGGGCTCGATGAGGAGTCGCTCGCGGTATTGGAGGAGTACCTGGCGCACGGCAGGGCCGTGCGAACGGAACGGGACCGCGCCCACGCCGCCGGCGAGTCGCCCGATTTCCTGCCTCTGATTCAGCGCTGGGGCGGCGTTACGGTCGCCTACCGCCGCCGCATGAAGGACTCACCGGCCTACACCCGTAACCACGAAGAAGTGATCAAGGCACTGGAGGAAGGCATCTACTACGCCGAGCTCCTGAATCCGACAGCGGCGCGGCTTGATCAATACGGTCATGTGGCGGCGCTCGCGTGCCAGCGCATGCTGATCGATGAAAACGGCAAGCTCAAACCCACCGATGAGGAGCTCGAGCTGCCGGCCACGGCGATCTTCGTCGCCACCGGCGCCAGGCCCAATATCGCTTATCATTTCGAGCACCGCGGTGCACTTGAGGTGCAAAAACCGCAAATGCACTACCGCCCCCATGCTTACCGCGATGGCAGGCTCGAGCCGGTCAGCACCGTGGAGCACTGTAAAGATCCCGGCTTCGGGGCCTTCACCTCCTACGACAGCGACGGCAGCCGTGTCACCTTTATCGGCGACACCCACCCCGATTTTAACGGCAGCGTCGTGAAGGCCGTCGCCTCAGGAATGAGAATCTATCCCAAGATCATCGAGTCCTTGGGGGATCGGGTCGACACCGAAGGCGCGAACGATGAATATCAGACCTTTCGCGCGCGTATGGAAGACCTCCTGCAGCCGCACATCGATCTGATCAAGCGCCACACACCGAGCGTGGTCGAGCTTCGCATCCGCGCGCCCATGGCGGCCAAACGCTTCAGGCCCGGGCAATTCTTCCGCCTGCAGAACTTCGAGACGCTCGCCCCACTGGTCGACAACACCCGCTTGCAGACCGAGACCCTGGCGGTGACCGGCGCGACCGTAGACCCCGAGGCGGGTCATGTGTCGGTGATGGTACTGGAGCGCGGCGCCAGCTCACGGCTGTGCGCCACCTTCAAGGCCGGTGACCCGGTCGTGCTGATGGGGCCGACCGGGGTACATACGAGTATTCCAAAGGCGCAAACGGTAACGGTCGTCGGCGACCGTCTGGCGGCGGCGGCCATGCTGACACTCGGGCCCGCATTCAAGACCGCCGGCAATCGGGTCCTGTTCGTCGCGCAGTTCGACACGGCCGAAGACGTCTTCTGCCAGCAGGCGCTCGAGGCCGGCAGTGACGCCGTGATCTGGGTCACCAAAGACGGTGCCCCGATCGAGACCAGCCGCCCGCAGGACCGCGGCGTTACCGGCGAGCTCGGCGAGGTGCTGTTGCGCTACGCCTCGGGGGAATTGCACGGGGCCGACGCGCCGGCGATCCCCTTGCAGGAGGTCGACGATCTCATCATCATCGGCGGCAGCCGCCTGGTACGCAGCGTCCAGGCGGCGCGCTGCGGTCCGCTGCACGACTATCTTACAAAACGGCCAAAAACCACCGCCGCGATTTACAGCAGCATGCAATGCATGCTCAAGGGCGTGTGCTCACAATGCCTGCAATGGCAAATCGATCCTGAGACCGGCCAGCGCACCAAGGCCGTGTTTACCTGCTCCTGGCAGGACCAGCCCATTGATATTGTTGATTTCGATAATCTGGATGAGCGGCTGTCACAGAACCGCCTTCAGGAACACATCACCGGCCTGTGGCTGGATTATCTCTTCGAACACCACGAGATCGAACGGATCTGACAGCGCCTGGCAGGGTGCTGAAAAACGAGTTGTTCGGCATCCTGCTGGATGCCTTTGGTTTCGACGGCGGCTCGTTTCAATCGCCGCCGGGCGCGGGCCCCCGGCGGGGGTCAGCGATAATTCAACGGGCCAGCCAGCCGGCGATCACGTCTTTCCAGTAAAACCCCGCGGAAAAGGCCGCTGCCATCAATCCCAGCACGACAATAAAGAGCAACACCTTCGGGAAGATCCTTGACGGGGCATGGCTGCGCTCGCCAACCTCAGGATCGTCAAGCATGATGTCTTGAGTGTCACGGGGGTCTATGTCGCTCATATCATTATCACCCATAAGAAGATTTTCGCTGACCTTGCCACAGGCAAGGCAAGGTCCGCGATGCATCGGCAACATCGGAGCACCGCAGTGGGTGCATGAAATTGTCTGATCCAGTGTCGTCATCTGAGTAGCGGCAATTAACGAGAACCCGAAAACGAGTGTCTGCGTTAAACCGCGGGATCCCGCATCGGTAACCCTACTAATCCTAAGTTAGTACATAAATCCGGCAAATCAAACGACACGAGGTGCAAGCGCTGTATTATTTGCGGCCTAGGCCGGTGCGAGGAGGGGAAAACCGGGTCCAACGCCAGGAAACCGGGTTCCCCGTGATGCCCGGACGGGCATCACGGGGTATTGCAAATCAGGACTCAGGGCCGTTGCAGGCAAAAATCATAGCCGCCGCTACCACTGTAGGACTGAACACGCCAGACGTAATAGCCGGCGGTACCGTTGTAGTCGATCTGCTCAACAGAGTCCGGACTCGCGGCGCTCGCCACGGTGTACCAACCCCAAAACGAGCTCCATTTCCACAGATATAGATCGAAATCAGTACCCGCTAGGCCCGTGAGCCTGCCGGACTGAATACCTGCGCCGCTGTAATAATACGTTCCCTGGGGCTGGTACTCATAATCACCGCTGGCAACGAGGCTGCCGCTATAGGTCTCGTAGCCGCTTGGGCAGGCGCTGCCACCGCCGCCGCCATCGTCCGGCACCAGCAGGGAGTAGGCCAGCAGATTGGGCGAACCCGCCCCGAGATTGCTGAGTCTGCCTGCGGTGGCGGTAGCCGTGACAGCGCTGAAGACCTCGGCCGGGGGCGCGGTCGGTTGTGCCGCGAGATACAGGGCCGCGATACCGGCGACATGGGGCGAGGCCATTGACGTACCACTGATGGTATTGGTGGCGGTGTCGCTGCCTATCCACGCCGAGGTGATTGCCGAACCCGGTGCGAACACATCCACGCAGACGCCCGTGTTGGAATACGAGGCACGCGCATCGACAGTTGTCGTCGCGCCCACCGTCAGGGCCTGATCGACCCGGGCCGGTGAGAAGTTGCAGGCATCTGCATTATCATTGCCGGCGGCCACCGCATGGCTCACCCCGGCCGCAACGGAGTTACGGGTCGCGTTGTCGAGTGACGTTGAGGCGCCGCCGCCCAGACTCATATTCGCCACCGCGGGAGCGATATGGTTGGCCGTCACCCAGTCGATACCCGCGATCACTCCCGAGAGGGTGCCTGACCCGTTGCAGTCCAACACCCGCACGGCATAGAGTCTGGCCTGCTTGGCAATGCCGTAGCTTGCACCGCCGATGGTCCCGGCCACATGGGTGCCATGGCCGTGGCAATCATCGGTGCCGTGACCGTCATTGACCGCCGTATAGCCGCTGAACGCGCGTCCGCCGAATTCGGTGTGGCTCTGGCGAATGCCGGTGTCGATGACATAAACACTGACCGCGGCCGCGGTCGTCTCGTAGGTATAGCTATTGTCAAGCGGAAGATCGCGCTGATCCACGCGGTCAAGTCCCCAGGTTGCAGGCGACTGGGTCGCAGACAAGGTGATGGTGCGATCCGCTTCCACGTATGCCACGCGCGGATCGTTGGCGATGGCATCAACGCGTTCCTCTGGGATTCTCAGGCTGAACCCGTTCAGGGCATGACCATATGTGTACAGGATATCGCCCCGGTGCGACGCGGCCATTCCGTTCGCAACGCTGGGCAGGTGCTCGCGGTCCTTGAGAACCACAATATACTGCCCTTTGATGCGCGCTTCGTTTTTCAGTCCATGGATTGGTGCCGCCAGGGCCTGCCCCATGACGAGGGCCAAACCCAGCAACATCGCGAGAAAGATCCGTTTCATCACTTACCTCCTTTATAAGATCGCTGTGCACCATACTGTGCCCGAAGCCTCCGAGCGGCTCGACACGTTAACGTATACGCGATGGGCTGACAAAACGGCGCCGATTGGAAGGCCACAAACGCTGACGGGCGGCGGAGGATAGCCGTACGATTATTACGGTTTGGCGTTAAAGACTCGTTGTGCGCCCGCCCAGGCGAGACGGGCCGGAGTCACCGGACAGCGTCGTTATAAAAGCGGATACGCAGAGGCGGTGTGGGAGTTCATGAACGCTTGCTGGTCTGCGATCGCCAGACTGAGCGCGAACGCAAGTGCCCGCCTCGCCCGCCGTCACGGGCCTGCGCAGCGGCGGACGAGATCTGGCTTGAGCAACACAATCTCTAACGCATGGGCTATGTAAGGAATTTCTTGCATTGCGCGACGGATTCCGCACAGGCATCGGCGCACGCTTTGCACTCAGTGTGCTTCTTTTCGTGTTTTCGGCACTCTTTTTCGCAGCCCTCGCATACATCGATGCAGAGCTTGGCCATGTTTTTGAGATGTCTGGAATCATACGAAGCGAATTGCGTGAACGCAGTACAAAACGCCAGCATCTCCTGCACACTTGCCGCGCATTCCGCGACCGAGGTGTCGCCGGCCTTGAACAGCTCCAGGCAATGATCCATGCAGGCCTGTCCTGACTTTATACATTCCATCGAAACCTCGACTAGCGCCTGGTTTTTCCTGCCGCGTCCCCGGTGCGAATGCAATTGGCGCTCGGCTGCGAATCCAACGCCGGTGACAGCGGCGGATGCCAGGACTCCAGCGCCTATCACGAAAGTTCGTCTGTCCATATGCACCTCCGTGTTGTGAGGGCCACTGTCATCGATTGCAGCTTGCCTTGACATACATTCTCCTTTCCGATTGCTGCTGGCTCAGTCGGCAGACGGCCATTACGTGTCTATATTGTCTACCTTTGTTCTAGTGCGCAGCGCGGAGAGGCCAACAGATGCTTGGGGGGATCACCGAGTGCCTGCCTACTCTGATCCGCAAATGCCTCCTGGCACGCTTGCCGCAAAACAAAACTTTTTGATTCGATATGCCGTCACTGCTATCGCTCACGGGCTCGCCCTTTTTGCCGACATGGGCAACCAATAGCTCAATAATTAAATCGGCAAAAAAGGTTACGATAACCATGCGCTTACTAGGTTTTGGTCGTGATTGTAATAGTGCTAAAAAAGATAAGAGAATCGAATCGTTCCTCAGGCACTGGCAATGTGATAACTCGGCGACTATCCTGATGTAAAGACGTGGGCGCCGAGAACGGTAGCCGCCATACGGTTTGTATGTGATTCATAGATAGCCGGCACGGCACACCGGCAACCCTGCTCTCATTGGGATCAAGCCATGGTTTGGATGCCTGCCAAAAAAGAGTCGGCCCTGAACCAAAAACGGCACCCGCGGATTCGTTGCGCGCATGGTCCGACGCCATTGGCCAAGCGCCGGATTATCTCGTTTATCAGGCTTTTCTAATGGTAGGCGTGGCCAACGATAGTTGAGCATTAGCATTGGTTATTCTGGTCTGAATTGTGCATATCGTTGGGTCATGGAGACAATGATCAGACGGATGCGGCAGATTTTTCGGAGACCAAACCATGAATAAGTATCAAACGGACACACTGAAGTCATCGATCTCCAAGGGGATTGTGACATGCTTAACGGCTGCGGGGCTATTGATTGCACTCAGCCCGGCGGTCAATGCGGACGAGGGCGGCCTGAGCTGGGCCGGCTGCGGTATTTCCAAGAAGGCCTTTATGACCGAGATGGCGGCCGCATTTGAGAAAAAAACCGGCATTAAGGTCGACCTGAAAGGCGGTGGCGCCACCCGCGGCATCCGCGAAGTCGCCGACGGCTCGCGCGACATCGGCGGTTCATGCCGCAACATCCTGGTGCAAGACGCGGATACCGAGCGGGCACACACCGCCGAACGGCGGCTCAACCTCAATCCTGTGGCCTGGGACCCGCTGGTCACCATCGTGCACAAGAGCAACCCCGTCAACGATATCACCCTCGATCAAATTCGGCAGATCTACACCGGCAAGATCACCAATTGGGATCAGCTGGGCGGTAATAGTGCGGCAATCGAGCTCTACGTTCGGGGCGGTAAGATCTCAGGCGTCGGCCGGACCCTGCGCGAATTGGTGTTCGCCAACTACGACCAGGAATTCGCGCCACGGGCCCATGTGGTGAAATCGTCCGGTCCGCTGGAAAAGGCCATTGCCGGCGATGTGGTCAACGGCATCGGCATCACGGGGTACAGCAGCGCCAAGAAGCGTAAGGTGAAAGTGTTGACGTTGAACGGTAAGACACCGACCTATGAAAACCTGACGAGCGGCGATTATCCCTTGTTCCGCCCGCTATACCTGGTCACGCACCAGCGTAATACCAATCCCAATGTCAATAAATTCAAGCAGTTCATCCTGAGCGAAGACGGAAGGGCAATCATGCGCAAAGCGGGAACGGTGCCCTACGGCGATGGGTTTGATTTCTGGATGAAGTATCTTGCGATCGTGAGAAAGGCGCAGGAGACCGGATTGAACTAAGCGGATACCCAAGCGGGAAAACCGAGATTGATAACTGGCAGGTGGCAGGAACGCGGCGTCCAACGCGCCGCGTTCACAATTGTTGTTCTCGGGTCTCGTATAGTGTGGCGCGGTTTATGCGTATATTGTGGCAGGAAAGATTTTTCCAGAGGATGAGTACGGGTAACAACCTTTATACGGAGAATGACCATGACGACAAGCAAATGGGGTACGGCAAGATCGGTGTTCGCATTAGCGACCGTTAGCTTGCTGACAGCGGCCGGCTTATTCTTTGCCGCCGCGCATCAGGCCTATGCGGTCACGAAGACATTGACCTGGGCCGGGTGCGGTATTTCTAAGAAAGCGTTTATGACAGAAATGGCCGCCGCTTTCGAGAAAAAGACCGGGATTAAGATTGAGTTAAAAGGCGGAGGCGCCACCCGCGGGATCCGTGAGGTCGCCGACAGCAGCCGTGACCTTGGAGGGAGTTGCCGTCACACGCTGGAAAATCCGCTAACCATGGCGCCGCATCCTGAAGAGCGGCGTGTGCGCATGGATCCGGTGGCCTGGGATGCGCTGGTGGTCGTTGTCCACAACGACAATCCCGTCAGCGATATCACGCTTGAGCAGATCCGTCAGGTCTATACCGGCAAGATCACCAACTGGAAGCAGTTGGGCGGCCGCAACGCCAAGATTGATCTGTACGTGCGTAAGGGCAAGATCTCCGGCGTTGGCAGGACCGTTCGTGAGCTGATCTTCGCCAACTACGACCAGGAATTCACTGACCGCGCGCTGGTCGTGAAATCCTCGGGACCGCTGGAGAAGGCCATGGCGAAAGATGCGATCAACGGCATGGGCATCACGGGGGTCAGCAGCGCGAGAAAACGCACAGTAAAGATCCTGAGCCTTCAAGGCAAAGAACCCAGCTATGAGAACATCAAGAGCGGCGACTACCTGCTGTACCGCCCGCTGTTCCTGGTAACACATCTGCAGAATACCGATCCTGAGATCTGGGCCTTTAGCAACTTCGTGCATAGCGAGGAAGGCCGGGAGATCATGCGCAAAGTCGGCACCGTCCCTTACGAGGATGCGATCGGACTGTGGATGAAATATCTCTCGCAGGCGCGCAAGGCGCAGGATGGAACCCTCGGCGAATAACTGTTTCTAAGGGACTTGTTACAGGTATTCACTTCACGGGTGATTGTAATGCGGGGGTCCCGAACAGCGTTGCGCAACACGTGCGTTGTGCAACCAACGGGACCCCCCCTGCCCGCCAACTCCCAGGCTGATTTTGACTAACCTCTGAAAAAACCCATCCAGGGTCTTCTTACATGTTCGGCGTCGCAGGTGCATGTGCTCGCCGCTTCCCTGCGGCTCACCCCTTCGGGGCTTGCGCGCAAATCCGCTCCCGGCGGATCTGTCCGCGTCTTCACGACCCAGAGTGGCTATTTTTCATTCTTGATCCTGACCGCCAAGACATCGCAAGGCGCGTTGTGTAACACATACGCTGCGGTCGATCCCAGCAAACGGCTTATGCCGTGCCGGCCGTGAGAGCCCAATATGATCAGATCAAATCGATGTACTTTGGCAAGATGCACTACGTCATGCTTGGCAGTTCCGGCTACCACATGTCGCTCAAACTTCTCCAACCCGAGCTTCTCGGCCATACGCCTCAGTTGCGCCTTGGCATGATCCAGGGCCACCGATTCGTCGAAGTCTGCAGGTGGCGGTGTGAAGGGGTCATCTGCCAGGGTGATCGGCGGAATATACTCGAATACGTGCAGGATTGTCAGATTTGCATGATATTGCTCGGCCATAGCCTTGGCGTGTTTGCCCACTGGTTCCGCCGCCGGCGAGAAATCCAGGGCAACTAGGATATTTTTGTAATTCACGATAGCTCCGCTTCCGGGGACGTGCATTTGAAGCGGCATTGCAAGAACTTGAAACGTCGTATCGAAGACAGCCGTCCGCTCATGTCCCCGAGCCATTGTCGCCGGAATGGGGACCGATGGGCCACGGGCGAATCGAACAATTCGTCAAGATCGAGGCCGGTAGAATTCGGTCCTCTATTGCGCCGTTCGTGACAACTCATCACCGATTTCTTTGCCAAGCTCCTTCAAAGCATTATTGATATCCGGCGCCACGTCCACCATGAGTCGTCCGGCATCGCTGGCAAAAAACCGCTCGAGCTCGACTTTTTCTTTGTAGGTCAGGTAACGGTCATACTTGCTCGATGGAATATCCCGCCTGGCCGCAAGCTCCGCATATTTTCTTCCCGTCTTTCTTTCGTAAAACTTAGCAATCTCGACGGCATTTTCCGTATCGAAATATTGTGCATAAACGGGGGTCATCTTCTCTGTCATATAGTCGTCATCGACGAGCTTCAGGCTATCATAGACCACCGCGGAGATAGCCGGATCCTGGGCAGCAAGGGCTTTCAGCTTGGTGTGCATGTTCTCGACCGCAATGTCCGTGGCCCCGGTCGCGTCCAATAATCTTCTGATCGCCGCCTTGTGTTCAGGCGTAAGCTGATCCATGGCGCTCCTGTTTCCCGTGGCGCACCCACCGACCATGGCGATCCCAAGAAACGCGAGAATGGATAAACACGTCCTCATTTTCATGCCTCCTCCTAACAAAGCACTTCTGCGACGCAGACTGAATGTATCGGAGCAATCTCTCTTGTCCCAGTCCGTTAATTGAGCGAACACGCTCTCGACCATCAGCATCATTATTGTACAACATACGCTGCCCGCATCAACGCCTGCTCAGCGCCTGTATCCAGGCAACGGAACCACCTGGACGGTAATGTTGATGCCCCTGGCTTCGGAAACAGAATGTCCGCTTATAGTGATGTTGCTGTATGTCCTGCCTCTATCCCAGCTCGAATCGTAAATGAGCCGTTTTGCATACTTTTTCTTGCTTTCCTGCTCGCCGACGTCAAACAACAGATTGCCGTCGCGATACACGACCCAAATGATACGCGTCGCATGAGAGCGTTCCCCAGACCTTTCAAACGTAACCGCCTTGCTCTCCCCATTGGCGATGCGAAACGTCAACGGCTGATAATGCCTTTGTTTGTCACCGAAATCCATACTGCCGCCCTGAACTGAAACGCGCACAAGGTCACCATAGACACCGGCCCGTCCGGCATAAATATCTTCGATATACCGGCGCTGCTCCTCCGCCCGCTGCTCTGCAATCAACCGCTGTCGCTCGGCTTCCTCACGCCTGCGTTGCTCGGCTTCAAGACGCTGTTGCTCAAGCATTTTCTGCCTTTCTTGGTATGCCCGCTTGGCGTTGTCACGCTCCTGGGCGTCCATCATTACCCACTGGTCCTGAGGTATGCCGTATATCCTGGGTGTGCAGGCGACCCCTGCACTCACCATGACCGCAATCATCACGACAGTCAGCGCAGCTTTGTTTATTGACCACATAAGCAGCCCTCCAGATTGTTGCCCCATTGCCTTAAGTAAGATCACACAATTATAACAATTCATGCGAATCGGCACCGAAAGTGTGGCATTTAAATATAACAATATCCTTAATGCCCATTACCAAACGCGCGCCTGCATTTACCCTTCACTATAGCGTGTCTTGGCGATGTATTGACCGCCCACGCTCATCGACTGGCTATCGCGCTCAAACGAGTTGCTCAGAACGCCAAGAATTCACCGGGGAGCTCCACTGGTATTGCCGTAAAGTATAGACTATACCCGGTTTCTGTCTCCAATCCGGTCATCCGCGATTTCTTGACCGACAGTAAAGTACGAACCAACCCTTTACGCCCCCCCCGAAGCCACCTGGCGGCCGGCACGAGCGCGTATGCGCTGTCGAGATGCGATATTACGGAACCATATGAATAAGCGCACCCATGGGCCTATTGCATTCTCGGCTCCGCAAGCGGTACGTCCAGTAGCGCTCCTCAGATTGCTTCGCTGCGGAACCGTGCCGCAGGAAGCTCTGATTTGACCACGGCTTCCTTAGTTTTTTGTGAACCGATAAGTGCTGCGAATGGCCTCCAATGTTCCATGGCCAAAGATGCCAAAGGTCTTGGGATCGAATATTTCCTTACCAGCCTGTCTGTTGTAGGCACTCTGAAACTTAACCACCGCCTCATAGGTCGATTGTTGATCGCCGTTGATCGGGCCATTATAGACTTTAATGCCTTGCAGCGTTTCTTGTATCTTTTTATACACATCAACCCTTGAGCCATCTCTGATTGCTGTATCAATCGATGTCCCGTATTTGGGAATTGACTTCTCTATCTGGAATAGCCTGTAGGCATAATGTGCCTCATTCTCCTCAAGCTCATCGCTGCTAGCAAGGAGTTCCTTGATCCTCGCGATCAGTTCATCCTTGCTTTGTCCCTGCACAAATATCGTTTCCGATACCAGAGACAAATCCTGCGGTGATATACAGACATCCGTTACTTTTTTCATATTTGCGGTCTTACCGGCGGGCTCTGCCTGCGCGTTGTCACCCGAGATTTTCAGGCCCCAAAGCTCCACCATTTTTCCTTTATGAATCGCAAATGCCAGCACCCCGGCAAAAGTAAAGATTGCGGTTAGTATCAGTATCGCGATTATCCTGGGCGTGAGCCTGGTAATTACCGTATTCAGCAAGCCTGGATTGATGGTCGTAGAAGAGAATCTTGCCGGCACTGCGAACTCCTTGGACATCCCTGACGTGCCTTGACTGCCCTCGACAGGAGCAATTTCACTGCACTACTATATCCATGAAAATCAGCCACTCCCTTTGGCATAATGCAGATACATGTGGCCTCTGACTCAAGCCAACCACAAGCACCTTGAGCCAGGCCGAACCTTCGAACAGATATTACCCGATGCTAATAGACAGACGGTGGCTTCTGGCCTGCTGAACGGAACAACAAGACCATAAAACCGCCGTCTTTGTTATTTGACACTGCTGTATCTGTTCAGTTCAGCCCCGCTGATACGGGCCGTGCACCATAGCCGACAACCGGCAAACCAAGACACGGTTATACGACACTTCCGCCCTGCCACAGTGTATGAAATCAGATGTCGTCTTGTATATATCTGCTTGCCCAGGTCGCCACCATTGTCCCAACATAAGCCGAGTCACGGGCATCCGTTAGCAAATGGTCTGCGGTATTTAAGGACAGGAAACTCTTAGGATGCTTCGCAGTCACAAAAATCTCTGCGGCATTATCAATGCTCACCGTTGCATCAAAGGGAGAATGACAAATTAATAAGGCCCGCTGCAAATCTGCAATTGTCTTTTTCATATCAGTTCTTTCGAGATCCTCAATGAACTGCTTACTTATCTTGAATCTGCCGCCACCGATCACAACTTCCGCTTCCCCGCTACGCTCGATTTCATCCCTGTTCTGTACTAATAATTTGGCCAAATAGGCAGGCTGAAAAGGAGCGGCTATCGTCGCGATGGCAACGGCCGACGGAATGAGCTTGGTGGCCTGTATCACTGCGGTACCTCCAAGTGAGTGACCAATAAGCACCCTCGGCGCCTCGTAGTGCGCCTGCAGAAACGCGGCCGCAGCGACCAGGTCCCCGACATTGGATGAAAAATTTGTATCGGCGAACTCACCTTCGCTCTCGCCCAGGCCGGTAAAATCGAAACGGAGCACCGCGATCCTGGCCTTCGTCAACGACAGACAGATATTGTTGATCGCCTTTAGATTTTTCGTGCAAGTAAAGCAGTGGGCAAACACCGAGTAGCACAACGGTTTTCCTTCAGCGGGCAAATCGAGCTGTGCCGCCAAATCGTGACCCTGACCGCCCTTGAATCTTAGTTTTTTTCGCTTCAAGGTCTATTAACCCGGAATTCCCGAATTTTGCGTCGGCCAACACGATGGTCGAGCGTAACCGCGCTGCGTTGTGGACAAAGCAATGCGTATGCCTGAAAATACGAGCAGTGGGGGCGTGGGTACGATTAACAGATCAATGCGTTATATTGACCACAACCCGGCCCCTCTGCCTACCCTGGAGAATGCGCTCTATTTCGTTATCGAGATCCTCCAGTCCGCACTCGGAAATGAGGTCGTCGAGCCGCTCAATCTTCCAGTCATCAGCAATTCTTTGCCATATTTGCCGTCGCATCGGCATTGGGCAGTTCGCGGAATCGATACCAAACAGGGCGACGCCCCTGAGGATGAAGGGATAAACGTTAAGAGGCAGCTCCGGTGACCCGACCAGACCTACACAGCTAACCGCTCCTCTATCCATCGTCGACTTGATCGCCGTTCCCAGGGTATTTCCCCCAACGGTATCAACCACTCCAGCCCATCTGCCTTTCAAGAGGGGCTTGCCGCTGGTATCGTTGGCCTCATCTCTGTGGATCACCTCTGCCGCACCAAGATCCTGAAGATATTGTTTTTCGTCGAGCTTTCCCGTTGCCGCGACGACCCGATAGCCGGCTTTTGCCAGAAAGGCGACGGCCAGGCTGCCGACACCACCTGTAGCGCCGGTAACAAGTACTTCTCCCCGATCCGGGGTCACGTCATAGCCCTGCAACCTGAAGATAGAGAGTGCCGCGGCGAAGCCCGCGGTCCCATAGCCCATAGCTTCCCGCAGCGAGAGATTATCCGGACGCTTCAACACCCATGCCGCCGGCACTCGGATATACTGACCAAAGCCTCCGGGCGTATTCATACCCAGATCGTAACCGGTGACTATAACCTCTTCGCCCGGTCGGAATTGATCGCTTACGCTTTCCTCAACGATACCCGCCACATCGACTCCTGGGGTATGCGGGTAACGTCTCGTGACGCCTTTGTTCCCGATCGCAGAAAGCGCATCCTTGTAGTTCAAAGACGAGTAATGGACCCTGATCAGCACCTCGCCCTCGGGGAGCTCATCGAGGAACTTGTCGACTATCATCCGTATGAATTTACCGTTCGCTGCCTGCTGAACGACCATCGCCTTGAAGCTCTTGCGCGCCATGAAGTTTACCTCGCAACGGACATCACAGATCCGGTCATCGATCTATCACTCAGGATATCGTGCCGACTATCAGCTGATTGTCCGGCAGCCTCCGGTCAATCAGTATCTTTTCGGAAACCGATGCGAATCGTCGGGGTCCGGACACGTACACATCGAATTCATTGAGATCAGGGTGATCGTCCACCACACGCTCCAATGCCGCTCTCGCATCCGCACCGACCAGCGGTGTATAGTGGAAATTGTCCAGGGCATCCGCATACGCTCGGCAGAGATTGTGTAAATAGTGATTGCCTTTCACAGACACAATCCAGTACAGATGGATCGATTCGGCCACATCCAGCGCCATGGCATGTTCCAGCAGGCTTTTTAGGGGAGCAAACCCGGTATCATAGGCTAGAAAGATGATCGGATTGGGTGATTCCTCCTGCAGGACAAAGTCTCCCTTCGGCCCTTCGATAACGATGGCATCTGTTCTTTTAAGCTTATTGAATACGTAATCGGTAAAAGCGGTTCCCTTTGCGCCTGATATATGAAACTCCAGGTTTCTGTCGTCGCAAGGACAGCTCGCGACAGCATAATCCGCTTTTAAGCCGTTGCCAACATCAAGGGTAACGGACTGCCCGGAAAGAAACCGCAGCCTGTTCATCCTCGGCGTTTGCAGATTAACCACCATCATATCGTCGTTGACACGTTCCAGGCCTTTGACTCGGGCCGATATCTGCTGCAGCGGGATATCCTGCACGCCCCCGGCTTCATAGGCCTCAATCACCAGATCTGACACGGCGGTATTGGAACACATCAATATGTGACCCATGCCTTTTTCCGCCTCACTGATCACGAAGTCATGGTTGCGGGTCTTCTTGATTTCGCCGGATATCAGCCTCGCTTTGCACTGGCCGCAGTTTCCATTGCTACATCCGTATTCCAATGCGAGGCCGGCACGCAGCGCGGCCTCTAATATGCTGTCCGTGCCCTCAACGAAGAACTCATGCCCACTGGGTAATATGTGTACATTAGCCGCCATAACTCGCAATAGCCTGTCCTTTACTAGCAGCGGTTCGGCATGCACCGATTTCAGCAAGCCGATTTCAAGTTGCTCATGCAGCCAGCCGCTGAGCGATCCCATCGCCGATTGCAGTTCGTCACCGCTGATGTTGTCGATTTCTACGCATTTATCTTTCAACCTGCTGACAAAGGTGCTATAGCGATCTAGTTTCGCCTTGGCTTCGGCCAACTCCGTGCCAAACTCAGTGAGCCTTGCGGCCAGCACCTCTGCGTCGGGCAGAACATAATCGCGGACCCGCCTGGCGAACGCATGGGTCTTGATACGCGTAACCCGTTCCAGTTCCTTATTGTCTTCAAGGTGCACCTGCGGATAGAGTCGAAGCAGATCGTCTGCACTGACCTTGCCCTCGAAGGTTGGAAGCTCGCCGTCCCTGATCTTTTTCTGGAGCGCTCCGCGCTTCACGCCAACCAGGCGTGCTGCCCGCGATAATGTGAGAAGCTGCTTCATATTCGCTGTTGACTTCGCTTGGCGTACAGCCACGCCCGGAAACCGGCAATGGCATCAGTGGCAAATCATGTTCCGAGGCCCGTTACCGGAATTGAAACACTAAAAAGACCAAGTTTCACGGTAGACTGCGATCCAGAGGATGTAAGCAAAAACCGATAATGACGCTACCCAGGCAATCGTCCTTTGCACCCGCGTCTTGCCTCGTTTCAGCGCTATACTGCCCAATATTATATATACCAGTAAAGCGATGATCTTGGCACTCAACCATCCTGGATGTGTGGAATAAATACGCAACTGCACAACCATTACTATCCCGGAGAGCAATAATACGGTATCAACGACATGGGGTGAAATTATTACCCACCGGCGCTGTAACAGCTCCGAAGCCCTTATCATCCAGACACCACGCACCACAAAGCCGGCCAATGAGATCAGTGCGCAGGCAATGTGAATCTGTTTGATGAATGAAAGGGTCAGCATTCTTGTCCCGTCTCGCTCGCGGCCGACACCGTTCGGAACCGCTACCCGGAAATGTTACGCCCCTAACGGCTTATTGATCAAGACCGCGTGATTATTGTGATGTTTTGCAGCGCCCACGGGCCAGAGGGCCGACTTGGCCTATTTCCGCAATAACCATAAAATCAACGATATCACCACGCTAACAATAATCATGGTGGTGACAGGGAGATAAAAGCGGAAGTTTTCGCGTTCAATGACGATATCGCCGGGCAGCCGGCCAAGCCCGGCTTTTTGAATCCACGGCCATAACAGGCCGGCCGCGACCAGGATCAATCCAACGGTAATAAGTATGCGGGACACAAACCTATGTGCCTCCTATCGCAAGGAACTCGACAAGCTCACGCTGACGCTGCATCGTATCCGCATAACCAAGCGAGATCAACTCACGGCAATAGGCTTTTTCAAACAGAAGATAACTGACAAGACTGGTACCGTCATTGTTGAACGCACCAATGCCCCTCAGCAGGAAGCGGATGGTGCGCGGCAACATGTGGGCGTATTTCGCCGCCAGCGCTTGCAGATCCTCGCTCGGGGAAATTGTCAGGGCATCCACATGCCGCAGTTTCACACCGCCTTCCTCGAGGTGCTTGGACGGAATCAAGCTGATGATCTTGTTGATGCGTTGCAGACGCTCCAGATCCGCCTCCAGACTGTCCAGGAAAATGCTGTTTAATATGTGGCCGGCGATCTGCGCGAGAGACGGATTCGACGTGACTTCTTTTCTTTGCTGTCGCTGATCACTGGAATTGGTTACACCGATCACGAGTACTTTATCCGCACCCAGATGCAAAGCGGGGCTGATCGGGGCGGTCTGCCGCATCGAACCATCACCAAAATATTCCCGATGGATCCTCTCAGGTGCAAATATAAAAGGGATGGCGGACGAGGCCATCAAATGATCCAGGGTGATCGATGCCTTACAGCCGATACGAGTCACGCGCTTCCACGGCGCGATGGTATCCACGCCTTGATAGAAGGTAACCGACTGCCCGGAGGAATAGCCCGAGGCGGTAATGCTGAGGGCGTCAATGACCCCGCTGTCGATAGATTTTTGTATCTCTGCGCAGGGAATATAGCGCGCCAGAAGGTCTCTTAATGGCCGGCGATCCAGCAACGACTTGGGGTTCCATTTACCCAGGCCGCCAAAGGTCAAGGCGAGCATCCAGTGGGCCCCGCTCATGGCGATACCGGCGAGATCCGAACGGAATACCTGATCGACGTGAAAATTCCGCCAAACCCGCAGCATGCGCTGGACCGCTTCCTGGTATCGCTCTCCGTAAATGGCAAGCGCCGCGGAGTTAATCGCCCCGGCCGAGCTGCCACATATAATCGGGAAAGGATTGGCGGCGGCCTTCGGCAGCAGCTCGCCGATCGCTTTGAGCACACCCACCTGATAGGCGGCACGCGCTCCGCCCCCAGCAAGGATCAATCCGGTCTTTTGTGTATTTTTCCCGTCCACCATCGGCTCTATTTGCTGAGATTATAGCCGCTAAAAAAGGTCTTTTCCCGTGCGTCGCTAACATTAGTCCGATATAGTGGAAAATGGAACCCACGACAATATCAGCGTTTATCGGGCTGTGCGCTGCCTGCTTGCCGCCAGGAGGTCCCCAATGCCAAATCTCGCACATGTCGTCTTTTACGTACGTGACCTCGCGCGCTCGACACATTTCTATCGTGATATCGTCGGTCTGCAGGTCGTAGGTGAGATTTTTCATGGCCGCGCCGTCATGTTGACCGGTGGCAGCACCCATCACGAACTATTGCTCATCGAGGTTGGAGATGCCCCTGGGCCCTTGTTGGGAAAGCGTATCGGCCTGTATCACGCTGGCTGGAAAATCGGCGACAGCCTTCAAGCGCTACGGGACGCCAAACATCGGGTCGAACAGGCGCGGTATACGATTCAGGGGCTGTCCGACCACGGGGTAAGTCAAAGCCTGTACTTGTCAGACCCTGACGGCAACGAGGTTGAGCTGTTTGTCGATAATCCCAATGTGGACTGGAAAACATCTTGCGAATGGATAAACGATCCGGTTAAAGCGCTGGCGCTTTAACCAGCGCTCGGGTATGGTCCAGACCACTGAGGGAACATTATTTCTGGCCAGGCAGAACCACTACAGACGGTGTCGCTTGCCAAATGCTCCATCCTTGTTATGATTTATGCATGCTTCCCAGACCAACGGAGCCCTGCCGATGACTACGCCAATTACCGAGGCAATGATCTACCAGGCACTTGAAAACGTGATGGATCCGGAGATTAATCACAATATCGTCGAGCTCGGATTCATCCAGGACATTGACATCGTCGATGACTATGTCCATTTGGAAATCCAGCTAACCACACCGAGTTGTCCTCATGCCGATGAAATTGTCGGGATGATTAAAGCGGCTGTGCAGGCACTCGACGGCGTTAACGAGGTGGAAGTCGAGCGGGCCTGTATGAAAGAGGCATAGCCATAGGGCTGCTTCTTCAGTTTTATCTTACGAGTCACCACGGCCATGGGTGCGCCTCTGCGCATCCAGCGCATGGCCGGGGCTCGCTCAAGGCCCCGCCGCATCAAACCCCCGGCTCGTTTGGCTTACCAACAAACGGAGTTTCTCATTGAACAGTCGCGACAAAGACAGAACACTCGCCCTGGCAGGCGTGTTCCAAGCCGCGCGATTGGTCCAGCAGCTTGCCCGCCATGGGCAGGCAGACAGCGACGCGTTACGCTCGAGCATCAACAGCATCCTGATCACTGACGCGGACAGCACCGATGCCGTTTACGGCGGCGTGCAGGGTACCGCGCTTGGCCTTGAGAACCTAAAGGAGAAATTGAGCGGAACGAACGGCGCTGAGAACCTGGAGCTTGCGCGCTATGTCCTCGCAATCATTCAATTGGCAGGCAAGTTAGGAAAACAGGGCGCTGTACTCAATGCGATCCGGCAGGGAATTGAAACCATCGCTTCGCAGATGGCCTTTTTCTCTGCTGAAAACAACGACAAATCCATTCACCCGACGCTTATGGCCAAGCTCGCCGAGCTGTATACGCAGACGGTCAGCACCCTGACGCCTCGCATTATGGTCAACGGCGAGCACGGTTATCTTTCCAATCCCACCATCGCCAACAGTGTCCGGGCGGCATTGCTCGCCGGAATCCGTTCGGCCTTTCTGTGGCGCCAGCTCGGCGGAAGCCGCTGGCAGCTCCTATTCAATCGCAATCGCATCGTCAAGACAGCCGAGGAAATACTGCGTGCAGTCTAGCAGGGTGTTGAAAAACACCCTGCTAAGCGTCGCTAAGGATGCGTCGCATCGAAAATCAAACACGCAAGTGTTTGATTTTCGGCGCAAGCCGCGGTGTGCGACGGACAAGGAAGTCCTAGTGCCGCAGAGGCCGGGATGGCCGAGAGCGGCCGCCGGGCAGGAAGCCCTAGTGCCACGAAGGCCATGGACGACGCCCAAGGATGGGCTAGTGTCGCGGAAGCCCAAGGAAGGGCGCGAGCGGCCGACGCACAAGGACGTGCTAGTGTCGCGGAAGCCCAAGGAAGGGCGCGAGCGGCTACCGCGGCGCAGCGAGTTGAGAAGCGGTACAGGGATGTACCGTCTGCGGAGCTAAGGATGCAAAAAGGCCATGGACGGACTTTTTTAACATCCTAGAACCTGCCTCAAAATTAAACACTCAGCAACCCTTAACGCCCTGGAAACAACGCCAAGAACGCCAGGACGCAGAGAATACTTCAAAATATAAAGCGTTTTTGCTTTCTTCGCGTACTTTGCGCCTCCGCGTTCTCTGCGTTGGCTTCCCCGACACGATAGATAGCCCGGCCCGTTAGCCCGGCAACTTGGCCTTCAATATTTTATTGACCTGTTGCGGATTGGCCTTACCTTTGCTGGCCTTCATAACCCGCCCAACGAAATAGCCAAACACCTTTTCCTGACCGCTCTTGTATTGCTCGACCTGGGTGGGGCTGTTTGCCAGCACCTCATCGATCAGTTTCTCTATAGCACCTTCGTCGGTGATCTGCCTGAGGCCCTTGTTCTCGATGATGGTATCGGCATCGCCCTGTTCATTCCACATTGCGTCGAATACGTCCTTGGCGATCTTGCCTGAAATCGTCTTATCGGCGATACGGCGAATAAGCCCGGCCAGCATCTCGACCGTGATCGGTGAATCCGCAATCTCCTTGTTCTCCTTGTTTAAATAGCCGGACAGGTCCCCAATGACCCAGTTGGCCACCAGCTTCGGGTCGGCGTTGGCCGCTTCGACCGCCTGCTCGTAGTAATCGGCCATCTCCCGGGTGGAGGTCAGTACCCCGGCGTCGTAAGCGGAAAGCCCGTAATCCTGCACGAAGCGCGCGCGTTTGGCCTCTGGTAATTCCGGCAGCGTCTTGCGCACATCCTCGATAAAGGCATCGTCAAGCACCAGGGGCGGCAGATCGGGATCCGGGAAATAGCGGTAGTCGTTGGCCTCCTCTTTGCTGCGCATGGGCCGGGTGACGCCCTTGGCCGCGTCGTATAAACGGGTCTCCTGCACCACCTTGCCGCCGCCCTCGAGCACGTCGATCTGGCGCTCGATCTCGTAGTCGATCGCCTTGTCGATGAACTTGAAGGAGTTGATGTTCTTCAACTCGCTGCGGGTGCCGAGCTGTTCCCGACCCTTCGGCCTGACAGACACATTGGCATCGCAGCGAAACGAGCCCTCCTGCATGTTTCCGTCACAGATCTCGAGGTAACGCACCAGCTCATGTAACTTCTTGAGATAAGCCACCGCCTCTTTGGCCGAACGCATGTCCGGCTCGGAGACGATCTCAAGCAGTGGTGTGCTGGCACGGTTAAGATCAATACCCGTCATGCCATGGAAGTCTTCATGCAATGACTTGCCGGCGTCCTCTTCGAGATGGGCGCGGGTAATGCCGACCGTTTTTTCCCTACCGTCTACCTCGATGGTGAGATGCCCTTGCTCGACGACAGGCAGCTCATACTGGCTGATCTGATAGCCCTTCGGCAGATCGGGATAGAAATAATTCTTGCGTGCGAACACCGACTGGCGGTTGATCGTGGCGCCTATGGCCAGGCCGAGCTTCACAGCCATGCGTGCGGCTTCGATATTCATCACAGGCAACACGCCCGGCAGGCCGATATCCACGGCACAGGCCTGGGTGTTGGGCGCCGCGCCGTAGCGTGTCGAGGCCGCTGAGAAGATCTTGCTCTTCGTCAGCAGTTGCGCGTGCACTTCAAGACCGATGACTGGTTCCCACTTCATTTTTTTCACTCAACGCAAAGACGCGAAGACGCGAAGTGAAATGAAAATCGCATATCACCGAAGTCGATATTCATCTTTCAAACCTCTGCGTCTTTGCGCCTTTGCGTTAAAACTTAATATTCAAAAACCCGGCGGAATGCGCTTGTGCCAATCCGTCACTTGCTGGTAACGATGGGCGATATTCAATAAGCGCGCCTCGTCAAAATACTGTCCGATCAATTGCAGGCCTATTGGCAGACCTTTGCTGTCAAAACCCGCGGGGATGGACATGCCCGGCAGGCCGGCGAGATTGACCGGTATGGTATAAATGTCGTTCAGATACATGGACACCGGGTCGTCCGTCATCTCCCCGAGCCTGAAAGCGGTGCTCGGCGATGTCGGTCCCATGATGACGTCACACGCCTCGAAGGCCTGCCTGAAATCCTCGGCGATGAGCCGGCGCAGTTTCTGGGCCTTGAGATAATAAGCGTCATAATAACCCGCTGATAATGCATAGGTGCCGATCATGATACGCCGCTTGACCTCGGCACCAAAACCCTGCGCCCGGGTCTTCTCGTACATGTCGGTCAGATCGGTATACTCCGGGGCCCGGTAGCCATAGCGCACACCGTCGTAACGCGACAGGTTGGATGAGGCCTCGGCCGGTGCCAGGACATAGTAACAGGGCACCGCAAGATTGCTGTTGGGCAGGCTCAAGCGGACCACTTCCGCGCCCAGACTGCGGTATACCTCGATCGCCGCGTTGACCGCTGTGGCAACCTCGGCATTGAGGCCTTCGCCAAAATATTCCTCAGGCAACCCGATCCGCAACCCCTTCAGATCGTGGTTCAGTGATTGCACGTAATCGGGCACCGGCTTGTCCATGGAGGTCGAATCACGCGGATCAAATCCCGCCATCACGCCTAGCAGTAATGCCGCATCCTCGGCCGTCTGCGCCATCGGCCCGCCCTGATCCAGGGAAGAGGCGAAGGCGGTCATGCCGTACCGGGAGACGCGCCCATAGGTGGGCTTGAGCCCGGTAATGCCACAAAGCGCCGCTGGCTGACGGATCGAGCCCCCGGTATCCGTGCCGGTGGCCGCCGGCACCAACCGCGCGGTCACCGCCGCCGCGGAACCACCGGAGCTACCGCCGGGTACGGCATCGGCCTGCCAGGGGTTCTTTACCGGACCAAAAAATGAGGTCTCGTTGGACGAACCCATGGCGAACTCGTCCATGTTGGTCTTGCCGAGCAACACCGCGCCCGCTTCATTAAATTTCCTGATGACAGTGGCATCGTAGGGGGCCGTAAAGTTCGATAACATTCGTGACCCGCAGGTCGTGAGCATGCCGTCGGTGCAGAAGATATCCTTCTGTGCGATGGGCACGCCCGTGAGCGGGCCGGCCTCGCCCCGGGTCCGACGCTCATCGGCGACCCCCGCCTGGGCAAGCGCCCGTTCGGCGTCGACCGTGATAAAGGCATTCAGCTCGCGGTGTTGCTCGGTCCGCTCGAGGCATGCCTGGGTCAATTCCGTGCTGGACAGTTCGCCGGCACGCAGCGCGGCGGATTGCTCGGCGACGGTTTTGGTGTGGATCATGGATACAACCCTGGGCTCGGTATCTCGTTATTCTGGGAACAGGAACCGATTATTCGATGACCTTCGGAACCAGATACAGCCCCGCCTCGGTGGCGGGCGAGATCCGCTGAAATTTCTCGCGCTGATCGGTTTCCTCGATGCGGTCCTCCCGCAGCCGAAGCACCGTGTCCTGGGGATGGGCCATGGGCGCGACACCCGTGGTGTCGACGGCGTTCATCTGCTCGATGAGACCGAGTATCTGCGACAGGCTGTCGGTATAGGCCTGCAGCTCTTGCTCATTTAACTGCAAACGCGCAAGATGCGCTATCTTTTCTACGGTATCTTTATCGAGTGACATGGCTGGCTCCCGTGGCCAGAAGTGAAAGCGTTGCGCAAAGTACCATATTCGGACGCCCGGTTGAACCCGCCCCCGCTGGTTGCTAGAGTTAGCTCATTAGTTGGATAATTACTATATTCAGGCAGCAGACACCATGTTCAAGAATCTTCGCGGCCTCTTCTCCAGCGATCTGGCGATCGACCTGGGAACCGCCAACACCCTGATTTACGCGCGCGACAAGGGAATTGTCCTCAACGAACCATCGGTAGTCGCCATCCGCCAGGGCCATGGGCGCAACAACCGCAGCATCCTTGCGGTAGGCAAGGATGCCAAACGCATGCTGGGCCGTACCCCCGGGAGCATCGAGGCCATCCGCCCGATGAAGGACGGCGTCATCGCCGACTTCACGGTCACAGGTGAAATGCTCAAATATTTTATCCGTAGTGTGCATGAAAACCGGCTGTTCCAGCCAAGCCCGCGCATCGTCATTTGTGTGCCCTGCGGGTCCACCCAGGTGGAGCGGCGGGCCATCCGCGAGTCCGCCATGGGCGCCGGCGCCAGGGAGGTGTATCTGATCGAGGAGCCGATGGCGGCCGCGGTGGGTGCGGACCTGCCGATCGCCGAACCGACCGGGTCGATGGTGCTCGATATCGGCGGGGGCACCACTGAGGTCGGCGTCATCTCCCTTGGCGGCATCGTCTATTCCCATTCCCTGCGCATCGCCGGCGACAAAATGGACGAAGCCATCGTCAGCTATATCCGCCGGAAATACGGCGTTTTGATTGGGGAGGCGACCGCCGAGAGGATCAAGCAAGAAATCGCCACCGCCTGGAAAGGCAGCGAACCGCGGGAGATGGAGGTGAAGGGCCGCCATATCGCCGAGGGCGTACCCCATAATCTGGTGTTGACCAGCAACGAGGCCAATGAGGCGCTACAGGAGTGCCTTTCCGGAATCGTCAGTGCCATCAAGACCGCGCTGGAACAGACACCGCCGGAATTGGGCGCCGATATCGCCGAAAAAGGGCTCGTGGTCACGGGCGGCGGCGCGCTGCTGCGCGATCTCGACCGTCTGCTCAGCGAGGAAACCGGCCTGCCCATTATCACGACCGAGGATCCCCTGACCTGTGTGGTGCGCGGATGCGGCCGCGCGCTACAGGAAGCGGAGACGCTGGGTGACGTATTTTTGCATGAATAGCAGTCGACGAAGTCGTCTATGATTAATGCCCTCGGCAAGCCATTGCCGTTCAAACCGCCGTCACATGCCGCCAGGCTGACATTCTTTCTGTTACTTTCCATACTGGTGATGGTCATCGACCATCGCGGCACCCACTTGCAGCAGATCCGCAGCGCCCTCTCAGTTGTGGTCTATCCCATCCAGCTCACCGCCTCGGTCTCCGCTCAGTCGGCCGCCCGCGTATCGCAGCTTTTCAGCAACGAGAATTCCCTGCGGCAGCGATACCAAAGGCTGCGCCGTGAGAACTCGCTATTGCTCGCCAGGCTGCAAAAATACGAGGCCGTCGAGGCGGAAAACGCCCGTCTGCGCAGTCTTTTGCGCTCGGCCGAACGTGTCACCGACCGTGCCGTCGTGGCGGAACTGCTCGCGGTTCACCCCGAACCTTCGACCAAAAAAATCACCCTCAACAAGGGAAGCAATGACGGCGTGTACATCGGCCAACCGGTCATCGACGCCTACGGTGCCATGGGCCAGGTCACAGAGCTCGGTGTTTTCACGGCCACTGTGACGTTAATCACCGACGCCAGTCATGCCATCCCCGTGCAAGTTAATCGCAACGGCCTGCTAACCATTGCCCGTGGTATCCCCCTTCCGGACAGGCTTTTCGTGCCGTTCGTGGCGACCTCGGTCGATATCCGCGAAGGTGATCTGCTGGTCACCTCCGGCATGGGTGGGGGGTTTCCGGCGGGTTACCCCGTCGCCGAAATCGACAGTATCTTAAGTGATCCGAATGAGGCATTCCTGAAAATTACCGCCCAACCCAAGGCGCGCCTCAACCATAACAAGGAAGTGCTGCTGGTCTGGCCCGGCAGTACCGTCGGCAAGACCGAGACGGGAGAATAGAATGGCCGCCAATACTCGCAGCCGGCTGATCATCGCCACCACGTTTATCGCGGCGTTTATCCTGACCAGCCTGCCCGGGCCAGGCTGGGCGGAGCCCTTCAGGCCCGACTGGGTCGCTCTGGTACTGATCTACTGGTGCATGGCCACGCCGAACCGTGTCGGGGTTGCAACCGGCTGGACCGTCGGTCTGATCCTCGATGTCCTTTACGGCTCGCTGCTCGGACAACATGCCCTGGCGAAAACAGTGGTCGCGTTTCTGACCCTGAAACTGCATCTGCAGGTCCGGGTCTTCCCGCTTTGGCAGCAGGCCGTGGTCGTCCTGCTGCTGCTTGGAATCAATCAGCTGCTGGTGTTGTGGATCAAGGGAATCATAGGAACGGCCTCGAGCAGCTTCGGTTATTGGTCTCCGATGTTCATCGGCATGCTCATCTGGCCCTGGCTTTTCATCATCCTGCGCGATATCCGACGCCGCGCACACGTCACTTGAAACATGCTCAATATTCCTATTAAGGACTATTTCCGCGAGACCCGTATATTCAATTCGCGCCTGAGCTTCACCGCAGTCATCGTCCTGCTTTTATGCCTGACACTACTGGTACGACTGGTCCACCTCCAGGTCGTTAGCCATACACACTACGCGACGCTGTCGCAGGACAACCGCATCAACCCCGTGCCCATCCCGCCGGTTCGCGGTATGATACTTGACACCAACGGTGTCGTGCTGGCGCAGAATTATCCCGCCTTCACTCTGGAAATTACCCCTGATCAGGTCGATGACATGGGCGCGCTACTCGGGCAACTCGGCGGCATTATCCAGTTGAACGAGACCGACCTGGAAAATTTCAGGAAACTGCTTCGTACGCGTCCCTCCTTCGAGAGCCTGCCTTTGCGTACGCGTCTGAGCGATGAAGAAGCGGCGCGCATTGCCATCCAGCGTCCCCACCTGCAGGGCGTTGAGTTGCATGCGCGCCTGCAGCGCCACTATCCGCTCGGCGAGCTCGGTATTCATTTTGTAGGCTATGTCGGGCGCATCAATGACGAGGAAATGGAAACAATCAACACAAGCGCCTATCGCGGTACACAACATATAGGGAAGCTCGGCGTCGAACGCAGCTACGAAGACGTCCTGCTCGGCAGGGTCGGCATAAAATCTGCCGTGATCAATGCACACGGCCGCGGCATCGGTGCGCTGGAGGACCAGCGCATCGCACCCGTCGCCGGCAAAAATATATACCTTAATATCGATGCCGGGATGCAGGCGCTGGCCGAAAACGAATTGGGTGAGCGCCGAGGCGCGGTGGTTGCCATGAACCCGATTAACGGCGCGATCCTGACCTTCGCCAGCACCCCCACTTATGATCCCAATCCTTTCGTCAATGGAATCGACGTTGAGAGCTATGACGCGCTGCTCGAGAACCCGGATAAACCGCTCATCAACCGCGCGCTCAACGGGCAGTACGCTCCGGGTTCGACCATCAAACCGTTCCTAGGTCTGGCGGCGCTGGAAACCGGTGTGTTCGACACCAAGGAAAGGATCAACTGTCAAGGTTCGTTCACCCTGCCCGGCACTTCGCACCGCTTCCGCGACTGGAAGAAAAAGGGCCACGGCAGGATGGACTTGCATGACGCCATTGTCCAATCGTGCGATGTCTATTTCTACAATCTGGCGGTTGGCCTTGGCATCGACGCGATGACGGATTTTCTCTCGCGTTTCGGTCTGGGCCGAAAGACGGGCATCGACCTCCTGCTTGAATCAAGCGGCCTTGTGCCGTCACCTGAATGGAAGCAGTCGCAACCGGACGGGGAACCGTGGTATCTCGGTGAAACAGTGGTCACCGGGATCGGTCAGGGACCCTTCCTCGTCACACCGTTACAACTGGTATCTGCCGTATCGGTTCTGGCCAACGAAGGCGTGCGCATGCGGCCACGTATCGTGCGCGCAACCGAAGACCCTATCACTCATGAGCTTCGGGACAATGTGCCGGAGGCGGCCACACAGATCATACTGTCTAACGAACACAATCTTGATCTCATCGTCCAGAGCATGGCCGATGTCGTGCATGGCGAAGGAGGAACGGGCCGCCGTATCGGCTGGGACGCCAAGTACAAAATCGCGGGCAAGACCGGCACAGCCCAAGTCATCTCGATCGGGCAGGAAGAGACCTACGACGCCGAAACCACGCCGGAGCGTCTGCGCGATCACGCGTTATTCATCGCCTTTGCGCCGGTGGATTCGCCGCAGTTGGCGGTCGCGGTGATTGTTGAGAATGGCGGCGGCGGCAGTGTCGCGGCCGCACCGATCGCGAGAAAAATACTCGATTTTTATCTTCTGAAACGCGACAAGCAGGGGCCGGCCCGGCAGGTTCGCGGCGGCTGAAATGCCAATTAACAGCGAATATACTATAAGATAAAAGTAGCTTGTGAATAACTCCAGCCTGGATTCATGATATCACTGCAACACTGGCATATTGATAAACCGCTGCTGATCGGTTTAATTCTGCTGTCCTGCATAAGCCTGCTCGTTTTGTACAGCGCCAGCCTGCAAGCAGCCGCGATACCGCTAGGGCAACTGGCGCGTCTTGCCATAGGCTTTGGCGTCATGCTGGCGGTCGCCCAGATCCGGCCGGAACACCTCAAGCGATGGTCTCCCTATATTTTTGCGATTGGTCTGCTCCTGCTGCTGGTCGTGCTTGCGGTCGGTGCCGATACAAAAGGCGCGCAACGCTGGCTGAACCTGGGCCTGTTCAAGTTCCAACCCTCTGAGATTATGAAGCTCGGCGTACCGATGATGACCGCATGGTATCTCGCGAGGCAGAATCTGCCTCCAAGATCGCTGCAGATTGGCGGCGCAATATTGATTGTCTTGATACCCTCATATTTGATTGCCTTGCAGCCCGATCTGGGGACGGCACTGTTGATCACAGGCTCAGGTGTATTCGTGATATTTCTCGCGGGAATGAACTGGTTTACGGTTATCGGCCTGCTTGCCCTGGCCGGTACTGCAGTCCCACTGGTGTGGACCTATCTGATGCATGAATACCAACGCCAGCGCGTATTGATGCTCTTTGACCCGACGTTGGATCCACTCGGCGCCGGCTATCATACGATACAATCCATGATCGCAGTGGGATCAGGAGGATTCTTCGGCAAAGGCTGGTTAAACGGCAGTCAGGCACGTCTGGATTTCCTGCCAGAGAGCTCGACTGATTTTATTTTTGCGGTCTTTGCCGAGGAATTTGGTCTCATAGGAATCGTTGTTCTATTTTCACTGTATGTTTTTGTTGTGCTGCGCGGCTTGTTCATTGCGTTCTATGCACAGGAGACCTACGCGCGCTTACTGGCCGGCAGTCTTACATTGACCTTTTTCCTGTATTTCTTTGTTAATATCGGTATGGTGACGGGGATTCTCCCCGTTGTCGGCGTACCTCTGCCGATCATCAGCTATGGTGGCAGCTCGATCGTGACCCTAATGGCGGCCTTCGGCATCCTGATGAGCATTCACACCCACCGCCGAATCGCCCAGGCTTGATTGCGGATATGCGATTGACCTTGCCTGCCTGCCTGCTGCTGATAACGACAGCAATCCAGCCATCTGGGCCAGCCATGGCGATCGATCTCGAGCAGTATCCCGAGTTGGAGACATTTATCCAAGACATGCATAGCCGGCACGGTTTCGCAGAATCGGATTTGCGATACTGGTTCGGGCAGGTCCAGATCAGAGATGACATCATAGAGGCCATGAAGCGGCCAAGAGAAGCGTTACCATGGCATGAGTATAGAAAGCAGTTCGTCACCAAGAACCACGCGCGCCTTGGTCAACGCTTCTGGCGCACAAATAAGGCGGCACTGGACAGGGCGCAGGCGCAGTACGGTGTGCCCCCCGAGATTATTCTCGCCATCATCGGAATAGAGACCCAGTATGGCAGAAACAAAGGCAATTATCCCGTTCTCGACGCCCTCACGACTTTGGCTTTTGCATACCCGCCACGCAGCAAGTTCTTTCGTGGCGAGTTGGAGCAGTACCTGTTATTGACGGAAGAATTGAAGCTTGACCCCCTTGCCGTCAAGGGTTCCTACGCGGGCGCGGTCGGCCTGCCTCAATTCATTCCCAGCAGTTACCGGCACTACGCCGTTGATTTTGACAATGATAACAAGCGCGATCTTCTGTCAAGCGCTGCCGACAGCATCGGCAGCGTCGGCAAATATTTCAAGAGCCACGGCTGGCAGGCGGGTGAACCCATAGTCGACGACACTCAATTGGAGGGTTCGCACCATATCTGGTTTGCGAACCTCGGTATCAAACCAAAACTTGCCCTCAAACACTTCATCAGTTACGGAATATTTCCCACTAGCGCCAATAATCCGGAGTTAAGGGCCGCGCTGTTCGAGCTGGAGAAGGAGTCCGGGCCATTTTACCTTTTTGGCTATAATAACTTTTATGTTATTACCCGCTACAACCACAGTAAGAATTACGCGATGGCTGTGGTTGAGCTGAGCGAGCTGATCAAATACCAGCAGGAAACGGGGCGAAAATGAGATCTATCGCAACAATAATTCTCTTGCTGCTGACTGCGCTACTTTATGGTTGTAGCAGTGCTCCAGGCGGCGGGGGTTATTATATGGATGACGGCCCCCACGCAAACCCCGAGGTTGACCTTGACAGCGTACCTGATGCCATACCAAAAGCGGAGCCGCTCAGCAAACGCGGCAACGCACCCTACAAGGTCTTCAATAAGACATATTTCCCCTTACGTGACGCGAGTGGCTACCGGGAACGGGGCATAGCGTCCTGGTACGGCAAGAAATTTCATGGAAACAAAACGTCCAGCGGGGAAACCTATGATATGTACGCCATGACGGCTGCGCACAAGTCCCTTCCTATCCCCTCATATGTGCGTGTGCGGAATCTGCGCAACGGAGAGTCCGTAATCGTTCGCGTAAATGACCGCGGACCATTTCTACACAACCGCTTGATTGATCTATCGTACGCCGCCGCCGCCAGGCTCGATATCGTAAAGACGGGAACTGGCTTAGTGGAAGTATCGGCCATCACCGTCGATCAGAACCGCGAAGCCTCCATGCCGAAGAAAGAACGTGTTACCACGCCAAGTTTTAATGGCCAGGACCCGAGAATATATTTGCAGGTTGGCGCGTTCAGCCAGCGTGACAATGCCGCAAAGCTGTACGAGCGTCTAAGGCATGTCACGCCGGAACCGGTGCTGCTGGAATCCGATGGAGCGAATCAAGGAAAAGTATACAAGGTACGAATCGGTCCTATAAAGACCATCGAAGAGGTGGAACGGCTGGTGCAACGCATTACCGATCTCGGCATCGACGATGCGATTTTTGTCATAGACTGATAGGTTATATGCAGGGTCACTCCACAATAGTCCACCACCCCGCCGGTCACGACGCATTTCCATTTATTCGGGCGGTTATCCTGGTCTGGCTATTACTCCTGTCGCCCCCGGTGCTTGCGGCCACCCAAGACGATACGCTGCCGAGCATGAACGCGGACTCGTGGCTGCTATTGGACCATCATAGCGGCCATGTGATAACCAGCCATAATGCTGAGACGCGGCATCACCCGGCCGGTCTGACAAAACTGATGTCAGCCTATATCGTATTTGAACACCTTAGCGGTGGTTCGCTCAGCCCGGACTCACCGGTAAGAGTAAGTGTACATGCAGCCGACGCCCCGGGTAAGCAAATTTTTCTCAAGGCCGAAGACGTCATCTCAGCCAGTGAGTTGATTTACGGAATGATCGTCCAATCAGCCAACGATGCAACAATTGCCCTTGCGGAGACGCTTGCCGGGAGCGAAAGCGGATTTGTGGACCTAATGAATGCGAAGGCGTATGAGCTTGGGCTTGTCAACACCCGCTTCCGGAACGCCACAGGGCTGTCACAAAAAGACCACTATTCGACAGCCAGTGATATTGTACGTCTCGCCAGGGTGCTGATTCGCGATTATCCGGATTATTATAAATGGTATTCAATCAAGACATTTACTCACAATGGGATAAAGCACCATAACCGCAACGCGCTTTTATGGCGCGACGAGGCCATCGACGGAATAAGGGCAAGTTATGATCGTTCGTCAGGATATCACCTTGCAGCCTCCGGGGCCCGAGGCGACATGCGGCTGATCGCAACCGTGCTCGGCGCCCCCAGCGAACGCGCGCAGATCGAAGCCGGGATCAGCCTGCTCAATTACGGATTCAACGGGTACGAAACGCGTCTGCTTTATCGGGCAAATACTCCGGCCACCCGGGTCAGGGTCTGGATGGGAAACAACAGTATGCTTCCGGTGGGCATCAGCAAGGATTTCTATGTTACCATTCCACGCGGATCCACCGGCGGTCTGCAAGCCACGCTCACAATAAAGGATGTTCAATACGCGCCCAAGCGTCCAAACGAGGTGCTCGGCACGCTCAACGTTTACATGGGTGAGGAGGTCATCGCCAGCCGGCCATTGATCGCGCTAGAGGAAATCAAATTGGGCAACCCGCTGCAAAGGGCCCTGGACAGGATCCAATTGTGGTTTTACTAGAACCTGTCGTAAAATCAAAATCGCTCAGCTGCCCTTCACACCCTGGAAACGACGCAAAGAACGCCAAGACGCAGAGGATACTTCAAAACACTATAAAGCGTTTTTGCTTTCTTCGCGTACTTTGCGCCTCTGCGGCCTCTGCATTTTTCCAGAGCACCAGGGGGTAGAAAGGTATTTTGAGATAGTTCCTAGGATCCAATTGCGACGCACGCTGGCCGCATTGTGATCTCATATCGATCATTTTTTCCTTTAACTCGCCCGGTTTTGAATTGTATCATTCAGCGATGAACAAAATCAGTTGCGTTTACCTCAACGGCGAGTTTCTGCCGCCGGAACGGGCCAAGATATCCGCGTTTGATCGCGGCTTCATTTTCGGAGATGGCGTCTACGAGGTCATACCGGTATTCGGTGGACGCCCGTTCCGTTTAACCCACCACCTCTCGCGCCTTGAACGCAGTCTGTCGGCTCTCGGTATCATCAATCCGCTGCCGCCAGAGGACTGGGAGGCGATCTTTCAGAGGCTGATAACGGGGCACGGTGACGCCGATCAATCGATCTATTTACAGATCACACGGGGGGTTGCAGAGCGCGACCACAGTTACCCGGAGAACGTGAGCCCCACCGTGTTCGCCTACGCGCAGATCATGCGTTATCCCGATGCCGCCACCCTCGCCAAAGGCGTGTCGGCCATCACGCTGGAAGACATACGCTGGCAGCGATGTGACATCAAGGCGGTGGCGCTGCTGGCCAACGTCATGATGCGTCAAAAGGCCGTCGAATCGGGGTCCGCTGAATCGATCCTGATACGCGACGGCTTGCTGACAGAGGGTGCTGCCAGCAATATTTTTATTGTGAAGAACGGCCGGTTACGAACGCCGCCAAGCAATGCATACATTTTGCCGGGTATCACCCGCGATCTCATTGTTGAGCTTGCCGAGGCAAACGGCATACAATGCCTGCAAACCGAACTCACTGAAACCGAATTGATGGACGCCGATGAGGTCTGGATGACGAGCTCCACCAAGGAAATTCTTCCTGTCACGCAGCTGAACCATAAAGCTGTCGGTAGCGGCGTACCCGGTCCGATGCACGCCAAGCTCTATGCGATCTACCAGGACTACAAGGAAGCCTTCCGCCAGGGGAAGGTGCGGTGAACCCAACGACATCCCCCTGCCATGATAGCCCCATGCCCGGCCTGAAGCAGGACAGCAATGCAATTGTGCGCGGACTCGGCCTGGTCGACTACCGCGAAACATGGCAGGCGATGCAGGCGTTCAATGCCGCACGCACGCCTCGAACCAGCGACGAGATCTGGTTGCTCGAACATCCACCGGTGTATACGCTGGGTCTCAAGGGCAGGCGGGATCATTTGCCGGATCACCCGACCGCGATCCCGGTCATCCATTCCGACCGTGGCGGTGAAATCACCTTTCATGGACCCGGCCAGCTCATCGCCTACGTACTGGCCGATTTGCGGCGTCGTCAATGGGGAATCAAGAGGCTGGTGGGCGCCCTGGAACAATCGGTCATTGACCTGTTGGCCGGGCTCGGCATCGACGGCCACCGCCGGGACGGGGCGCCCGGCGTTTACGTGGATAATAAGAAAATCGCGTCCCTGGGCCTACGCATCCGCAACGGAGGCAGCTATCACGGCCTGGCGTTCAATGTTGATATGGACCTGGTACCGTTCCGGGATATTGCGCCCTGCGGCTATAGCGACCTGGAGGTGACGCAGCTCCGCGAATGGTGCCGGCCGGTTGACATGGCGCAAACCGCAGAATCGCTTGTTACGCATCTGCAGCGCAATCTGGGCTACAATAGCGCCTCGGGCCGCGGCCCGGACTTCTTAAACAACGTATTGTAGTTGCCCACGATGAGCCAGCATCCGATTCGACGCCCTAATCCATTAAAAGGCGCTTCCAAGACCAGCCGGATTCCGGTCAAGGTCGAGCCTCGCGCAAATCCGTTGAAAAAACCGGCTTGGATCCGCGCACGCGCACCCAACAGCCCGAAGGTCGCCGACCTCAAGGCCGTTTTGCGGGCACACAAGCTGCACACGGTTTGCGAAGAGGCTGCCTGTCCGAATATCGGGGAATGTTTTGCTCACGGCACGGCAACCTTCATGATCATGGGCAGCGTGTGTACGCGGCGCTGCCCCTTTTGCGACGTGGCCCATGGACGCCCGGCGCCGCTCGACCCGGACGAGCCGCGCAATCTCGCGAAGACGGTGGCCGCGATGGGTCTGAGATTTGTTGTCATCACGTCGGTTGACCGGGATGATTTGCGTGACGGTGGCGCCGGGCATTTCTCGGCCTGCATCGAGGCGATCCGCCAGCAGGCACCGCAGACGTCGGTCGAGATTCTGGTACCCGATTTCCGCGGCCGCATGGACAAGGCACTGGACGTGTTGCGGTGCTCACCCCCGGATATCTTCAACCACAATCTTGAAACGGTCCCGCGGCTCTACAAGATGGCGCGTCCGGGGTCCGACTACCAACATTCATTGTCTTTACTGGCACGCTTCAAGGTGATCTATCCCGATATTCCGACCAAGTCCGGGATCATGGTGGGACTGGGCGAGACCGATGAGGAAATCGAACAGGTCATGCATGATCTGCGACAACATGACTGCGACCTGCTTACCATAGGGCAATACCTGCAGCCGGGTCCGCATCACCTGCCCGTCGAGCGCTATGTGCATCCGGATGCCTTTGCACGCTTTGCCCGACTCGGCGATGCCATGGGTTTTAAGCATGTCGCCAGCGGTCCAATGGTGCGCTCTTCGTATCATGCGGAACAACAAGCGGCAGAATATAGCCGGGCCCCCGGATGGAAATCTGGCCAAGATTAGTCAGCCAGCTGCTATTGCCACCCGGTGTTCTGCTGCTTTTTATTATCCTCGGGCTTGCCCTGGCAGTAAAATGGAATGTCGCCGGCGGCGTGGTGATAGCGATCAGTGCCGCGTTATTATTCTTTCTGAGCCTTCCGCTGACCGGCCACTGGCTTATTTTGCGACTGGAGTCCGCTCACCCACCGTTAGCTCTTGACCAGGATACGCTGCAACCCCATGCGGAGGCAATCGTGGTACTCGGTATGGACCGCTACGCGGACGCACCGGAATATGGAGCCGATACGGTAAGCGGTGGGACGCTGGTACGGTTAAGATACGCCGCACACCTGCATAAAAGAATGGGGCTGCCCATCCTGCTGAGCGGCGGGACGCCCTACGGTGAGGAGATCGCAGAGGCCACGCTGATGCATGCGGCGATGCAGTCCGATTTTGGACTCGACCCCAAGTGGATAGAGACGGATTCCCGCAATACGTTCGAGAATGCACTCAACGCTAAGGAAATCCTGTCCGCTCTGGGTATCAAGCGCGTCTATCTGGTCACGCACGCCTGGCATATGCCGCGTGCGGTATGGGCCTTCACCCGCGCGGGGATCGTCGCCATACCGGCGCCGACGGGATTTACCACCCGGAGCAACCGCGAGCGAAAACTCTACGGGTTTCTCCCGAGCGCCAAGGGCCTGGTGCTGAGCAGTCTGGCGCTGCGAGAACGGCTTGGGTTGACCTGGTATAGACTAAAATACGCATCGGAGGCGGGACACAATACCAAGAATGCGCTGCCCGCTGCGACGGCACCCTGATCGCTTCTCGGGGAGGAAAAAACCGTCAGCGGTTCATCGGCAACGAGTTCCCAGGCCAAGGATACGCGAACTTGATCGTCCGGCCCGGCCAAAAGCGGTCTGACCCGTAATTTGCGCATATGGATAAATGTTCTACATTAAAAAGAGCCGGTAGCCTTCGGGAGATCGCCGTTTTGGCACCTACGGGCGCGGTAACCGAGTGTCCCGCATAGACCGCTTCGGCTATCACCCCAACACCCCTATATTCTTGGACCAAGTGATGGCATATAACTATCAGACCAATTCGAGCAAGGACCGCAGGTTGGATCTTAAGGACATCGCGGCGCAGCTACAGACCGATGGTCTGCTGTCAAAGGAAAACGCGGACAATCTCATTATTCCGGCGCGGTCTCATAAGCCGAGCGACCTGCATCCACTGGTGATTATCGCCAACCAGGGACTGACTAGCGTCAAACCGCCGCATAGGCCACTTGACCTCGAAACCCTGACCGCCTGGCTGGCCGAGAAGGTTAGGCTGCCCTATTTCCATATTGATCCGTTAAAGATTGACGTCACGGCCGTTACCGGCGTGGTGAAATACAGTTATGCGGACCGCAATCAGGTGCTTCCGGTTTCGGTGGCCCCTGACAAGGTCGTCATCGCGACGGCCGAACCCTATGTCCGGGAGTGGCAGCAGGAACTGGCGCACATCATCCGCAAGGACATCAGCCTCGTTGTCGCCAACCCGGCCGATATCAGCCGCTACCTCGTGGAGTTCTACAGCCTGGCGCGTTCCGTCAAGCAGGCGAGCGGGGAGGTTGAACAGAATCAGCTCGGCGGCATCAGCAATCTGGAACAACTGGTTGAGCTCAGCCGCGCCGGCAAGCTCGACGCCAACGATCAACATGTCGTGACTATCGTGGACTGGCTGCTGCAATATGCGTTCGACCAGCGGGCCAGCGATATTCACCTGGAGCCGCGCCGCGACCAGGGTAATATACGCTTTCGCATCGACGGCACGCTGCATCTGGTCTACCAACTGCCGGCGCCAATCATGGCGGCGGTGACCAGCCGGCTGAAGATTCTGGGGCGCATGGATGTGGCCGAAAAACGCCGTCCCCAGGACGGCCGCGTCAAGACCAAAACACCCGACAGTACCGAGATCGAGCTTCGGCTCTCGACGATGCCCACAGCATTCGGTGAGAAGCTGGTGATGCGCATTTTCGATCCCGAGGTGCTCGTCAAGGGTCTCAGGGAGCTGGGGCTAAGTGATGAGGATACCCGGCGGTGGCAATCGATGGTCACTCAACCGCACGGCATCGTCCTCGTGACCGGGCCGACGGGGTCCGGTAAAACGACCACGCTCTATTCAACGCTCAAACAGCTCGCGCGTCCCGAGGTCAATGTCTGCACCATCGAGGACCCGATCGAAATGATCGAGGACGGCTTCAACCAGATGCAGGTGCAGCACAATATTGACATGGATTTCGCCGCCGGCGTGCGCAACCTCCTGCGGCAGGACCCCGATATCATTATGGTGGGTGAGATCCGGGACAAAGAGACCGCGGAGATGGCCGTGCAGGCCTCACTGACCGGACACCTCGTGCTCTCGACCCTGCACACCAATGACGCGCCGTCCGCCATGACCCGCCTGCTCGATATCGGCGTGCCGCCGTTCTTGATTAATGCCACGGTCCTGGGCATCGTGGCGCAAAGGCTGGTGCGCATGCTCTGCCCGCATTGCAAACAGCAGGGCCAACTCGATGATGAGCACTGGCAGGCGCTCGTTCAGCCGTGGAAACCGCGCAAGCCCAATGCGGTTTATTTGCCCGAGGGCTGCCTCGAATGCCGCAACACCGGTTATTATGGGCGCGCCGGGATTTACGAAGTATTGACCCTGACACCGGGGCTCAAGGCCCTGATACGCCCGGATGTGGACGTGGCGGCCATCCGCAAGCAGGCGCTGAAAGACGGCATGAAGACACTGAGAATCAGCGGGGCGCAAAAGGTGATGGCAGGCTTGACGACCGTCGAAGAGGTCTACAAGGTCGCCCCGGCGCAGGAAGATTTCTAACCGTATCTACCGCACACTAACCGATGCTCTATCGTCGCTTGGGATACACCGATCTCGAGGTCAGCGTTATCTGCCTCGGCACCATGACCTGGGGCGAACAGAATACCGAAGCCGAGGCGCACCAGCAGCTTGACACCGCCGTTGACGCCGGGGTCAATTTTATCGATACCGCCGAGATGTATCCGATACCGCCGCAGGCCAAGACCTATGGACTAACCGAAACCTACCTTGGCAACTGGCTCAAATCCAGAAAACTTCGCGACCAGTGGATCATCGCCAGCAAGGTCGCGGGGCCTGCCGAATGGCTGCCCCACATACGCGGGGGCAAACTCCGTTTGGACCGGAAAAACATCATCTCGGCGCTGGATGGCAGTCTGCAACGCCTGCAGACCGACTATATCGATCTCTATCAGCTGCACTGGCCGGACCGCAAGACAAACTTTTTCGGCAAACTCGGCTACGCGCACGACACAAACGATCAGTCTGTGCCGCTGCAGGAGGGTCTTGAGGTATTGGGCGAGCTTGTCGCCGCGGGCAAGATCCGTTACATCGGCCTGTCGAACGAGACACCGTGGGGCATCATGCACTGCCTGCAGCTCGCGGAGAGATCGCGCCTGCCCCGTATCGTGAGCGTGCAGAATCCGTACAATCTGTTAAACCGGACCTTCGAGATCGGCAACGCCGAGATCAGTCACCGCGAGCAGGTGGGCCTGATCGCCTATTCGCCGCTCGGCTTCGGTGTCCTGTCGGGAAAATATCTCGACGGCGCCCGCCCTGAAGGCGCGCGCCTCGCGCTTTATGAGCATTACCGGCGCTACAGCAAACCGAACGCCCAGGCCGCCGTGGCGCTTTATGTGGACATTGCCAGGCGCCACGGCCTGCTCCCCTCACAGATGGCGCTCGCCTATGTCAACAGCCGGGCGTTTCTGACGAGCACCATCATCGGCGCCACCACGTCGGAGCAGTTACACAGCAACCTGGACAGCATCAATCTCGCGCTTTCGCACGAGGTGCTGGAGGCCATCGAGGGTGTTCACGAGGCCTTCCCCAACCCCAGCCCTTGAACGCGGACCGAACAGCAAGCCTCTGTCTAGCTTTTCACCTGCTGTGCCTGCTCCTGCTGTGCCTGCTCCTGCTGTGCCTGCTCCTGCTGTGCCTGGACTTCCTTGTGGACCTGCTCCATATCCAGCTCTTTGACCTTACCGACCAGCTCGTCCAGTGCCGCACCCGGAACCGCGCCCGGCTGGGAAAAGACAATAACCTTCTCCCGAAAGATCATCAGGGTGGGAATGGAACGGATCTGGAAGTAACCCGCCAGTTCCCGCTCCTCCTCGGTATTGACCTTGGCGAACACAACGTCTGGATATTTCTCGGAGGCCGATTCGTAGACCGGCCCGAAGGACTTGCACGGACCGCACCACGGCGCCCAGAAATCCACAATCACGATGCCATTGGCATTAATCGTCTCTTCAAAATTCGTCTTGTTTAACTCAATCGTTGCCATTAAATTGCTCCAGGGTTTAGCGTTACTAGTGCCTCAGACGTCAGCGCGGACATCTTTCCGAGGAAATACACCTATCGTCGTCGAAAAAACAGGCGTGACTGCCTTAAATAAGGTCTGCGTCGGACGATTACAATACCCCCCTGGGCATATACCCACTTTGGGAGTAAGACCGGAGGTGGGAAACCATGCCTGCCTGTGGCCCGGGGGGCAGCGAATAGTCGACAAAAAAGGGGGGTATGGTTCATGACTCGACTACGCAAAGGCGATTACAGCTATGCGGGCCGCTGCACTCTCTGATGAGCGCAAACAAACCGCCGACCTTGGTAGCGAGGGGTATCCGCGGAGCAGTCCACGGAGAAAACAGAAACCGCGATAAGTACGTCAAGTATCCAGCATCAGCGTGCAGCAGAGGGTTCTTTTTTCTTCACGCTGCCGCTGCCGCGGCACTGATAGCAGAAGCTCCTGCCCGTAGCGGAACATAGGATGCAAGGGCCTTCCGCCCCGCCGATAAGGGCACCTGTGCCATAGTGGGTGGTGTAGCGCCTGCCTTTGCCGCCGCAGGTCGGGCACGTCATCCTACCCGTGCCATTGCATCGCCGGCACTTGTCATACCGGTCAGGATAATCACGCCAATAATCTGACATTAACCATCCCCCCCTTATTCCCCTTTTTCACCGAGATTCTAACCAACATTGTCGCTACACGTCACAGGTTTTTTTGTTTTTATTTGTGCGGCTCGAGCCTGCTGATGGCCTGACCACTCATGACGCCATACCAAGGCTATGTTTCGAACGGCCAGACGCTTAATTGTTAGGACGAATCAATGACTGATTTTATTCCGGTTTCAACGATACCAGGCACGCAGCGCTCGCCCAAAAAACTGAGCGCGTTACTCGGGCATGGCAGGACGAGCGCGGCAATATGAACGATCTGCACGATATCGATTACCAACTGAGATTGACTCTCACATCCACGCCAACTCAGCCGCACCGCGACAAAGCACCTCGAAAGCCCAAGCGGCCGCAGGGCCATAGGGAATTGCCACGATGCAACTGGCGCCAGCGCTAGAAACTCAAGCCACCCTTCACGAATACGCCCCACAGCAGATCCTGGCGATCGATATTCACGGTTGCTTTACTCGCCAGGGCGTCTTCTTCCTCTCTTTTGACTTCTGTCTCGCTGATATAGGAATAATCCAGATTAACGCCTGCCTTCAAAAATACCGCTGTGTGGGCCAATGCGGGCAGGCGATGGAACACCATGTAGCCAAAGTCGCCGTTCAGGCGTACCGAGAAAGCGGAGGGGGAACGGGCGGATACACTGGGCCGGCGCTCGAGATCCAGATCGGCGATACCGAGATATACCTTGCCATCAATATAAAAGCCATTGTACTTGTTGGTGTAGCGGCGCACATAGTTCAGCGTAGAGACCCCGTACATAATCGAATAAATGTCGAAATTCACGTCAGTGACGTATTGCTCCTGAACCACGGAATTCAGGCTCACAATGACGGGTTGCGGGGTCTGGTATTTGCGGTAACTGATACCCCAGAAATCATAGCCCTGCTTGTTGTAGATCTGAAAGTCGTAATCCAGATACTCGACATTGAACGTTTCTATCTGTCCGCGGCTTTCATACTCACCCTCGAAGGTTCCCCGTTTGGCGTGAAACTCAAGCGTGCGTCCATAGCCGATGATGTTTTCCATTCCTATCATCGCGGCCACATAATCCGCCGAACTGTTATCGCTTCCGCCCGACGCGGCCTCATCGACGAACCTGTTTTTCATGTAATCAAAGGCGAAAGAGGTCCGGCGATACTCGCCGCCGAAACCGATCTCCTCGACATAAGTAGGATCGAGCTCGAAATCGCCTGAATTGATCGTCACTCCCTCGAGATTGTCGAAATCGGTGCTGACCTTCGTCTCCCAGCTCACGCGGTTGTAACCGAACTCGGCGTAGAGATGCAATTCCTTGTGATCCAGCATCCACGACTCCAGCCACTCGGGCTCATGGCTGTTCAGCGCGGTGAAGTAGCCCTTGTGAAGGCGGTAGACCTCGGTCTGGTCCCTGGTCTTGTTATAGAAAGACAGGGCAATCGCCGATCCGTTGCTGGAGATGCTCGGCGTCCAGCCGATGTCCTCGTCGCGCCGGCGAAGAAAATAGCAGCGTTCGATGGAAGTCAGCGTCATGCGTTGATGCAAGGGGATACGGTAGACCGCGACGCCCTTGTTATAGGTATTCCTGAAAAAATACGACGCCACCACGACCTCCCCGGCATCGACATCGATGGCGTTATTGATACCGGTGTCGGGCAAATCCAGAGCATAGGCTTCGAATTTCTCGCCAACCAGGCGGGCATACTTAAGCGTCCGGTCCCGGGTGTTGTAGTAGCTGATATGCGGTCGATTGTCGGCGTCCAGGGCGAGGTGCGGCGCATCGGCATACTGGTCGACGGCATAGCGGCTGACAACACCCAATCCACTATCAAGGTGATAAACATGGAGTTTTTTCGCGGCACCCAACATCTCACGCTTGGCGTCGACCATGTAATACTCCCCGTCAGTGGTCGCCATCATCTCGGCGCCCACGGGTATGTCATGCAACCTTCTGGGCCGACGCCCCGGAATCAAGGCGTAGGTGCCGCCGGCGCTCACCAGCGCGACAACCCGCCCGGCACCGCCTGCGAGAACGGATTTGCTCACACAACCGCCCAGGGAGAACGAGGCCTCAAATTGCCCATCGATTGCAGCGGTGACCTGCGATCCGATGCAATGCGTCGTGCTGGTTTTTGTCACCGGATCATAGATTGTCGTATACCGGTTATCGATACCAAGCGAGCGGATCTTCCCATCACCACCGATCACGGCCCTGTCTTCCGACACATAGACGATATCGCCACCGGGCAGGAGCTTCAGCGTGCGATTTTCGTACTGCTCCCCCTGCAGGACCTTCAACGGCTTGGGCGCATTGACCGTGCCCGCGTGCGCCGGCCCGGCGAACACGATCAACGATATCAGGGTGCTGCTGACTTTACGTATGGCTTCCTCCCGTTTGCTATTTACCCCAATAATAATACATACCCTGTCCGGCTGCCCGACGTATCTAAGTGTAGCGTACGGGCAGGGATTCAAGGGTGACGGAGGATATCGCAAACTACCCACGCCTATCCCGATCAGCAAAGCCCATCGCATTGTTGATGACGCTTCTTCGGGAACGTTTTGGCGCTCCGCCGGACGAAAACCTTAAGCTTGTACGAGAAATTCTATTTGAAACGATTCCCGAAGAATGCCGGCCGAAAACATAATCGATTGGAGTAACGGGGGTTGGAGTCAATTTTCTTGATTTCTCACGGACAAACCGTATGTCGTGACACCGCAAACCACGTCTCGCGTTACAAGCGGTATACCGAGGACGGGTTCAAATCCATGCGGCAGCGGGTCATGAGCAAGGCCGTCGCGGAGGACGTCCCGTGGTTCACGTTTCAAGACCTAAGAGCACTGGCTGCAGGTTCGGCGGAGAATCCTGTCGATTTGCTCGTGCATGATGAGCCCAAAACGACCAATCGCGTGTATCGCCGCCGGCCGAGACGTGTTCGGCCTGCCAAAATACGTGGTAAACGGAGTTAGCCATACATGAGAACTGCTGAGTTTTAGCTGGCAGCGGACTGATGGACCGATTCATCGGATTTCTGGATCGGTATACTACACACCCTCCGGTTGGAATCTTAGTCTACGAAACAAAAACAGTCATTGATATTGATCATTGATCGCAGTTTTCTTAGCGTTATAGTTCTAACCACGGCACCAATATAACAAAGAATCCTTACAGCCGACTCTGCGATGTGACGATCGCGAGAAATCAACGAATCCTCACAAAGTGGAGTGTTTCGGCATTGAGCTGGGTTGCCGCCACACGTCAATTATTTGTCGCGCACCTTGTTGACTTCTTAATGCCAATAAGGAGATAGCAAATGCAAACATGGACTGCAGTGTTCTCATCCGCCGCCGTAGCGATTCAGAAATGAACGAGCAAATTAAGGGGGCAAGCATGACAAGTATGTGTGTGACGAGATGGGTGTGGCCCTTAGGTGTGCTAATGACCCTGGTTTTAGTGTGCCGCGCTGCAGAGCCGGACCCGATCGAGCCAGCCGTCACCGCGAGCCAACACGCCCTCTCGGACAGTTGCCCAGGGCCCGAGCCGACGATTCTTACTGGTACGGATCTAGATGGCGTGGCAGTCAACGCTCCTGCCGATTGGCCGCAGGAGGCCGGCGATTGGAACGCCAAGGCTGCATCACACCACGAGGAATCCGGTAAGCTGACATGGGAGAGTCACCGCGAGGACATTGTTGGTGGCTCCTTGCCCGTCGACCCAGCCCAAGTGCAAGCCTTCTACATCCCGGAGTATTACGTGGCCGGCCCACTCACTGCGGAGCATCAACACCTCCAGGGAACGTCGGTTCTCTATGTGGCCGAGGCCGACGGCTCAGACCCGATGTGCCTTGGCTGCACCGATATCATCGACAACAATGACGGCGATGACAATGGCGATGACAACGGCGATGACAACGGCGACGACAACGGCGACGACAACGGCGACGACACCCAAATCTTCAAGAGGTTGCCAAGCGTATCAGCGTCGCCGAGCACGGCCGTACGCCAACAAGGCGCCATTATATTCGCCAATCAAAACAAAGATATGGCGGTGTGGCATCCGGAAGGCGATTGGCTCATTGCGGTCATCGAGATGCCGCGTCACCCCATGGATCATTCCCTAGGCGTCGGCGAGAAAGGCTTTTTCGGTGATTTGTGGGCCATCTCGATCGATGGCAGCACGTGGGTACAGCTTACAGATTATGCCACTACCTGGAGTCACTACGATCCGATTGTCATGCTGCCCTTCCCCTGCGTTGACACCGGTAATTGTCCAGACGGCTGCCAATACCAGGGCCCCAGTGCTGAAGCCGGGCAGCACCCGTTCTCCACCTACTCGTGCAGTGCCATCGGAGCACCGCCACCCACATCGGGCGTCATGCGGCCCAAGGTCTCCAACAACTACGCGGGCAGCATCGCCGACTCGGCAAAGTTGATATGGACAGAACGCGTGGGCATATCAGCCGAGTACGTGTGGGGGGGAACCCTGCAAGTGGCCATGGCCGACTTGGTCATGGAGGATGACCTGCCAGCACTGGTCAACTACGAGCGCAACATCACGCCCACCGCCGCGCAGCCGGAAGGGCGTGGTCTTTGGTCCAATCCAGGTGGGACAACGGTCATCGGCGCTGGTTATGAAGCCTGGGACTTCTCGCCGGACGACAGTCGCGTTGCGATCGCCACCGATGTGTTCCTCTCGACTTCCGACCCGGCTGTCACGCCAGTGATCGGACCTGCCAGCCAAGCCTTCGTGGATGTAGGTATCTGGAGTTGGAATGCCATCCTTCCCACTTACGACAACGTGACTGCCTACGACCCCATTGTCTACGCCTACGATGACAATGCTTTTGCGCCACCCGTCAACAAATACGGTCACTGGGAAGAGCCCACGGTCTTTTCTCCGGCCACCGCTGAAATTCCATACATCGCGTTTGCCACCTCGGCGAATTTGAGCCCACCTTGGGGCTCAGATCCGAACAGCTTCGCGCTCGAGACCTGGGTCATCCGCGAGGATCGGGCCTCGGCGGCCATCCAGATCACCCATTTCAATGATGCTGTGCAGTATCCACGGATCTGGTCTTATCCGACAGATCGCGATGCTGCCTGCGGCGCTCTCTACCTTACGGTGCTGCGGGGTGTGCCGTTCGGCAACGCCCCGGGCGCGGTATATACGGTCGCGGTGCCGCCGCTCTGACCTGTGCGTTGCGCCAACGTGAGCATCCTGATCTGGAAAGCACACAAGAGGCACTGGGCTCTGTTGGCGTTCGGTTTGATCCTGCTCGGCGGCGCGGGATTCTGGAGTCCTGCCGAAGCCAAGGATCTGTACCGGGTCGCCGAGTTCATATCGCGGATTGACCTCGAAGGTCAGAGTTCGACGCCCGTGATACCGCTGATCGGGGAGACGCGGGACGTTGCCCTCGACCCCGTCGCTGGCAAAGTCTACTGGACCGACACCTGGCCCGCAGGCATCAACCGGGTCAACCTCGATGGCAGCGCCCCGGAGCAGGTTCTCCCGGAGGCGAGCCCTAATGGCATTGCCGTTGATGCTGTGGACGGCAAGGTGTATTGGAACCAATTCGGCACCATCATGCGGGCCAACCTGGACGGAACGGGGGTCGAGACCCTCGTCACCGGATTGGGCGGCTCGAGCCCGGGCATCGCCCTCGATCCGGCGGGCGGCAAGATGTACTGGACCGACAGCAACGGTGCCATCGGCCGGGCGAACCTGGATGGGAGCGGGGTCGAGACCCTCGTCACCGGATTGTCAGGACCCCGGCGCATCGCCCTCGATCCGGCGGGCGGCAAGATGTACTGGACGGAACTCGGTTCCGGCCTCCTCCAACGGGCCAATTTCGACGGCAGCGAGATCGAGACCCTGGTCACAGGACTGAGAAACGCAACCAATGGTGGGGGCATTGCTCTCGATCTGGTAGCCGGCAAGGTCTACTGGGGCGATCTCGTTTCGTCTTTTCCTGTCGACAACTACTACATTCATCGAGCCAATCTGGACGGCAGCGATCGGGAGCGATTCCTCTTCGTCGGTAACTTCGCCTTCGGCGGCGCTATCGGCATGGCCATCGATGCACAGGATGGCAAGCTCTACTGGACAGACGGCCCGCATACTTCCGCGCCCCCTCCGAAGGCCGAACGCAGGTCGCATATCCAACGGATCAACCTGGACGGGACGGGCGTGGAAACCATCCTGGACGCGCGGAATCGAAGGTTTCAGGGTGCCACAGTGGATCCGGTCGCAGGCAAGATCTACTGGACCGAGACGACCACCGGCATCGCGGGCATCCGCAGAGCCAATCTGGACGGCGATCGTGAAGAACTTCTCGTGGCAGGAATTTATCAGGACATCGCCGTCGATTCGGCGGGCGGGAAAATGTACTGGGCAGATCAGGATGCCAACCGGATCAGCCGGGCCAACCTGGATGGCAGCGGGATTGAGACCCTTGTCACGGGTATCACACCTTCGAAGCTCGCTCTGGATCGACTCTCCGGCAAGCTGTATTGGGTGGACGTTAACACCATCACCATCCAGCGGGCGAATCTGGATGGGACCGGAGTCGAGACCGTGGTCTCGGGCGAAGCGATTGCGGGCATCGCCGTCGATTCTTCAGGGCGCAAGCTCTACTGGATACAGTTTTCCAGCGCCGATCACAGCTGGCGATTACAACGGGCCGGCGTAGACGGGAGCAACGTTGAAGTCCTCGTCACGGGTATTTTTGGTGGCGCGGCCATCGCCCTCGACATCGCGGCAGGCAAGATGTATTGGGATCAGTGGGATACAGATGGTTTCAACTTTTGGTATTGGATTGCACGAGCGAACCTGGACGGCAGCGACCAGGAGGTGGTTCTGAGCACCTCTGAGGGTACCGGAGATATCGCACTGGATGTGAGTGCGATCTACGACGTGTGGGTGTCCTCAAGCATCGATGATTCACCCTTTACGCCGAGTCACGATTGCGTCTCCGTCTACGAGACGACCATCACTAGCGATCGATGTGGAGATATGGGTCCGCTGCTTCGCTACCCGGTCCCACAACTGCCCGGCTTCGGGTTCTTGGTCGGCTACTTGCCCTGCGGAGGTTACCACCTAATCTTATCCGGGACGTCTTACGACCCCAGCCCAGCTACGACTGTGGGAGACCGGCTGATCTCGGCTTCCATTCTGGGAGCGAGCCACGCGTTCAGCCTGGGGCTTGAAGGGCTTGAAGATGCTGCCTGTTCGGTCGCGTTCGGTGAGGCGAGTCCCAATCCGTTCGATCGCTTGACGCCGGTGGCCAGCCCGCTGGACGAGCAAATACGTATCGAGCTGGGTCGCGGAGATTTCGGTGCTTTAGGCCCAGAATCCACATTCACCGCTCAGTCGGTGGCCAACCGCACCTACCAAGTGTGGTTCTCTCAAGCTACCGATGGACCTCCGTTTCAACCTGTCGCGGACTGTGTTCGCTTCACGGCCGACACCATGGCCGTCGACAGCTGCACGGCCGAGGGCCCCCTGGTGGAGCTTCCACAGTTTGGCCTCTGGATGGCGTCCGTTTCCTGCGGCTCCGAGGAGCTGTTCTTTCTTGGCAACTCATTGGACACGGGCGCCCTTCCATTGGGAGGCAACGTGATGTCGGCCGTGGTCGTCGGGCTGCCCGGTGAAGGTACCAAGATGGCGGTTGAGGGATTCGAGAATCCCGCTTGCGGAAGTCCCGCAACCGACCCAGATCGTTAAATAACGCTCCGCGTTCGAGGCCGACGCGGTGAAACAGCACATCGTTTCCTGTTGTGTACGTGCCCCGCGCGGCTCAACGCGGCGTTATGCATAAGCAGAACCCTTTTTACTAGTGAGTATCTCCTTAATAGCCATAGCCCCTTTCTTGTAAACCGTTACCGCAAGTAATTCCTCACCGAGCCATACAGACCAGTAGCGAGTACCCTTATATTTTTCTACTCGAATATCCCTAGTCGCTGTTTCTGGTTTTTCCATTGAAACTATAAATGTGTGGACTTCACACACATTTAAGCAAAATATCTGCTCCAATGTCAAGCGTGTTAGATCCACACGCTTATGAAAAAGACAAAGAAAAGTAAATACAAGAACATTGTTGGCCCCCAGGTCAGGGCGGCTCGCTTGGCCTTTGATCCTTCGCTTTCTCAAGATGCCCTGGCCGGGCGTCTAGCAAAACAGGGGGTTTCCTTGGATAGAAGCGCGATCTCTAGAATTGAAAGTCAGGAGCGTTATGTTATGGATTATGAAGTCGTTGCCATAGCTAAATGCTTAAAAGTCTCTGTTGGATATTTGCTTGGGGAAAAATGAGCATCATGATGCGTACAATGCCTAACGAATAATGATAGATCGTGTGAGCGAAGCGAACCACGATCTTATCCTGTAGTTGGACAAGCCCGTTAATGATGGCGGGCTCTATTAAAAGAGAGGTCTAAGAGAGTAAGAGAGGGTCTCGCAAACCATCTGTCGTGGTTTCGCAAACCAAGTGTCGCGTTACACCCGGGGCTTTCGAGCGGAGCAGGACAGTGCAGCGACGAAAGCGAACCGTAGGTTCGAGTCCGCCCGAAAAGCGGCATCGCTAACATTGCCAGAAGTAAATTTCTAACAATAAATATATGTGGTGGGCCCGGTAGGACGGCGTGCAGGACGCACTAGTGCCGCGGAGCACATGGATGTGCGAGAGCGGCCTCGAACCGCTTTGGACAAAGCCGCCCAGCGGGGCCAAATACGCAAAACAAAAGGCTTACACTTTCGTGTAAGCCTTTAACCTGCTGGTGGGCCCGGTAGGACTCGAACCTACGACCAAGGGATTCACTTGATGCCCGATATTTCTATCGGGAGTGGACTATCTCATCGCCCTCAGCCCCCATTATTACAATGAGACTGTTAGGGCGCGGGACGCTCTCAACCTGTTATTAAGAGCACTAAAGCTCTCAGGTAGTCTCTGCACCTTCCGGGGGTGTACCCCCGGCTTGGCTCAGGGTTGCCATCGGCCCCACTGATCTAAAGTGGTCGTTAAGGTTTCCCTGAATTCATCCCGTTCATTCCATACCTTTCGGTATGAACGCACCATTTTGATGAGTCCCCTGCTCTAACCAACTGAGCTACAGGCCCGTGAAATCGAGCACATTTTACCGCATTTTCTCGCATGCGCTAGCAACAAGCAAAAAAAATGCCGGTTATTGTGCTCTAACTGCCACGCAGAAGAGCACAACCCGGCATGTTTTCTATAAAGTCTGCAAAACGACAGTCAGATTTGCAGATGACCGTTCTTAGTCCAGGAAACTGCGCAGATGGTCCGACCGTGACGGATGACGCAGCTTGCGCAGGGCCTTGGCCTCGATCTGACGAATACGCTCACGCGTCACATCGAACTGCTTGCCGACCTCTTCCAGGGTGTGATCGGTGTTCATGTCGATACCGAAGCGCATGCGCAGCACCTTGGCCTCGCGAGGGGTAAGCGTCGAGAGGATGCTTGAAGTCGCGCCCCTTAAGCCCGCAATCGTAGCGGAATCGGGCGGCGCGTCGACGTTGGCGTCCTCGACGAAATCGCCCAGATGGGAATCCTCGTCGTCCCCGATCGGGGTTTCCATCGAGATCGGCTCCTTGGCGATCTTGAGCACCTTGCGAATCTTGTCCTCCGGCATGTCCATACGCCCCGCCAGTTCCTCGGGCGTGGCCTCGCGCCCCATCTCCTGCAGCATCTGCCGTGAGATACGGTTCAGCTTGTTGATGGTCTCGATCATGTGCACCGGGATGCGGATGGTGCGCGCCTGATCGGCGATGGACCGCGTGATTGCCTGCCGGATCCACCAGGTGGCATACGTGGAGAACTTGTAGCCGCGGCGGTATTCAAATTTGTCGACCGCCTTCATCAGACCGATGTTACCCTCCTGGATCAGATCCAGGAACTGCAGGCCGCGATTGGTGTATTTCTTGGCAATGGAAATCACCAGGCGCAGATTGGCCTCCACCATTTCTTTCTTGGCGCGACGCGCCTTGGCCTCGCCGATGGACATCCGGCGGTTGAGCTCCTTGAGCTCGATCACCGGCAACCCGGCGCGCTGTCCGATCTGAATCAGTTTCTCCTGCGCGGCCTGGATCATCTCGGCATGGCTTTCGATGATGGCGGCATCTCCGTCACCTTCTTTCATTGCCTTCTTGAACCAGCGCGCATTGGTCTCGTTGCCCGGGAACAGCTTGATGAAGGCCTTGCGCGACATGCGCCCCTTGTTCACGCAGACATCCATGATGGCCTTTTCCTGCCAGCGGACGTCGTCCACCAGCGCGCGCACGCTCTCCACCAAGCGCTGGATCTGCTTGAGCACGAACTTGATCTGGAGGAACTCATCGACAAGCTTCGCCTGTAGCTTGGCCGCCTCGGGGCTGCCGAGGCCCTTCTTCTCCAGGGCCTTTATCAGGCCTTTATGATGTTTGCGGATCCTGGCAAAACGGGCCAGGGCCTCTTCGCGGTCCGGTCCGGTATCCTCTTCCTCGTCATCATCCGAGTCCTTGGCCGCGGTCGCTTCTTTTGGCGCACTGGGCCGCGGAATGGGAACGTCAACCGCATTGGGATCGATGAAATCCACCAGCAGATCGCTCAGACGCATTTGATCCGCCTCGATCAAATCCATCATCTTGACCACTTCCGCGATGGTCGCCGGACAGGTGGCGATCGCCTGGATGCTCTGACGCACACCCTCCTCGATGCGCTTGGCGAGTTTGATCTCGCCTTCACGCGTCAGCAGCTCCACCGTCCCCATCTCGCGCATGTACATGCGCACCGGATCGGTGGTGCGCCCGAATTCGCTCTCAACCGCAGAGGCAACGACCTGCTCGGCCTCCTCGACGTCATCGTCCGAATCCGGATTGGACGCCTCATTCTTCATCAACAAGGTCTCAGGATCCGGCGTCTGATCATAGACATCGATCCCCATATCGTTGATCATATTGACCACGGTCTCGATCTGATCGGTGTCATAGACCTCTTCCGGCAGGTGGTCATTGATCTCACGATACGTGAGATAGCCCTGGTCCTTGCCGCGGATGATGAGTTTTTTCAGCTGTAGACGCTGTGCTTCTTGATCCATTGCCATAAACATAAAAACGCTGCGCTTTCTAAGGTTAATTGCCGAAAATAGCCGTCGATTATAGGCTAATTTCGATGTTCCACATAAATTTTCTTTATTTCCTTACAGTGTAGACTACTCCTTGCCGGCACCGTGCTTTTCCGCCAATAGGCCCTGCAACTCCTTTTTTTCCTCCGTATCCAGACCCTGCAGCCGCTGCTTGCGCAGCAGCCCCTCTGTGCGCTGCTTGATCCAGGCCCGGTACAGGCTGGCCATGGCGCCACGGAACTCGCTTTCCACGTCCGGCTGCCGTCCCGGATAATCCCAAGCCGCCAGCTTTTCCAGGGAATATTGGTGCTCGCTACCGCGAAAACGCTCGAGTATCGAGGCCGTATTCGCCGCACCCCCCTGCTCCCCCACCACGTCCAGCAGGCTCATCAACAGCGGTACGCCCGGCATATCCAGCTCCCGCAGGCGCTCGGCCTGACTCACGTCCTTCGCCAACCCCGGGTGCTGCAACAGTAGCGCAATCGCCTGCCGCACAAGTGATGGCGGCCTGAGGCCCGTTTGCGGTCGGCTCTGGGAAGCTATTAGTGGGGGCTTTGTCGCATTTATCAATAGTTTAGACAATTTTTCGGTACTTACCTGGCTGATTTCCGACAACCGGCCCAGTATCATCTGACGAAGTACCCCTGATGGCAGACGGTTCAGCAACGGTCTCGCCAGTTCCACCAGCCGCGCGCGGCCGTCCAGACGTCCCAAATCAACCTGGCCGGCCAGCGTCCGGAACAGATAGTCCGGCAGCGGAACCGCCTGCTGCAACCGCCGTTCAAACGCCTCCCGACCCTCGCGCCGCACCAGCGAGTCCGGGTCTTCCCCTTCCGGCAGGAACAGAAAACTGACCTGCCTGCCCTCATGCAGGACCGGTAAAGCCTGCTCGAGGGCACGCCAGGCCGCCTCGCGCCCTGCCCTGTCACCGTCGAAACAAAAAATCACCTGCGGCGCGAAGCGGAAAATGCGCTCAAGGTGATCACGCGTGGTGGCTGTGCCAAGTGTGGCAACCGAATAGTCGATGCCAAACTGGGCCAGCGCCACGACATCCATATAGCCCTCCACCACCACCACGCGCTGCTCGCGGCGTATGGCCTCGCGGGCGCGAAACAGGCCGTAGATCTCCCGGCCCTTATGGAACACCGGCGTTTCCGGCGAATTCAAGTACTTGGGCTCACCCGCGCCCAGCACCCGGCCGCCGAATCCCACCACGCGTCCGCGATAATCGTGGATCGGAAACATCACCCGGTTGCGGAAGCGGTCGTAATAGCCGCTGGTGTCCTTCTTGACCACCAGCCCGGCGCGCTCCAGCGCCTGGCACGCGCCCGCATCCGCCCCCAGGGCCTGCAGCAGGTGGTCCCAACCCTCGGGGGCATAACCCAGGCCAAAGCCCGCCGCGATCTCACCGCTCAAGCCCCGCGATTTCAGATATTCCGCCGCCGCGTGGGCCTGCGGATGCTCGCGCAACTGGCGTCGATAGAAGCGGTCCGCCTCCTGCAAGACGGTAAACAGCTCCTGCGTATTCCCCGCCTGAGGCGCTTGCGCCTGGGCCTCGCGGGGGATGCTCAGACCGACCGCCGCCGCCAGGTCCTCCACCGCCTCGGGGAAGCTCAGGTGCTCGTATTGCATGAGAAAACCGATGGCGGTGCCGTGGGCGCCGCAGCCGAAACAGTGGTAAAACTGCTTGTCCTGACTCACGGTAAACGACGGTGTCTTCTCCTCGTGAAACGGGCAGCAGGCCTTGTAGTCCTTGCCGGCCTTTTTGAGCGGCACGCGCCGGTCGATCACGTCGACGATGTCGACGCGGGCCATGAGCTCGTCAATGAATTTCTCGGGAATCCTGCCGGGCATGTCAGGATTGTAAGCCTTGTGGGGCGGCGGCGGTCAAAAAGCCGCCCGCGGCGGATCAGGAGGCGGAGAGGCTGGCCTTGACCATGGCGCTGACCTTGCCCATATCGGCCCGGCCCTGCAGCCGGGGCTTGAGCACGCCCATAACCTTGCCCATGTCTTTCACGGACCCGGCGGCGGTCTCGGCGATGGCCTCGGCGATCAACTTCTGCACCTCGGCCTCGGAGAGCTGCTCCGGCAGATAGGCCTCGAACACGGCAATCTCGCTGGCCTCCTTGTCCAACAGATCCTGGCGGCCGGCCTGGCGGTACTGCTCGGCGGCCTCGCGGCCCTGCTTGATGAGTTTTTCGACCACGGCAATGACCTGGGCGTCATCAAGGGTAATGCGTTCGTCGACTTCGCGGCGCTGGATGGCCGCCAGCAGCAAACGAATGGCGCCCAGCCGGGCCTGCTCCTTGGCCTTGAGCGCGGCCTTCATGTCCTCCTGGATTCTGCGCTTGAGACTCACGTCTCCCGGCTCAGGTAGGTTTATTTAGGTAGGCTTAATAGAGGCGCCGGGCCTGCGGGCCACCGATCATGCGCGAGAGCTTCTTCAGCTCGCGCTTGCGGGCGGCGGCGGCCTTGCGCTTGCGCACGGCAGTGGGTTTTTCGTAGAACTCGCGGCGGCGGACTTCCGTGAAGACCCCGGCTTTCTCGCAGGAACGGCGGAAGCGGCGCAGCGCGAGCTCAAAAGGTTCGTTATCTCTGACCCGAATCGATGGCATAAATACTGTCCCAGCTCCAAAAAGATTGAAACGCTTGAATCCGTACCCGGGATAGGGTTGCCTACGCTCGGGAACGCGCGATTCTAGCGATTCCTGCGGTGATTGTATAGCTTGGCAGCCAAATTCATCGCCGTTTGGCGCCCTGTCCACCCCCGACTTGCCGGCGGCATGCCCGCGCGCGGACAATACCCCTATGCGCGTACTCGGCCTGGAAACCTCCTGCGACGACACCGGGGTCGCTGTCTATGACAGCGACCAGGGTCTGCTGGCCCACCGCCTGTACTCGCAGACCGCATTGCATGCCGACTACGGGGGCATCGTGCCGGAACTGGCCTCGCGGGATCATATCCGCAAGCTGCTACCGCTGATCAAGACCGTCATGGCCGCGGCCGGGACCGCCGGGGACGAGCTCGACGGCATCGCCTACACCGCCGGGCCGGGGCTGGCGGGCGCCTTGCTGGTGGGGGCGGCCGTGGGCCGCAGCCTCGCCTGGGCCTGGGGGGTGCCGGCGGTCGGCGTTCACCACATGGAAGGCCACCTGCTCTCACCCATGCTGGAGGCCGGTCCGCCGGCGTTCCCGTTTCTGGCGCTGCTGGTCTCGGGCGGGCATACGCTGCTCGCCGATGTGCGCGGCATCGGCGACTACACGATTCTAGGCGAAACCGTCGATGATGCGGTCGGCGAGGCCTTCGACAAGACCGCCAAGCTGCTCGGTCTGGGCTACCCCGGGGGTCCGGCGATCGCGCGCGCGGCGGAACAGGGCGCGCCCGGGCGCTTCTATTTCCCGCGGCCCATGACCGGCCGGCCGGGGCTGGAATTCAGCTTCAGCGGGCTCAAAACCGCGGTCGCCACCGTCGCCCAGGCGCAGGAACTCGACCCCCGGACCGTCGCCGACATCGCCTGCGCGTTCCAGGAGGCCGCGGTCGATACCCTCAGGATCAAATGCCAGCGGGCGCTGGAGCAGACCGGCCATGCCCGCCTGGTGGCGGCCGGCGGGGTCAGCGCCAACGCGCGCCTGCGCGAGCAGTTAACGGAAATGGCCGCCGCGCGCCGCGCCCGGGTCTATTTCCCGCGCCTGCAGTTCAGCACTGATAACGGCGCCATGATCGCCTATGCCGGCGCCATGCGGCTCAAGGCCGGCCAGCACGAGACCGCGGCCTTCACCGTACACCCGCGCTGGGAGCTGCAAAAGCTCGGCGTCCCCGGGGCATCCCGATAAGTCTCCGCGCTCAGCGTTTCGTGATCTTCAAGTGCATCAATGCGACCGTGTTGTTTCTCTTGTCCCGCCTTTGTTCAATCGCGTACGGCGTGAAGCCGAGTTTGGCATACAACAGCAGGGCGGTGATGTTGCCGTTGAAGCAGGAAACACGGACCTCGTTGAAGCGGTGTTTGCCGAAGGCAAGGGCCACCATGGTTTCGACCAGATAGGCGCCGACGCCCCGGACGCGCCTGTCCGGCCTCACCACCACATTGCCGATAAAGCAGGTTTCCCCGTCGCGGAAGTTATAGAGACTGGCAAAACCGACGACCTCCCCGTCATCCAGCACCACCGTCGGCTCCAGCCTGCCCCTGCTGGTCTTGCGCAGCTGCGCCGGCGTCAGCGGATAATCCGCCTCGGGTGAGAGATAAAACAGCTCCGTCTCGCTCAGAGTGAAACCGCAGATCTGCGGAATGTCCTGTGGTTCTATTGCCCGATATGACAACAGCGGCTGTTTTCTATTCAAACTGATTGTGAAATTACTCCTATCATCCCGCGGCATCCCGGTGATGTTTCCCGCCGTGCTCACTGCTCGGGGTCGTAATCGATAATCATGCCCTTCCCGCGCTCGATGATCTCGACGGGCAGCGGACAGGACTTGCGCGCCCCGGTGTCCATATGAACGCCCTTGAGCACCGTGGTCGCGGCAATCTCGCCGGTCTCCTCATTGCGCATCTCATGATAAAAACGAACGACCTTCTCCCTCACCTCGAGAATGCCCGAGCGTACTGTCACGATATCCCCCGCCCGCAGCTCCCGTTCATAGGTGATCCTCTGCTCCACCGCCGCCATACCGCGCTGCTGCCCGCGCAGGTAAGAGGGTGTGATACCCAACATCGCGAACATTTGCCACGTCGCTTCATCGAACTTCCCGACGTACCACATCACATTCATGTGGCCCACATGGTCGCACTGCCAGGGATAAACGACACCGCGATAGGTAATCAACAGCTCAGACAAATTTGCCTCTCCTGCGCTCGTTCTCGGAACACCATGATCGAGGGCGATGTCTGTCAGCGTACGCCGACTGGCGCCACCGGCGCAATTCAAGACCAACACAACGATAAACCGTGCCTTTTCACCCGCTCAGAGTCCGGACCTTGCAGATGTCGTAAAAGACTGTGGTCTTCAGTGCATAACCTACACCGACCTGATGGCAATGATCACACCAACAAGCCGGCGTGAGGCCGGCGCTCATAATGAACGATAAAAGCCAAAAATGCACTGTGTGGTACCGCACTCCTGTAAGCGGCAACTTCTTCGAGGACGTGCCAGGCTGTACAATCACAGTTAAGCCGCATGACAGAGGGTAATGGCGCAAACGTCGATGGTGAAAGACAAGGCAGCTCTTCGAGCAATTTTTTTCATGCTGGCATCTCCTTGTGCGGCCTCCGGGCCGACGCCGCCGGCGTCATTGATCGAGAAAGGCGTTTGTCCCTTTGAGTGTTGCACCTATCGTGAGTGGACGGCAACAAAAACCGCGAAAATCCATTCCGCCCCGGACAGGAGTTCCCGCGTCCTCGCACACATCAGTCCCGGCACCCACGTCAGCGCATTGACCGGAGAGGTTCACGTTACGCGGCCGGGCAAATACCGGGTCCGCAAGCAGTTCGATAAATACCGACCGGGGGACCTGATCTGGCTATATGGCTATCACGGCGAGGGCCTGTACACCGTATGGTTTAAGGGCCAGCAGTACGAGCAGGAATTTTCATCCGTCAACTACGACGGGCAAGGCGGCTATCGCTGCGATGACGTCGACTGGTGCTGGGGCGTGCTGGAGCGGGCGCCCGAATCGACCTGGTGGATAAAACTCCGCACCCCGGGCGGTGTGGTCGGATGGACCGATCAGGGCGCAAACTTCAGCGGGAAAGACGCCTGCGGTTGATATTCCGGTGTATATCAGCCAGCTGCGGCACAAGGCAGGCCCCTGTAAAGTAAACGTTCCTATCGCTGCGCCTGCTTCAACAAGGCGCGTTTCTCCGACGCACTCAATTTTTCGTAATGATAAAGCAATTCTGCCAGGTCGTCGGCTTCGGCAAAGAAATAGGCCGTGGGTACCTTGAGCGCGGCGGCCAGTTCTTTGATGCGCGGGAACTTGGGGGTATGGATTCCCTGCTCATACTGATTCATTTTCGCGCTCGCATTCGACTCGCTGATTCCGGCGAGTAGCCCTAACTGCTCTTGCGTCAGGCCCGCCCGCTGTCTCGCTTCCTTGAGCCGCTTGCTGAAGGGTGAATTGCCTGCCATCTGCCCTGCCCCGATAATCGATCCTACGATTTTCATAGGTTTTGGCTTGACTGTGCACTACGTTTTACGTAGGCTACGTAAAACGTAGTGTTAACCAAGATCTGCATGCACCGGCGCGATTGGAAGAATTGGACACATCGCCTTCCCACAAGCCCCGCCTGTTAAAGGTGGCAAAAACCCGTTTCTACGGGCGCGAGGAACCCGTGCCCTATCTATTGCTGCGGGGACGCTGGCTAGGAGAAGGCCGGCTTTACTCCCGGCACCCTGGTTACCGTGCAAGTTGAATGGGGCCGCTTAACCATAAGCCGCCGGGAAGATAGCGATGAACGACATCCACGCGAACTTTAGTCCCGTTAATGCGCGCAGCGGTGGGAAACAACCAAGCCCATCCGAGTTGTGAATTGGCGCCGGCCAGTTAAACCGGCAAACAGAAATAACGCTCCCCGTTTTCCTCGTCCCGGTGTATCGCCTTTATTCTTTTCTTTAGCCTGCCGGCCAGTTTGCTGCCGGCGTAGGTTTTGATAAAGAGCTCGAACTCGCGCACCACCGTATCCTTATCGGCGCAGGCGCACACCGGCCGCGTGAAGCGGCGCTCGATATCGCCCAGCATCTCCCCGGCCGGTTCCGCGTAAGCGCCCGGATAGTTCTGCCGGAACCGCTGCCACTGCCCGTAAAGCCGGACCAGGTCTCCCTTGCCATAACGCGTGCAGCCGCTGTAATCGGTGACTTGTCGCGTGTAAACCGGCCAGGCGTCATCGGGCCGGGTTTCTTCATGCAGGGCG
>CAMYII010000034.1 GCA_947258385.1 Acidiferrobacterales bacterium
GCCAGCTCGGCCAGGACCTCTTGCGACCAGCCGCGGGTGAAGCGCAAAAAGCGCAGTTTCTGGGCGAGCGCCAGGCGCGTACGGGTGGCAATGTTCTCGGGTGACATGGGGACCTCCTTTTTGTTGGAAAAGGTTTTTTCTTCCGGCCCACATAGTAGTTTTTATCTATCCTGACACGTTTGATTTCGTATAGTTGATTAAAAAATAATCCCTCCATCCCAATTGGCGCTAGACGTAGCCCTTGAACGTCAGGAAAGCGCCCAGAAAAGCCCAGAAGGCACCGACAACTCTTGTCATCGTCGGGCGGTCCATCACCGCACCACCAACTTTGTTCACGACGCGCGGCGCGATAATCCTTGACGCCCCACCGAGGACAAGCGCCCAGCCAAACAGAGTCACGATCAGGGTCCAGTCCAGTACCCAGACGTTATGCGTGTTCACAATCGAAAGTCCAGCCGTCATTGCAAGAACACCGGAAATGAGGACCAGCGGGCTGTCGGCCAAGAAACGCCTGGTTGTCTCTTGAAGGCTTGTGGGCGTGACAATCATGGGGACGCCAAGAACCAGAATGACAGGCCCCAAGAATTTGGAAATCCAGATCGCCATTGCCAATCTCCGTTACCTTTTGAACACGATGAAGAAAACGGGGCATCAAATGCCATATAACGCTTGGACTAACCAGCCGCTGACCGCGAGAGCGCAGCGACGCGGTTAACGGTCTGAGCAGGGGTGGCAACCCCTGCGTTGTTTAGCCCATTGTTAGCCATAATAACCATTACTCACCAGGATTCTTGTTTTCGACAAGCAACCTTATTGTTTCTTTGATTCTTTTTTCCCTAGTTTCAACACGTTTTGCACTTTCAATAAACCAAAGAAATTGCTTTTTTCGAGATGGAGCTAGTTTTTCAAATCTCTTTCTAGCTCTATCATTCTTCGCCAAGGCATCTTTAAGAGCTTTGGGAGTTTCTATTCGAATATCAACGCTATCGAGTTTGTTCCAAGAGCTATTTTGCTTTGCAATTTCTACAGCACTTAACCCAAATTCTGTCATTGAACCCTCCTTTATTAATTTTGCGACTCTTGCCTTGTTAGTAGCTGACCAATTACTATTAACCTTCCTTGGCGTATATTTCTGCATATGTTTTTCATCGTCAATTCTTTTTACGACGGAATCTATCCAGCCAAAACATAACGCTTCTTCAACTGCCTCTTCATATTTTATAGATTCTTTTTTTGTTTTTACTTTGTAGAAAACAAGCCAAATCTCGGTTTCTTTATCATGGTTGTTCTCTAACCAAGATCTCCAGTCGCGTCGGTTTTTAAATAGTTTCTTTAACATACTTTATGGCTAACTACATATAAACGGACTAAGCTACGGGTAATAATACGGATCTAATATACAAAGTCTATGTCCTTTCCCCCATAAACAACCACTTATCAGTAACTGCTAATACACCGTATCGGCGTGATCGGCCGATTGAGGACCGGCCGGGACTCGGCCGGTCCTCGTCGGTGAACGGACTAATGCATCACGCCTAGCACGACAGGACCATAGTACGCCCGTGGCTCTTCGATGCCGAGGTCCTTGAAGTGCTCGGCGAGGTCCGTGGGGCTGGGGGGAGTCAGGAGCTCGGGGACGGGGAGCTCGAAGGCGTCGGCGAGTTTTTCGAGATTGTCCACGCTGACGTTGACTTGGCCGCGTTCGATCTGACTTATATATGTTCTATGAAGCCCGGCGAGCTCGGCCAGGACCTCTTGCGACCAACCGCGGGTGAAGCGTAGATGACGTCCAAGGATGGACTAATGTCGCGGGAGCCAGGAAGGCGGGAGCGACCAGCGCATCTTTTGCGCCAGCGCCAGGCGCGTACGGGTGGCAATGTTCTCGGGTGACATGGGGACCTCCTTTTTGTTGGAAAAGGTTTTTCTTCCGGCCCACAAAAAAGCGGCCCCGGGAAGACCCAGGGCCGCTTTGAGACACCCACACACCGAACGCAGAGCAAGGCGCAGCCGGCCAACCAACCACCACCCAAACCGCCCTACTCCACTGCCGATGTGATGTATACTCTACAAGCTCTTCTCACGGTCAGGCCCTGAATCGCGCATGATGTGTGATTGCAAGACCTAACCCTGATCCGCGTTCACCCATTTCAGAGATTGCTGCTCCGCTTCTTAACGGGACTCCGTGACTCGTTAGCTTGTGCCTCCAGAATTCTAGGTAAGTAATAGTCAACAAGTGACTGCAGGGCTTGCATATTCATCATCGGTGGACAGGCTACCGCGTCTTGCAAATCCCCACACCCACACTCACACCCGCTCAACGCGAGTCTTGTACAACCGCCCCCGCAAAGTAATGCGAGCGGACACTCTCTACAGGGACTAAGCTGAAAGACGTGGCGATTCTTCCACCTCACTAACAGGTCCTCATTGACCTCAACGGCAGGATGAAACCGGCCTTGAGGGGAACCATCCGCCTCACACGCATTCATGCAACAGCATACAAAGAAATTACCCCCATAGTCGAGACTGATTTGGTTACCCATGGTCGCAGGGCAGTATTTGATCATCGGAAACGGGAGCCTGCCGTTATCTACGATGTATTCAAAGAACTGAGCGAGCCGGCAACTGATAGACATGAATTCTGTTTCCTTATGGTCTCTCTTGACGTTGAGAAGTTTCTTCAATGTGTCGATTTTAGTTGGCTCAGCGCACCATTCTGTCTCCGGCACGAATTCGTCCACTGGGCTGACACCGACCGCCACTCCTTTATCAAGCCAGCCTTTGCGAAGAATGAATTGTGCCAGTTGGGGTAATAACGAAATATTATCTCCGTCGATATTTACGCGAATGACAATCCTTAGGGACTTTTCGACTGCCCGATCGATGCTGTCTACAATGCGGTCAAAGGATCCGCTGCCACTGGCGAAGATCCGACGCCGGTCATGTACCTCCCGAGGTCCATCTAGAGTGACTTGGATAAAGTCTATGGGATACTTGGCGAGCAATCCTGCATAGGCGCCGAGGTGAACTCCGTTGGTTATGATTCGAATGCGGTATCCCCTGTCTCGGGCCAGGCCAAGCACCCGCCCTATCGCTTCGCGTTGTTTACTCCGGTTGAGGAGAGGCTCGCCGCCGAACAGCGTAAGGATCGGTGGTTGCGATTTGCCCAGTCGATCCTGATAGACCGAAATCGCGTGAAACATGCTATCGATTACTTCCGGTCGGATAAGAGTAGCCCGACCATGCATCCGGTGGCTTTGGAAGCAGTAGGTACATCTCAGATTGCAAAGGAATGTAGGGTAAATCTCTACTCTAAGAGGCTCTGAATCATGTAATTCGCTCGACCGTTCATAGATCTCCTTGAGCCTAATCTCTTCGCCTGAAGGCGCATCATAGAGGTATCCCCTCTCATTGCAATAGGTGAAGAAATCAGGCAATGCTCTCTGTGCATTTCCCTCATTGGCGTTGCTCAACAGGTGAAGAGCGCGGGAATCAAAAAGATCCATTGCACCGCTCAGGGGATTGAGAATCAGATACTGATCTTTATGCCCAGCGTCAAAAACGAGGTTGTACTTGCTAGCATACATGACGGGGCCCCATCGCAGTAACGGGCAGCCTCTCGGGCTGGATCATGAACCGTGCAACGCGAATCGGACTACTACCACCTGAGCTTAACCTGCACACACTCGTGGCAAACCGATCCAGTCATGTCCCTGACAGCGTCAGAGATTTTCTTAATTACCGGCTGGTAGCGAGGCACCAACGTCGGGTCTGCTATCCAAATCGACACTTCGAAACCTGTAAAAGGCTCTCCCTTCAGATCGAATTTCTCGCCTTCCGCGCCCTTCGTATCTGGGTCAAGCAATGGTTCTGCATCTCTCTGTTTTTCCATGAGTTATCTCCTTTTGTCTGAATAGTGTGATCGCACCGTTGTCTTTCTCCGTCTGGTTTCTCAAAGCGTAATTACCTGATCAGGTAGGTTGCCGGAAAGCGCATTGTAGAGATCGGGGAAGCATCCGATCGGCACGCCGCTGAACAGCTTGTCGGCAATTTGTCGCTCATAACAACATTGGTCGCACCCCATCAGTAGGATGCCTTTCTTATTGGCAATATTCTTCAAGCGCTCGCCTATAGGGTTGCCCTCTACGAGCACATAATTGTTATCCTCGAAAAAGAACATCCCAACGACTTCAGCACCATGTCGATCTTCCTCGAGTTGAGGCAGAATCATCCTTGCTAGGACGTACGAGACCGTGTGCTTCTGTGTGGAAAAGATATAGGCTACCTTCATGCGGACCCCTTTCATATCTCCAACCCTAAACCACTCCCCATAGCCTTGCCTACTGCATTCGCCAGGGCCTTCGTGGCAAGAGCCGCCCTGTTACGCCTGTATGTAGGAATCTCGGGTAGGCGATCGATCAAATCATCCGGCAAAATGCTCATGGCTTCCCACAACGATTTTCCTTCGACCATTTCGACTAGAAGCTCGCAGTAGGCGACGAGCGGAACGCAGGTGGATGATTGAAAGCACGCTTTGGAGATCTGACCGTCCTTCACTGCCACGCTCACCCGTGCGAAGAGGCTGGTACACCCTGCCACGAGATCGCCTCGGACAGGAAGCGGATCGCTTCGCTGACGTCGCCACCCTTTCTCAAAGTAATCCGCAACAGAGCCGGGGGCGGAGTTGCTACAGAAGGACGCTTGGGTAGTCATTGGATCTCCAACGGCACGGTGAAACCCGCTCGCATGCGGCCGCGGGTGGCGTCCCTAAGCCATGCCACGAATGCGGAACTTATCCAACCGAAAAAATCCCGCCGATGTAGGCGCCCGAAGCTAGTGAATTGTAAGTAGGAAGTTGGCATAGATCCCTTTGCCGTTTTGATTCTTCCAATGTTGTAAATGCGAACTGCCAAAAAATACCACTAATTAATATCTTTTCTTTGACATAGATCAAGTTAAGTCTTTGCACTATCTTAGTGCATGCCTCAAAGGCGCTGAGAGGGATGGAGACGTACCTTCGGAGACGGCACCGCTTGCGCCATGCGTATTTGAGAAGACCGTTTTGCCCCGAGCGCAGCCTGGATCGCGGAAAATCAACAGTCCAACAAAAATCAACAGTCCAATAGATGACGGGGCTGATTCTATTGAGCCCAGATAGTGTCAAAATTTCACTTCCGGAGGCACCCTAACCTATTGATTTGTTTATAGCTCGGTAGAGCACCGAATATTTGACAAATCGCACGTAAGCCGTTGTTTTTCTTGATTCTAGCACCGGACTTTTAATGCAATAGTCGTAGTAGCTTACCTTGGTCTAACCCTGATAGATTGATGATTGAGGACCGGCCGAGATGCGACCGGTCCTCGTGGGTTAATGGGCTAGTGGATCATCCCTACTGAAACCGGGCCATAGTACGCCCGTGGCTCCTCGATGCCCAGGTCCTTGAAGTGCTCGGCCAGGTCCGCGGGGCTGGGGGAGTCAGGAGCTCGGGGACGGGGAGCTCGAAAGCGTCGGCGAGTTTTTCGAGATTGTCCACGCTGACGTGACGTTCACGGAAGAACTAATGCCGCGGGTGCAAGGAAGCACAGGAGCGGCGTTGACTTGGCCGCGTTCGATCTGACTTATATATGTTCTATGAAGCCCGGCGAGCTCGGCCAGGACCTCCTGCGACCAGCCGCGGGTGAAGCGTAAGAACCTAAGTTTCTGGGCGAGCGCCAGACGGGTACGGGTGGGGATTGTCTCGGGTGACATGGGGACCTCCTTTTTGTTGGAAAAGGTTTTTTCTTCCGGCCCACATAGTATTTTTTTATCGACTCTGAGCTTTTTGACTCTGGTTACTTATCATAGCTCCATTACTCAGGCCTGACCTCATCTTACTGAAACAAGAAATGGCGAGAGCAACTTGTTTATGTACGATGGCATCTCGTGGTCTTCCGGTAATGAAATTGCGAGGGTGAGACTCCATTGAAACGTCAATAGCGCGTCAAATGGGTGTTTAAGGGTGTCTTGTTAGTTCTTTTAAAAGATAATTGCTTCTGGCTCTTCTTAAAATGGGTGTCTGATTTAATTTTGTTGCCTCTTAGTCGTGTCCCCTATTACCGTCCAGTCAGTCGATCGACTCCTCACACGCGTTACTATCCTCCATTGTCCGGTGCACCTCGCGGAAATCGAACTCGTAGTCGAAGTCGGCGCGCTCGAAATCACGTGCGCCCCTCAAGTCGACGTTGTGAACGATGAGCAGCTCCTCGAGGAAGTGCGACGCCTGTACGAGCGGGATGCCGGACGGCGCCCAAATTCCGGAGCCGCCCCAGAATGTTGCACCTGAAATGTCGTGGCGCCCCACCGCATTCGCCGCGATCGTCCATAGCTGGTTCTGAGCCGAGGATGCCGCCATAACGGTGTCCCACAGCTGACCATAGTATAAATCGGTGTGGATGTTCATCAGCGGGTACTCCCGGCTGGATGCTCCACGCCAGGAGGCAATCTGAACGATCGCGTCGACCTGGTCGTGGAATGCGTAACGCCGGAGGAGCTCGACGAAGAGGTAGTCGTAGCAGGTCGTGAAGCCAACGGTCGTCTCAAGGCGCGGGCTCTGCATTACAAGTCTGTTGTCCGTCCCCGGTGCTGTGAAGATCTTCTCGATGCCTGGAATGAAGATCTTGTCGTAGGCGTGATCACGGTCGAGCGGGTCGGCGATCTCCGGCGTGATCAAAATCGTCCGGTTGAGATACTTGTTGTCCGGGCCTGCGGTCAGGTTGTTGAGAACGATACCGCGCAGCTCTTGCGTACATAGCGGCCACAGCTCCTGTTTGATCCAGTCGACGTGGTTCTCGATCAGGGCCGTGTCCATGTACGCCCGGCAGGCACGCTCGTCCTCCCAGAAATACCCCGACAAAGCGAACTCGGGAAAGATGGCAATGTTGACGCCAAATTCGCGGAAGACTTTGAGGGCCCGAACGATCTTTTCTTTGTTCTCCTCGACCCCCGGGACGGTCGCGTGAATGTTCGCCAGTCCGATGCTGGGGAAATGGTCGTCGCGGCAGTAGGTACGCTCCACGACCTGGAAGCTGTCGATGACCCGCACGGCACCATTAGTAGCAACCCTGTCCATGGACCAATCGTATCAAACAAATGGCCATGGGTCTTGCCCCGACCAGCGAAAATAGGTACCAGAGAGCATTGAATACTTAATATTAGTGATAATTGTACTCTGGTACGGTTTTGCGTCCGTCGTTTGCGTTGGTTGTAGCCCTGGGCCGTGCGCCCGGCGATGAGCTGCATGCTCTTGGGGATGATATCCCCGCCGGTATCGTAAACCAGCAGGTGAATGTGGTTGGAGGTGACGATGTAGTTCAGTACACACAGCCCGAACCGCTTTTTGGCCTCAAATAACCAGTGCACCCAGCAGCTGCGGTCTTTGGCGAATTTGAGCAGGAATTCCTTTTTGTGGCAGCGGTGGGTGATGTGCCAGGCATGGCCCGACAGGAAATGACGATGGGCGCGTGGCATGACCGTTCCTCCCTAAACCGATCATTTTGGGCCCAAAAAGGGCCGATTAAGGCCAATTATTAGCAAAAAATAGCCTTGTTTTATATTAATTACAACAGCTTACCGTGGTGCGACCCAATGGACCAATGGACTCCAGTGTCCATACAAGGATTTTGCGCTCACCCAGTGATCAGGCCGAGCGTCAAAGGCGATGGTGTCACGGTTGCGGATACGCCCAACCCAGTGCCATCCTAAGCGCTCCACTTCCCTAAAAAACGGCACGCGAAAGCCGCTGTCAGCAATGACAATAGGACAACATGCCGCAGGAAGCAGCGCTCGAAGCGTGTGGAGAAAACGATGCTGGACTTGACGATTTCCCAAGTGACAAAGTGGATGGATCTCTTCATACAAGGTCAGCGCGCGGCCACCTACCGGCAGGGAGGCACGCAGCAATTGCTGACTCCGGTCTTGATTGATATCAGACCAGTTAATGAGGATAAGAGGCTGCTTGATGCCTTGAACTAACCAGCCGATCACCTTGCCATAGATCGCCCGACGCTCTCGATGAAGATGGCTATTGCCACCCAATCGGTCTATTCGCTTGATTTTGTGCTTGATGTAAGCAGCACCTGTCAAGGCTCTGCCCATCGGTGTAATGGAAACGGGGCTACCTTTGAGAACCGATCTGACGGCTTCCATTAATGCCAGAAGTCGAATTGCGTGAATATCTGGAAGTGACTTGCCAAATAGGGTATTTAATAGGTTCAGTGCATGCATGGGATCCTCCTGATCAGTGGCGACTGTCAGGAGAAAAATCTCATGCATGTACTGTTTTTCCCGAAGTATACCCATCATCTATATGTTTTTAATAACTATTTCGTGGGGATAGCTCAGGGTCTGACCTTTTTTATTAAGAGTTATGGTCCATCCGGCGTAACAACAGCGTAACCGAGTTGTTGGTAATCAGCGATTGCGGTTACCCCGGCTGTCACGAAGGTAACGCCTTCCACCATGTCGGCCAGTTTGATGTTGTTGTTGCGTGCGGTGTTTTGACAAAACTCGACTTTTACACCTTTGGCAATCAAGTCTTTAACTGCACTCTCAAAGGGATTACCTTTTACAATCAGCTTCCAGGCTGGGCCATAGACGACCGCTACGATTTTATAGTCTTCTCCCACTTCCATGCCATGGGTGATTTCATAGTCTTTAATTGCATTTTTGATGTTGCCTATCGCAAAGGGTTTGGTGCAACTACTGTTTTTACATTGTTGATAGACGTTAAATACGACTCTTACTTTTTCGCGTTTTTTGATACAGCGGGTGACAGCCGCAGAACCGGGGCCAAACTCTTCATCAAAGGTAAGGCCGCTGACCCATCCGACGGGGCAAGCACCATCATCGTCATCTCGATCACCAGCAATACTAAGCGATGTATATGTAAAGTATAAGGCGAACGCCGTTATCAATAACGTGGTTGTTTTCAGCATCATTTCCTCCTTGATCATTATTGGTTAACTTTTCGGAACAAAATAGAAATGCAAGGGTTAAATCAGTTCCTTTGAATTTATAGTTATATCTTTCCCTACATCATGGGAGCATATGTGTATTAACACCATAATCCATTGATTGTTAAAAAGTGTTTAGAGGTTAAAAAAGTAAAACAACATCACATTAGGAATAGGAATTTTCTTTCAGCGAGCGCCGCGGATGGCGCCATCAGCGGGCCAAGAACGCCCGCCGCCGCCTGTTTGACATAACCCCCCTTATGCGTACTGGCCATCTCGCCCTCTCCTTTTGCGGGAAATCTGCCACTGAGACAGAGATTCGCGCATTCTGCGGCCGTTTTCAAGCACCAGCAGCCTCGCCGGCTCACGGAAAACCCGGCCCGGGTGGCAGATGGCTCAGGCAATGTCGGGAACGGGATCTGACCTCAACCGGTATCAGCCGACGATGTAATTTCGGTGATAGCAAGGTGGTCATGGGTCGCATAGCTTTCACAATGAAATGATCGGTATAGGTATATGGAACACTTTGATTTTTACCAGATAAGTCGCCCTGCTGTCATGATATAGATCAATTGCGCGTCCGCGTAACACTTCGTATAGTTCTTGCATAGTCTTTGATGTTCAGAGTATGCGGCTGCTATGTCTTATAAAAGAGTCAGGGATGTCTTTCCGCGCAGTTTGGGGTGGAGCACCGGTTCTCTCCGGTTCTCCACCCCGAGACACCATATTATCTACTGCTAATGCACCATAGCTACCGAAACCGGCCCATAGTAGGAGGCCCGCGGCTCTTCGATGCCCAGGTCCTTGAAATGCTCGGCCAGGTCCGCCGGGCTGGGGGGTGTGATGAGCTCGGGGACGGGGAGTTCGAAGGTGTTGGCGAGCTTTTCGAGGTTGTCGATACTCACATTGACCTGCCCCCGCTCGATCTGGCTGATGTACGTCCTATGAAGCCCGGCCAGCTCGGCCAGGACCTCTTGCGACCAGCCGCGGGTGAACCGTAGATGACGTCCAAGGATGGACTAATGTCGCGGGAGCCAGGAAGGCGGGAGCGACCAGCGCATCTTTTGGGCCAGCGCCAGGCGAGTGCGGGTGGGGATTTTCTCGGGTGACATGGGGACCTCCTTTTTGTTTTTTGACTCTGGTTACTTATCATAGCTCCATTACTCAGGCCTGACCCCATCTTACTCGTCTATGCGGTCAAAGCCACCGCTTCTGTGATGTACCATGTGGGCACGGCTTGGCACCGACGATTTTCTGGGGTCATAGTGACCAGGGGCAAATTAGAAAATATTGCCTTGATCCCGATCGGTGGCTGGTGTGGATCGGATGATCTGACACCACGCGACTGAGAAACCGGGCGCGCATGGGCGAGCCGTTGAACCTAAAAAAAGTGCCTAGAAACGGCACTCATACGATAGTATTGTCTATTGACCGAGGCTGGCTGATCGGCGACCCCGATCAGTATTTAGAGGTTTTAAGTGCTCTCTGACCCGGTTTTCTTCAATTCTGGTAGTAGTCCACAGATAGCGGCGCCTACGACGACCAGCATGAACGACGCGATGTCGAGACGGGGTATCGGCGAGTCTCCGAAGCCGTAACGTGCCAGCAGTGCGATGCCGAGGCAAAGCAAAACGGCGCCGACGATTTGTCTGGTCGCGGCCGGAACCGGCCTGCTAGCGCTGCGCCCCGCCCGTTCCAGCGGCGACAACAGCAACGCGACAGGCGCCAGCACGACGTACAGCAACCCGATCCACAGCGGCCGCGTCAGCCACCAGTCCGCGCTGCCGGGCTCGGGACCCAGTCCAAAGCCTCCGGTGAGGTAGGCCAATGCAACAATGATCACCATGATAGTGATATGCCAAAGATACACCGTCATGATCATGCTGTTGATCAGCACCGTAGCCGCCCACACGCGCACGCCAGCCAGCAGGCGACGCATCGGCGACTCGATCGCCAGCAGCAGGCCGAACTGGCAAACGCCTAGGGCGAGCAGCGTGATCTTCGGCGGCGCGGTATTGCTCACCTCGATATCCGGCGAGCCCACCATGGCAAAAGGGTAAGGGCCCAGGAAGATCAGCAGCCAAAGGGCCACGAAACTGATCAACGAAACCATGATTAATTGCCACGGCCTGCCAAGGCGGCCGTCTCGCCACGCATAACCCAGTTGATGCACGGCCAGCCAGACCCAGAAGTAATTGCCCCAGCCAACCCAGCGCATCTCCGCCGCGAAGAACGCGACATCGCTCAACGCGGCAAACACGGCAAATACGAACAGCGAGGTGTATCCGCAGCGTCGCCAGGCTTCATAGGTTATCGGGGCAAGTACCACAACCAAGATATAAATAGCGAGAAACCAGGTTGGGATCATGGCGGCGCGTGAGCCCAGTTTCAAGGTCGGCCCGCTAACGCCGGCAAAGTGGAGGATTATCGCCAGTACGGCCCATACACAGACAAAGATAAGCAGCGGCGTTACCAGGCGATTGAGACGCGCTGCCAGCCAGTCAGCGTAAGCGAGACCCCTGCGCCGCGCGCTTTCGAGCGACACGGCATTGGCGTAGCCGCCCACAATGAAAAAGATCGGCATTACCTGAAATAGCCAGGTCAACCACTGTGTTACAGGCTGCAGCACGATCAGTTTGTTGAGTTGCAGCTTGCCATCCATATAATAAAGCGCGACGACGAGCCAGTGACCCGTAATAACAACGAGTATCGAAACCGCGCGCAGGAAATCGACGTAGCGATTGCGCTCCTCAGGTGTTGCAGCAGCCAGCTCCTTGGCTTGTGCCCATATTTTCACCGGTCAATTTCCACTTTGAGCATAAGTGTTGGCGGAAATAAAGTGTATGGTGCACATTTGTCACCGACCCCTTTTATTCATAGACAACGCTTGATGGCTGCACAAAATTTAATCCCTCCGTCTCCTTTTATTTACTTTTATTTAGAATTCACCCGGGCCTGATGTAGCTGCTCTACTAAGCCTTTGATCATTTCAATGTGAGTGGTCTAGAGATATTTCTTGACCAGTTGCATTGAGGTCTCCCAGAGTTTCGCCGCCATCTTTTGGTTTGAAAAATGCGGACTCTCAGGGGTGACGGGGTTGCAATCTACAAAGAAATGACCTGAGACTTTTTTCAACGAAGGATGGGTCGCCACGTAGCAATGGGTGGCTGCCCCTTCTTCGATCGATTTGTTAAAAATAAGGAAACCTAACAAATTTGCACCCGCACGTTTATACCAAGGCAAGTGTCTCACCAAGTTGGTGTGTATTATCCCCGGGTGTACGGCATTGACCGTCACGGTTGAATTGGCAAAGCGACGCGCAAATTCTGCTGCATATAAAGCCACTGCCAGCTTCGAATGGCCGTAGGCAACCTCTGGATCATAAGATTTCTTTCCATCCAGGTTGTCGAACTCAATGCCTACTTTTGGCGCTTTTCTGATGAGACCGCTCGAGACCAGCACCAGGCGACCCTGCGGGGCTCTCTGCAGCAGAGGAAGTAAACGCTGAGAGAGCAAAAAGTGACCCAGGTAATTGACTACAAATTGTTTTTCAAGGCCATAAACTGTTTGCAACTCTTGCAACTGCATCACACCTGCGTTGCAGATCAAAGCATCAAGGGGAAGTTTTAGTTCCTCTACCATTTTAGCGCAATCTATCACAGAGTTAAAATCGGTGAGCTCACAAACCAAAGGCGTGACCTTTCCCTTTACACTGTTTGCCGCCTTTTCGGCTTTTTCAGCGGTTCTGGCCGTTGCTATTACGTGAGCCCCGCGCATAGCCAATACACGCATCGTTTCATGTCCAAGGCCTGAATTCGCACCCGTGATCATGATGGTCTTGCCTGTCAAATCTAGGCCACGGGTCACATCTTCGGCTGTAGAATCAGCGTTGAATTTGCCTCGAGGCGGGTTGGGCGTCTGCGCAAATATGAATCTGGGCAAAAGTAAAACCGCGCCATAAGAAATCGCTTTTTGAAGAAATTTCCTTCGAGTTATTCTTTTTGACATACCTTCTCCTAACTGCCGAATTCCGGGAACAGTTTACTTACATTACTGGTTTAGGCCCAGGCTTAATAAACCGGGTCAGAGAACAGTTTCTTCTAATATTAGCAACAATTGCGCTCTGACCCGGATTTCCGGATTTTTCGCCTTTGGCAGTAACCGCAAAAATTGTCTTTTCAGCAATTACCTCGTTCACGGCTTCAGATCTCTAGGCTTTTAACGATAAGGGTAAGGAGCCGCCGCTTTTTAGCGGTCCCAGCGACCGCAGTGAGCGAACTTGACCCGCTTATTAGCGGTCTTTTCCATACGCTCTTTCCCAAACAGCCTCGAAATGCGAGGGCATAATTACAGGCATATTTTCATCCTTGTCCCACTGTATATATTCAGGATGTTCTTTTTCTACTTGCTTTGAAATTCCCCTCAGCCTATCCGATTCAGGACCAACACCCTCAACAACTAAAGTATCTACTGCTGCAACAAAACCTTGCCGGGCTGCCTTCTCGAGCCATTTACTACCAGACATTACATCCGCTTCATAGTTTTTCTCAGATTCTTCTTTAGAGCTATAAAGATAGCCAAGAATAAACATACTCCCCAGATTATACTGAGACCAAGGTTCGCCTGACTCTGCAAGCTTTAAGAGTTTTTCGTAATGAGCTTTAAATTTACGACTCCACTCTGGGGTGACAAACCAATTTTTGCCATCACTAACCATTCCCAAAGAGTCACAATCTTTCTGAAACTCTTTTACCTCTTCTGGCACTTTAAACTGTTCAGGAGCTTCGTACATATTTATTAAAGTCCGCTAATGCCTGAGGTAAGTTGCGGCTACACAGTAGGCTTCGACTTTACCCCATTGTTATGAGATTTAGCAGCTCAAATTAATTTTTCGATTTCTATACCAACCAATACCACCTATTGTTAAGAACCCAATTCCCATAAGTAGAATAAAAAAATCGGTACGCCCTTTAATTAGATTAAGATACAAACCAAACCCAGTAAATAATATACCGAAAAAGAAAAACATTATAAGACCGGTTGGCATAAATTTTTTGTCGGAACCGATGCCCAGTAAGAGCTTATTTTTCTTGATAATTGCATCTACATCTTTGGCTTCGGAAGCACACTCCTCACAACAGGCTAACCCATATCCAGTATCGGTTACGCAACTCATGCATACTGCTTTATTACAAGCCTTACAGATACCAACGGCATCTTCCGTGTTGTGATTGAAACATTTCAATGTTATCTCTCCTTTTGCTCATAATCACATTTAGACGGACCAAGCTACGGGTTATAATACCGATCTAATATCAAAGTTTATGCTCTTCTTCCTCATAAACAAGGACTTTTTAGGGAATTCTAATACACGTTAGCGGTGTCGTAGGTGAATTGAGGACCGGCCGGAAGACGGCCGGTCCTCGTGGGTTGACGGCTAATGCATCACGCCTGCGGAAATCGACCCATAGTACGCCCGCGGTTCTTCGATGCCGAGGTCCTTGAAATGCTCGGCCAGATCCACGGGGCTGGGGGGTGTTAAAAGCTCGGGGACGGGGAGTTCGAAGGCGTCGGCGAGTTTCTCTAAATTGTCCACGCTGACATGACGTTCACGGAAGAACTAATGTGCCGGGCAGGAAGCCCTAATGTCGCGGAGGTCAGGACGACCGAGAGCGGCCCGCGGGTGCAGGATGCACAGGAGCGGCGCTGACCTGCCCGCGTTCGATCTGACTTATATATGTTCTATGAAGCCCAGCCAGCTCGGCCAGGACCTCTTGCGACCAGCCGCGGGTGAAGCGCAAAAAGCGCAGTTTCTGGGCGAGCGCCAGACGGGTACGGGTGGGGATGTTCTCGGGTGACATGGGCACCTCCTTTTTGTTGGAAAAGGTTTTTTCTTCCGGCCCACAAAAAAGCGACCCCGGGAAGACCCAGGGCCGCTTTAGCATATCCACAGTGCACCAAAAAACGTGAGGTATCTTTTCTCCTACACGGCCCGGCCCACATGTTTTATGTCAGCTGACAATATGATAAATGTGCAGACTTGGTCCGTCTAGACTAAAAAGGACGGCAGGTTATCAATCAATGGATAACCTGTCGTCTAGTGTGTAGCACTTAACCAGATTTACTGGACGTTGATTAGAGTTGATACCGTTCCAACAACCCGGCGTGTAATCCAATGCTGGATTTCCATCGTTACTCTAAAGCTGCCAGCAGTGGTTGGGATCAAATAAAACTCCTTGCGTTCTGCAGGCGTTATTACCAGTGTGGACTGGTCGTTAACAACGTCCAGGGTTTCAGCGACGGCAAGCGGGCGCCCATCCTCTGCAATCACCTTGACCGGGCCGAGTTCTTCTGGAATGCTCACCTTTTGTGGGAAATACCCCGCATGGATATAACGAATCAGGACTCGATCACCCATCTTTGCGTTAACGGCAACACCAGGAGCCGTATCCGCGAATTGCGTGACATCGATACCGCCCACCTTTAAGACCGTGGCTTCGTTGGAAATGCCGTTGATCACAAAAACATCCGGATACAGCCTGTTGAGACCCGCATCGCCGCCACACAGCGCCGCGTGTTCGCTGTGTTCGCGCCATGATGAATCGAGTTCATCGACAACCCAAATGGCTTCGACATCGTAAGGTAAAAAGTTGCCAATGCCGTCACCTTCGACCGTGCCTGGACCCGTAGGCGGATCAATAATCAGGGCGCCATACATGCCCATTTCGGCGTGCAGCACCGTATTGACATGACAATGATAGAAATAGGTGCCTGACTGCGACGCGTACCACTGATACGTGTATTCACCTTGAACGTCAAAGGAATAATGACCGACACCATCATTGTGCGTGGTGGGTTCGATGCCATGGTGATGAATCGTGTGAATGTGGCTGGCCTTCAGAAAGGTATGCACTATCTGCCCCTGTTTTACCCGCATCGGCGGGGAAGGAAAGGTCTTTTCGCCGGTGTCGGTGGGATCGATAAACCCCCAGAGATAGACACTGTGGGGTTCACCGGCAATCATGTACTCGTGGGTAATGTCCATGACGACTTCACGCTCAAACCTGACGTCTGGCGTCAGCCAGTATGGGGTCGGCGGTTCCATGGGGACCATGGCCGCATTCATCATCGTTGCCTTCCGGGACTTCAATATCACTTCTATGGCTCATGAGCATATCCTCCTCATATTCTTTCCATTTCAGCGTCTAGAGCTGCGCGACATCTTGAGTAAGATCGGGCTCGGTCAGTGGTTCTTTTCCGATGACTATACCGGTATGCATGCCGTGCGGATAAAATCCACCGCCCGCGGTTTGTGATAACTCAGTATGGCAGTGCATGGGATAGTGCTGTGGGGACGTCGCCAGATCCAGTCCTCGCGCGAATTCGCCCAGCGGAATATCGGGCGGAGATATAAAAGGAAGAAGCACATCACGCGTATCCAAGGGAAACATTGGAATAACGTCTTTCTTTTTACGATAATCTGCATGGTTTACGTGGTTGATGCTACAGACCTCGACATGGTTGCCATGAAAATGCATGGAATGCACCGCCATGCCTGCATTTAGCATACGTACCAACGCAGCATTGCCCACCGCGCCCATTAATTCTGTATTCGCATTGTGGGTTTGATCAAAGCTGGCACCGTTAATCGTGAAGTATTTCGGTTCAAATGAATCAGCCTGGTTTGCCAGACTGGCGACATAATTGTCACCATTTGCTTGTACGGCATCACACCACACTGGATCATAGTTACCCAACAGCCATTTGTACTGGCGCACAAAAGTCGGGCCACCAGCGAAGGGCTGGTTTTTTACTCCAGCAGGCATGGCAACCAGCGTCCCGTGTAATCCCAGAACCCGGTTTACGCCATTGTTAAGATCGTCGTGGAATATATAGGTGCCGGCGCTCGGTACCGTAAAGGAAAAGGTTGTTGTCGCGTTTGCGGCAGCGTCGGTCCGTATATCCGTATTAGCTATTGCAAATGCGCTGTTGGTTCCCAGTGTATTGTTAAGTGTAATAGTAAGTGTATCGCCTTCCTGACACACAATTGTGGGTTGAATTCCCAGTGTCGCATTCTGGTAGGACAACACGTGTAGCACTCGGCCATCTATCATGGTCAGATTGCTTGATGCGATAGACAGATTAATTGTAACATTCGCTGCACCTGCACGTGGTACCCAGGAAAATAATGCAACATTTCCTGCAACAAGCGCTGCTGCGCCACCACTTAATTTAAGAAAGCCCCTTCTATCCATTGCATCCTCCATTTATCATTAATTAATTCGAATGAAATCCACTTTGTGTTACCGCGTGTGCTCACGGCTTCCATGTGAGAAGTGCACTCCCCTCGAAATAACGTAAAAACCATTCCGGCTCCATCGAATGTAAAAAAATTCTTCGTTTCATGAATTATCATACTAACTGACTAGATTCAACAACCGTTTTACTTAGGCAACGCCTTATAAGGGAAGGGGATAAAGATGAAATGCTAAGATCTTATGACAAGCGGTTGTCGGCGACATGGTCAATAGGTGTTGAACTTATAACCACTTATCTTTATATATTATAAATATATTATAATATTGTTCATTTTAATATCGCCAATTTCCTGGCACTTTGCTAAGCGTTTCTTCAAAGTCCACTGGCGTTCTATATCCCACCGTCGAATTCAGGTGTACGGTATTGTAATACATAGCGCACTAAAAATCGGGGCCAGATCCCGCGCTAATCCCGATTTTTTCTTAACTATTAGGGAAACTGGGATCTGATCCAAATGGCACTTCGATAGACCGATCGAGGACCGGCCGACACGCGGCCGGTCCTCTCGGTTGAAACGGCTAATGCATCAACCCGACCGCCACCGGCCCGTAATACGCCCGTGGCTCTTCGATGCCGAGGTCCTTGAAATGCTCGGCAAGGTCCGCGGGGCTCGGAGGGGTGAGGAGCTCGGGGACGGGGAGTTCGAAGGCGTCGGCAAGTTTCTCCAAATTATCCACGCTGACGTGACGTTCACGGAAGAACTAATGCCGCGGGTGCAGGATGCACAGGAGCGGCGCTGACCCGGCCCCGCTCGATCTGGCTGATGTAGGTGCGGTGTAAACCGGCCAGCTCGGCCAGGACCTCTTGCGACCAGCCGCGGGTGAAGCGCAGGAAACGCATCTTTTGGGCCAGCGCCAGGCGCGTGCGGGTGGGGATTTTCTCGGGTGACATGGGGACCTCCTTTTTGTTGGAAAAGGTTTTTTCTTCCGGCCCACATCGTATTTTCAATCGACTCCGAAACTTTTGATTTCTATCAGGTCAGGTCGCGGACCCAAGGGAGTGTTGGAGCGGTAAACGCTTACCGTGGCCAGACCTCGATCAGATGGCAATAATCATGGACTTGAGGGAAAAGGGCTTTTATTCTTCCTCTACTCTAGTTCTTCTAGGGTACAGTGTTATGAGCTTTGCGAGGAACTTCGGCCTCGGCCCCGATTGCCATCTGACAATGCAAAACTGGAGGCAGTTCTCGCTAACCCAGAACCAAGGAGATCAACAATGACAACAAATATTCTGGTAACGCTTTCCGGCTACGGCGGTGGCGATGTTTCTGCAAACAACGCATTCGTGGCCGAGGCATTCAAAGATACAATATTTAATAAGGAACACTGGGTAAACCCGTTTTACGGGGTAAAGGACGATGTCTTCAAGAGAGCCGACGTAGCCCTCGGCAAAATGAAGGAGATGTATGATTCATCCGGCCAGGACGCGGCATTCTGCGTCTTCGGAAACAGCAAGGGCGGAGTGGTTGCTCAGACACTTCTCGCACGGAACAAGGAAAAGGATCTAATTCCCGCTGATACGATAAAATGTGTGATTACTCACGATTCCCCTCATCGTGGCGCCGTACTCTCACTCGGCCACCAATATTTTCTGAACTGGGCTGGCGGTGCTGGCTACCTCTCGGACGCCGAGAAAAAGGAACTTGAAGACTCCCTACTGTCAAAATCTGCCCAGCAGCTCCTCTTGTACTATCTCATCCCTGAAAAGAGCCTGGAAGGCACGTTGGTTGAGTCCAAGGATCCCATCGCGGATCTCAACGCTGCATTCGACCGGCTCTATCGCCTGCAATCCAAGCGAAACGATCCTTCGCCAATACCAAAACCCCTCGGGATCGGCCGCAAACTACGAAAGCCGGTAAACTGGTCGATCAGCGCAAAACCACATCCCGAACGCGTCAAACTAATGAATTACCTGGCCAAGTACGAACCAAAGGATCGATGGTACGGCCCGAGCTTTAACATTGGCGTCGCTACCGGATCCCGAGGTGTTAAAAACACGGCCAAAGGCCGGAGCGTTTTGGATCTAACCTACAAAAAAAGTTGGTTGCGTTGCGACTATTTTGGCTATCTGCGCATTTGGGTCGTACCAGGTGAGAACAACATCATACTGGACACTAACCACAATGTGGACAACTGGGTGAAGAAGCTGCCTAAGGGAAGGATTAAGCTGAAGAATTCGGATAAGGCTGCAGCCTGGGCGTCTGGCCCAGGGTCCCACTACGGTGAGTTAGGCAACAAGATGCCGAGTAATATTCTAAGCCAGATCGAGAAAAAAGTCGCGAATGCGCATCCGTGCACGCCAAACCATGCGGATGTTTGTATTGTTCATTCGGATGTGGCCTTCATTCCAACTGTGAGCTCCTTGGACGTCCCGGTTTCAAACCCATTTGCACTGAAGGACCTGAGCTATGATCAGATCGTGTCGAAATCCCGGCTGGACGCGGTGTTTTATCCGGAGACTGAGAGGAATCTACAACATGGCAACTGGAGTGACGTCGTGGGGCCTGACGGTGCAAAGGGCGCAGGTGGCGCCTATATGATCGTGCGCCAATATTTCACATGAAGATAGCGAGTAACATAAACGGGTCAGATCAGGGAATACTAAAATACCCTAGCGATATGATAGGCCGATCGAGGACCGGCCGGGACGCGGCCGGTCTTCGTGGTTGAAACGGCTAATGCATCCCGCCTAGCGCTACCGGCCCGTAGTAGGCCCGTGGCTCTTCGATGCCCAGGTCCTTGAAGTGCCCGGCAAGGTCTGCCGGGCTGGGCGGGGTGAGGAGCTCGGGGACGGGGAGCTCGAAGGCGTCGGCGAGTTTCTCTAAATTATCCACGCTGACGTTCACTTGCCCACGCTCGATCTGGCTGATGTAGGTTCTATGCAGCCCGGCGAGCTCGGCCAGGACCTCCTGCGACCAGCCGCGGGTGAAGCGTAAAAAGCGCATCTTTTGGGCAAGCGCCAGGCGGGTGCGGGTGGGGATTTTCTCGGGTGACATGGGGACCTCCTTTTTGTTTGAAAAGGTTTTTTCTTCCGGCCCACATCATATTTTCAATCAACTCTCACACCTTTGATTAAACTAAACCGTATATTAGTCGGGTAAACCTGGGCGGTTACCCGCCCAGGCTCCCCACAGATCCGGACGTGCGCGATTAACGCATCCGGCTCCTCACACAATA
>CAMYII010000035.1 GCA_947258385.1 Acidiferrobacterales bacterium
GCGTGACGCCGGCTGGATCCAGTTGTACTGCGCTGACAACCAGGAGGCGGTGGACACGACCATCCAGGCCTACCGCATCGCCGAACGGACAGAATTGCCGGTCATGGTGTGCGTCGACGGCTTTACGCTGACCCATACGCTGGAGCCCATCGATATCCCCGACCAGGAACAGGTCGACGCCATGCTGCCGCCCTATTCGTTCGCGCGCACCCTGGATCCGACGAAACCGATCAGCATGGGGACCCTGGTCTCCCCGGATTTCTACAGCGAGGCGCGTCACTCGCACCACCAGGCCTTGTTAAACGCGCAGGACGAAATCGTCGCCGCCGACAATGACTGGGCGGCGATCAGCGGGCGCCGCTGCGGCGGGCTGTTGCAGGTCGATGGCCCGGATGAGACGCGCATCGGCATCCTGGCGTTGGGCTCGGTGCTCGGCACCCTGGCCGACGCCCGCGAGGCGTTCCCAGAGTTGCCGCCCGCGAAGCTGCTCAAGCTGCGCGCATTCCGGCCGTTCCCGGTCGAGGCCCTGAAGCAGGCCTGTGAGGGGCTCGCCGAGCTCATTGTATTGGAGCGCGCGCTGTCACCTGGGGGCGGCAGTATTGTCGGCGCGGAGGTCCACGCCGCGCTGAGCGAATTGCCCCGGCCGCCGCGGATACACTGCTTTGCCGTCGGTCTGGGTGGGCGCGACATTCCACTGGAACTTTATCCGAGGTTATTAAAGGCGCTCGAGGCGGAAGTCCCGCAGCGCTTTGCCATTATCGATCTGGAGCCGGAAAGACTGCCGGCCGAGGACCGCTAGCGGTTCGGCGATGCGATAGGAGTGCAGGCGTATGAACGATGATCACAGGACCACGCGTGAGGAGCCGACGGACGCCGGACAGGCGGAGAGCTCTGACGAGGCGATAACGTCTCAAGAGGATTCCGTCTTTAACGAAGACACGGCCGCTGATAAGGGTGCGGTTTCCGGGGACGTTCCCGTGGCGGAAGACACGGTGATCCCCCGGGCGGGTACGCCCGTCTCTGAAGAGGGGGGCTTCTCCGGGGAAAGCGTCGCTGCTGCAGAAAGTGCGCCCACTGAGGCAACCACAGTTTCGAGCACGGACCCGGAACGAGCGGGGATCGACGAAGAGGATGTCCCGGTCGCTGAAGAGGGCACGGTGTTTGAGCAAGCGACCGTGCTTGAGGCGAATGTGCCGGGGGCGCAGGGTGCGCTCGATGAGGAAAGTGAAGTCTTAGAGAATCTCGCTGCCAGAGAGAGTGCGGCTGCTGAGGCGAAAGCGATTCCGATTACGGATTCTGAAGCAGATATTGTTTCCGAGGAAGGTGCGGTCCGGGAGGAGAGTGAGGTTTCCGGGGACGCTTCCGTGGCCGAGGAACGTGTGGACTTAGAGGCAGCCGTGCCGATCTCTGATGAAAGCGAGTTATCGGAGGAAGGCGTGATCTCGGAAGAGAGTGAGGGTTCCGAGCACGTTCCGGTGGCTGAGGAACGTGAAGTTTCAGAGTTTGACGCGCCCCTGTCTGAGAACAGTGAGATCCCGGAAGACACTCATGCGCCAGAAGACGACGCAGCCGCGGGAGTGAGCAGGATCTCCGTCGAGGAACTGCGCCGCAAGCGCACGCGCTACCAGGGCATAGAGCCGGGCCACCGCGCCTGCCTCGGATGCGGGGAGGCGCTGGCGGCCCGTCTCGTGACCGAGGCCGCGGGACCCGATGTGATTCTGGCCAACGCCACCGGCTGCCTGGAGATCTTTACCACGCCGTGGCCGGAGTCGGCCTGGCGCCTGCCGTGGCTGCATTCCCTGTTCGAGAACACCGGCGCGGTCGCCGCCGGCATGGAAGCGGCCTTGAAGGCCCAGGGTAAATCCACCAAGGTGCTGGCCTTCGGCGGCGACGGCGGCACCTTCGACATCGGCTTTCAGGCGCTGTCCGGCATGCTGGAGCGCGGGCACAACGTGCTCTACGTCTGCTACGACAACGAGGCCTATATGAATACCGGCATTCAGCGCTCCAGCTCTACCCCCCACGCCGCTATGACCACGACCTCGCCGCCGGGCAAGGAGCGCATGGGCAAGCGCCATCTGAAAAAGGACATCATTTCCATCATCTCGGCCCACCACATTCCCTATGCCGCCGCCACCTCCGTCGCCTACCCGTCGGATGTGCGCAAGAAGGTGCGCCGGGCGCTGGCGATCGACGGGCCGACGTTCCTGCTGATCCATTCGCCCTGTCCCTTGGGCTGGGGCCACGACGGCGCGCTCAGCATCGAGGTGGCCCGCCTGGCGGTGCAGACCGGGCTGTTCCCGCTGATCGAGCTGGAACGCGGCGAGTTGATCGGCGCCATGCCGATACGCCATCCCCGGCCGGTCACGGATTATCTCAAGTTGCAGCAGCGTTTCCGGCATTTGTTTCAGGATGACCTGCGGGCCAAAAAGGAGCTGGAACACCTGCAGGCCCTGGCGGACCACAACATTGAATACTACGGGCTGCGCAGCGACCGGTCCGATGCCCTCGATACCGATGGTGCCGATACCGTGCGCCGCGGCGGTATGCGCTGGGCCTGAAGACACAGGAGTGTGACTATGACTGTTCTGACTCGCGGCGGATTCGCCTATCCCGGTACGACAACGGCGTTCAAGACCGGCACCTGGCGCGTGCAGCGGCCGGTGCACCGGCACGAGGCCGCGCCCTGCCATGTCGCCTGTCCGGCGGGCGAGGATGCCCAAGCCTATCTCGCCAAGATCGAGGAGGGGCGGCCGCGCGAGGCCTGGGAGATCCTGGTCAGTGCCAATCCCTTGCCGGCGATTACCGGGCGGGTGTGTCACCACCCCTGCGAGACCGCCTGTAATCGTGCCGAATTCGATGAGGCCATCTCCATCCATGCGGTCGAGCGTCACCTCGGCGATGAGGCCATCCGTCACGGCTGGCCTTATCCCGTGCGCCCGCCCGCCGCGGAGGCGCCGGCGGTGGCCGTGGTCGGCGCCGGGCCGGCCGGACTGTCGGCCGCCTACCATCTGATACGCCGCGGCTACCGCGCGGCGCTGTTCGAGGCGACGCCGGAGGCGGGCGGCACTTGTCGCATGGCCATCCCCGGCTACCGGCTGCCGACTGAGGTGCTCGCCGCCGAGGTGCAGCGGCTGCTCGACATCGGCATCGAGTTTCTGCCGCAGCGGAAATTGGGCCGTGATGTGTCCTTGAAAGAGCTGCGGGCCGATTACCGCGCGGTATTTCTGGGCCCGGGCGCGCAAAAGGGTCGGGAATGGAACGTCGATGGCGTGGTGCCGCGCGACCTGCACGCCGGCCTCGATCTGCTCAAGGAGTGGGTCGCGCTGGGTTCTGTAGTTCAGGCCTCCAGCATCGCCATTGTCGGCGGCGGCAACACCGCCATTGATTTAGGGCGGGTGCTCAAGCGTGCTGGAGTCTCCGAAGTGCACGTGATTTCCCACAACGCCTTCCCGGGCCCCGGCGTGGCGGTCGAGGACGCCATGGGGGCGATCCCGCGGGAGATTCACCAGGCCCAGGAGGAGGGGATTATTGTGCACGCCCATCGCGGCATCCGCCGTCTGATCCTGCGCGGCGAACGCGTTGTGGGCGTGGAGATGGTGCATATGAAAAAACTGGCGACCGTGCAGGGCGGCAAGCCGCAGCGGGTAGCCTTCGAGGGCACGGAGACGGTGCTGCACGTGGACCAGGTGATTCCCGCCGTTGGCCAGATGGTGGACCCGGCCGGCATGGAGGCGGCGCTTGGCCACGGTGAGTTCTTCAATGTGGACGCGTGGTGCCGGGTGGCGGGTCATGAGGGTGTGTACGCCGGCGGTGATGCCTGCCCCGATCGCGGGACCGTCAGCGCCAGCATCGGTGACGGGCGCCGGGCGGTCGAGGGCATTGACGCCTATATCAAGGGCCTCGAGCTGGATGAAGAGGAGAGCATTGCAGGCATCCCGTTTACAAACTTGAATCTGCATTATTACGAGCACGCGTCGCGCGTGCAGGAGCCGATCCTGCCGGCCGAGCAGCGCAAGGACGCGGAGGAGATCGAAGGCGGCTTGTCGGCCAATCAGGTGATGCACGAGGCGCGTCGTTGTTTCTCCTGCGGCAACTGCCTGGCCTGTGACAACTGCTGGACGTTGTGTCCCGATGTCGCGGTGCTCAAGACCAAGGAAGAAGCCGAGGACGGTTCGCACTACGTATTCGATTACGACTACTGCAAAGGCTGCGGGCTGTGCGCCCACGAGTGTCCGTGCGGTTACATCGTGATGGAGGAGGAGATGTAAAAGGGTTTGCCGCCAGAGCAGAAGACCACGGACGGTTTTTATCGCTAACGATTGGCATCCGCGGCTGAAACTAAAGCCATTCGCGTAATGAAGCAGTGAGAGACAACAATGTAGCGGCAAACCGGGCTGGTATCATCGGGTTTTGCTGGATATTGTTGCCTCGGGACGACTTCGATGCTCTACCGCCTGCTCGCCGATCTGATCGTGCTGCTGCACTTCGGCTTTGTGTTGTTTGCGGTGCTGGGCGGGTTCCTGGTCTGGTGGCGGCGATGGATCGCATGGTTGCACGTGCCCGCCTTGCTGTGGGCCGCGGCCATCGAGTTCACCGGCGGCATCTGCCCGCTGACCCCGCTCGAGAACTGGTTCAGGCAGCATGGCAACGAGGCCGGTTACAGCGGTGGCTTCATCGAACAGTATGTTATCGCCATACTCTACCCGGCGGGTCTTACGCGTAACGTCCAACTCGTGCTCGGCGCGGCGGTGCTGGTGATCAATCTTTTTATTTATGGCTGGGTGCTGATCCGGACACGCCGGCCCCACTGAACAGCAACGCGGCCGAACTTTATCGACGGCACAGCCAGAGACCGAGCAAACAGGTAGGGATTGACTTGGATCACCGGGATCGCTGGCTGTGTTGTCGCGGGGATTGGATTGCCCCGGACTTAGTAAGGTCGTTATTATTAAAAGCGCTTTGTCTTTGATAAATCAAACATACTGCCCTGGGTAAGGACAGGCGGGACAATTATCAGTATACTATGCCCGCCTTGTTAGGCATCCCCGTCTAATCATCGACAGCCAGGGTTTTCCGCGGAGCCTGGGAAGGTGTATTTTCTGCCGGAAACTCCCGTGAAACGAGAGTCTTAAAGAGCAGTGAATAAAAAAGTCTTCATGCCTTTCCTGTACAACTTCACACCATTCATGCAGTGGCTGCCGGAGTTGCGCAATGCCTCCATTTTGCGCGCCGATATCATCGCCGGCATCACCGTGGCGCTGGTGTTGATCCCGCAGTCCATGGCCTACGCGCAGCTGGCCGGCTTACCGGCCTACTATGGCCTGTATGCGGCGTTCCTGCCTCCGATCGTCGCGGCCATCTTCGGTTCATCGCGCCAGTTGGCCACGGGTCCGGTGGCGGTGGTCTCTCTGTTGACGGCGGCCGCACTCGAGCCGATCGCCACCGCCGGCGGTGGCGCTTATGTCGCCTACGCGATTCTGCTGGCGATGTTTGTCGGCCTGTTCCAGCTGGGGCTCGGCCTGCTTCGTCTCGGTGTGCTCATCAACTTCTTATCGCACCCCGTGGTGCTGGGATTCACCAACGCCGCCGCCATCATTATCGCGACCTCGCAGCTGAGCAAGATTTTCGGCGTGAGCGTGGAGAAGGCGCCGCACCATTATGAGACCGTGTGGAACACTCTGGTTGCGGCCGCGTCGCAGACCCACTGGTTGACATTGGGGATCGCGGTGCTCGCCTTCGCCATCATGATCGGCTCTCGCCGTATCAGTCCGAAACTGCCGGGCGTGCTGATTGCCGTCATCGTGACCACAGTGATCTCCTGGGCCATTGGGTTTGAAAAGCAACGCACCTTGAGCGTCGAACAGTTCGCCGGAGACGTCGCGCGCGGCCTGGTCGCCGAGCATGTCGCGCTGACAGCTAAAATCAAATCCAGACAAGAAAAGGTCGCAACGGCGGAACAACGGCTTGCTGAACTGAAGAGCAAACATGGTGATGATGACCGTCGTACGCTAAAGGCGCTGCACGCGCTGGACAAGCGGCAGTTGGCGCTGGAAAAAGAAAGTAAGGCGCGTAAAACCGATCTGAAGGAATTGCAATCCGTGCATTTTGAATTCGTGCCGGGAACCGGCGAACAGACCGGGAACGTTTATCTGAAAGGGCAGCTGCCGCCGGATGCCAAAAGCGATGGCAAGATCTGGACGATTGCCAGTATCACGGACAAGAGCAGCGTTGTCGTCCGCACCGGCGGACACATCGTGGGCACGATTCCCGAAGGCCTTCCGGCGCTGCGCATGCCCACTTTCGAGGCCAGTGTGGTGGGCCAGCTATTTTTCTCGGCGATCGCGATCGGGCTGATCGGCTTCATGGAGGCCATCTCCATCGCCAAGGCCATGGCCGCCCGCACCCGCCAGCGGCTCGATGCCAATCAGGAGCTGGTCGGGCAGGGCCTGAGCAATATTGTCGGGAGTCTGTTTCAGAGTTACTCTGTCTCCGGCTCCTTTTCACGTTCGGCGGTCAATATCAGTGCTGGCGCCATTACCGGTTTCTCTTCGGTGGTAACCGGGCTGGTTGTCGTCGTCACGCTCTCTTTCCTGACACCGCTGCTCTACCATCTCCCACAGGCGACGCTGGCCGCGGTGATTATGATGGCGGTGATCGGCCTGGTGCAGGTCAGGGCACTGAAACACGCCTGGCGTGTCAAGCGGCAGGATGGCGTGGTGGCGATCGTGACCTTTGTGCTGGCACTGGTCTTTGCGCCCCATCTCGACAGGGCCCTCATGATCGGTGTCATTCTGTCGTTGGGACTTTATCTTTATGACACAATGCAGCCGCGCATCGCGATTCTGTCGCGGCACCCGGATGGCACGCTGCGCGATGCCGCCGTCTACGGTCTCGAAACCTGCCCCAACATCAGCGTGATCCGCTTCGACGGCTCCCTGTACTTCGCCAATACCAGTCACTTCGAAGACCAGGTGTTGCAGAGACTGACCGAGAAGCCGGATCTAAAATACGTCATTGTGGATGGTGTGGCCATCAACGAGATCGATGCCAGCGGCGAAGAGATGCTGGCATCGCTGGTACAACGGCTGGAAAGCGCCGGTGTCGTCTTATTTTTCACACGCATGAAAAAGCAAGTCATGGACGTGCTGCGCCACAGTGGGTTCATCGACCATGTTGGCCCGGATCATTTCTTCCGCCGCAACGAGCTGGCGATCGATACCGCCTGGAAGGCCCTGGGCGATGATCATGAGGTGGATTGTCCGCTCAATATCGTCTGTCCGGTGGAAAAGCCCGAGGCGATCACGGCCGGCGCGCGCGCCTGAGCGCGTGAAAAAAATACGGGCGGCCGCTGGCCGCCCGTAGTCTTTCTACCGTAAGCTCCCGCTGATCAGGGTGCCGCCGCCATCCAGCCGTCGGTGAAGGTCAGCATGAAGGCGACAATGGCGTCTTCTTCGGCGTCGGTCAGATTCAGGTCACCGAGGAAACTGCTGTCCATGGTCTCCGGGATCTCGGGCGCGGCCCAGCAGGTAGTACCGAAGCCCGGGTCGAGGTTGCCCTCTGCGCACGGAAGGCCATTATTAAACAAGTCATTCAGCACGTCACGGGTGTTGTAAAAGTGCACCACCTGTTTCAGGGTCTTCAACACGCCGTTGTGCATATAGGGCGGGGTCAACTCGATGTTGCGCAGATGCGGGTTCTTGAACCTCCCGTCCTGCCTGGGATCGTTCAATCCATCTATTGGATCGCCCAGGCCAAGATCGGTGAAGATTTCGTTTCTCAGGGCGAAGATCTCCTGGTTTGCCGGCAGGCCGATGTTGTGGTACTTGAAGTCGGTGAAAAACACGGGTCTGCCCCCGCCGGCCTTGGCGGTATGGCAGTGGCCGCATTTGGCGTTACCCGAGAACAGTGCCCGGCCTAGGTCTTCCTGCGGCGTGAAGCTCGCCAGACCGGCCTGCACGGCATCGAACTTCGAGGTGAACGGTGAGAAAAACTCTGTGCTCTCGAAGGCCGCGATTGCTTCCGACATGCAGACATAGGAAGTGTCAACATTGGCCGGATCAAAGGCATCCTGGCCGCACACTAGTTTGAACAAGTCGGCATAAGGCCGCAGCGCGATCTTGTCGATGACCTGTTTTCTTGTCTCATTGGCCATCTCGTCCGGGTTCAGGAAGGGCCCCCGGGCCTGTTCGGCCAGGTCATCGGCGCGGCCGTCCCAGAACTGACCGCCCTGGATGCCGCCTTTAAGAGTGAACAAGGGCGTAAACGCCGCGTAACCTGCGCTCGGCGAGTTGCGCTTACCGAAGCGGCCGGAGATTACACCTTCCGATACAGGCTGAAGGAAAGTAAGACTGTTCGGATCCGCATTCGCCGGATCGACGAAGCCAAAACCGGGGTCATGGCAGGTCACACACCCCTGCCCGGCCGGTTCCGACAGTTGCAGATCATTGAAAAGAAAATCACCCAACTGTTCCTGCGGGGTCTGCGCCTGCGCCCCGGCCGTCATGATGAAAAACAAAGCCAGGGAAGATCCGATGAGTCGTAAGAGAGGGTTTCTGCTCATACAATAACTCCTTGTTTGCCAGTGTTCATTTCCAGGATCGTGATACTCGGCAGGAACAGGGTGCAAAACGCCTTGCGACGCGAAGGCCGCCGGTCTGTCATCGGGTTGGTGCGTTCCCTGGTGAAGGGGCGGGGTCCGCCCCTTCTTCCCTGTTCCGGCTCAGGCCCGGTTGCAAGACCGTCGGTTTGGCGCGACCGGAGCCAATTTGAACGGTATCTAAAGTACACGCTGGCGCATTGAGCTAGATCAAATCCGATTTGAAAGTTGAGCCGTACGCTGACGAAAGGTCTTTGCACGCGGACAGACAGATTAACGGTTTGTATTGCATTGGCCTGCGGGCAAATACCAAGTTGGTAGTTGCTTATATTCGGTGATGTTTATATTCGGTGGTTTACTGGCAGGACTTCGTTGCGCGCGGGCGAAGTGACACCTTGTCTTCCAACGGGGCGGGTTGGCTGATGCCGTAACCCTGTGCGAAATCGACTTCTATCTCTTTGAGCTTCAAAAAAATCGCCTCGGTTTCGACGAACTCGGCGATGGTCTGCATGCCCATCACATGGCCGATCTCGTTGATGGATTTCACCATCGCGTAATCGATGGGGTCCTGCAGAATATCCTTCACGAACACCCCATCGATTTTCAGATAATCCACCGGCAGATTTTTCAGGTAGGCAAAGGAGGACAGGCCGCTGCCGAAATCATCCAGCGCAAAACGGCAGCCGATCTTTTTTAGCTCCTTGATGAATACGGTGGCCTTGGCCAGGTCGGCGATGGCCGCGGTTTCAGTAATCTCAAAGCAGATACTTTCCGGTGTAACCGCGTGCGCCCGAAACTGCTGGGCGACGAATTCCAGGAATGTCTCATCGCCCACCGAGGCACCCGATAGATTGATGGCGCAGGTGTAGAAGGCCCGTTCGGCGTGACCGGCTGTATGCCTCGACAAATGGGCGAAGGTGCGCTGGACGACCCAGCGATCGATCGATCCCATCAGGTTGTAACGCTCGGCGGCGGGAATGAACGCGCCCGGCGGTATTGGCCCGCCGTCCTCGTCCAGCATGCGGATCAGGTAGGCGCGCGTCTCCTGGGGCTTGATTACGTCCTGGAGCGAGAAGATCGAGGCCATGTTCCAGACTTCCGTGTCCTTCTGGATGTCCGCAAAGGCCGCCTCGAAGCCCTCATCGCCCGGCGAGCGCCCGTGCACGATGTTGGTCGCGAACACCGGGTCCATGAAGCTCACCTCGGCGGTTGGCCAGGCGACCATATCGTCGTTGTGGCGCCCGCCGCCCATGGCGACGTAGGCGCGCCCGTAGGCCTTACGCACGATCACCGTAATGCTCGGCACCGTCACCAGGCAGGTGGCGTTCATGAAGTTCATGATGTGGCCGGGCGCCCCGCGCCGCTCCGCGTCCAGGCCCACCACGAAGCCCGGCGTGTCCATCAGCCGCACCAGCGGGATGTTGAAGGAGTCGCAGAGCACCGTGAAGTCGACGATCTTGCGGCAGGCGTCCGCCGACAGCGCGCCGCCGCCGACCATCGGGTTGTTGGCGATGACGCCGACCGGCTTGCCGTCGAGGCGCGCCAGCGCCGTGATCGCCGGGCGCCCGAAGCGGGCCTTGAGCTCGAACACGCTGTCCCGGTCGAAGAGGATGGCCACGATCTTGCGCATGTCGTAAACCTGCGTGCGCTTGTCGGGAAGGACGTCGAGGATGGCGCTCTGATCCG
>CAMYII010000036.1 GCA_947258385.1 Acidiferrobacterales bacterium
AATCTGCACGATTTCATGACGATATACCCGTACTGGCCATTCGTTCGAGTATCCTTCGTGCCTGGTCGCGGATCAGTTCATTGGGGTGCTTTCTGCTGATCTTTCTGAGGACGCTGGCGCTTCTGGGCGTGCCGATCAGTCCCAGCGCATGGACGATTGTAGAGTGAAGTGCCAGATCCTCGCTCTCAAACGCCAGCTCGCGCAGTGTCTTCGTAGCCTTCGGGTCGCCAATTTTCCCCAACGCAAGAATGACCGAAAGATTTAAGCCGTTATCGGTCCCCTGGGCGAAGCCAACGTCATCTTTTTTATCTTTCTTCCGGGGTGCTTCGAGCACCGAGAGCAACACGGGAACACTGCGCGCATCGCCGAGTTCACCAAGCGCTTCGGACGCGGCGAGACGCTCCCTGCTGGTAGTGGCCGATCCTACGAAGTCTTCGAGGCAGAGTCTTGCTTCGGAGATGTCGAGGTTGCCAATCCGATAGATCCCCCATATCTGGACATCGTTGATGAACTCATCCGCCAAGTCGCAGGCAACCTCGGTGAGCAGTGGGGCGTCAGTGACTGACAGGTCGATTCTTAAGTCATCGAGCAATGTTCGGACCAGCTGAGCTGAAGGCTCGGGAGCCTGGTGTTTGAGCTCCTGACTGACATCATGCAGGCCAAGGGCCGGGCCCAGGGTGATCGCCTTCTGCATGATGGCGCGGGTTACATCGAGTGTACCGTCTGGGACCTCGATAATACCTTGGCTTTCCGCGACGGGTTCAAATTGAGGTTCCTCAGGTTGCGGTGATGGGAGCTCTCGGAGCAGGGCCAGCACGGTTGATTCAGGCACGAAGCTGGGAGACGCAGGATTTAGCGCGTCGCCCTCGAGGGAAATCGTCTTCGGGGGTGACGTCGCCAGGAGGTCTTCTTTGACGCCGATCTCAGCCAGCTGTAAGCCAGGTGTGGGTCCGGGTACGACCTTCGTGACAATCCCGATGACAACGTGATCAGAGCCCGCAATTAGATCTCCCAGCGGGAACCCATCGAAGTCTTCAGCACTCGCGGTGTAGGGAAAGACCAGGGTTAGAAGGGTCGCCAAGATAGGCGAAAAACGCAGATTTCGGGTGATCATTGTGATTCCCCCCGTCGGCTCCGTCTGGGCTCCGTCTGAATAACTAAACCACGATCGTGGATTTTTTTCTTTGATAAAAATCAATAATCGACATTTTCCGCTCTAGCATGCTGCACCGACGCAGCGGGTGCGCCATTACTGGACCCCAAAGTGTACAGATTTATTTTCCCTTCCTGACCACCCTGCTGGGGGCGCTTTTTAGTGAGGGTCCCATCGAAATCGTGGTCCAGAGGCCGCTCCTATGCTTCCTGCATCCGCGGCATTCGGGCATCCCTGCCCAGCAAATCTAGGGCCAGCAGGTCAGGCTCGGGATCCAGGCCCACGAGGGGCTGCTTATTCTCCGGGAAGAGCTGGAGGCGAGTGGGGCCTTACCCACACCCGCCCAGGCCGCGGGCTAGCGATGCCCGGCGAGGCCCGACAGATTCTCGCTCAAAACCTGCGGCTTTTACGCTTCCACCGCCGCTGGTCGCAAGAGACCCTCGGCTTCGAAGCCGGGAGTCGCTCCCGCCTTCCTGGCTCCCGCGACATTAGTGCGGTCGCTTCGGGCTCCTGCCCTCTCGCGACATTACTACGTCCTTGTAGGGCATCCATGCACGTCATTCATCGCACCTACATCAGCCAGATCGAAAAGGGCAAATCCAGCGCCGCTCCTATGCTTCCTGCATCCGCGGCATTAGTCCGTCCCTGGACGTCACGTTTCCATCGACAACATCGAGAAACTCGCCCACGCCCTCGGCCTTACCGTCTCCGAGCTCCTGCGCCCGCCGAATAGCAGATAACAGGTGTTGGGCACCGTTTCTTGTTTAATATTTAAGATACGGTTGCGAAATAATGTATTCGCAACCGTAGAAATAACGAAAATAGTGTGAGTGGTCGAGGTGCCTCGCCAACGATAGTGCCTGTGCGCGTCGGCCATTTGCCAAAGCTAGCGATACCCTCAATTCGTTGAGATAGGGATTCTTGGCATCAAGGGCTTTGCCTGCACTTAGTAAGGCCTTGACCTTTGCTACATTGGTACTGCTTGTGTCGGCTCGGCGCGGTGGAGTGGAGTCATAATCACAATAATATAATTGCCATTCGTGAAATGCTTCTAGAAAACCCCACTGGTTCATTGGTCCGTCGCTAAGATAAGGAGCCCATTGTTTTGCTTGTGTTTCGAAGCGTTTGCTATTGCGCATCGAGTCTGAATCTTGAGTATAGCGTGCTACATCTTCCATGATCTGGTATACATTCCAGCGAAAATAGCTTGGTAATTGGTTGTCTTCAAGCCATGTTACAAGTTGCCGATTGATCGTTGCCAGTCCATTACCGGGCAACGTCCACCGGCGAATAGCAAGCGGCTTATTCCAGCTTAAACTCTGGCGGACCCATTCGTACTTGCCTTGAAACAGATCATCGAGCAGGACATTGAGTTGTTCAGCGGCGCGTTGCATTTCGCGGCGATTGGATAGGGGTATTAACTTCAGGGTGCGCGTGACAGTACTTTTCGGTTGCACCCTCATAATCGATACAAACTTGGGTGCGAAGCCCGGCGCCCAGGCAACGAGATGCAGCGTCTGTGGGTCTGGCGACTGAACCCACTGCCATTCTCCCTGTTTCGTATAATGCGCATAAGGCATAAAAAGCTTACTGACATACGCAATTTCAGCGCTGTTATTTTGTGCGCGCTTGGTAAAGTATCTTTCGCTACCAAAGCCCATATAATTTGGTGCCTCTTGATTATTACTCCGGCCAAGCGAAACTGGCAGGTAGCGCGCCCGGAACTTCACGGCACGAGTCGGCACCTCGTAATAACGCATTTTTGGCGCAGCGAAGGAGCGATTTCCCCTATTGTCCGTATAGTCACGATAAACGAGTTTTCCCGGCAATTCATGCACCTGCGCTGTGCTAACCGCTCGACCTTTTTCATCCGTGATACGTATATTAAGCTTTACCCCCGCAAACTTGACAAAAGCCTCATTCTTGTCTCTGTCATATTTGTCCATTCGCATATGATCAATCGGATCGACGACGAGGAAAGCTGGAAGAATCAGCGGTGAAGCCAGTACCTGTACAGGTGCTAAGGTAGCGGCCTGCCATTGTTTTTTGCGCGCGCGCGTTGTCACGATAGTCTTTGCTTGTTCCGCGGTCGAGGGCAACTGAAGATTCGGTTTATCGTCAGCACCCGCAGCGGGCAAGACCCAGTCCGCACGCACATGGAGGCGCTTGCTTTCGGTTAATACAACGGGCATAAACCCATCGTATTCTGAAAAGTAGCGGTATTCCTGGACATCGTCGGGTCGGATGTTTGTCGTACAAGCAGTCAGCAGCAGCAATATAAATCCGGCTGCCATGATATGGCGGGTGAATACCATGGACCCCTTTCTCCCTAACGTAATTTATATCTGAGTGTTATCTGTTTATATACTCGTTATGACAGCGGTAATACTTGCGCTAAATCAATTTCTCGAAGTTGCGGTATTGCGTCAAAGTGGAGTCAAAGTGTAGAAACTCCCGAGAAAACCCGGCCAAGCTATCAAAATCCAGCCTGCGGCAGACTTGCCGCTGACCACCCCGGGGGGGGCGCTATTTGTCGAGGGTCCCATCGAAATCGTGGTCCAGTGGGTCCAGGGCCAGCAGGTCAGGCTCGGGATCCAGGCGGACGACGGGTTTCTGATTCTCCGGGAAGAGCTGGAGGAGGGTATGGCCTTACCCACCCCCTCGCAGGCCGCGGGCTAGCATGGCCGGCGAGGCCCGACAAATTCTCGCCCAGAACCTGCGCTTTCTTCCCTCTCGCATCCCGCTCCGCTTGAAAGCCCGGGGCTCGCCTTCCGTGGCAAGCCCGTTCGGCGGGCAGCCATTCACTGGATGGCGGCCTCAATCCGCCTCACCCATGTATGTCATCCTGGCCCAGAATCTGCGGCTATTACGCTTCCACCGCTGCTGGTCGCAAGAGACCCTCGGCTTCGAGGCGGGGTTACACCGCACCTACATCAGCCAGATCGAAAAGGGCAAATCCAGCGCCGCTCCTATGCTTCCTGCATCCGCGGCATTAGTCCGTCCCTGGACGTCACGTCTCCATCGACAACATCGAGAAACTCGCCCACGCCCTCGGCCTCACCGTCTCCGAGCTCCTCCGACCGTTGAATGGCAGGCTGGACCAGAACGTCGGAGAGCTGCCCAAGAAATGCCGCGACTGAAGTCCATCCTTTGTAGCGCCGATTATTCTCTCCCGCTGAATGGCGGGCAGTCTCTGTAGCGCTTGGCGTCGCTCCAGGCCTGAGATAGCGATTGAGATAACCTATTAAAACAATATAAACAATCAATTGGATTAATCGATAGACAGGCCACAAAATAGAGCTCGAACATGGAGAAAGCAGAGAGGAATGCAGCCATGAACAAAACCGCTACCTTCGCGATTGTGCACTTTACGGTCGCCTTCACCGTGGGTTACGCCATGACCGGCAGCGTCCTGGTTGGGGGTGCCATCGCCCTGGTGGAGCCGGCCATCAACACCGTGGCCTACTTTCTGCACGAGCAGGCGTGGGCTCGGGTCGAGCGCGGCCGGACGTCAGCGCAGTCGGCGATTGCTGCCTAGTAATGAATTATCAATCTGAACTAAAGGAGACACTGATGTTGTTAGAGAATCGAGAAGGTCAAGGGGTTCCGAACGTCGTCTTTCGTACACGGCGGGAACATGAGTGGGTCGATGTGCACAGCGACGAGGTCTTCAAGGGCAAGACCGTCGTGGTGTTCGCGTTACCCGGGGCGTTCACGCCGACCTGTTCTTCCACCCACGTGCCCCGTTACAACCAACTGGCACCGGTGTTCAAAGCCCACGGGGTCGACGAGATTGTTTGCGTATCGGTCAATGACGCGTTCGTTATGAACGAGTGGCGTACCGAACAGAAGGCGTGGAATTTGACGTTCCTGCCTGATGGCAACGGTGAGTTTACAAAGGCCATGGGCATGCTCATCGACAAGGTCGAGCTCGGTTTCGGCAAGCGGTCGTGGCGTTATTCCATGTTGGTGCGCGATGGTGTAATCGAGAAGATGTTCATTGAGCCCGATGTGCCCGGCGATCCGTTCGGGGTTTCGGATGCCGATACCATGCTGGACTTCATCGCGCCGCAAGCCGCCAAGCCGTTGGACGTGACGGTCTTCACCCGCAAGGGCTGTGCGTACTGTGCCCGCGCCAAGGGGCTGCTACGCGATGCCGGCATCGAATTCGATGAGCTCCTACTCGGTCGCGATTATACCGAACGTAGTTTGCGGGCCGTGGCCGGGTCGACCCTCGTGCCGCAGGTATTTGTGAATGGTCAGCACATCGGTGGATCTGATCGATTGGCGGAGTATCTGGCGGACCGGTCGGCGTCGGCCGCCTGAACGGGGTCAGGTAAAAACGTAGTCGGGTAAAAAATACCCGCGACCGATTAACCGGTCGCGGGTACTGGCTTTGATCAGCGGGTCTGAGGCCTGGAGCCTTAGTCGAGAAAATCCCATTTTAGCAGTAGCTCTCTCAGTCACCTGGTTACCAGCCGACGCAACCGACGGACGGGGCACTGTTTCCCCCTAAGCTGATCATTTGCTGCAGTGTTTCCTACGTGGAGAACGATCGGCTATACCGATCAATTTCATAGAAACAATCCATTATACGTATTAGCTAACTCTGCATACGATCAAGACTCGAAATAGTAGTTCCACTTGTTGATCGATTTATCACGTAAGCGGTGAATCAAGATGGAGTTAAACGGCAGCAAGACAGAGCAGAGCCTGAAAGACGCCTTCGCCGGCGAATCACAGGCGAACAGACGCTTTGTGTAGTTCGCAGCCTAAACCGACGTTGAAGGATATAACGATGTTGCCGCAGTTGTCCGATCTGCGGCGGAAGGAGAAACCGGCCACGCGACTGGTCAGCTGGAATATCTGGAGGCTGTTGGTGATCCCGTTTCTGAGTATTTGATCCAACACTGTGGAACATTTATTAACTTAAGGAGACGACACACATGCTTAAACAAACGATACCTTTACTTGCCGCTTTGGCGGTAGCGATGTCACCGGTGGTGCCATCAAGCTCGGCTTTTGCTCAAAGTAAGCCAAAGTCGAACCAATTCTGGTGGCCTGAGCAGCTGGATCTCAGTCCTCTTCGCGATCATGGTGCCGAGTCAAATCCAATGGGCGACGACTTCAACTACGCTGAGGCGTTCAAAACTCTCGACCTCGACGCCGTGAAGAAGGATATCGAGACCTTGATGAAGACGTCACAGGCCTGGTGGCCGGCAGACTATGGTCACTACGGGCCGTTTTTCATTCGCATGGCCTGGCACAGCGCGGGCACGTACCGTGTAGCTGACGGCCGCGGCGGTGCCGGCGGCGGTCAACAGCGATTCGAGCCACTCAACAGCTGGCCTGACAACGCAAATCTCGACAAGGCGCGGCGTTTGCTGTGGCCGATCAAGCAGAAATACGGTGAGAAGATTTCATGGGCTGACCTGATGGTCCTGACGGGGAATGTTGCGCTCGAATCCATGGGCTTCAAGACCTTCGGTTTCGCCGGCGGGCGTGAGGACGACTGGGAGCCGGACCTGGTCTATTGGGGACCGGAGACCAAAATGCTCGCGGACGAGCGCTACAGTGGTGACAGAAAGCTGGAAAATCCCCTTGCCGCGGTGCAGATGGGCCTGATCTATGTGAATCCCGAAGGGCCGAACGGCAACCCCGATCCGGTCGCGGCAGCGAAAGATATTCGCGAGACCTTCGGTCGCATGGCGATGAACGATGAAGAGACCGTTGCACTAATCGCCGGCGGGCACACGTTCGGTAAAAACCATGGCGCCGCCAATCCGGCCGATTGCGTGGGTCCCGAGCCCGCAGCCGCAGGCATCGAGCAGCAAGGCTTCGGCTGGGCAAACAAATGCGGCAGCGGCAATGCGGGCGATACCATTACCAGCGGTCTGGAAGGCGCCTGGACGGTGACTCCGGTCAACTGGAGCATCAATTATCTTCAAAACCTGTTCGCCTATGAATGGGTGAAGACAAAGAGCCCTGCAGGTGCGATCCAGTGGATTCCTGCTGATGGGCAAGCATCAAACCTCGTGCCGGATGCTCACGATCCGTCGAAAAGGCATGCGCCTGTCATGTTAACGACGGACCTGTCGCTTAAGTTCGATCCGAGCTATCAGGAGATCTCGCAACGCTTCCTTGAGAACCCCGAGGCGTTCCAACTTGCCTTTGCCAAGGCCTGGTACAAGCTGACGCATCGTGACATGGGTCCGCGCGCGCGCTATGTTGGTGCTGAGGTTCCCAAGGAGGAACTGGTGTGGCAAGACCCCGTTCCCGCAGTCGATCATAAGCTGATCAGCGCCAGGGACATCAGAAAACTCAAGGCTAAAATACTCGATTCGGGGCTGTCCGTACAGGAGCTGGTCAGGACCGCCTGGGCGTCAGCCGCCACCTTCCGCGGCACGGATTTGCGCGGCGGGGCCAACGGCGCGCGCATTCGCCTTGCGCCACAGAAGAATTGGCAGGTCAATAATCCGGATGAGCTGGCGAAGGTGCTGAAGCGCCTGGAAGGGATCCAGAAAGACTTCAACCGCGCGCAATGGGGCAACACGAAGGTATCGCTCGCCGATCTGATCGTTCTCGGTGGCGCCGCGGCCATTGAGCAGGCCGCAAAGAAGGCCGGGCACGACGTGCAGGTTCCCTTCACGCCGGGACGCACGGACGCCTCGCAGAAGCAGACCGATGTAAACTCGTTTGCCGTGCTCGAACCGATTGCCGATGGGTTCCGCAATTACTTTGGTAAGGGCAACCGTAGGTCGCCGGCGGAAATGCTGGTCGATCGAGCTGACCTGCTGACCCTGACCGTTCCGGAAATGACCGCTCTGGTCGGCGGTATGCGGGCCCTCAATGCAAACGCCGGAAAATCCAGACATGGCGTGTTCACCGACCGGCCGGGGACGTTGAGCAATGATTTCTTCGTGAACCTGCTCGACATGTCCACAAAGTGGACGAAGTCATCAAAATCCGAGGGCGTTTACGAGGGTCGTGACCGCGGTACGGGCAAGCGCAAATGGACGGCCACCCCCGTCGACCTTGTTTTCGGCTCCAACTCCGAGCTGCGCGCCATCGCAGAAGTCTATGCATTTGACGGCTCGCAAGAGAAGTTTGTGCGCGACTTTGTTGCTGCGTGGGCCAAGGTAATGAACCTCGACCGCTTTGACACGCTCTGACCGCGGCGGAAAAGGTGCTCGAAAGCTGCTGGAATGCAGCTCAATTCGAGCGCCTCGCCGGGTCGTGAAAAGAGCGCTAAAAGCTTTTCGGGACCCATGAAAACTCAACACGGCGGCGTTTAAAACGCCGCCGTTCTCGTTCTGACCTGCGGGCTGTTCACCCTGGAGAAGGTATGCATAATATCGAAAACAGCCTTTCAGCTACGGCTAATATTAGATTGCGGCAAACGGCAACTAACGACCCAAGGTTGCCGTTTCCGGTAACCCTGGAGTTGTCTCAGAGGCACTGTAATCTGTCGTTCACGGGCCGGGCTCAGTCGGAAACATTCGACCCAAGTCAGTAGATCGGATTTATCGAGCGAATGGCTGAGAAACTGCGTAAATCGGAAGTCAATCCAACTGTCTGCCCGTCAATAATTTGATGCCACCAACGAACGTTACGGCGGTCAGATCGTTACAAGTTACGCTGGTCATCAATGATCACGACCTGCTTTGTGTTGAAGCTGCCGGCGATCGTGATCTGTCCTTTTTCCCAACGCTGATTTCCGATTAAATACAGTTGAATAATTGCTTTTTCCTATGGTAGGTTGGCGACCATGAACATCAGAGATCTCAAGTACGTTATGGCGGTAGCCGAGACCGGTCATTTCGGCAAGGCGGCGGCACAATGCTTTGTCAGTCAACCGACCCTGAGTGGCCAGATAAAGAAGCTGGAGGATGAACTGGAGATCACAATTTTTGAGCGTACCAACCGCTCGGTGGAGATCACTCCGGTCGGTGAAGCCATCCTGACACACGCGCGCTCGATCATGGAACAGGCTGGTGCGATTAAACAGCTGGCACAGGCGCATCGGGATCCGCTCGCAGGGCCATTGCGAATCGGAGCGATTCCAACCCTCAGTCCTTACCTTATGCCGCTGATCCTCGTTCCGCTGAAAAAGCAACTCCCGCAGATGAAACTCATCCTGTCGGAGGAAATGACGGATACTTTGCTCGAGCGGCTGCACCGTCACGAAATCGATGCTGCGCTGCTCGCAACAACTGTGGAGAAACAGGAATTCGGGACACTGCCACTGTTTGATGAGCCATTCTGGGTCGCGTATGCGCGTGATCATACTTTCTACGAAAAAGACCAGATCCGCTTGCGTGACCTAAACAATGAAAACCTGTTGCTGCTCGCTGAGGGTCATTGCCTGGCGGATCAGGCGATGGATGTTTGCCGGGTCAAGGAACGCCAGACGCGGGGCGAAATGGCCGACCTGCGTGCCTCCAGCCTTGAAACATTGATTCAGCTGGTGGGGGCCGGATACGGCATCACTCTGGTGCCAGCGCTTGCCATGCGTGGTTCCTGGACCACTGGCAGTGGTGTGGTTGCCCAACCGCTGGCGATAGCGAGTGCCTCACGGCGAGTATCGCTGGTATTTCGCCATAGCTTTCCTCGGCGCGCCGCCCTCCAGGCCTTTGCCGACGTCATCACTGATAATCTCCCCAATACTGTCACGCTGGCCGGCAATCGCAAACGCGCTGCAAAAAAGAAACGCCGGAAATCCTAGTGACTTCCGGCGCCAGGACAGCCGTTTATGTGAACTTGGTTGCACCACGCCAAGTAATTGCGTTTATGTGAACTTGGTTTATGTGCAGAGGGTCAGAGTGCAGAGGGTCAGCAGAGTGCAGAGGGTTAGGCTTGCATTATTGGTGCGTCAGGAAAGCTCATGTTCTCTAATGGGTGGGAGTTCCATCGAGGTAAGTTCTAGCCAAACGCCTTGTAGCGAGTCTTGG
>CAMYII010000037.1 GCA_947258385.1 Acidiferrobacterales bacterium
GAGCGACAGCGGTATGCCGAAGTGTGGGCACGCGCCATGCGGGAGGATGTCGATCGTATTCTTGCGTTTCAACGTGCCTACGATGCGGCAGGCAAACGCCTGTATCCGAACGAGCAATTGATCGATATCGATCGACTACCTGGAAAGACAAAAGACACGAATGCATTGCAATCCACCGATCGCCTGTTGTTTTTCGCCCGCCCCGAGTGCCCGGCCTGTGACATGCTGATGGGAAAATTGTTGAAGCGGATGGACGAAGTCAGTGGCATCGATATCTACCTGACAGACATTGCACCGGGTGATGATGGGGCCGTGCGGAATTGGGCTTCGGCACATAAAATCAATCCCGAATGGGTGCGCAGCCGGCGGATCACACTCAACCATGATGCGGGTACCCTGAATAGCCTGACGAGCGGACAGGGAGAGGTTCCCTATGTGTTACGCCGTCGGGGAGCGGACGTGTCGAAGCTCCGGATATCGGATCTTTAGACGATGACCGGGTTTAGACACTACGTGCTCTGGTGGACCATGCTGGCTGGCCTGATTGTCCCCTGCACAGTCTGGAGCGATGAATCTGTGCCGGCGGGTTACCAATCGGTCGCGGCAGAAAATGGCATTCCCTATTCCTTATTATATGCAGTCGCTCTCACCGAGAGCGGTAAACAGGTGGTATCGACACAGAGTTACAGGCCCTGGCCATGGACACTGAACGTTGCAGGGCAAGGTTACTTCTTTGAGTCGCGGCAGGCGGCCTGGCAGGCATTGACGGTCTGGCTTGAGCAAGGCAAGCGATCAATTGATATTGGCCTGATGCAAGTCAATTGGCGTTACCACCAGGCACGACTCGGTACGCCGTGGCAGGCGCTCGATCCGTATTTTAATCTTCGTGTCGGTGCGGAGATTCTTCAGGATTGTTATATCACTAGGCAGGATTGGTGGGCCAGTGTGGGTTGCTACCACTCACCGACCAATCAGCAACGGGCCGACCGTTACCGTCGCCGTGTCATCTCGCGGTGGCAGCGACTTGTGAGCACGGGATAGCTCGATGGGCCGATTCAGTCGCCAATGGTGGAAGTGTATGACCGTCGCCTGTGTGCTGGTACCCGTCATGGCCAGGGCCGACGTCACCGTGATCTATGACAGTGGCAATGCCCGGCCCATCGCACCGTTTCTCGAAGTCTTCGAATCGGCTGATGAAAACCCCCAGCAAAGTCCGGTCCCGACAAGGCCGCAACTTGGTGCGGCCGATCCAGAAGCCTGGCTGCCGATTCAATCGCCCGGCCTGACACCGGGGCCTGTGCAGGCAAGGTCGCATGACCGACCGTTTGCGCGCCCATTTTTTCTGATCGGTTCCGATGTGCGATCGCGGCAGTGGCTTCAGGATCACCGGGATCGACTCAAGGAAATCGGCGCTGTCGGCATGTTGGTGCAGGCCAGGACACTGGATGATCTACGCACGATGGCCGAATTGGCGGATGGCCTGTCCATCATGCCAGCAACGGCGAGCGACATCGCGAAGGCGTTGGGGATTTCGCATTATCCGGTATTGATTTCCGCTCACGGCATCGAGCAGTGAGTCAGCATCCCATTGAAGCCCTGCTGCGACCGCCGGTCGAGCTATGGTCAACGCTGGTGGCCTTTGCCACGGCGGCGATTGCCATTCTGGCGCCCTGGTCCCTGATGATGCCACCGGGTGTGGCCTACGGTGCTGGCACATTGCTCTTGTTGATGGGACTGGTTCGGGGGCGGCAGGCCTTGCGGGTGTTGCGCTACCAACGCAACATGCGCCGGATGCCCACCTACAAAGTGCGATCCAACAAGATCCCACTCAGTCGTCGTAAACTTTTTCTGGGCCGCGGCTTCCGCTGGAGCCAGAAGCACACTCAGCGCCTGCGCGATACCATCCGACCAGAAGTCCAACATTACGTACAACCGGGTACTTTATATCAGTGGGCTCGCCGCAAAGAAGTGGCCTGGGAGACTGTGCCGGTCCTGAGCTGGTTGGCACATTTGCTCAGAGTGCGCGCCTGGTGGAACCCGTTGGCGCCATTACCTGCCGTCGGTGGTAAACCGGCACTGCATGCCGTCGAACAGGAAGAACAGGATGTGTGGATGGACACCGGTGAGCGGGTGGGGCATACCCTGGTATTGGGCACTACGCGCGTTGGAAAAACGCGGCTGGCCGAGATCCTCATTACCCAGGACATTCGGCGCGGGGATGTCGTGATCGTTTTCGACCCCAAGGGTGATGCCGGCCTGTTGCGGCGCGTGTACGCCGAGGCCAGGCGGGCCGGGCGTGCCAAGGACTTCTACATGTTCCATCTCGGGTTCCCGCAGGTCTCGGCCCGTTATAACGCTATTGGCAATTTCTCGCGTATCACCGAAGTCGCGACCCGGATCGCCAACCAGCTCCCCAGTGAAGGCAACTCGGCAGCGTTCAAGGAATTCGCCTGGCGCTTCGTCAACATTATTGCCAGAGCGCTAGTGGCCCTGAACCGCCGACCGGATTATCAGCAGGTCCGGCGCTACATCAACGACATCGAGCCTTTGTTCATGGAATATGCTCGCGCTCATCTGGATCAGCACGGTGCGGAAGACTGGAAGATGCAGGTTGAAGAGCTTGAGAACACCATCTCTGAACGTAACTTGCCGGCTGCCTTGCGTGGTCGCAATCGAGAGGCCATCGCCCTGATGCGGCACCTGCAGGCACAAGATCTCTATGATCCGGTACTTGATGGACTGGTATCGGCCTTCAAATACGACAAGACCTATTTCGATAAAATCGTCAGTTCTGTCGGGCCACTGATGGAGAAGCTCACCACCGGCAATATTGCAGAACTCATTTCACCAGACTATCTGGATGAGAACGACACGCGGCCGATCTTTGAATGGATGGATGTCATCCGTCGTAAAGGTATTGTTTACGTAGGTCTGGATGCCCTGACCGATACGACGGTCGCCAGTGCCGTCGGAAATTCCATGTTCGCGGACCTTGTGTCGGTCGCCGGTCACATTTACAAGCATGGCGTGGCCGGTGAATCCACGGATACACCACCAACGATCTCCATGCACGCCGATGAGTTCAACGAACTGATTGGCGATGAGTTCATCCCTTTATTAAACAAGGCGGGCGGGGCCGGGTTTCAGGTGACGGCCTACACCCAGACCTGGTCGGATGTGGAAGCGCGTATCGGTAACCGGGCCAAGGCGGGGCAGGTGGCCGGTAACTTCAACACGTTGATCATGCTCCGGGTCAAGGAACTGGCGACGGCCGAGATGCTCACCGAGCAACTGCCGAGGGTTGAGGTCTTTACTCTGATGAGTGTGTCTGGCGTGGACGATTCGTCGGATCCTGGATCAGGTGTCGACTTCAAGTCGCGCAACGAGGATCGTATCAGTGTCTCCGAAGTGCCAATGCTCACACCGGCGGAATTGATCACTTTACCTAAGGGGCAGGCTTTCGCGTTATTGGAGGGTGGACAACTGTGGAAGATCCGTATGCCCTTGCCAACAATCGATTCGGACATACCGGAAACACTTACCGAGATTGCCAACGAGATGGAACGCACCTACATCACCAACGATCACTGGTATCGGGTTCAGGAACCCTGGTGGGGAGCAGCAGCGGATATCACTGAGCCTGCCGATGAATTAGAGGTCTCAGATGGCTGAAGCGGTTGCCGATCCACGCCGCAGGGTTGTTCAGGAAGGGCTGATCTCGAAAAGCCTGACAGCGATTGCCAAAATCATACAATGGTTACTGCTCTCGCTTTTGTTTTCGATCATTATCGAATGGGCTGGCATGGTGCTTTGGTGGCCGGATGAAGGCATTAATCACAGCCGCACCATGCTCACCAATGAGATCAGCTATCTCGATAATGATTTTCGTCGCAGCGTCGTCACATCAGACCCGGCACAGTTCGCCAAACGGTTTGCCGATAATACCTACCATTATCTGTTCGAGGTGACGCGATTCGTTGACTTTATCCACTGGGTCTCTCCACCTCCGCGACAGGAAGAGCAAGGAATGCGGCCGACACTACACAAGATCTACCGGCCAGTCGCTGAGTTTGTAATCGCGGCCATGCAGGTGACCCAGGTCTTCTCGGTACGTTTGGCGATTCTCAGTTTGGCAACACCCGTGTTCCTTTTATTCAGCCTAGTGGCATTGGTTGACGGTCTAGTGCAACGGGATCTTCGCCGTTGGGGCGGAGGGCGAGAGAGTTCTTTCGTGTACCATTATGCCAAGAAGGCAGTACTACCGCTCGTAGTGATCACCTGGGTCACATATCTGGCGTTGCCGTTCAGCCTGCATCCGACGTTTATCGTCATCCCCTTCGCCGCACTGTTTGCATTCGCTGTGGCAGTGACCGCGAGCACTTTCAAAAAGTACCTGTGAGAGAGCTTAAGGTATTGGCCGGCAGAAAACCGTTAAAGACACACGCTTGCCTCTGCGTTGTGCGTCGGGGTAGGTTCAGTCCGAGTTTATTTACTTGATATTCATTTCTACCGTTCATTCTTATTACCAGATTGCCTCCTTGCCTCCCATGCGTCAATACGGCTTAGCGGACCAACGGGACAATGGTGCACCATCAGTGGGCGACCACTTACAATCGTCACTAACTGCGGCAAAGCTCGCATCTCGCACCCAGGCGTAGCAAGAATAGCAGCTAGAACAAATGATAGTGCCAAGTGGGCATATACGTATGTGAGCCAAACAATAATGAACCAAGCTAAAGGCGGCCCCCAGAAAGAATTGTAAGCTAGATAACTCGTGATTGACGCCGCCAGTGCGCAGGCAATAACTGCAAACTGCGGCCAACGCCCCCAGGATCTACCAAATCCGATATTGATCACATAGGAAAACAAATACAGTGCTGCGATTGCCCAAAGCCACAATCCTGCACTATATGGAAATCGAGCGGCGATCTGCACAGGGCCGTCGAGAGCCAGTGCCACGAGGAACCATCCACACGTAACTCCAAAGATCAGTCGCACCAGTCTGCCAATTGGGCCGGGTGGCCTCAATATTCCAGGTTCAACAAAGTCTTGGTCGATCTGCATTTCATCGGTTCTCCGCATAACGAGACCGTAGAAAAACCTCGAAAAGTTGCCTTTTTATAACTTTTCTGGACAGCCGGCTTTTCTCTGGTCTAAATAAAACTTTGTGCATACGTTCATATAAATCTCTATACGAGCTGTTTTAGTATCTTTTAACAAAACTATACGAATAATTATTTTAAACGCTTATATCTTCTCTAATAATAATTTTCCAATTCAGACGTTTTTCTACTGCCTCAACGACTAAGCTCATCGGCGAGCTTTGGCCAGCGTTGCAATAATGGCGCAGCGATCCTGGCCGGAGATGTTTTTCTTGCAGGCCTTGATCAGTTTGGTCAACTCGCGCTGCATGGCGCTCAGGTCGTCTATGCGTTGTTGTATGACTTCCTGTTTGTGTTCCGCAATCACGCGTGCCTCACTACAATCCCCGTCATTCAGGGATAGCAGATCCGTGATTTCGTTAAGGCTGAATCCAAGTTCCTGGGCGCGTTTGATGAAACGAATGCGCTCCACGGAGGTGGTTGGGTAACGCCGGTAGCCCTGCGCTGGTTTTACCGGTTCATTGATTAGATCGATGCGCTGGTAGTAGCGGATGGTTTCGACATTGACGCCCGCGGCCCTGGCGAGTTGGCCGATGGTAAGTCCCGTGTCGGAGTGACCGGTGGCTCTGTTTGTGTTCAAGGTGTCATTCCTTTCATGATATTCACGGTTCCGAAAGTCAAGATGATGCCTCCACCCTATACCGGAATTATCATCTTGTGAAATCCTTGCGCCAACATCACCCCGCGCAGCAGGACAACTGTTTGACATCCCTGGTGAAGGTCTGGGCACAGAGTTTCAGTCCCTCCACCATGGTCAGATAAGGGAACAATTGATCCGCCAGGTCCTGAACCGTCATGCGATTACGGATGGCCAACGCGACCGACTGGATGATCTCGCCGCCCTCGGCGGTCGCCTGGTGCAGCACCTCGGCATTCGACCAGAAAAGCGCCCGTTCGGTGAATTCCTGCGGCAGCGCCGCGTACTCACCGAAAATGAAGTCGGTCGAGAAGCCCGTCGTTATGTCATATTTCTTGATGAGGCGAATCAGGTTTTCCTGCCCGGCGCGGACCAGCTCCGCTTTCTGTTTCTGAAAGTCGGTCATGTAGTCGCTGACCAGCAACTGGCGAAAGATGTAAAGCTGGGTACTGATCACGGCGCCTTGTTCCTTGACCAGCTGTGCGGTCGCGTCGTCGATCATTGGTGCAGTCCCCGGCAGCGTAGATGTGCTCGATATTGGTCTGCATATGGTCATTGATCACGATGGCGCCATTGCGTTCAGTCTCGACGCCTGTCTTGTCGAGACCCAGTCGATCCGTGTTCGGCCGGCGACCGGTGGCCACCAGCAACCGGTCGCAGCAGATCTCGCCGGCCTTCGATGACAGGATAAACTCCTTGCCGTCGTGTGCCACCGATTCGGGCAGGGTGTGCAGCAAGATCTGCGCGCCTTCTTCCTCGAACACGTTGACCAGGGCCTCGCCGATGACAGGGTCTTCCTTCGACAGGAAAGTGCTGCGCGCCATGATGGTCACATCGCTGCCAAGGCGCAGGAAGGCCTGGGCCAGCTCCAGCGCGACGACAGAGGCGCCGATGACCACCAAGTGTTCGGGGATCTGTTCGGCGACCAGCGCCTCGGTCGACGTCCAGAAGGGGGTGTCCTTCAGACCTGGAATAGGGGGAATAGCGGGCCGGGCGCCGGTGGCGATCAGCACGCGATCTGCTGTCACGATTTTTTCCGAGCCGTCATCCTGGGTCACGACCAACGTATTGGTGTCTGCAAACCGTGCCCAGCCGCGCACCAACGTGATATCAGGGTGGCTTTCCAAAATACTTTCATATTTGGCCTGGCGCAGTTCCGACACACGGGCCTGCTGCTGGCTGACCAGTGCACCGCGATCGATGTGCGGCTGGTTCAGTGTGATCCCATCGAAGGCATGATGAGCCTGCAGGTGGGCGATATGCGCACCGCGGATCATGATCTTGGAAGGTACGCACCCAACGTTCACACAGGTGCCGCCGATCACCTCATTCCCTTCGATCAGGGTAACCTCCGCGCCTTCTTCGATGGCCTTGATTGCCGCGGCGAAGGCGCCCGAGCCGGTGCCGATGATGGCGATGTGCAGGCCGCTGCCGTTGCCGCCGGCCGCCTGCTTGTCATTGTCCAGCAGTGTGGCGTGGTATCCCTTCGATGCCAGTGCATCGAGCAGTCGGGTGTTATCGACGCTGCCGTCGGTTTCGACACGCGCCTGCCCCTCAGCGAAAGAGACTTCGGCGTGTACGCCGGGCAGTTTGTTGAGGGCGTCCTGCGCGCTTTGCGCGCAGTGGCCGCAGGTCATGCCGGAGATTTGCAATGTGAGGGTGGTCATGAAAAAGGTTCCGGTAGTAGATTGCGGTTACGGTGTTTTGAGCGTGGACGGATAGCCCGCATTGGCGGTTGCCTTGGTCAGCGCCTCGACGCCGACCTTGGCGGGATCGAAGGTAACTTTCGCCCAACCCACACCGTTGCCTTCGTATTTCGCCTCGGCCTTGATGACACCGGGCACCTTTTCCAGGGCCTTGCGCACGGTGATGGGACACATGGCGCAGGTCATATTCTTTACATCCAGGGTCACGGTCTCTTGGTTCACTGCCCCAGCAGCCTGAAGCGTTGGCGCGACGAGCCACGACCCGGCAAATACCAGGCTGAAGATGAGTACGAAGTTTGTGATGCGTAACATCGGTTTTCTCCTTTTTTCGATCTGTTGGTTAACCCAGTAGCGCCGGGCCGTACCAGGGGAAGGCGATGAGTGCGGCCAGAATCACCGTCACCAGCCAGAAAATGATGCGCTGGTTCCGGCGCGTGACCGGGTTGGCGCAGGGTTTGCCCGCCTCGCATACCTCGGGCACGAGATAGAGTTTTCTGAACGCCAGCCCCAGGAACACCAGGGTCACCCCGATAAAGATCGGCCGGTAGGGCTCCAGCGCGGTGAGGTTGCCGATCCATGCGCCGCCGACGCCCAGCATCAGCAACACAAAGGGACCGACACAGCAGATGGATGCGCCGACCGCCGCCACCACCGCCGCGATCAGCGAACGATTCTTTGTTGCGGTGTGTCCCGACATGGTTCTCTCCTCATTCATTCAATCTCTGAACAAAGTATAAACGCCGTATCTAGGTACGGAGTCAAGTGTCAGTTGGAATAATCTCAGGCGTACTGAAAAAGACCGAAATTAACACTTGACCTGGAGTTGACTCCAGGTTGTAAGCTATGTTCCGAGGTCGAAATTCTTCCATGTTCCATGGAACCTGGAGTCGGCTCCAGGTTGTCGAATTTGGCGTAAACGAAGTTTTGGAGATTGTCTTACATGACGAGATGTAACAGGACGAGGTTTTCAGGCTTGGGCGCGACACTACTGGTATTAATTATCAGCAGGCCGGTTTCCGCGCACGATCCCATCTTTGGCCTTGGTCCGCACGTGCTGTACAAGGGCGGCGTCGAGGTGGCGCCCGAGGTCCACCTGGAAAAGAAGGGCGACGAACAAGAAACAGAGCTGGGGCTGGAACTCGTGTATGGCATCACCGGGGATTGGGCCGCGGGCATCGAGCTGCCCTATGTCTGGAAGGAAGAAGGATTGGAGAGCGCTAGCGGCACGGGCGATGTCAGCCTGTTCACCAAGTATCGCTTCTGGCGTCACGACACCCTCGGCGCACAGGAAAGCGCCGCCGTGTTGCTCAAGGTCAAGACCGATACCGGTAACGAGAATTCCACGCCTGCTCTCGGGACCGGTACCACGGACACTATTCTGGGCCTGGCCTATGGCTATGAGGGCCGCAAGTGGTACCGCTGGGCCAGCCTGCGTTACCGGCGCAACGGCGAGAACGATGCGGGGCTCAAGCGCGGTGACAAGATTCTCTTCGATTTGGTAGGCGGCATTCGGCCCAAGCTGACCGGCTATTTGGAACCGGATACCGTGTGGCTACTGGAACTGAATGGCGAGTACGGCAAACGCGCCCAACTGAACGGTGCGGAACTGCCCAACACCGGCGGTACGGAATGGTTCCTGTCGCCGGGCATTTTCTGGACCAAGCGCAACTTCGCCATCAAGGCCGGTGTGCAGATCCCGATCGCCAGTGACCTGCATGGTAATCAGGAAGAAACCGACTACCGCGCCAAGCTCGTGTTCGAATGGCATTTGTAACTTGATTGTATATCTGGATAGAACGAAAGAGGTGATGTGATGAAACGCTATTTAATCGTACCGCTGCTATTGCTCTGGAGCCTGGCAGCGCTTGCTGCAGGCACGCAGTACGTCATGCGGGTGGACGGGCTGGCCTGTCCCTATTGTGCCTACGGCATCGAAAAGAAGCTGAAGCAGATCGAGGGTGTTGAGAATATCGACGTCGATCTGGACAAGGGCCTGGTCACGGTGAACGTGCGCGAGGGCGTGGAGCTCACCGAGCCGCAGATGGACCAGCTTTTCAAGGATGCGGGCTTCACCTACCGCAGCATGACGAAACATACGCTATGAGTGCAGAACGTGCACAACTGAAACACGGCAGAATCACCTGGCTGAGCCTGTTCGCATCGACCGGGACGCTAATCTGCTGCGCTTTGCCCATCATCTTGGTCACCCTGGGACTCGGGGCGACGGTAGTGGCGCTGACCAGCGCCTTTCCGTTTCTGATCACGTTGAGCCAACACAAGATTTGGGTGTTCAGTTTCTCCGGCATCATGTTGGGGGTGTCCGGCTGGCTGCTGTACCGTCCTGGCCGCAGTTGTCCCTCCGATCCGGAACTGGGCGCGCTGTGCGAAAAGGCCAACCTCTGGAACCGACGTGTTTATTGGACCTCGGTGATTATCTGGGTCATCGGCTTCTTTGCTGCGTATATTGCGCTTCCCCTGCGTATCTGGCTGGAGTCATGATAACGGAGGCGTATAGAATGAACAGAACAAGCCCAGGCAGGACCATCATTCCGGCCATCATGCTAATTCCTGTGCTGGTTTGGACCAGTCAGGCCATTGGTGCGCCGATTACGTTTAACACAGCCTTACCGGTTGCCAAAGGTGAGTTTGTCGCCCGCGAGCAGTTGGTCGTGAACCGCTCCGGCGATGATCCCAGTAGTGCCGACCGGGACCGGACCGAGGTAGCGGCCGTGACCGCGCTGGGCTACGGCCTCACGGGACAGTGGGCGCTGTTCAGTGTGCTCCCTTACCGGGATATCGATCTGGATCTCACCTCGACCGGGCAGCGTGTTACCCGCAGCAACAATGGCTTCGGCGACCTTTCCTTGTTCGCGCGCTACACCGCTTATCAGCACGACCAGCCGGGGCGCACGGTCCGCGTCGCACCGTTCGCTGGTGTCAAGGCGCCGACGGGCAAGGATGATGCACGCGACTCACTGGGCATCCTGCCGGCCAGCGTGCAGGTGGGCTCCGGTTCCTGGGACTATTTCGGTGGCGTGGTGCTGACCTACCAGACCTTGCAATACCAGTTCGACGGCCAGCTTAGCTACCGCGTTAACAATGAAGCAAAAGGTTTTGAAGCCGGTGATGTGGCTCGCCTTGATGGTTCATATCAACATCGCCTGTGGCGCAGCGGAGCGCAAGGTGTTCCGGATTACCTCTACGGTGTAATTGAAGTCAATCTTATCCACCAGGATAGAAATCGGCTCAACGGTAGCGAAGATCCCAACTCTGGTGGCACGCAGGTGTTTTTGACACCGGGCATTCAATACGTTACCAAGCGCTGGATTCTCGAAGGCGCGGTACAAGTGCCAATAGTGCAGAATCTGAACGGCACGGCACTGGAGAACGACTACATCGTCCGAGCCGGTGTGCGATTCAACTTTTGATTGTCATAGGATAGAGCGGTATGAGCATTAAAGTCGAAGTGTTTTCCTCTCCAGGTTGCAGCAAGTGCGGCCAGGCCAAAGAAGTGCTGCGCAAGCTCGCCGAGGAGATCGGCGGCGGCCGCGTCGAATGGCGGGAAGTCAACGTGCTGGAAGAGTTGGACTACGCCGTAAACCTCGGTGTGCTGTCCACGCCCGCCATTGCGATCGACGGCGATCTGACGTTTACCGGTTTACCTTCAGTGCGCAAGCTGCGCAGTGAACTCGACCGGCGGCTCGCTGCAGAAAGTGGAGCGGGAAGCGCATGATTTTGGTATTACTCGCAAGTGCGGCACTGCTGGGTCTGCTCGCGTTCTTCGAGCCCTGCACCATTGCCACCCATACCTTGTTTTCGGCGCGCGCCCACCAGGCCCCGCGTGCCGGATGCTGTCAGAGCCTGCTGGCGGTATGGCTGACGCGCAGTATTCTCTCGGGTGTATTGCTGGTGACCGCTGTTCTGGCAATACCGCCACTGGTTTGGGGTCCTTACCTGCCCAGTATCATCCTGGCGGCGATGGCCATTGTCTATATCGTGTCCCGCTTCACCTACATACCGGTGCCGCATCTGGAGTTTTTCAAGTTACTACCCGGCGGGCGGGCGCTGCCCTTCGCCATGCAACTGGGTCTTACCCTTCCGGCCTGTACGATCCCACTGTTCGTGGTCGTGGTTGGCCTGGCGGTGACAGTGGACTCGGTCGGTTTTGCGGCGTTGGCCGGGCTGTTGTTTGCCACCCTGTTCACAGCGCCGATGGTGGTCACGTCTTTCAAGGGCGTGCACGCCGACGGGCGCGAACTGCTCAACCGCACTGCGAAGGGCAGCCCTTACTTGACGGCGGTGCTGTTATTCGGCGCCGCGATCTATTTACTGATCCCCGCACTGGACGTGAGCGCCGATACGCTCAAGGCGGCCCTGCAGCAGGCTAGCTTCGCGGGGATCGGTCTGGCATTCTTGACGGGCTTCGTGTTCAGCTTCAACCCCGTGTCCTTCGCCTCCATTCCGGTGGTGCTCGCCTATGTCACCAAGGCGCACGAGGAGCGCCGCGCAATCCTTATGGGCGGGGCTTTCGTCACCGGGATGATCGTGACCCATGTGGTGCTGGGTGTCGCGGCGGCACTGGGTGGGGATTGGGTGCAGGGCGTTATGGGCCGCGAGTGGGGGCTATTCCTGGGGCCTGTGCTGATCCTGCTTGGCTTGCTGTGGCCCGGCTGGCTCAAGCTGCGTCTGCCCTGGATCTCGATGCGGGCGAAACGGGTGAGTGGAGTCTGGGGTGCATTTTTCCTGGGTATTCCATTCTCAGTGGCCGTTTGTCCCTTCTGCACGCCGGCGCTGCTGGTGACCCTGACCGCCAGTGCCGCCATCGGCTCGGTTTCTTTCGGTTTTGCACTATTGCTGGCCTTCGCGGCAGGGCGCAGCATTCCTATTATAATAGGGGCATGGAGTATGGGCTGGCTGGAATCGTTACATATGCTATCGCGCCACCAGAAAGCGCTGGAATGGATTGCCGGTGGCACATTGATATTGACGGGGTTATATCTGCTAGATAAGAAGGACCGTGACAGTGTCCAATATCGCATCGGTGATGTGACCCGTCTTACCGGCCTCAGCGCCGATACCTTGCGTTATTATGAAAAGATTGGGTTACTGCCAAAAGTTGCGCGTACTCCATCGGGTATTCGTCAATATGATGACAAAGATATCTCAAGGCTCAAGTTTATCCAACGAGCACAAAAGATGAACTTCAGTCTTGCGGAGATCGGCAATCTTCTTAAAATGCGTGAGGATCCACAACATGCGCGCGACGACGTACGTGAATTGGCACACCGGAAGCTGGAAGAGGTGGAAAGTCACTTGGAAGAACTCGAAACGTTACGCAAGGAACTGACGTTGCTGATCAATCTTTGCCGCGGTGCCGAGGCAGGGTGCCCGATTATCGAAGACTTGGATAGCTGAACCAAGCGAAAGAAAACAAAGCGAAGTTAAGGGTTGTTTGTTGCACCCTGGAAGTCGCACCGATACTACGGCGTGGACCGTAAACTCAGCGCTTCTTACGCCTCAATTACCGCAAGAAAACCACGCACCTTTCCGAATTGATTTTCCGTAGCTCGTCCTTTCCCGATGCCCCACCATGCGCTTCATGCACAACACGGGGAAGACATCGATGCGAATTGCCCATGTCCTGATAGCAGGACTTCTCAGTACTGCCTTACTTACTCAGTTTGCTGTCGCTGATACCGATGGTGAACGTACGGCACTGGCGAGAATTGCTCATGAGATTGAGGCGCTCGAACCGTTGATCCGTGTAGCCGAGTCACAAGCCAACCCGGATGCCCGTATTCGGCTCCGCTACGACTGGCTGCGCCAGGACCTGTTGAGAGTACAGCAGGGCATCCAGGAGCACATCGACGTGCCTCGGGCCGAGCCAAGAACCTTCCCGCCATTGCGTGGCGATTACCGTCGGTGATGTCAGGTCATGACCGCAGCACAGAACACGGCATTTCAGGCAGGTTCCGGTTTTACGCCAGTGACTTTGCTGACGGGGATTGCATCTGTCGTGCTGGTGCTCGCCTTCATTTGGGTTATCTGGGTATCACTGGGCACCTTCCGCGCCTGGCAGAACGGGCAGGTCGCCTTGTTCGATGTGGTCTGGAGTGTGCTGCGCGCCAGTATCGTGCTCATGGTGTTGGGTTTTTATCTGCGGTAAGGGCTTTTGGTCGGTTCCGCATCAGTTCGGGGATGTCCCCGGTATTTATAACAGGGGGAAACCCCGTTACCTCGGAGAGAAAGCAATGATGAAGAAAACAGCAAAACGGGTCGCAATCGCAGTCGGGTTGCTGGCGACGTCGACAACTCAACTGGTGTGGGCAGCCTTGCCAACACCGGTCGCACCCAGTACGGGACCGGCGGCCGGTGACTGGATTGGACTTATTCAGGGTTACATCAAGGATGGGGGGCTGGTATTGGGATTGTCGATTGCCGTGATCGGATTCCTGTGGATCGCCTATCTCGGCTTCGCCAAGTTTAACGAAGCACGCCAGGGCAAGGCCGAGTGGGCCGAAGTCGGCGTGTTGGGCATTGTCGGTGCAATTGTACTGATCTTTGCCAGTTTCCTGCTCACCGAAGCTGCCGGCGTCATTTAATCGATGTCTGATCGCGATGACATTCTGGCCGACCGGCTCAATGTGGAGCCGACGATTTTCAAGGGCTGTTCGTCATCGGAGCTGGGCATCATTGTTGGTGTGGCCGCGCTTGTCTGGTTACCCGTTAGCCTCCTCCTGGCGGGTTTGATGGGCGCGGTCACCATGGGGTTCGGTCTATCCGGGGTTGGTGTGGTGGGTACTGTAATTGTGATGGCGGGTCTGTTTCAGCGACTGAAGCGGGGCCGTCCGGACGGATACTATCAGCAACACGCCAGCATCTGGTTGGAAGACCATGGCTTGCGCCGCTCGCCGTTTATCCGGCGTAGCGGCGCCTGGGACATCGGGAGGACACGGTATGCGACGTTACCGCAACGAGATTGATAACGTCAGCGCCCACGTGCGCTCACTGTGGGTGGTCATCAGCCTCCAGTTTGTCGTCATTGTTGCGCTCTGGTTCGGCTGGAGCCAGGCACCAAAACAACTGACCGTGCATGTGCCACCGGACCTTCGTTCTGGTGCCACGCTGTCGGTCAATGAGGTACCCGCAGCGAATGTCTATGCCTTTGCCTTCTACATCTTCCAGCAGCTTAACCGCTGGCCGGACAACGGGGCGAAGGACTACGGCAAGGCCATCTTTCGGATCTCACCGTATGTGACACCGAGCTATCGGGCGGAACTCATGGCGGATCTGGAACAGAAAGGACGGCAGGGTGAGCTGGCCTACCGCGTGCGTGGTGTGCAAGAGATCGTCGGGCACGGTTATGAGGAGCGCCGTGTCGATGTGCTTGCACCCGGAGTTTGGGTGGTCTGGCTGGATCTTGATTTGTTCGAGTCGGTGAAAGGCATGACCGTGAAGAAGACCGCCATCCGTTATCCCCTGCGCGTCGTGAATCTGGCCGTTGATCCGGAAACAAACCCATGGGGTCTGGCTCTGGATGGTTTTTTAAACGAGGGGCCGCGGCGGCTGAACGAATCGGAACTGAATGACGACGCTGAACAACATCAGTAGCAGGATAAAGGATTAACTTATGCGAGAAACCAATATCATCCATCGTATGATCGTCACATGGCTTGGCGTGACTTTGCTATTGGCGCAGTCACTGGCCCATGCCGAGACCGACACGCTTGAGCGGATCGAGTGGAAGAAAGTACCGATTCGACTGGAGCTTGTTGTTGGCCAGGAACAGCGTATCGAGTTCCCTAATGCAGTGAAAGTCGGTGTACCGGCATCCGTTCAGCCCCTGCTGCGCACGCAAAGTGTCAATGGAACGGTCTATCTGTTGGCGCATGCGCAGTTTGATACAAACCGGCTCATGGTGCGTGAACTCGACAGCGGCCGAATCTATCTGTTCGATGTCACGTCAACCAAGGATGGTGTTGCAGCCCATCCTGTTCAAATCTACATCACTGACGATCGTAGTGCCGATAACCTTGAGGAAAATGTTGTAAGCCTGGAACAGCTAGACTACATTCAACTGACGCGATTCGCGGCGCAGCAACTCTATGCGCCATCACGTCTGGTCAAAGATAACCCCACTGTTAATCGTACCCCCATTTCGCGGGATTCCGTTGATCTGCTTCATGGTGGTTCTGTTAAGGCAACCCCGTTGGTGGCCTGGCGAGCCAATGGGCTTTATGTCACAGCGGTCAAGCTTACCAACCTCACCCCTCAAGCCCGGACATTGGACCCGCGTGATCTACGGGGTGCGTGGCTGACCGCGAGCTTTCAGCATCACCGCTTGTTACCGATGGGCGACGAAGCCGACACCACGGTCGTCTATCTGATCTCAGCCCGGCCGTTTGAAGTTTCTTACTAGGAAATCCTATGGCCATTGCAACCTCTAACCGACTGCTTCCTCTGCTTGCTGGTGCCGTGGTGCTGATGCTGGCGTTCGTCATCCTGAAATCCTGCAACGGAGAACAGGAATCATCACTCGTTATGGAGGCCGTACCTCAGGCACCGGCGCCCGATGCGGATAGCCCTGCCGATACCATCAAGACCTTGACGGCCAACGTTGCGGCCATGACTGCGGAGGTGCAGGCATTGCGCAAGGACAATGACCAGCTACGCAAGGGGAATCGTGATCTGCTGGCCAACCGTCACCAGATCGAAGAGAACGTCGCAACCCGGCTCAAGCGCGAGATGCTCTCACGAGATAAGGGTCAGGAGGCGCGTAACCAAATCGATGCCGGTGTGCTTTCATCACTGACGGCACGCGTGGATGCACTTTCGCAATCATTCACTCGGAACGGCTCTACCCAGGGCAGTCAAGACATACCGGTGGGCTTGGGCCTCGATGGGGTCGGGGAGGGTGGCGTGCCGACAGACAGCCTGATCTGGATCGATCCGCTGGATACCCTCGATACAGATACAAACCCATCGGCTACAAACGGACTGTTGCGTCGTGCGGGCCAGTCCACCGGCGGGGCACTGGCATCGACTCGCGAAAAGACCGGCAACCTCACGCAAGCGTTGAACACCGTCCATCCCGTTTACACCGTACCCCGTAACGCCACGCTCATTGGTTCGACAGCGATGACCGCCATGGTTGGTCGGGTGCCGGTGCAAGGGCAGGTGCGTGATCCAATGCCTTTCAAGGTGATCACCGGTGCCGACAATCTGGCGGCAAACGGTCTGACCGTGCCCGGTGTACAGGGCATGGTGTGGAGTGGGACGGCCATCGGAGATTGGACACTGTCGTGCGTGACCGGCCGACTGGATTCGGTCACGTTTATTTTTGAAGACGGCACCATTCGCACTATTTCAAGTAATGACCAGGGCAATCAAAGTGGTGGTGCAGCGAAGCCCCTGGGCTGGATCTCGGACCAGCAGGGCATTCCCTGTATCACCGGCGAACGCAAAACCAATGCCCCGGCGTTTCTCACCCAACGTATCGGTGTGATGGCCGTTCAGGCCGCAGCAGATGCAGCAGCAAGCGCCGAGACGACTTCAGTTGTGAGTGATGTTGGCAGTGTGACCAGTAGTGTCACTGGTGATGCAGGTACTTTCGTACTCGGCAAGACGATTGCCGGCGGCAGCGATGAGGTTGCCAAGTGGCTTCTGGAACGTCAGTCCCAGAGCTTCGATGCGGTCTTTGTACCCGCCGGCACCCGTATTGCTATTCACGTTGACCGCGAACTCCCCATTGATCTCGATACCACAGGCAGGAAACTGACTCATGCAAAATCCATTGATCCTTATACCCGTACTCAGCTTGATTAGTCTGGTACTGGCCGGCTGTGCCAGTACCAAGGAGGCCGTACTGCCTCAGGATGGCCCTTCGATGAAGGCCATCTACGACGGTCATATCCATGCAATCAATGCGCAGAACCCGCAAGTCATTCGCCGTGAGTTGGGAAATCGGAGCATCAACACCGGTGAGGCGGCCCTGCATGGTTATACCCGAGACGCTTTTAAGGAAATCGATGTCCTGTTTCCACGTCTGCCGAACCCGACACTGGTGATGTATGTTTTTCCACATCTGGCAGGGGAGACGCGGGCGCCCGTACCCGGTTATGCAACCGCATTCCCGATGTATGAGCAGGTCGAATATGCCTTGCCAGGCGAAGTCCCTGGCCAGCCTGTCGGTAAGAAGCAGTGAGTTTTATCAAACAGCGGTCATCCAATAACGTGGAAGATGAACGGAAAGAAACGCCGGTCACCACGAGGCAGGTCAAACAACTCTATGATCGTCCGTCATCATTTACCGATCTCCTGCCGTGGATGGAATACAACCCGGCAAGCCGAACGTTTCTGCTGGAAGACGGGATCAGTGTCGGTGCCCTGTTCGAGATTACGCCGGCCGGTACCGAGGCACGTACCCCGGAATTCATGACGCAATTACCTGATGCCATCCAGACCGCATTGACCGATGCGATCCCTGAAGAAGATGAATCCCCATGGATATTACAGGTGTACGTCCAGGATGAACCAAGCCTGCAAGGCTTTCAGAAGGAGGTTGCGAATTACGCGCAGCCCAGTGCGCACGGCACGGCCTACACCCAACACTTTCAGCAAACGATGTCAGATCATCTCGCACAGATCACGCGTCCTGGTGGTCTTTTTGAAGATACTGCCGTCACCGGTACTAAATGGCGCGGCCAGATCCGGCGTGTGCGGGCAACACTGTACCGGCGATTAAAACCCAATAGCCGGCTGCCGCCAGCCATCGAAGTGGAAGAAGCACTGAACGATGTGGCGACCAAGTGGGTCGCTTCACTGGCCTCGGCCGGAATCCGTGCCCGTCGCGGGACAGGACAGGATCTCTACGAGTGGTTACTTAAATGGTTTAACCCGAAACCTGAGATTACCGATGGCGATCCCGACAAGCTGCTCGAAATCGCTCCCTATCCCGGTGATGAGGATCTGCCGTTTGGCCATGATCTTGCCGAACGGCTAACGCTTACGATGCCGCGTTCGGATAATAAATCTGCGACCTGGTGGTTCGATGATCTGCCGTACACCCACGTAACCATCCAGGGTCTGCGCCGGGTCCCGGAGATCGGGCACATGACCGCGGAACGCCAGGCGGGTGATCATGTGTTTTCGCTATTTGATCGGTTTCCGGAACACACCGTTATGGTACTGACCCTGACCGTCAAACCCCAGGACTTCACGCGCAACCACATTGCCCAGGTCAAGCGCGCTTCGGTAGGGGATTCTGCAGAAGCCGAACTCACTCGGGAAGACGCCGAAGCCGTTGAACGGGAGATGGCACGAGGTAACAAACTCTATCCGCTTGGGATCGGTTTCTATCTGCGTGGCGAGGACTTAAAGACACTGCGCGCCAACGTCAACCAGTTGAATGCACTACTGCTACCCAATGGGTTACAGCCAATCCTGCACGAGGCCGACCTGTTGGCGCTCGACAGTTATATGCGCAATTTACCCATGGCATACGATGCGGCGTTGGAAAAATCCAGTCGGCGATCGCGGCTGGTGTTCTCCAGTCATACCGCCAACCTGTTACCCCTGTATGGTCGGTCGAAAGGCACGGGCCATCCCGGACTGGTCTTCTTCAACCGAGGCGCGGAGCCCTTCGTGTTCGATCCGCTGCATCGATCTGACAGGAAGAAGAATGCACACATGCTTATTCTTGGCCCCACTGGCGCCGGCAAGTCGGCGATGCTTGTCTACCTGCTACAGCAGATGGCGGCTATGTACCGCCCGCGCATCTTCATCATCGAGGCCGGGGGATCATTCTCCCTGTTGGGTCAGCAATTCCGTGCTCATGGACTGGTCGTCAATCAGGTCACGCTGAATCCGAATACCGATGTCAGCCTGCCGCCATTTGCGGATGCCTTACGCGTGTTGCAGAAGGAACGCCAGCACCACTTACGCGAAGATCCGGATGCGTTGGCCGATGACGACGAGTTGGACGAAGAAGGCGCTGGTCGTGACATTCTGGGCGAGATGGAGATTGCTGCACGCATCATGATCACCGGGGGTGACGAGCGCGAAGATGCGCGCATGACTCGCGCCGACCGGTTACTCATCCGCAATGCGATCTTCCTGGCCGCCAAAACTGTCAAGGAGACTGGCCGAGATCAAGTGCTCACTGAAGATGTGGTGGCTGCCCTGCAAAACATAGGTCAAGACGAAACACTACCCGATCACCGGCGCAACCGGGCCATTGAGATGAGTGACGGCATGGCGCTGTTTTGCTCAGGGTTAGCCGGTCACTTCTTCAACCGACCCGGCACACCGTGGCCCGAAGCGGACGTGACCATTCTGGAAATGGGAATCCTTGCCCGTGAAGGTTATGAGGACCAGCTCACCGTGGCCTACATCTCCATGATGAGCCACATCAACGATCTGGTGGAGCGTCACCAACACGACGCCCGGCCCACCTTGGTGGTGACCGACGAGGGTCACATCATCACCACTAATCCCTTGCTGGCCCGCTACGTGGTCAAGATCACCAAGATGTGGCGCAAGCTCGGCGCCTGGTTCTGGATTGCCACCCAAAACCTGGAAGACTTCCCCGACGCCAGTCGTAAGATGCTCAACATGATGGAGTGGTGGCTGTGTCTGGTCATGCCCAAAGAAGAAGTCGAGCAGATCGCGCGCTTCAAGGACTTAACCGATGTGCAGCGCAGCCTGCTGCTATCGGCTCGCAAGGAACCCGGCAAATACGTCGAGGGCGTAGTACTGTCAGACAACCTCGAAGCATTGTTCCGTAATGTGCCTCCACCGTTGTCTCTGGCGCTTGCTATGACGGAGAAGTATGAGAAGGCAGAACGTGGAGTGATCATGCGTGAGCGGAACTGTACCGAACTTGAGGCTGTTCATGTTATTGCAGAACAAATTGCTGCGAATCGCGGTGGTTAAGGTGGACATGAAGCACTCCCATTCTCACTCCGAAAATGACTTGGGTTGATCCTATTTAGGTCAGTCACTGGTTGAAGTCACAAGTGAGAGCAGCCGTTCAGGATTCTGACATATTGGGCAGAAAGCGGCCAAATGCGGTCGTCCGCAATTTTGACCATGGGGCGCGGTATACAATTAGGTGTGTGATGCAACCTGCTTCTTTTCTTCACTGGCATCCTTGAATATGTGAATTCCGCCGCGAATAACAATGATTGAAATGACTAGACCAATAAGAAGATCCGGATATCGAGATTCGAGGGCGTACACAAGTAGGCCGCCAACAATAATCCCCAAATTGGCTATGACATCGTTCTTAGAAAAAACCCAGCTCGCCCTCATGTGGACTTCACCTTCTCTGTGCTTGAAAATTAGCTTAAGGCAAATGACATTAGCCACAAGGGCAAGTACGCCTACTGAAACCATTAGAAAAGATTCTGGCTCACTGCCCCATATGAAGCGGCGAAGCACATCAACAAATACTGCCGCACCAAGTATCATCTGAAATACCCCACTTATATGGGCAGCTCTGATTTTGGCTAACAATGGCCTGCCTACAGCATATAGCCCGATCCCGTAAACTGTCGCATCTGCCAACATATCGAGTGAGTCTGCTATTAGTGCGGTTGATTCACTTAGAATACCGAGCGTTATCTCAATAAAAAACATTAAAGCGTTTATGCCTAGAAGTATTACTAAGACACGACTTTCTTCTTTGTTTTTTACTTCGATTTCGCAATCACAACTGGACATGGCCTTCTCTTTAATTTCCTGAGCCTGACAAACTTCTCAAGGACAAGTCTGACAGAACTGAATATTACAGTAATACCCAGTACAGAATAATCATTATTGGTATTATCGATGGGACCATGCAGTTGAATCAAGAAGTTAGCTATTGCCCCGTTTATTTGATTGAAGTAGGTCATCATTAGTGCCATCATTACAAAGATGCGCAAAGTCATATCAACATTGCTGCTTGCCATGATCTTATTCGCCAACCTGTCATGGGCGGCGGATACCCATGCAGAGGCCTTTTTGGGGCATGCTTCCGAGTGGTCTCAGGAAAAATCCCCAGCCCCCGATGACCATGGAGACAATGATGCCTGTGACCACTGCTGTCATGGTTTGGCACATTTGACCGGTTTGCCGCCTCTTAGCAGTATTTCACTCGAACTATCTGCCAGTTTACACTGTGTGCGTTCCACGCAGCGTTACTCCACCCGCTCTCTATCACCACCTACACCTCCCCCTAACGCCTGATCTCTTGCCATTGTGACTAAACCACGTGTCGCCTACTGTGCGACGTGGCGTATCGTGTCATTCAAGGAATCAGGTTTATGTACAAGCGATTTGTTATTTCAGTAGCTCTGTTGGGCTGCATGTTCGTTACTCAATTACAGCCAGTATGGGCGGAAGCACTCTATAACCCAGAACTGGAGTTGGATGCGGAGCGTACAGACATCGATACCACCAGCCTGGGTATCAGTCAGACGATTGACTGGGGCGATAAACGTGGCGCCCGCGCCCGCGCCGCAGGCCATGAGCGCGATGCCGTCATTGCTGAGGCTGAATCAAAACGCCAAGGCCTGGCAATAGAATTACTGCAAGCGTTACGTGAATACCATACCGCTGATGCGCTCAACAGTCAGGGCCAACAGCGGGTACGACTCATGAAACAATTTGCTGCCATCGCCGAGCAGCGACGCCGCGCGGGTGATTTGAATCAGATTGAACTGGATCTCGCGAAGCTTGCTTCCCTTGAAGCCAACCTTGAATCAGCCGAACTCACCGCCAGGCTGAGCGATGCTGAGCAGGCACTGCTTGCATTAATGGGTGAATTACCAGCCCCTAATACCTGGCCAACATTGCCACACTTACTGCCCGATATTCAGCAATCTGATATTGATACAGAAAAGTTACTACGGGGACATCCCGTTTTCCGTGCCCAACAGGCAAATGTTACTGCCGCTCGCACCATGATTGAATTACGTCAACGCGAGACACGGCCCGATCCAACTATCAGTGTGCGTACCGGCCGTGAAGATAATGAAACACTGACCGGTTTAACACTGTCGGTGCCTCTGTTTGTGCGTAACAGTTTCCGCGCAGAAGTCGATGAGGCCAATGCCAACTTGATACAGGCAGAACAAAATGCACAAACCACCTGGCTGAATTTAAATAGCCAGCTCAATACCGCCGCTCGACGCTACATGCTAACGCGCGCTACCTGGGCAGAGTGGCAACAACGTGGCGAAACATCACTTCAGCGCCGGATCGAATTGCTGGAACGGCTTTGGCAGGCAGGCGAATTGGGAACGACCGACTATCTGGTGCAACTCAAGCAAACCCTCGATACACAAAGTGCTGCCACAGAGTTACGAGGTCGCCACTGGCAGACCTGGTTAGATTGGCTTACCGCCAGTGGCACAGTATTCACATGGATGAATATCGACACAAGACTGACAGATTGATTGGAGATATACAGATGAAAACGCATTTTTACCTTCTACCGCTTGCACTATTCCTTCTTTCAGTAGTCACGGTTGCGCACTCAGAAGATGAACATGGTCATGAGGATCACAAGCAAGAACGTCATAACGAAAAAGAAAGCGGGGATGCTCATGATGAACACGAGGAAGGTGTTATCGCACTCACCCCAGTACAACAACAAACGGCTGGTATCGTGGTGGAATCATTACGAGAAAGGCAACTTGCCTCCGAGACACGTGCTCCTGGCGAAGTAAAACTAAATGCCTATAACACTACAAAGGTTACCACACGAATTAGCGCGCAAGTGGTCAAGCGGCATGTCACCCTCGGTGAACATGTAAAAACAGGGCAACCACTGGTGACATTATCCGGCGTCGATATGGCTGAGGCCCAGGGTGCGTTAATGGTGGCTGACCGGGAGTGGCATCGGGTAAAAAATCTGGGGGCCAAAGTGACATCGGACCGTCGTTACACGGAAGCACGTGTGGCTCGCCAACTCGCCTACGCCAAGGCCAATGCATATGGCATGACATCACAAGGTATCGAGACTTTTCTCAAATCCGGCGATGCGCGTAAAGCCAATGGCGAATTCCAGTTGCTGGCACCTCGTGATGGCACTGTTGCGCAGGAAGATTTTATCGAAGGTGTTGTGGTCGAACCAGGACATGTGTTGTTCACCATTACAGATGAAACATCATTGTGGGTCGAGGCGCGAATGACACCACGACAATTGACAGGTATTCACCAGAACACGGTTGCCCGCGTGAAAACAACGGCTGGTTGGCTGACTGGCAGTGTCTCGCAACTATTTCATACGCTGGATGAAAGCACACGTACGATTGCTGTGCGTATAACTGTGCCGAACCCAGATGATCGGCTACACCCCGGTGAGTTTGTGGATGTCTACTTCCAGAACGGCCAGCAAGATGCCGTACTGGCAGTGCCCGAGACTGCCGTGGTGCGCAGTACAGATGGTGACTGGCAGGTATTCATTGCAGAACACGACAATGAGTTTCGTGCTGTGGAGGTCAAGGTGCTACAAAGCAATAGTGGTTTTACCCGCATCGAGGGGATAAAACCCGGTACACGTGTGGTGACCCAGGGCGTTTTCTTCCTGCAATCAGAACTCGCCAAGAGCGGGTTTGATATTCATAACCACTAGGAGGCCGTTGCGATGTTAAATCGGATTATCGATATCGCCATTGCCAACCGTTTGCTGGTTGTGCTGTCACTGTTGGCATGCGTCATCGCCGGGACACTTATACTGCCTCGCCTGAATCTGGATGCCTTCCCCGATGTCACCAATGTACAAGTGACCATTAACACCGAGGCACAAGGACTGGCCTCCGAAGAGGTGGAACAATTGATTACCTACCCGGTGGAGGCTGTCATGTACAGTCTGCCTGACGTAGAGGAAGTCCGATCCATTTCGAAAACGGGCCTGTCAGTCATCACCGTGGTTTTCAAAGAAGGCACCGATATCTATTTCGCCAGGCAGCTTGTGTTTGAGCAATTACAGGTTGCACGCGAGCAGATTCCTGATGGGGTGGGCTCACCCGAAATGGGTCCCAATACCTCCGGCCTTGGGCAGGTATACCAGTACATGCTGCGTGCCGAAGACACCAAAAAGTTCGATGCGATGGCCTTGCGCAGTCTTAACGACTGGGTCGTCAAACTACTGCTAATGCCTGTGGACGGCGTTACTAATGTGCTCTCTTTTGGCGGTGAAGTCCGCCAATACCAGGTACAACTGGATCCTAAACGCCTGTTGGCTCAGAAGCTGACACCTGCTGATGTGGTTGAGGCCATCGAGGCCAATAATCGTAACGCCGGCGGTTGGTATATGGATCGCGGTGCTGAGCAGTTAGTCATCCGGGGCGTAGGCTGGGTAAGGGGTGGTGAAGATGGTTTGCGGGATATTGCCAACATCTCTCTCAAAGAGGCCGATGGGGTTGTTGTGCGTATCGTGGATGTGGCAAAGGTAAACTTTGGTGGTGAAATACGCCAGGGTGCGGTCACCATGACCACACGTAACGCGGATGCTACAGCGGAACAACTCGGTGAAGTCGTTGTGGGTATCGTACTCAAGCGGCTAGGTGCCAATACGAAGTCCACCATTGATGGTATCAAAAGTCGACTCCCCGCTATTCAACAAGCGCTGCCAGATGGCGTGGTAATAGAACCCTTCTACGATCAATCTGAATTAGTGGAAAAGGCCGTGACGACTGTCACCAAGGCGTTACTAGAAGCCTTTGTGCTGATTGTCATCATCCTAGCACTGTTTCTCATGAACATGCGTGCCACCTTGCTGGTGCTATTGTCCATTCCCATTTCCATCGGCCTTGCCCTGATGGCCATGGCCCATTGGGGGATCTCCGCTAACCTCATGTCATTGGGTGGGCTGGCTATCGCCATCGGTATGATGGTCGACGGTTCGGTGGTGATGATGGAGCACATTTTCAGCCACCTGACTCGCCCAGATGAAACCCATCGAGCGGCCATAACAGCAGACGTAGCACCTGGCGATACCGATCCCTATGACAGCGCACGTGACCAACGTGGTCTGCCATTACGCATCCAGGAGGCGGCACGCGAAGTCGGTCAGCCCGTATTTTTTGCAGTGTTGATTATCACTATTGTGTTTGCACCACTATTTGCACTGGAAGGTGTTGAAGGCAAGCTGTTCCAGCCCATGGCCATCGCCATTGTACTGGCCATGCTGGCCTCCCTGCTCACAGCATTGGTGGTCATCCCCGCATTGGCAACTTATGTTTTTCCTCATGGCATCCGTGAACGCGAGAGCCCATTGCTTCGGCCCATCGCAGATAAATACCGACCACTGCTTACAAAGGCATTGCAGCGTAAAAAGATGGTCATCAGTAGTGCGTTGGCGTTGTTCGTTTTCGCAGTCGCCCTGATCCCTTGGTTAGGCACAGAATTCGTACCGGAACTGGAGGAAGGGACGCTCAATATCCGTGTGACGCTGGCACCCTCATCCAGTCTTAATACCGCTCTGAAAGTGTCTCGCAAACTGGAAAAGCAACTCATGGAGTTCCCCGAAGTGCTTTATGCGTCCAGTCGAGCAGGAAGAGCCGAAGTCGGTGGCGATCCGGAACCAGTATCCAATATTGAAATCTTTGTTGGCCTCAAACCCCAGTCAGAATGGGCGTCTGCTTCTGATCGCCCCACATTGCAGACACTGATGGAAGAAAAGATGAATATCCACCCGGGCCTGTTATTTAACTTCTCACAACCCATCGCCACCCGTGTGGACGAATTATTGTCGGGCGTAAAGGCACAACTTGCGATCAAGTTATTTGGGCCCGATTTAAGCGTGCTTGCTGAAAAAGGCCGTGCCATCCAAAGCCTGACGCAAAGTGTCGACGGTACCCGTGCTGTTGAATTGGAGCAGATTGCGGGGGAAGCACAATTGGTGGTACGACCAGATCGTGATCGATTGGCCCGTTACGGTATCGCCGTAGCACAAGTCATGGAACTGGTTGCCGACGCCATCGGCGGTCAGGAAGCGGGGCAGGTTATACGAGGCAATGAACGCTATGACATTTACGTTCGCTTCGACGCGGATTATCGCAATAACATTGAGGCTATTCGTGATCTTATCCTGCAGGCTCCCAACGGTGCCTGGGTGCGTCTGGGTGATATCGCCAATGTGTCCATCGAATCCGGTCCTCCGCAGATCAGGCGTGACGACGTACAACGTCGTGTAGTCATTCAATCTAATGTAGAAGGCCGCGATATGGGTGGGCTGGTTGCCGAACTACGCGAACGCATCGATCAGGAAATCGACTTACCTCCCGGGTATAGCGTGGTATTTGGTGGACAATTCGAAAACCAACAACGTGCCCAGGCGCGGCTTATGATCGTCGTGCCGCTGTCACTCGGTCTGATATTCCTGCTGCTGTACTTCGCTTTCGGCTCGGTGGGGCAGGCATTGCTTATTATGCTCAACGTACCTCTAGCGGCCATTGGCGGAATCGCTGCGCTGTTTGTTAGCGGGCAATATTTATCTGTACCAGGTTCCATTGGATTTATCGCGTTATTCGGTGTCGCTGTATTGAACGGTGTAGTTCTGGTTAGCGCGATTAACCGTCGTGTACAGGATGGGTTGTCGATGGAAGATGCCATCTTCAACGGTGCATTCTCACGACTGCGGCCTGTGCTCATGACAGCCTCAATTGCCGCGCTAGGCCTCATCCCTATGCTACTCGCCACCGGAGTGGGCTCAGAAGTTCAGCGGCCGCTCGCGACGGTTGTCGTCGGTGGGCTGTTTTCCTCAACATTTCTCACCCTGTTTGTATTGCCTGTGCTTTATCCGACATTTTCCAGTCGGGCTATGAAACGGTAGAAATAGGCAACTAACATTTTCAAGGAGATTCCCATGTATCGGAAAGCATCAAACTTCACATTCAAGGCTTCAACATTAATAGCGCTGCTATTGTTGTTGGGTTGTACAATATCACCTAAACAGGCAGCTGATACCGACAGCAAGATAGAAATTGTCTCGTCAAAGCACCTGGTAATCTCGAATGTTGTGATGGTAGAAAAACCCGGCGGTTTTTCACTAAAAGGCGACGTACGAGATAAACATTCATTAGAGCCTACCCCCAGGGGTCATATTGATATTGATGTTATTGATGACAAAAGCCGCGTACTACATAAAACGAGAACTGCCATTCATAGGTTTGGCAATGTGAAACGTCCTAAAAGCCGTTACAAGTTCAGCATTGAAGTACCGTATATAGCGCCGACAGGTAGTGTCATTCGAGTGTCCTATCATGATACGACACTGCACTAAGCAGTATTGCGTGTAGAGGGTTAACAGTGGGATCTGGACATCACCATATTGAAGAATCTCTTGGTGACCGACGACTAGGCGTCGCTATCGCTGTCAATCTCCTCCTAACATTGGCGCAGGTAGTCGGTGGTCTTGTCTCCGGAAGCCTGTCCTTGATTGCAGACGCACTACATAACTTCAGCGACGCGGCATCGCTGCTTATCGCTTGGGTAGCCAGAAAGATTGGCAGACAGCCCGCCGATCATTTCCGTACCTTTGGTTACAAACGCGCTGAAGTAATTGCTACGCTTGTCAACTTGGTTACGCTCGTGTTGATAGGTCTATACCTGATTATTGAGGCGCTGTGGCGTGTCTATGAGCCACAAATTATCGAAGGCTGGATTGTTGTCATTGTTGCTGCAATTGCCCTGTTGATAGACGTTGCCACGGCCATATTGACCTACAGTATGTCGAAACGCAGCATGAATATCCGCGCGGCGTTTCTGCATAATGTTTCAGATGCCCTTGCCTCGGTGGGTGTCATTATCGCCGGTAGTCTGATTTTGCTCTACGAGTGGTATTGGAGTGATACGTTGATAACCCTGGCCATCGCCGGGTATGTACTCTATCAAGCAGCGACACTGTTACCCAAAACTATTCATATCCTGATGCAGGGCACACCGGAAGGCATCTCTATTGAAGAAGTCATCAAAGTCATGGAAAGCGCCGATGGTGTAATTAATGTGCACCACGTGCACATCTGGCAGCTCGATGAGCATAGCAATGCTCTGGAGGCTCACGTCGTGATTGACGATTTTAGCCAGCTAGCAAATGTGAAAGTGGACATTAAAAACAAGTTGTCACGGGGGTTTTCTATTAGCCACTCGACACTTGAGTTTGAAGAGACACATTGTGAACAGCAGCCTTGTTAAGCAAGCCCAGTGAATCGCAGGAAGCCGCTCCATTGAAACCAAAGGGGTCAGAGTGAATTGATATTCGCTAATGTCCGTTTAGGGTCGACTCCAGCCTATCATTAATATGGAGCCAAATGGCCGCTTTTAGTCAATCAGTTGTTCACCGGCGTTAAGTGGCAGACTCCTGCTGCCGTTCCCAATAATTCTCATCACACACTGATCTAGTTAAAATAAAAAACCACGCCGCACATTGAATGAGTTTTCTGTTCCGTTGGCCAGTCGGGTGAGCCACGATAGCCCATCACATTGTTGGTGGGCCATACGTGCAAATGATAGGGAACATACATTCAATTCGCTTCATCTTTCCGATGTTGCTTATTTTCACGCTCTTAGCCAGCAGCGCTGCACAAGCAGCTCAGCATGCAGTGGTGCATCCCTACCTCATCGAGGTATTTACCACGACTGACTTGCCTGTTACCGGTGAGTCCACCATAAGCCAGCAGGCGGATTACATGGAAAGCGAACTCCACGTCTACGAACTGGATGGTATCCAACGTATCGAGGCGAAGCTATCCAAAGACCTTACGGCCGATCCAGAGCAATCCAAGCTAGTCGTACTACAACGCTTCCAGCAATTGCACGATGGTGATCGCGCACAGATGCAACGCGCCGCGATGGGATTGGCGAAGGCAGTGCAATACGGAATCGATCGCTATCCAGCCATGGTGTTTGACGGACAGGTGGTCGTTTACGGTCTCACCGATCTAGAGGTGGCACTCCAACACTACCGATCATGGCGGGCGGGGAATCAGCCGTGAATGCGCCGCACCGCGTGTCTTACTTCTTTGCCGCCGTGCTCATGTTACCGGCCACCGGGTATACCGGCGCGATCACAACCCCCGAGATCGTCGCCAAGACCACAGCGGCCGCATTTTCCTGTATGCAGTGGATGCCCATCGGCACGTGTTTCTGGCTGCGCTGTTCATTGTTTGGTTGCAGTGTCAGAACCTCACTCAAGGTCGGACACTACAATCCGGATTTGGTGGTCAGTAGCTACAACGAGCTGGGTGGCAACCCATGGACAGAGATCCGGGCAACGCTGGGCCTAGCTCAGAAGACAGCAGCTAATGGCTTGCTCGGTTCATTGTTGCCGGTACCCATAGACAGCGCTGGCAACCGCACCGAAGGAAGCTCCGATAACCGTGATCACAAGAATCTGGTCTTCCGCGAGACCGATGCCATAGGTCATCCTCTCAGTTCACTCTCCGGAATCGTGTCCGGTGTGGGCTTGTTGTGTCAGTCGCAGACTACATCCTTTGTTCCCTATTTCCAGTCCGGACTCGATGCGCTGTCCTGGCGCCAGGAGGTGCCGGAGATTTTCTATCCCGCGAGTTTCATTCCCGGGCTGCGTGAGATCGGTACCTGGCCGTTGCAGACCTGGGGTGGGGTGTATCCACGTACCGGTTGGACCACCCAGGCCGAAGAACCAAAGGCCGCGGCCATCAATGCGCAACGGGCCGGCGATATCGTCACCCGCACGGCACAGCCACATGTGTACGTGCCAGTCACCGGGACATCATCGTCGGGTCAGAAGGTCTGGCCACCGGGCCCGCTAATGGAGAAGGACCGCCGCACCGGTACCTGGCAGATGATGGTCCCGCGTAGCGAGTCGAGCTGTAACGTCTTTGGCACGAATGATCTGGTCAGCCTGACAGGCTGGGGCGGAGGTCGGGTCGACAGCGCGGGCGACTATGTCTGGAACCTCTGGCGTCCCTACAAGTGTTGCCAGCGGCGCGGCCAGTTCTATCTGTTTTCCATCGACTGGATTGCTTATCCCCCATGAAGAAAAAATACGGTTACCTAATGACTACGACATCCGAATCCACACAGTTCAATCCACGGAACGCGTGTGCGTTTCTGCTAGTCGTCCTTATGTTATGGAACAGCGCTTACGCTGCTACCAAAGCACCGACGGAAGACAGCCTCTGGTACTACGAGATCGGCGGTGCGGAACCGGTTTCGGTACCTGCCAATCCCTCGGTGGTCTCGGTGACCCTGGGCGGTTCAGCACAACTGGGACTTGGTTACAGTTGCGGCAAGTTCGATCCCGTTGCGGCGGTCACCAACACGCTGAACGATATTGGTTCCGGTGTCGACAATATGCTGAACGCCATGACCGCCGCAGCCAGTGCCGCCATTGCCTCCCTGCCGGCACTGATTCTGCAACGCGCCAATCCCGGTCTCTACGACATGTTCCAGAACGCCCTGTTGCAGGCGGAGGAGACCATGCAGTTGGCCACCAAGTCATGCGAGCAGATGGAGGCCGAGATCGCGCAGGGCAAGAACCCCTATGCTGACCTCATTACTTTGTCCAAGGGTAATGACTGGAAAGTTCAGATGGGGATTGGTGGTAATGATGCGGTCACGGCAAAGGATGCCGTCGAATCATCGAACGGTGACAGCGGTATTCCCTGGGTTGGTGGCCAGGCTGGGGGCGCAGGTCAGCCCGTACTGGAGTTCACCGGTGACATCGTCAAGGCAGGCTACAACATCAATATGAATCGGCCCATCACCACGGTGGGCCCACCGGCGTCGACTACCCGACTGACAGAGATCTGGACGACCCCAGCGGATGCCAGAAACTGGGTCGTGGACGTAGTCGGTGAGAACATCGTGACGACCTGTGATACCTGCCGCAAGGACAGTATTCCCGGCACCGGCCTGTTGCCAAAATTAAATCTGGAAGCGACTGCCGTCACCGCGGAAATACAGAATCTCGTCAATGGCGTGACACCATTAACATTGGCCAACCTGGACAACATAACAGCCCCCGGTGTGGCCATCACGCGTCAGGTCATCGAGGCTATCCGCGAGATGCCGGCCTCTGAGCAGAGTCTCATCATGGGTCGGCTGGTCTCGGAGATCAGTACAGCGCGTACGGTGGAAAAGGCGTTGTTCGCCCGACGTCTGTTGCTGTCTGGGAGGCAGGTGCCGGAGGTTTATGCCACCGAAGTGGCCCGTGAACATGCGGATATCTCCATCGCCGAACTGGACAAGGAGATCGAGAATCTGCTGTTCGAGACGCGGGTACGCAAGGAAGTGGTCTCCGACACCGTGAGCATGTTGCTCAAACGTGCGGCTGCACGACGCCAGTCATCCTTGA
>CAMYII010000038.1 GCA_947258385.1 Acidiferrobacterales bacterium
GCCTCGGTCATGAAACCAGTGACCTCGCGCACCAGCTCGACCGCTTGATCGGCAAGCAGGGTCCGGTCGAAGGCCTTTTGCGTCTGCGCGCTCACACGCAGGCGCACCCGCCCCAGCGCGGCATCCGCCGCGTTAATACCCAGGTCCGCGCCCAGCCTGCGCGCCCGGAGCACGCAGAACCATTCGACGCTCTGCTCGACGCCGTAGACCTGATTGCCGTAGCGGCTCGGTCCGCCGCCATCGGCCTCTTCGAACTCCCAGAACACCGTCGGCGACTCGAACCCGTCGGCTTGCAGCCGGCGGGCACGTGACGCCTTCACCCGTTGCTTGGCGGCAAGCAACTCCGGGTTGTTTGCCAAGGCGTGCGTGACGGCCTGCTCGCGGGTAAACACCATCACGGACCGCTCGCCAGCGGTCACGGGATCGGCTGCAATGGCATGTACCGGCGCCAGGCAGCCGAGCAGCAACGCCGACCCTATCATGATTGAACGCATAAGCTTTCGTCCTATTGAATGACACCGTGCCGCACGCGTTGACTCTGCCGCGCGGCGTTACGTTCAGGCTGTTGAACGCCAACCGGTTACAACAAAAAGGAAGGACTCAGCTTTTGGGGGGTTGGGTGGGAGGCGCGTTGGCGCGGGAGTGATACAAAACGACCGGGAGCACCGTGACGCGACCGTCGGTGTCGGCGACCACGGCTGACGAGGTCAGCAAGAGTCCCAGATAGTGGGCCGTGCCGTGGCAGCAGTGATCGCAGGGACCGTCATCGGAGCAACGATTCGGCAGATCGCCGCCGAGCGACGACAGGTTAACATCGTACCCAAGATAGGCCTCGGCATGGGCATCGGCAGCCCACGCCACACCGCCAAACAGGATGGAGAGGGCAAGCAATTTTGCAATGAACCGTCGCATAACACTTATATACATTAGGTAACAGCGTTTTTCAAATCGGGCGTTCAAAGGAGACAGACATTATGGTCGTACATATCCACTCCTGATCCGCCCGAAGTTCTCGCACGGCAGCGCATTCATATACACGCTTCCTTGCAGCGCCGCTACCAGCCCATCATTCCGCCCCAGCCGTAGCCGCGCCGCTTTTCTCTCTGCTCGGGGGTCAACACGGCCTCCATGCGGTTTTGGACGTCGATCGAGGACTCCATCATTTGGCGCCGCAGGTCGAAGATCCGCTGTTGCTGCTTGCCAATCGCTGCCGCGTCGCGCTGGCCAGAGTAATAGAGCTGACGAAGCTTGGCGTACTCGTCGTTCATCTTGCCCATGAGTTCCCAATGTTTCTTGCGCACCTCACCCTGGATCTGCATGACTTTCTTCTGTTGCTGGTCACTCAGATTGAGTGCGGCCCCGGGACCATAGCCGCCCATCATGCCGCGATGCCTTCCCATCATTCCCATGTCAGGACCCATAGCCATCATATCACCGCCCATCATCCAAGGGCATCCATCATCGTAACCGCTCATGCCCATCATTCCCGAACCCATCTCCATCATACCGTGGGCCGCTGCTGGGCCCGCGGCACCGACGAGACCGGCAAATGCCGCTGCGGTGACCAACGTCTTCACGAATTTCGTACTGATCATTTTCATGGCTAACACCTCCTTCAGGTTTGTGCGACTCACGTCGCAATTGGAACCGCGCGGGTTCTGCTTGAGGCTCCAGTACACCCTATGGCCTCAACCCACGCTGCTCGACGTAAACTGTTGTTACTCGGCTCCCCTGCTCGCTTTATTGACCACCTTGTTCGGCTACTTTGCCTTATCGCCGGCGCTTGCCGAATACTTTTGCAGATAGGCGACCAACGATTGAAGCTCCGCCTCAGTCGGTGCGGCGATGTTCATCGGGCTGTTGTTTCGGCTCATCCATTGCATGCGCGTGTTCATGCGCGCCACGGTCGCCGGCCAGCCCGCGGCGGTGTGCTGCTTCGGGCTGGGCAGGCCGTGGCACTGGCTGCAGTACTGCGTGAGGAGCCTCGCGCCGGCGGAATCGGGTTCCGGCAACTGCGCCGGATCGAGTGCGCGCGGCATGGCGCCGCCCATCATCATGCCATCCATCATGCCGCCGCAGCGGCCTTCCCAGCGTCCGCCGCAGGCGCCGCACATGCCATGGGCGAGTTTCTGGTCGGTGGCCAACGACCGTTGGACCTCCCGCATCTGGAAGGGGTTTTGATCTGCGGACAGGACCGGCGTCACGGCCAGTGAAACGACCAGTGCGGTTGCAGTGCCACTTAAAAAAGCGTGATTGTGTTTTTTCATGCGTGCTTTTCTCCTAATAATGAGCATGTTCAGTCGATAAAGAACGTCTTCAGTCGCACGATAGGTGATTGGCTCAGTGTTGAGAGTGCCGCGAGCACCCGCTCGAGTCGCTCGCGGACCTCACTGGCCAATGCGTGTACCTCGGAGTTGTCCACAAGGTTCAGTACCGCATCCGGATCCATGAACTCTACGTGCACCGTACCGTTGTCTTCCTGTCTAACCACCACGTTGCACGGCAATAACAGTCCGATCAGCGGCTCGGCCGTGAGCGCCTGGTACGCCAGCGGCGGATTGCAGGCACCGAGGATGCGGTAACGCGGCATGTCCTCGCCGAGTTTCTTTTTCAATGTCGCCTGCACGTCGATGTCGGTGAGCACACCGAAACCTTCCGTTTTAAGGGCCTCGGTGACGACATCGATCGCGCGCTCGAAGTCCATGGGGACCGTTTTGCCAAAACCGTATTGCGTTGTCATGGACATTACCTCATCGTTAAGGGTGAGTTTGTCATTTGTATTACTCCGCTGTTAACATCTGCCGAAGATTGAAGCCGAGTGCGTTCATCCCCTGTTCCACGTCGGCGTAGTGACACGTTCTGCTGGTCAATAATGTGATCTTCATGACGGCTCCTCTTGTTTAAAGCGTCGTTCGTTGCAAGGTTCCGCGTCACACGAATTTGCGCTGGCTATGCCATCCATACAGGACTGCACCAGTACCTGTTCCAGGCGCGTGTAACTGTCCGATCCTCTGGCGGAAAGTGTGATCTCCATGATGCTCTCCTGATTCCGATGCTATGGACCGGACCTGGACTTCGGCCTGGGATACTGCAATTCCATGGCTGTAACACCGATACCCTTGCCGTCATCTTTGTAGATCACATCGATCACTACTCTATCTCTTTCGTCTAACACCAACGTGAAGTCGCGTACGCCAAGTGCCCAGTTTGTTTCATCGATGGTTCTAACTTCGCCTGATGGGGTGCGATAGGTCTTCCGCTTTTTGGCATATCCGACGGTGTAAACCCAACCTTCTTTGCCGTTGGCTAGCAGTCTTATTTTGTCCGGTTCACCGTGGTGTGAGTATGCGGCTTGCAGGGTGATCACGCCCAAGGGGTAATCCTGTAATACCTGTTCAGGGTCGGTGTCCGTATCGAAGACGGGTAGTTCTGGCAAATAGCCGGGATCGGCACCGCTTGCCGTCGCCCACAGCAGCGAAGAAAATAAAACCCATATCCGAATCATCGTCGTTTCCTCCACACATCGATCGGATGGTCGGCGGATATACCGCGCGCGAGCCGATCAGTTTGAGGTTTTTGTTAACTGGCCGACGAGTGCCGACCTGTTGACACAATCGCGTGCCGCAATGTGCACGCGCTTTGCGCAGGCTCAGACGATGGGGGGATGGGACGGTGGAGGTATAGGCAAGGAGGAATAAGAAAGTGTGCAGGAGCCACCGTTGATGACGGCGGGTGTGTAACTATCCGAAACGATGGCGCCCGGAAGAGCGACGGGATTGCTCCAACCATGGCACCAATCGTCACAGTCGAGGCCGGTATTCGTGGGGTCGACCGGCGGTTGATTGTCTGCTTTAAGAGACAGGTCGCTTGGCTCGCCGGGGCTGGTAAACGCACACTCGTCGGCTGTCCACGCGATGTTCAGCGTGAGCAGTGAGACGATGAGCAACTTTGCGACAAACCGAGCGAGGCCTGGGTTTTCGAAATCCAGAAGTTGTGTTGCCTTGAGGTAGCGCTCCATTCCCATGTCTGGATCCTATCAGGCCCTCAACATCCGCAGGCCGCTGGCGATGAAAAAGCGCCGACCGTCGACCAACCCGGTGGCCCCGGCGCCGAACAGGCGGCACAACTCGCGCAGACCATTATATGGCCTCCACTTTTAAGGCATCGGATAAGATGCCCACCCGGCAACGTCCGCCCTCGCGCAAACACATGCGCTCTTTAAAGCGCGCGAGATCTGCTTGATAGGCTTGATCCGGATCCGGCAGCGCGCGCACGGTGGCATACAGCGTCTCGAGATAGGGTGGCTTGAGTACTAGACGGTGATAGACCCAACGCCCATCCTTATGGGACGACAACAAGCCCGCCTGGCGCAGGATTTTCAGATGACGCGAGAGTTTGTACGTCGGCTCCCGCAGGCTGTCGACCAGTTCGCATAAACAGGCTTCTTCATCTGTTGTCGAGAGCAGACGGATGATGCGCAGCCGCGTCTCGTCGGCCAGGCTCTGGAACAGCGCCTCGGGCTGGATGGTAATTATTTGCATAGTTGCACTATAGTACAAATAGTGTATCCTGACAAGGATTATTGAATAAAATTTGTTAATTCTATGAATTGACGCGAATTTTCAGTCATTATTGCGAAAATCTATTAAGGCATGTTTATCGGGTGAACAACACCAGGGTCATTTTCCTAGGCACTGCACTAACGTTCCCAAACCAAAAAGAAGGTGGATCCCATGGCCAATAAGCGCACAAGCGGCCGTTTACAGATATGAGCGGGCATCCGATCTATCACATTACTTCCGACACTAAACGCCATGCGCCGGGAATTCCTTTGCATGGCGCCCAGCTAAGTTGGCGGTTTGTGGTAATTGCCCGCAGGCGATCGCGGCCCACCACCCGACTGCGCCGGTGCAGGCGCGTCAGGTTGGCTGGCCGTGGCGGTCCGTCCACCGATATTAAATGTGTGCGGCGTGTTATCAGACTTGCGGCCATGGAAGTTAGAGCTCTGGGGTCCCGGCTGCATGCCTGCGCCGCCCCACATTTCATCGAACTCAGTTTTAAATCGTGAATCGGGGTCAGCCCGTAAAAGGCGGGGCAGTTCAGGCTTGCATTATTGTATTATGTAAGTTACTTGTATCAGGCTTCTTGTACAGCGAAACAATCAAGAATACATATCTCCAGTGAGGTCTGCCAGGTCATGGTAAGGGGAGATACAATAAAAGAAGCCTAACCCGTTTAGTTCTTAAAACACCGGAGACGCCAAATGTCTGACTGCGGTTGCGAGCTGGAAGAAGCCGCTGAACTGGAACGCAAATCCCTTTGGGCGCTGTTGGCGATAAACGGCGTGATGTTTATCGCCGAGGCAGTTGCGGGTTGGTGGGGCGAATCAACGGGCCTTCTCGCTGACTCCTTGGACATGCTTGCCGACGCGTCCGTCTATGGAATCGCTCTTTATGCCGTTGGCAGATCAGCTCGGCTCCAAACCAACGCCGCAACGGCAAGTGGCGTGCTTCAGATCGCACTCGGGCTCGGGGTCCTCGGGGAGGTAGTGCGCCGCTTCCTCTATGGCAGCGATCCGGTGAGTATGCTGATGATGGCGATGGGCACAATAGCGCTCGTCGCAAATGTATCCTGCCTCATGCTCATCGCAAAGCACCGCGAGGGTGGCGTTCACATGCGAGCGTCGTGGATTTTCTCCACCAACGACGTCATTGCTAATCTCGGTGTAATCATCTCCGGGGGCCTGGTCTTGTATCTTGGCAGCCGTCTTCCAGATTTGGTTATCGGTGCGCTCATATCTGCTGTGGTGCTCCGTGGCGGCGTTCAAATCTTGCGCGAGGCCAGGGAGGCGCGGCAGGGAGAGATCGGTGCCTAACGCCTAGGAGTCCCCCTCGGGTCAATATGAAGTGGTCTAATTGATCCAAATTAAATACCACCCGCAGAGCGGGTGGTATGATGAAAGCCCCCGAAGGGGGCTAAGGTCAAAGTCCTGCCAATCTCATCTGCTCCTGGCGTTAGTCTTCCCGCTCCTGGTTCTTGATGTATTCCCGGATGACCCGTTCTTCCAGCCCCACCGTACTGACGCAATAACCGCGAGCCCAGAAATGACGCCCCGTAGCAGTATTATTAAGACACGGCTTTCTTCTTTGCTTTTTATCTCGCCTTCACAATCACAACCCGCCATATTTCTCCCTTTGGTATTCTGAGCGTGACAATACCATACGGTGCGGACCACAAGAGACAACTGATCTTCTGTGTTACCCATCCCACACGATGTACAGGCTGACACCGATCAAAAGCAGGCCGGACACACGTTGCAACCATTTTTGGTACTCAGAAGCAATAAACCATTTTTGTATTCGGTTAAACCCATGGCCGATGAGCAGGAGTGGCAGCCCTGTTCCAAAACCATAGATGAACATCAGTGCGCCGCCATAAAACAACTCGCCCTGCATGGCGACGAGGGTCAGAATCCCCAACAGGATAGGCGTGGCACAGGGCGCGATGGCCAGGGAAAACAGCAGCCCGGCGCTGAATGCAGTCACCTTGTGTTTGAGCTTTTCATCGGCAATGGCATGCAGCCTGGTGCTATGCCAGACAGGCAAGCGGAACGGCAAAAGACCCAACAGATTCAATCCCACCAATAACGGTACCGCCGCCAGCAGCATGAGAATTGGTGTATCGAATCGTCCGAATACCCAACCGAGGCCAGCGGTTAAAAACCCCATGATGCTGGTTGCCGCGGCCATACCCAGTACGAACAGGAGGGTGATACCGCTCAGAGGTTTTGATGCAGGTTGATCACACTCAGCCGATGCCGATACACCACTATTGCAACAGGCCCCGCCGATAAATCCGAACACCGCCGGGTACATGGGCAAACAGCAAGGATTAAACGCGGTAATCAGGCCGCCGAGCACGACCAACGGCAGGGCTAGCAACGAGCCCCCGGTTAAAAACGGTGTCAACCACTCGGCGAAAACATCCATGCTTATTGCCTAAGCAGGTCGTCAAGCCGAGTCAGCGCCCGTCCCAGTTTTTCTTGCACCGCCGGGCTTTCGCCAACGATACGACCCACTTCCTTGTCGTGTTGATCGATAAAGATAACGGTGGGGAGAAAGCGTATCTGATATTGTTTTATCAGTGGATTGTCCGCGGACCAGTCCAGTTGGGCAAAGTTGATCTGCTTGCCGTGACGGACCGCCGCTTCATCGACCAGGTGGTGAATGGCCTGGCAGCCGGGACTGTTGTCACCCCGAAACAGGATGACCGCCGGGCCTTTAACTTCGGTTAGTGGCTGGGCATTTGATACGGATTGCTGTTGCCAGGCCTTCCAGCCTAGCATTGAGCCGACAATGATGAGTATGAGCAGACCGGGGGCGACATGTTTCAATTGCATGATTCACCTTTGTCGGGTTGGCACCCGCACCCGGTTTCATCCTGCCGGGCGCTCGCGTTTGGCGGGTGTTCTATCTCACCGGGCGCGCGATCCTGCACATAGTCGTCACCACTTTGCAACGCGTGTTCCGCGCGCGCCAGTTCGCGCCCGAGATAGGCGGCGTGATCCAGACGACTGACAAGCCCAGCTTCGATGACCGTGGTATATAAAGCGGCGGCTGAACTGGCGGTGAACATCCGGTCCAGTACGCCCTTGTTGCTGTAATGTTCCAGCACCAGCCGTCGATGGGTCCGATCCGGGTAGACGACGAAATAACCGGCGGGGTCCAGTACCAGCTTGCTCGGCTCCTTTGCCACCTCAATGGGTACCGGGATGACGTCAGCCGGGGCGTTGGCGAACGGTCCGGGGTCGCCAAGAACGGTGTCGGCAATCAAGTCCTGCAGAGCCGTTACATCAATTTTGCCGATTTGGTTAATCACTTGCACCTGCCTGCGAAACGCCTCGACATGTTCAGGCTGAATATTCTTCAATAGCGGACGTTTACCCTTTGCGTCGATGATGCGCATTTTTTCATTAACGCCATGTTGCATCAGAGCAATCAGCGATTGCCCTGGTAAATGGCCTATCGCTTTGCGCGTATCTTCACCACAGATAATCAGGAAACGAATGTGTGGGTTGGCCAGGGTGTTACGGATCAGGTGTTCGATGCCGAGATTTTCCGTATGCAGGCTGCCGACAATGGACAAGCCTTCAATAGGTGTATCGCTGAGTTCCTTGATCAGGTGATCGGAATTGAGTGTGCACACCGCTACGGGTGCCTGAAAACGTATGACTTGAAAGTCGCCGGGCAGGGGCGGCCAACCTTCTCTGGTTTCAGGTGCTTCCGTTGCACAGTGACTTCCTTCGGCAAGGGCCGGGTCGAGCTCGGCCGCCAGGTTCTGCGCGACGGCAGGCCAGCACATTTCGCAACCCAAACAGTCGTAACGTTTCGGTTCAAACAGGCTGTGGGCCTCTTCCAGCAGTGACCCCAACGTGGCATTGATTGTAGCCGATCTCCTCAGTGCATTGACCGTGTCCTGAAAACAGCCACAGCGCCAGCATTTCCTCGCGGCCATTGCCGCGCCAAGTTCGTTTTCAATCTGTGCCAACGGTTGCGGCGCTTTTACCATCGAGATTAACCGTTACATGTTTCAGAGCAGACACGCTTCTTGGCACGAAAGTCCCAGACGGAGGCAATGAGCAGCGCACTGAAGCCCGTCAGCTCCAACGGTTTTGAATAGCTGCCATAGAACACCCACAGCAGCAAGGTGGCGGACGCAATACTCAGCAACAAGGGGCCGGGATGCCGGTGCACGCGGTAGGAATACACCATGCCCGCCAACGCAAGCACCAGAAGACCGGTGATCAGTTTCATCAGCAGGCCTTCGTCGATCTCGATGCTGACACCGATAAGCGAAAGCAACGCTACCGTGGCCAGGGTGCCATAACACGTGACGACAGCAAGCAGACTGGTCACCGATCCCACCCAGGAATAATCTTTTTTATCCGATGTTGTATTTGCCATCATTGCTCCTTTTCATACTTAGTCATTTTCGATAACATCGAAATGTTTAACCGCTAAAAATACATCATCCGAGCCGTGCCTCCAGCATTTTCAAATCACCCTTCAGCGCTTTGAGCAGATCAGCGCTATGCAGCCGGTAGTACACCATCTTGCCGTCGTCGCGCTTGCGTAACCAGCCTTGGTTTCGTAACAGTTTTAACTGGTGAGACGTGGCCGCAATGCTGAGTCCGAGCACATGCGCTATATCGCAGACACACAGTTCCCCTTCCGCCAGGGCGAGCAGGATTTTCAGCCTGGTCGTATTGCCAAGCAATTTGTAGAAATCCGCGAGTTCCGGGAGGCGTTCTTCCTCTTCAGTCAAGGCGGCCTGGACGGCTGCGACCTTGTCGTGATCGAAGCACGGGATGGCACAAACGTCCTGCTGCTTGCGTAACGGGGTGGTATTTCCCATAAGATAATCTCATTTCGATGAATACGAAAATGATGGACTGGCCACAATTTTTTGTCAAGGAATGCGTCTGGAGTTGGCCGGTTTGAGTCATACAGTCCCCACCGCCACCAGAGCGTAGCGAAAACCTTCTTGCGCATAAAATAACGTTTTCCCTTCATCTTCGGCTCCGACCAGCCAACGATGGGCGCCATGAAGCGCTCATCGTTCCGTCAATTCATCGTCCTGGCGTGCCTGGCCTTGGCACTGACCTGGCTGCCCACCTCACAGACCTCGGCCGAGCAGCCCTGCTATGGGCGCTTCCCCAACCCCTTCACCGACGTGTGCTGGAAGTGCGTGTTCCCCATCAGTATCGGGCCGCTCAAGGTGGACATGGGGATGGAGGATTCCGGCGACAGCGTGCCTTTGATCTGCACCTGTCCCGCGCCGCCGCCGGTGTTCGTCCGGATCGGCTTCGGGGCCGGGTTCTGGGAGCCGGCCCGGGTGGCGGAGGTGGTGCGCACACCGTTCTGCTCGCCGCTGCTGGGCGGTGTCACCCTGGGCGCATTGGCCGCACCGTCG
>CAMYII010000039.1 GCA_947258385.1 Acidiferrobacterales bacterium
CCTCACCGCGACATTTGACTGTACTCTGATTACGGTCAAACTGGGTCACAGCACATCACCCTCGTTAGGGATAGACATGCTCGCCAACGTGGAGAATGGCGTCGGCTCGCTGGTCACCGTGCTGGATAGCGCGACCATTACGGTGGAGGATCCGGTCAATAACGCCTATTTCGAGGTCCCGCTGACCACCCCGTTCCATTATAACGGCTTCGATGGTCTGGTCGTGGACTTCACCCGCGATACGGGCTGCGGCGACTCCGTCGCCCTGCGGGAAGAAGACACCACGCTCAATTTTTCCTCGACCACCACCAACAACGGCACACCCAATACCGGCACGGTCGGCACCCGGCGCCCGCATATCAAGTTCCACTTCGCCGGCGGCGATAACCGCGTCCTCTTTTCCGACCCCCCGGGTGGCGGAAGCACCTTCCCGTTTAACGACGACACCAACAAAACCGGACGAAAAGTCCAGCTCCTGTATCTTGCCGATGAGATCACCGGTTCCGGACCGATCACTGGGATCGGGGTGCGTATGTGTGCCAACATCCCCTGTACCGTCGTGACGGGGGAGCAGGCCTACACCGTGACGGCCACCCTGGGGCATTCCGCCCGCACCGACTCGGATTTTTCGCGGACCTTCGCGGACAATTTCGACGTCGGGGCGCCCGTGACCGTGGCCGACACCGCCACGTTTACGGTCCCATCCAATGTACCCCCGTATGAACACCTATGGCTACCCTTGAACGGCAGCACGTTTACCTATAACGGCACGGACAACCTGGTACTCCAGGTGGAAGTCGCCGATACCAACGACATCAATACGACCAACGCACTGGCCTTTACCGATCTGGGGGGAGGGAGAAGCCGGCGCATCTTCGGACCGGCCGGCGCGACCACCGGCAACTTCGACCCGGACGGCCAGATCTACCACATCGTATTGCGGTTCAACGGCAGCACCAGCGGCGTGATCGGCGGTGCGACAGGCAAGCCCATTCCGTTCGCCAGCGCCAACAATCCAATACAACAGAATCTCTACCGCGCCGCCGAGCTTGGCACCGGTGGCAGTATCACCCGGGTGGCCTGCCGCTACGCGGGGCTTGCAGATTCGGTGGCCACGGACTACCCCAACTTCGCGCTCGTGCTCGGACATACCTCGATATCGCCCTTAACGGGGACGTTCGCCAACAATATCGACAACCCCGCTACCGTCTTCAGCGGTACTTTCTCACTGCCTGCCGGGCTCAAGCAGGGCGACTGGATCGAAATCCCCTTGTCGACCTCATTTACTTACGACCCGACGAAGGATCTGGTGGTGCAGATGGCGAGCGACGCGGGTGCTACGGCGCACGACTGCTTGATCAATGAGGGTGCCCCATCACGCTACCTCGACCGGCGTCCGTTCCATGACGACAGGACACAAGCGACAACCATTGACATTGATGATTCGTTAACCGATCTGCGTCTGTGGATCAGCAACTGACACCAGGCGGGGTGATTTAGCAGTGCAGTAAGCCGGCGCCCGCGCCGGCTTACTTTTTTCCTCAATAATACAATACGCAAGCGCCCGTTTTGCCGCTGCGGGCTAGCTCGAAAGGGATTCTCTCCGCTTATTTCAACACCACCACCGACACCTCGGCCTGGTCGGTGCCGGGGTGGCCGCCGAAGATGATTTTCTCCGGCGCGCCCTCGACGCGGACATAATAGGACTCCTCGGGGCCAATGGCGTTCTGCGCCGACCATACCGTGAACGCCGTCTCGCCGATGGTGGCCTTGATGTCCTGGGTCGGATATTCCAGCACCGTGCGTTCCGGCACCTGGCCCTTGGGACCGACCGCGTGGTGGGTGATGGTGCCGCCTTCGCTTATACCGAACATGGCCCCGGCCCAACTGCCTTGTCTCGGGCCGATCTCGAACCACTGCCCGAAATAGGCGTGCGCCCGCACCCCCAGGCGGTAATCCGGCAAAGCGCCAGCGGCCGGACGGCTGAACCCGGCCGCCACCACTTTCGCCGCCCAGCCGGCATCCGTCAGCGCCACACACTGCAACGACTGCAGCAGGGTCGGCAGCACGGTTTCGGCCGGCGCGAAATCCAGTCCCAGGACCACCATCGGAAACGCCTCGCCGCGACCCTCCCGCAACATGGCGGTAAGTACCGACAGGGCATAGCGGTTGCGGGCCTGCTCCCAGCCCGCCTTGTCGCAGGCGAGCAGCCAGACATCGGCGTTGCCCGGCTCGCTTAACAGTTGCCCCAACTCGGCCCACGCGAGCTTGTCGAGATCATCGACCCATTCGGCCCCGGCGGTCAGCAGCCCGCTTTGTTGCAGCGGCGTGATCACCTGTTCCGGCTGATACGTCCCCCCCTGCGCGGCCATCCAGCTTACCCAGACCTTTTTCTGTGCCATGTCTTGTTGTCCCCTCTTGCCTTGTTGCCATCCCGTGCCGCGCCGCTCACGCGGCCCACCCGCGGTCGAAGAGCGCCATCGTAAAGAAGCCGGCGAAACGACGCAAATCGGAATTTCCAGGCAGGGATCGCCGTCGACCCGCCACCCTTTGCTGTAGTAAAGTCGCCGTGACATCCGCCGCACACGGAACAGGGAGCGATATGGGGGAACCACCACAGAAAAAGAGCAAGTTCGGGCTGACATTCAACCTCGGCACGCCGCCGGAGGAGACACCCCGGGCAAAGCAGCCGTTGCCGCTGCGCATCATCGCGGTCGACGATTTCGGCGCGCGGCCCGAGGCACGCCACGCCGGGGGGCGCGCCATCGACAGGGAGAGCTTCGGGCAGCGGCTCGAGTCGCACGGCATTGAGCTTTACCTTGAAGTCCCCGATCGCCTGTCCGACGCCGCCGCCCCGCTGCGGCTGCAGTTCGCCATTTCAGACATGCAAGACTTCACCCCCGCCGGCATCATCGGCCAGGTCCCGGCGCTGACCAGCCTGTACCTGTTCCTCGAGCGCCTGCGGATGTTCGCCCGCGGCGAGATGCCCGCCGGAGAGTTCCAATCCGGCCTCGATGCCTACCGCCGGCTGCCGGGCACGGCCGAGGCCCTGGCCCTGTGTGAGTCCGTGCTCTCGGGCAAGGCCCGCCCCGCCGCCCGCCCGGGGCCCAAGCCCAGCGCCGCGCGGCGGGATCAGGCCGCCGACAAGGAGGCGACTGGCGTCGATAGAATTCTCGATATGGTCGCCGGACCGGGCGCAGACGCGGAAACCGAAACCCCGCCCTCGGGGTTTGTCGCCGCGGTCAACAAGGTGATCGACGAGATCGGCCGCTCGGCCGGCCGGCCGCCAGTGGCCCCCGAGATCGCCCAGGCAATCGTGCTCACGGAAAAGCGGCTGGGCCGGCAGATCGACGAGATCCTGCACCACCCGCGCTTCAAGGAGATCGAGACCGCCTGGCGCGGCCTGCGATTCCTGGTCGACGGGACCGAGGCCGGCGAACACATCCGCATCGAGTTTGTCGACATCGCCCGCGAAGATCTCCCAGAGGCCTTCCACGAGCAGGTGTGCACGCCCGAGCACGAAGGACGCTCGCACGTCGCGCCGGCGTTGATCGCCGTGAACGTGGCGCTCGACAACCGCGCCGCCGATCTCACGCTGCTGGAGGGCCTGGGAAAAGACGCCGAGGCGCTGCAGGTGCCGCTGCTGATCGGGCTCGCCCCGGGCTTCCTCGGGCTGGCCGAGGGCAGCGCCGCCATGCCGTTCCCCGGCAGCCTGCTGCAACGGCCCGAGTACGACAAGTGGAACGCGATTCGCGACAAGGACTGCGCCCGCTGGCTGTGCGTGCTGTATAACCGCTTCCTACTGCGTCCGGTCCATACCGCCGAGGGCACCAAGGGTCTCGGCGTGGCCGAGACCGTCACCAGCGATGCGGACTATGCCTTTGGCAGCCCGGTGTGGTTCGCCGCCCGCCTGGCGATTCGCAGCTTCATCGAGCACGGCTGGCCCACGGAAATCAACGGCATCCGCAGCGGCAGCCTCGACGGCTTCGATCTGCACACCGTGGAAGCAACCGGCCAGGCGCCGGTCGCCATCCCGCTGCAGGCGCCGCTGACCGAGCAGCAGGTCTACGACCTGGCCGAGCAGGGCATCGCGCCGCTGGTCTGCCGCGCCAACCGCGACACGGTCCACCTGCTGCAGATTCCCATGCTCTACCGGCCCCGGCGCTATAACGACCCCGCCGCCACCGAGGCCGACCGCGCCCGCACCACCCTGTCCTACCAGCTGTTCGCCGCCAGGGTCGCTGAAGCCGTTGCCACGTATAAGTCCAATTTAGTGGGGGAAACCCCACAGGCCATCCAGGAAGGCCTGGAGGGCTTCCTGGGCGGGCTGCTGGCCGATACCGGCGCCGGCGCCGGGGTCGATGTCCGGCTCACCCCCGACCCCGACCGGCCGGGCCGGCAGCAGGTGCAGATTCATCTGCGGGCCGGCCGCGGGGTGGTCAATGGCGCCGAGCTGGGGTTTCAGTTTCCGGTGTGAGAACGCCGCCCAGCCGCCAGACGCCGCGCGCCGGGAAGCTGACGACGCAGCGCGTAGAGCGACGACAGGGTCAATAACAGCAGCAAGACGGGATCCACACCACCACTGCGGCCGAGGCTGCAGCCGCCACCGCCACCACCACTGGCCTGGATCGTGGGGGGCGGAGACGGAGGCGGATCAACGATCGTCACGGTGACGGTGGCGATGTTTGAGTCCTCGAGCCCATCATTAGCAATGAAAGTAAAACTATCGGTTCCGGTCACATCCGGGTTGGGCGTATAGGTATAGGCGCCGGTGGCCGCGTCGGTCACAACCGCCTGACCCAGTGCGCCATCGCCAACAATGCTGTAAGTGAGTGTATCACCCACATCGACATCGCTTGCCATGAGGACACCATCTTTTGGAGTATTCTTCACCGCCGTCAGCGTGCCATCCTGCGCCACCGGCGCGTCATTCACGGGAAGTACATTGACAGTGACCGTGGCCGGCGCGCTGCTCAGGGCACCGTCGCTCACGGTAAAGGTGAAGCTGTCCGCCCCGTTGAAATCGGGATCGTTTGGCGTATAGGTAAGATTGGGCTCGGTGCCCGTCAGCGTTCCATTGACGGGTGCGGTATCGACAGCATAACTGATACTGTCACCATCCGGGTCAGTGCCGGTAAGCGTAACGTTGACCGAGTTGTCTTCGTCGACAGGAACAGTTTGTGTATCACCACTGGGCACATGGTTGATTGTGCGCCACATGATCGCCTGGTTATTGCTCAAACTGGCCGTGTTGACGCTGTACAGGCTTGCCGCGGTAGTGCTCACCTGCACGCCCACGGTAGCGGACCGGCCACCGTCACAACTAATACCACCGAAGTCGACATCGGCGTAATTAAATAAAATGTCCGGCTTGCCTTCGAAGAACACGACCTGGAACGTCCCCGTGTCGACACACGACGAAAGCTTGTTCGCCACACCGCGCCACTCGATCACGAGCTCCTGGTCGGGTGATACTCCCTGAACCTCCCAGAACACACCACCTGTGGTCAGATCCAAGGCCTCCCAGAACGGGGCCACTAGGGTGTCGAACGCGGCCTCCGGCAAGGCTCGATTGATCTCGTCGGTCGCCGCCTCAGTAAAGCTGATGAAGCCGTTGCTCGCCACGTGAAGCTCTGTCAGCCCGCTGGGGTGCCCCCCAAAGCGGATAGGAAATGGCGACGTAAAGGATGCCGTCTGGTCATTGCCGAGACCGAGGTCGGTGCCGGTAATGGTACGGTAGCTGTAAGCAAAGTTGGTGGGTGGCTCGTAGTTCTCGAGCACCATCACCGCATCCCCACCCGGGAACGTCAGGACATGTGCACCGGCGAGACTGGCGCTCCACTGATTGGAATAGATCCCGTCGCCGGCGAACTGATCCGGAGCCGTGGTAGCATCATCGGCCAGAGTCACTGTCGCAGGCCCCGATGGCCCCAGGACATCCACTGTGACGTCGCCATTCGGTGTCGCACAGTTGATGTGCAGAGCCGCGAGATCGATCAGTGACCCGACGGTCGTGAATTCCACTGTGTCGGTGATCGGCAACAGGCGTTCGTTGACCACCTGCCCGCTACATGTCAGCGAACCTACGCCCCCACCATCCGCTGCGCGGATGCGTTTGCCGGTAATGGTTGTATCTGCGACTGAAGCCGTATTCTGACCGCCCGCGAGGATCAGGTTCTTCAACGCCACCCAGCCGCGACCGGGACTCTGCGCCTCGAGCAGGGCCGCCAGGCCGGTCACATGGGGGGCCGCCATGGAGGTACCACTTTTATAATCGTAAGATAGCGGCGAGAAGGCAGGCATGGTGCTCAAGATATCTACTCCTGGCGCCGCCACATGCACCGTGCGCCGACCGTAGTTGGAAAATCTCGCCAAGGTATCTGTATCATCAGTCGCCGCGACGGAAACGATATTGGGCAAATCAAAGCTGGCGGGATAAATGGGTGCAGAATCGTTGTTCGTACCGTCGATGATCCCGTTACCCGCCGCAGCAATAAACAAAATACCCGCATCAAGGTGTTTGGCCGCGGCGTCGTACAAGGCCTGAGAAAAAGTATCACCTCCCCAGGAATTGTTGGTGACGACGATATTTTCTCCTCCGACCTTCAACGCCTCGATGTAGTCCAGACAATTTATGGCCGCGCTGACCGGACCGGTACCATTACTGCCGAGGAATTTGCAGGCGATAAGTTTCGCCTCCCAACTGACGCCGGTAACGCCTATTCCATTATTGCCGACGGCAGCGATGGTCCCTGCCACATGGGTGCCGTGGTCGGCATCATCCATTGGGTCGCCGTCGTCGTTGTAAAAGTCGTAGCCGTGGATGTCATCGACGAAGTTGTTGCCGTCGTCGTCGACGTTGGGCAGGCCGTTAGCCTCATCGACGTTCACCCACATATTGGCGGCCAGGTCCCCATGGTTGTAATCGATGCCGGAATCGATCACCGCCACCACGACATTCGGGGCACCCGTGGTAATGTCCCAGGCCTCCGGGGCATTGATGTCAGTATCACTGGCGTTATCCAGGCCCCACAGATTGCTGAACTCTGTATCGTCGGGAATGGCCTGGGCATAATAGAGGTAGTTAGGCTCGGCATAGGCGATGTTGGGATCTTTCTTGTACGCCGCGACCGCCTCCTCGACCGTCAGGCCCTTGGGTAGCTTGACGTGCTGCAGGCCCCTGACCGATTTGTACTGGCGTAATTTCCTGGCGTTGAATTTGCCGTGCACGGCCTCGGCGCGGGCATCGCCGACCTCGCGTTTGAACTTTACCAGCAGTTCGCCTTCGACGTAGTTGGGCTTTTTCAGCTTCTCGGCGGACGGGCCGCCCTTGGGACCCGGCCCGGCGGCCTGGGTGGTGAACGCCGCGAACACGACCGCCAGCACGGCGATTTTCGCGGTCATCACAAGCGTGGTGTGCAGATAGTGGAACATGCCCTGGCCTCCCAACTTTCGTCCTTCTTAAACGCGTTTTATGTTAGGCGCGTCGCAAAGAAGCAGGCTCAGCGCGCCATTGTCGTTATGATCACCCCAATCCAACCCCCGCGGACAGGCCTCCAGGCGGTAACAAGGTCCTCTGCTCACACCCATTTGGCCCGGCGGTAATCCCAAATCCATCCAATTTTTATACATTTAGCCTACCACCATCCGTGGTCCCGTGCACGGGTTGGTCGTGATTCTATCTATACTAACAATAGAAAAAAATACTGAAAAATCAAGCACCTGTGTAACTCATTGAGATCAATGAACTTCTTAGCGCGTCATAAAGCATCATACCCATTCAGCACCCGCCACGCACACCACGCTGGTGCGTCGGCCTTGTGCCGTGTCGTTCTCACAGCCCCGCTTGAAATGTTCGTATTGATCCCGCACCGGGACTCACTGCGATCCGTCCAGCGCTTTGGTGTCTAAGTACCGCGCTATCGGGCGCCGGAATTGCCGTGAATCACGCGAGCTGACGTCCTGATCGTCGCAGATATCAATGGTCGTCAGCTAATTTACCCGCCTTGGCAAATCAAGTCTGGGATTGTTCCACTATTCCGCAATTAATCTGTAAGAAATGTCACTGAATCGATGGCAACGAGGGTCGTATGATTCTTATCATCTGCGACTAGTGTAAAAGAACGGAGGTAACAAAACGATGAAGAGACGACTCGTTGGGTTTACCCTCCTGATCCTATTCGGGGTCCTTGCCGCCTGCGGCGGGGCGGCCGGTGATCACAAAGACCCTCCGCCGCCACCGGGGTCAAATACGACCTGCATCTGGGATGACCCAGCTTCGACCTGGGATAACTGCGAATGGGGGACGTAATGTCCTTCGGCTTATCCTGTTTGAACGACACAGTCCTCAGGTACCGCGACTGGTTGAACGACCTGTGGAACACAGACTTCACTTAAGGAGAAGATGCTATGAATAGACATATCATAGCTGTTATGGCAATAGGTGTATTTGCTCTTGGCACAATGACAGCTGATGCAGACCAAGTGAGTGGATTGACGACTTTTATTCCTGACAATACGGTCAGTTCAAGCGAGATGAACGCCAATTTCGAGGAAGTAAGACTCTCGGTGAATGATAATGATGGGAGGATTACGAACAACAGCAACAGCATAGCGACCAAACAAGATCAGCTCTCGGGTACATGCAGCGCTGGCGAGGTGGTCAGCAACATCGCTGCTGGCGGCGCCATTTCATGTACTACAGACAGAGACTCAGCGGGTGTCGATTATGATCAGCCTAGTACGAATCAGCAAATCACGACCACCGCCAGCGTAATGTCAAGCTTTACATTAATAGCACCTTCGAGCGGTTACGTGATACTGCAAGCGTCGGGAAACTACGCCATTCAGCATACGGCCGGTGTTACTGATGCCCTCGCCACCGTGATCAATATAAACGACTGTGCTATACCAGCCATTGTTGGCAATCGTAGCTATGCCCGTATCAAAATACTTAGTAACTTGCCATCAGGAGAGTACTACGGACCAATATCGACCCACTGGGTTGTGCCAGTCACAAGTGGAAGCCATACATTGTGTTGGATTGGAGAGTCCACCAACAATACAAACATTAATATCATTTGGCCTCAGCTGATCGGCATCTTCGTACGCAACAGATATTGACGGCGTGGGGACGGCATAGCCTCGCAGCTTAATACAGCGCGAGATGAATAGTCAGATTCATCGGCTGTTGTTAGTATTGGCCGTAACCGACGTAGCGTAAACTAAGATCGGGATCACCGGTTTGCTGACAGTCTTCGGCTGGTAGATGTACTTGACGGTCTAAGGCCGCACGGCCGGCGGGTGTCCGGCGACAACCGAGGTCAAGCCGTCCTCAGGCCTTTTGGTGTTCTCCGGCAGATGCGTATCAAATATTGATCAATATCACTGCTCACCCTTGAATGACCAGCGACCGTTGACAAACTGGTTTTCAATACCACTCCACCACTTCCGCCATTGCTGAATACTATCGAGCTGCCTAACCACGCCCTCGACAACCACGCTTATCTCACTTACCACTGACCCGTCTAATCATCGAAGTGCCTCCAAGACATGCCATTTAGCTCCAAGGACCATGGCATTATCGGTATTAGCAAAATTGGCAATACGATGCCTAGAAGGAGAAGATATTTCCAACGGGGTGGAGCACCGCGGAAGTATGCGATAGATGAAAAAACCGCTGCCAAGAATGTTGCCCCAACGCTTGCCCTGATATATTTAAACGTTTCGTCATAGAGAAAGGGTAGGATTGGTGCTATCAGTTGCGAACCAATATAGATAACAGATAGCGCCGTATAGAATACTCCAAATGCAGTCAACACTGATGTCGAAATCCGCGTACTGCTGCCGCGCTTCCAGACATATAGCGCCGTTACCAGCGCAAGCCCAATAATGACTGGACTGGTTATCGCCAGCTCAAATAAGGAATCGAAAAGAAAGTTACCCGTTAGCAATTTCATGGTGTGTCGGACATTCGCTATATCCTTATCCACAGCGTAAGCTACGATCACGCCTAAAATGGCTACACCAGTCGCAGCCAATAGCCACAAATAAAGTAATCGATTCTTTGATTGTTTTATCGGCACCATTATTTCACACAATGATTTACCGAGGTTATCGGGCAGACAAATCGTGAAAATATCGCTGGATGCAAAGCGGAATCATTGTGTCTGTACCGTGGCGTAGAATCCAGCGGGTGGGGATGGTGTTGTGAGGAAATTGGAAAATCTGCCCAGATTATTCTGCACCCACGTTGCCATGGGGTTTTCGCTCACTGTCAGTGTAACGACTTTTCCAGGTTCGCACGCATCAAGTTTGCGCTTTGCTGCGCTTTTCAAAAGGAATTCCTCACTGGCATTGAAAAACATCGCAAGTACAGCCGGAGAATTGCGAATCCAAATACCACCTGATGATTCGTAATACCGGTCCGCTCTGGAGTTCATGATCTCTGCAACCAGTTTGATAGCCGAGGCCGCTTCCAGCCTTAAGCACTGAAGCCGCCAGTCTGACGCATTCGGGCGGATTTTCTTTACTTCATCGGTATGTATACTGCCCCATCCAAGTCCTTGCCCAAAAATCATTTGTCCCTTTCCATACTTGTTACGCTGAAAATAATCTGATATTCGACCACGCAAGTTTTCTTCATATTCCCATGTGATTGCACCCGCTATAGCCCGTGCATCAATGTTGTTAGCGTGTCCCTGACTGATAATTTCCTTCGAAAAGTTATTTAGAAGTTGCTCTATGGACATCTCGAAATGCGAGGTGGACAAATCACAATTACGGCCGTACCCAGGTATCACTCGCCCTTTTAACCGCTCGAGCGATTGTTCGGGGGTTGTTCCAAAGTCGTGGTACCACGCCCAACGAAATACTCTCTCGAATTCGTCCATAGTTGCATGAATCCTATTTTCAGGCTGTGTCTAAGTAATAATCTTCTTTAATGTCTTATCATCCGTGGACTTGGGTTATGGAGAACCTTTTCAAGTTCCTTCTTCGCCTCAGCGATACGTCGAAGCGCATATAGAATTATCTTTCCAATTTCTTTTGTTCATTGAGGCCTAAGTCCTCGAACTCAACATTGGCCTCGAATAGCGATGTTGGCCTTGGTCGAGCTGGTTTTCGCGGTGATGATCTCATATCACTTGATATCCTCTTCTATCGGTTGGATAATATAATTGGCGTTTTTTGAAAATACACAACCCACATCTTGGAAACGGCCTTTCATAAAATGAGCCTTTATAAGACCTAAGAATAGGTTGGCATATGCTCTGTTTTCTAATTATTTCAATATGTTATCGTAGTGCGACCAAGCTTAGTTACCACGCTCTAACTCAAATTCCAACCTCGCAAACCTGGTTCTTTCCCTCTAAGAAATAGTGCGTTGCGAGATATATGCCAGACAGTCGATAGGGAAATACAAACGAAGTATCTGACCTAGCATTGTTCATGGAAAATAGGAGGTACTCCGGTTCTCCGATACCGACAAGTCTGATTAACAATGTGAGACCGCTTGGTGATAACGCTGCAAACTCCAGCGAAGGTGGCACATAAATAAGGCCTGTTTCTCCGACAGAAACCGACAATAATCTGCTCGTTTGCCACAATGGTATAGTATTACCTCCCTTTTGTTTGACAACCTCCAGGCTCAATTTTGCGGAGACAGACGGCAACGGCCTTCCTGGCTGCCAACTCATAAGGGCCTCATCTAAGGCGGAGAGCATTTTGCTGTCCTCCTGTACTCGAAATAAGACTTTTGGATAGATATGCTTTTCTTGATAGTCAAACACCAATATTTTTCCTTCTTTAAGCAAAGGCGGATCGTCAGGGACTTCAATGGTTTTCTCGGACTGCCATTCTTTTGGACACAAATGCCTTAACACGCCGTCAGCCAATTGTGAGAAATAAGAAGTCTGAATCTTGCTATTCTCCAATATATCTTCTCTTCGAAATACTGCCGATTCTCCGCGCCACCCACGAAATGAGACGCTTGTTTCTACAACGTTAACTATCTCTTCTATCCCACCTTGACAATCCGACCTAACAGGAGGCAGCGTCTCTACCTTAGTTCCATGGCCTATATTTCTCTCCACTTCCGTTTTTGCGGAATTGCCAGCAATTGTTGCTACGTTGCTACACAGCAGAAAAAATAATAAAAGCCCTTGAATTACATTATCCCTACTCATTGTATAACCATCTCTGATTGGTTGATTATAATTATAATATTGACAAGAATATTTCCATTAATCTGGTTAAGATAAACTGAGTCATCAGTTTTCTTTAGGCCAAGCATAGTCAGCTGCTTTCTCCGCTTCAGCCTCCCCCCAAGAACTGAATACTGCAATAATACCACCACCATGCAGCTTAACACGCGTGGCACGCGTGGTCTTTCGGACCCAACACTCCCAACCCCAAGGCTTTTGCCAAGGGGCATCACGTTCCATTTCCTGCTCGGCGAGCGCCCGTGACCCATATACGCCTATTATCCCACCACCATGCAGCTTTATATGTATCGCTTGACTTATTTTTCTAATCCAACATTCCCATAGCACTTCTTCCTTAATAGAAACTAACTCCAAATGAATAATACAATTTGCGACTTCCCCAGCGTCAAGCGGCGTACCTGCTTGTAGCTTCGCCTGGATGTCTGGCCGAGCATATAAGTCAGCCGAGGTAGTACCGGGTAGGTCCGTTCTAGAAGGTTCACCACCGTAATCCCCGGCTGAGACATTGTACTCGTCTACGGCTGAAGACGCTGCATTCCATAGCTGCTGACATCGTGCAGCATTTGCCCCGCTTGGCCTTATATCGATAGCATGCCCCTTTGCGTGACTGCTAAGCCCATCATCGGTTCCACAGGCACATAGATGATGATTAGCTGGTGTGTGATGTCCACTGCAAATATAGGCAATAGCGCATGTTATCGATCGATTATATCTTCTCCTTATACTCTCCAAAAGATCGAGCAGGGCTACACTAAATTTGGTTCCAGTAGGCGGGGTTGGCCCGGGGTTATGTGCCCCAGGTGCTCGGCAAGCGAGCTCAGAACGGTTAAAACGATATTCGTAGGTGTTGATGGACACATCAAATGGTCTTAGCCTTTGGTTATCCGCTTGCGCCACTACTGGGGCACCTGTTGAGTAGTCCACATATCTAGTTAAATATCCACCTTCCATCACGACATTGGTATTTCTCATGTCCGGTTCTTCCACTTCCCCATTTTCTTCCAATACTAAGCGGTTCACGAATGCCATAAAAGTTACGGGGTGATAATGCCACATAAATCCACTGGCGTCGCATAACTGCGCGGCAATATCTGGATTAACATTGACAGCATCTGCTACCCACATAAATTTCCTAAGCTTTTCCCAAGTCGATTCGCGCAAGCTACGGCTCGGTATTAGGTCTGTCAGTTGATCTGCCGAAGACATTGCCCATTCACTTTTATGATAACTTTTTATCCTGCGCATATCTTTTGCAGCACGCAAAACATCTAGTCTATCTATCCCATCACCTGTAATATCATTGACAAATCGATCCAGCGTTGCCGAGTTGCAGACCAAATTATCGTCAGAGTCATATGCACGGTAATTTGCATTATCCCACGGTGCCATATTAAGCTCGACCATACTTACTAACTCGAAATGTATTATTTGTCGGCCTTGAAATGTGCCGCATTGACCAATCCAATCTCCCACATGTACTTCGATATTAGGATTGAATACGCCGTTTGCATCAGCACCGGGATTCCGTCGCCGCCAGTAGTTAAACCACGGTGGATTATTATTGTCCGCGGCTGCTAAGTTTGCGACAGCGGCTACGTGCATATATAGACTAAATATATATACTGGATCAACGTTATAATTGACGCGCGTACCTCCGTCTGGATCTGCTTCCTGCTCTAAATAGACACAGTGTCGAATCAAAACAAAACGCTGGCTCCCATACTGCCGATCGGTTTCTATAGCGGCATCAGTACCAAGGCGGGCTGCCACAATAGTGCCAGATGCTGCAGCATAGACTTTAGCATTTGCTGCAGCGGCAACCAGATGAATTCCACCATGCCAAGTTTTATTTTTCCCAATAGGAAAAGTTCCGCCAGAAATAGCAGCCGTCTCCGTCTGTGCGTAATACCATTCTAGCTTATCGAAATCAAAATAACTCTTAGTTTCCTGTAGTGCATCTAAATTCGCATCGTGAAATAAATCTGCGTGTAAGTGCCCTCCCTGCCAGCGGAAAAAGCTAGGTACATTGTTCGCTGGGTCAAATGGCCCAGAATAATATTTTCGTTCAATCCCATCTTGCTGTACCGGTAGCCACCACTCATCAATAATTCCTCGAAATAAGCGGTTTCTGTCTAATGCCGGCCCACCACACGACTTAGTGTCATGTACATTCATGTGCGACAGGATGCCTCGAAATCTCATCAACTTACTTCGCGTTAATGCTTCGGTGGCCCTCGGTAAACGGTGCCACCATCGCATCATCTTTTCATCGGTTGTTTCACCAAGGAAACGCCGCGATATACGATGCTCTATGCACAAACTTCGAAGAAGTAGAATTAACGCAAGATATTGCTCTTCTTGATAAGCTTGAAAATCTCTGTTGCCGCGAATAGGATTGTTTGAATGGAACCACCGGTTCTGATCTACAGGTCGGCGTGCTGCGCCAGCACCATTCATTGCATCGTGTCGCGCAGCAACCCAGTTCCATCCAACGTTTCCGATTTCAATGCCAATTGAGTTGTCATTAACGGCGCCCGCATGCCATGAAACGTAATCGGATTCCACTACCTCTATTACATCGGAATAGGTTTGGGTCGCTGGCGTCAGACGATCTTGAGAAAGCTCAACAATATATTGTGCACTTGCCGCCTTTTTTCCTCTTACCAATGTGCCATGACCGGTCGGGCATCTGATAGCTACACGCACATTATGGATCGGGCAATTTCTATTGCTACTCCATTCTTGCCCACACCCTGCTACGGGACACCGATAACGGTGAGCATAACCCCATTGGTGTGGCAGCGTAAAATACTGACGACATATCCAATTCGGAAGAGTAGCTAGAGTGTTCCACCAATTAATCGCGCCTTGCGCAGGATTGTTGCCGGCTGTGTAATGGAGCACTATCTGATTTTTCTGTCGTCGAGTAGGATTTGCGGCATTACCTGAGTATTGGTCCTGATGAAGATTCACTCGATTCCCCGCACCATCTATAACTTCGTAAAGGTTAAAGTCATAACGTTTGCCAAAAGCCCATACCTGCTCAGTGCGTAAAATCCTGTTCGCCATTAGGCTTGCCCTCGCGACGTAATGATATTTTTTTGTCCACTAGAATAACAGTTTATTCCAAGTCCCTGTATTTGTTTTTGAGTTGTAACTATCACAATAGCCAATATTAACGATATTATTAAGAACGAAGTTAGTTCTCCCCGAGTACCAATAATTGTACAGTTATCACATCATGACATTCCCAGACACATTAGCGCCATTGCAATTATAACGTAGCCATCTCGTACGATAATCGACGCTAACTAGAATATATATATGGCTCTACTTTGAAAGAACATAAATTCCCAGATAATACAACCAATTCACCGGCCTGTGACCTCTCAGTTACCTTACTCTCGACATATTGATAGAATCGTTTTACGTTATGAAATCTGACTATAATCCTTCCGGGTGGTAATAATTCCTCTCGCGCATAGCCGTCGCCATCCAAACTACCACTTATCTCATTTCCATCTGGCAACACCAGCATATATTGTTCGCTTGGCACAGGGGTATTGTCATAGTTTTTCATGTTGAACTCGATCCAATCCTTAAACTCCAACAACCCTGACTCCTGTTCCTCTCCAAATCGCTTCCCGGCAACCTCCGCCACCCAGAAATACTCTGGCGGATTGTAATGCTTCCCGTACTCCTGCATCTCCTCTTCAGTCGGGATCTCGTCCGTGTCCTCGTGATATTCGTATTCCCACTCTACTTCGATCTTGTTCTGTTTCACTCTCGTTGGAAATTTTGTGATGAAGTCATGCGCACGATCCTGGTCGTATTCGTAGACGTAGACCATGACTTCCGTATCATCGGGAACGCCTTCTGTGTCGGCGCTGAGTGTCACGATATCGCCACGCCGTGCTTCCTCCTGGCTCCAGGCCATATTCTGGATCAGGATCGGTGGGATCAGCGTTAAGACATTTGATTCAAGCTCCAGGCCCTGTTCCGGCAGTTTTGCGGTGAAACTAAGGGATTCTTTTGCGTTCTCGGGGATGTTAACGTAGCCCTTGTAATAATCACCGAATACTTTTCCTGTCAATTTTTCAATGTTTTTTCCGTTATTGTCCGTCACCTTGACGTTAATTTCAGAGCCGTTACCCACGAAATGGGCCCTGACGACAAAGCCGACCCGGTCGCCCACAACCGCCCTTTTCCGGTCCCATAACGCATGGGTAAGGGCCGATGGAAGACTGACCTCGTGGATCTCATCCGTGTGTCGTTCATAGTCAGTCATTATCTGCTCCAGATTGCGCGACTTGCGGAACAGTAAAACTCATCAATATTTTATCTACCTCCTGGCCTATAAGCTTCCAGGTTTTTTTTGAAAATGATGTCACCATCGAATAAGCATCATGCCCTGACAACACGTAGATTACTCTTTGATAGATTTCTCTTTCATCCGTGGGTTGCCATTTATATACAATCTCATAGGCTGGTGTGTTATCAGCAAGCTGGATGGGGCCAAGCTTAAGCTCGTGATAGCTCTTTAATCCTGTTCTTAAAGCATATACTTGTAGCTCTACGTATTGCTCCAAGTTATCTATTTCAACATTATGCTCCACCGTTACGTTAATTTGATGCTCAATACCATCCTGAATCGGCCCTTTGTAAAGATAAACAGTGTGGTCCTCCCAATTCGGCGGTAACGAAAGACTAAAACTGTTACTCATAACTGTCGTATCTGTCATGACATTTTCAGGTTTCCTGGATAACCGAATCATAATATCCCCTGGCCTATGTAAGTCAGCTGGCGTCGTTCCTATTGATGTCTGATGCTATCGATAGAGTCTTCAATAATCATTTTGGTAGCATCATCGACGGTCGTTTGCATAAGATCTTCCAACAATTGCATGGACTCCTTATCTCCATGGCGCCCTAAGCCATCTATTATCGTTTTTTGCAACTCTTCATCCGGCTTTCCCTTTAATACGTGATGAAAAACATCCCGTATGCGGTCATCTTCCTGATATACCAGTAGACTTGCGGCAGTATCGCGCACAGATAGCGGGTTCTTTGTGTCGAGCAGCAATTCGATTAACAAGGGACTTGCAGAATCCTTTGCCGAGTCGACATATGCTGTTATCGCAACATTGCGTATATAATCAGTTTCTGAGTGATTCGAGGCTATATTCTTGAATGCCGTCGCAGAGTCTTTATCTCTCAAATGCCCCAGTGTCGCAATGGCCCTACCTCGGTATGATTCCGAAGTCTTAGAATCCATTAGAAGACGCAGTGGCAATATCGCATCGCGTGCATCCAGTTTTTGCAGCGCCGCAAAAACCGTACCCACCCTCGTATCATCCTGGTACTCCTTGGTTTTCCAGACTGCTTCCACCAGCCGCGGCACTACATCTTTACCAAGATTGGTTATCTCTAATACTCGCTGATGAATCCCAAACTCACCTGTTGCCGGTAGCGGTCCGCTTATCTTGCCATCGATATATTGATTTGCCTTATCATAAAGCACTGCATTTGTGCGCCAACCGGTAACAATGCGGGCGGTTAGCGCGCGTTCCCACTTGACGTTCATCGCCTCTTGCCGCAGATAGTCCAGACCATTCGGTGCTATGATTAGCTGGTCTCGCGCATTAAGGTAATCCTCACCTTCGGATTCGACGGCTTTCTCAAAGACCTTATTATAATCTATTGCCATATTTGACTCGCTGCATGATAGGTTTAATATGACTAAGAAAAATACACAAAATGATAACGTTCTCTCGATGACCCTTTTCATCCGTATCTCATCCCTCGCCTACAAAAGTGATACTATGAGCTTGGGTCATACGACGTATCACGTTTAGGGTCGTATACCTCCCACCACTTTTTCTTAAGCGAACCCGCAGACGGAGGCCGTCTCTTAGCATTGGTGGCGCAGTGCGCCTCGCCCCATCCGACATGGTAAATCCAGTCATCCACGAAATGCACCTTGCACCCGATATGAGATAACACTGAAAGCATGTAAGTTTCTATAATATCTACCGAGGGTTTTTCCGGAATCGTTAAGCGCTTCCATTTTGTGAAGATGCCACTTGCGTCAGTTACATCTGCTATCTTGCTTGGCCCAGTATTATTCGCACCTTCGATTTCCACCTTTCTAGCGTCAACCAATGCCTGCAACGTAGACGATAGAGCATGTGCAGGATTTTTGATTTTTTCAATTATCTCATCACGATCAGCTGCTGTGTCCGGATGTGTAAAAAACTGGGCGACACGATCTAACGATAGGTCTGGCTGGGCCCAATAATGATGCTCGGTATCGGATAGACTCTGCACATTTGTTTTTCCCATACCCAAACGCTTAAGGATTCTCTTGACGATTTTTTCTGCTGTTTTTCTGGGCATTCTCGGCCCAAATGGCTTAGGCACAAACAGGTGGCCATTAGCCACTTGCATGTTTACCATACCGACGGTCTCCGCAACGGTCCTATTTAAAGGGCTTCCAAACTCCGCATTGGGATCCGTTCCTGGTTTAAAGTAAATGGGAATTTTGATCACATCCTGTTTTTTGTGGTCAGTGCATATCATTAGCCGCGATTGAATGGGCTTCATAAATTTATTTCTGATCTTCTTGCTATATTTCCCAACCGGACCAGTTAATAATTTTTCTGCGCTCACCTCGGAGTAGGTATGCCAGTGGCCAAACCTTTCAAATTTCCCACGATGAAAATTGGTACGTCCATCTTCTACTTTGACATTTTTAATTTCTTCCAGCAAGAGATCCATCGCATGTACGCTTGCGATTAGAAGGCATGATTTGCGCTTTGTGTTGGCCGGGACGAAGCTCATGAACTCATCCACGTGCGCAACCCCGAGCCAGGACGTATTAAGGGGTATGATTGGCTGCACTACCTGAGCTTGCAAGAAATTTCTGGTCTCGTCATGCACCTTACCGGACCCTGTACGATGCGTATTATTATTATCACCCAAAATAATCTTCCCGAACGGGGCTTTTTCATGGGCCTTTACACTCGGCCCACCATCGTCCTTTACCAATGCTTTGCTTGTATTGCTTACCGGTGGCGAGACCTCGATATTTCCTCCGAAGTCGGTACTATCCTGTGGCGCGTCCTCGAGCTCGTTGAAGAGTGCAATGTCTGTGCCGGCGAGCTCGTTTTTCACGAAATCGGCCAAGTCTCCACCACGCTTGCAGTGCAGGACAACGTTGAAGGCCTTTCCGTCGGGGGCGCTGCAATAACCCATCTCAAATGCGTCTTGCACCCAGGGGTCGAAAGGGGGGGGCATATCGATGAGATATAGTTGGCCCGGACTCAATGCTTGTGCGCCAGCAGTGTCGTTACGTGGATTCGATAGGTCCGCAGGAGTGCTCGGATTGAAAAGCAACGAGCTGTCCCGGTTGAAGGTTCCCGGTGCTGCAAATGCCGCCCAGGCTGCCTCCATTAGGTCATAAACAAAACCATGGTTATAGTCTTCATGATAGGCCACATAGAGCCGTTCGCAGGGTTCCAGATTGGATTGAAGCAAAAACGGCGCGATAAGAAATACGGCTACATCGAAGTTGTTGGTCATTGGCGCGCGAGCTTGCTTGTGAATAAGCTCCAGCCACACCTCACCGGGGAAGCGATCAGGGTATATCGGATTCCCTGAGTTTTTCGGTGAGCTCCCCTCTCCGGTAGAGCTATTAATTTTCGGTGGCTCGAGCGGTTCTTTTGGTGTCGGCCCCGTAGGAGGTGGCGCTTTTGAGGCCGGACTTCCCGCAAGCGTTAATGCCTCTATTACGAACTCCTCTGACCAAGACGTATTAGGAAGAAACTTGACATTGGCATCATTGCCAGCTCCACCCCCTAACACCGCATTCCATTTTCCTACATCGGGTTCCGCCGGATCACGTCTGAATATACGGATTCGCTTTAGGTCTTCAGCAACCACTCTAAGTAGCAATTCATCTGCAAGCAGCGTTGTGGCGGGTGAGCGAACCTCCAGTTTTGATAATTCATGTAGATCGGTGGCCCCCTGTATGCGATCATCATCGCAATCACGCTTGGTGGACAGGTCATCACCAACTGTCCATCCAGCAGGCAGTCCTTTGGATAGATTCAAGTTAGGCAAAATGATGGCGCCGGGGCGCGTGTAGCGTTGTTGGCGCTCGCTTTTTGAATAGTCCAGCCTGCCGGTATGATCAAAATCACCATGCAATTCTGCATCAGCGCCCCGTATTACAAAACAGTTTGCTTTGCTAGGTTTGCAACTTAACTTAGGCATTAACAATCACCGTTTGCAGTGTAACTAGACATTGCCATCATGATGTCGACACTCCACCTGAGAAATTTGGAAATTCGACTCTACTGGTCACAGGAGGAATATCTTCTTCCCGCTTATAACCATTACTGTCCAGGGTGCCACGCCTAACCTCACCATTGGATAGGTATAGAATGTACTCTTCATTGGCAATCGGCTCACCGTAAGCGTCTTTGAGCTCGATTTCTAACCAATCTTGAAACGCCAACAATCCTGATTTGGCACCGCAGTCCTTGACCGCTACGTTGAAATAATATTCTGGCGCAGAAAAGGCTGAAGTCTCTGCGACACTCTCAGTGTCCAAATATCCTTCTGGATACTCGTAAGTCCATTCTGCCTCGATTTTATTACCACTCACCTCTGCTTCTATGTCAGTAACATACGAATCGGCACCATTGATATCCTGTGTGTAAATTGTGATTAATGCGACTTCCCCGTCCTCAAATCCCTCTGTGTCGGCACCGAGCTCGACCACATCTCCGACTCGAGCCTCATCTGCAGACCAGCTGGCATTCCTGACATCGAACAGCACGATATTGCAGTCGCCCTCATCGGGTAAGCCACCACGGCGAACCACGCCGTCGCGTGTCAGCCGGCTTACCTCCGTATAATCCTGAATATCGGTAAAGTCATACTTGACACCGGTAACGGGAAGGCCGGCTGAATCAACAAATTGATATTCTATCCAATGCGGCCCGATAGCCTCCGGTCCGGCCTCGCCAACTATCGAGGCATGGGCGTTGTCGCTAGCTGTCTGGGCCGCGCCGCCACCGCCGCCGCTGCTGCCACCGCCGGACGTGCCAATGAGCACGGTCGGGCATCCTGGCGGGATGATAACGTCCGGCGGGCCCACGCAAGTGGCCATGTCACCTACTGTCGCCGCGGGCAGTCCGCCAATTAATACTGTGGGAACACCGGGCGGTAACACCGGTCCGCCGACATGGGGAACAAGCACAGTCACCATTGGGCATACGTGCATGCTGGTAATGGTCGCGGCGGGCATCCCACCGATGAGTACTGTGGGCACGCCCGGCGGCATGATTACGCCTCCGTGGGCGGTCATGTCAGCGACTCGTGCTGCGGGTCCTGGCATAAACTTCCTCCTAACTCTCTAGCCGGTTTCGCAAAGCGATCACTTTACCTTTCACTTTGTGATGACTGTTTCAGTGATGGCGCTACCTGTTAAGACTGTACGTTACACTGACTTTTAATTAATTTTGACCAGACTACCGCTGACGGTATTAATTCCCGATGCCTCGGTGGTCACCATAGTGCCGCTGGTTTTGTTTTCGACGCCGGCTTCGGACGTCACGTTCAAGCCGTTTAGTTTTAGGTCCATCTGCGCCTCAATTTCAATATTGGTGGCCTTTAATGCGATGGTGCCACTGGGCGCCTCGACGTTTATTGAGCCGCTATCCGTGGAAACCACCAATGTGCTGCCGCCGATGTCGATCTTGAAACGATGCGATCCCCCACTGTCTTCCAGCGTGATACTGTCCGCGGAATCATCGATGGTGATGTAGTGGCCTTTGCTGCTGGTAATGCCGATGGCCTCGTTCTCATCGTCAAAAACCGCCGTATGGCCATTTGTGGTGGTCAGCTCGACTTTTTTGTTTTCATCATCCAGTGTAAAGATATGACCGTCCTTGGTCTGCGCGGTCATCTTTTGGTTTTTATCATCGAGCTCGATTTTGTAACCGGTCGTGGAATTCAGGGTGACCGTTCCCTCGTTGGCGGTATCGGTATCATCAAACACCAGACTGTGCCCGTTGGTGGTCGTGACCGAGACCTTCTTGTTCTGATCGTCGAGTTTAACGACATGCTGATCCCGGGTTTCGATCGTGAGTGATTGTGTTTTTTCATCTTCGGTGATCTTGTGCCCGTAGGCATTGGATAACACCACCTGGGTCTCACCCTGTTTGTCCTCCATCAACAATTCGTTGTAGGTACCGTCTTCGGGCGAGGTGTGGCTTTTTACCGTGCTCTTTGTCTTAGACCCCGGAAGCGGATGGGGCGGCCGGTTGGTCCCGTGGTAGACGCGGCCGGTGATAATGGGCCGGTCGGGGTCCCCCTCGATGAAATTGACAATGATTTCCTGGCCAATCCGGGGGATGTGCATCGCCCCCCAGTTCGCGCCGGCCCAGACCTGGCTCACACGGATCCAGCAGGAGCTGTTCTCGTTGTTCTCGCCCAGGCGATCCCAGTGGAATTGTACTTTGACACGGCCGTGCTCGTCGGTGTAGATCTCCTCGCCCTCGGGACCGACCACAATCGCGGTCTGCACACCCTCCATTAACGGCTTACGCGCCCGCTGCACCGGACGGAAGGGCACGGCAGCGGGTATGCATTGGAATTGATTACTGTAACTGCCAGCCCCGGCGCCGGCACCTTCCTCGAGCGCCTGCGGTTGCGAGGCGGACTGCGTCAGTGACGTGATGAGGTATTCCTGGTTGAACTCGTCGCGGGGATGCTCGGTCAAGGTAAAACGAAAACCGGGCACCACCCGCTTGCAGTTGCTCTGGCCCATACCGGTCTTCTTCGCCGCCCGCAGCGCTTCCAGCCTGACGCCGGCCAGCTGATCGCCGCGGTCGGGCTCCTGGAATTCGCCCGGAAAGTCATAGACCTCAAGCTCCGTCTCGATGTCGGCCTGTTGTTGTGATTCCAGATTCAGCGCGGGTTTCTTGAAATTGAAGTCCCGCAGCACGACGATGCCTGACTGGATGGATTCCGAATAACGGAATTGCGTAATCTGCTCCTGATCGGCGAGCAGGGTGGTCGGAGCGCGGTACAGCACCTGCGCAGGGGCCATAATCTCTTCATGCGCCGAGACGCTATCAGCGATTACGAGCCTGTGCGTTTCTTCACTATGCTCGAAGAAATAGAAAATACCTTCCTCTTCCATCAGCCGGGAGATGAAGTTGAAATCGCTTTCCCGATACTGGACACAATATTCCCTGGGCTCGTAGGTGCCCTGCAGGACGAAGCCGTATTGATCCGATGGAATCTCTGCGTCGTTCAGGACCTGCTGAATGATGTCCTGCACGGTAAGGTTCTGGAAGATGCGGCTGTTGTAGCGATAACCAAGCAGCGCAACTTGAGGCACCAATTCCAGCTGATAGACGGTAAATCGCCTTCCTGACTCCAACTGCTCAACCCGGCTGATAATGCCATTGACATAGCGCTCGATATCGTCGGCCCCGTAACACGACAGTAGGGCGTGCTTGCCGATGACATCGGCGAAACTGAGCTCCCCCTCCTCCGTAGCGACTGCGAGCTCAAAATTGAAGGGTTGAGAGATGCTTTCGTCGCCGCTGAAATTGAGCACGCGCAGTTCTTCAGCGAGTCCCTCCACCTTGAACGTGAAACGTTCCACGTTACCAGACACAATAGCCGTTGTTGCCATTATCCTCGCCGTCCTCTCATACTGTGTTCAGCATCGATGGGCATGAGGCTTTTTTGCATTCAACGGGAAGGCCAGTGAACCTTGAACTCTTGCTGTTCAGCACTGTACCTCCCCTCGCCCAGCCTCGGCGTCTACGTCAGCGGCAGAGCTAAAGTAACAAGCCGCGCTGTCGTGGGCCCACGCGAAACGCTCATCAAGCAAACCCTTATCCGGTTAGATCCCAGGCCAGGCTCGAATAACCGCCCACCTGCCTTAGGGGGCCCTGGCCGCACTCCCAACACCGCTCTCGCGCACCTGCGAATCCGCACTCGGCGCAGGTGCTAACACCTGCAAGAATAATAGAGATCCCCGCAAGAGCAAATCCCCTCAGTGCGACCTGCCCCCCGCCGGAAGACCCGGCGGGGACAGATGCACCCCCCCTTCATCACGCGTTGGCCACGCGGAAGGTATCGCTCGACTCTGTGCCCGCCACCTCGTGCGTCCAGGTGATGGTGGCAAACGAGAACGACACCTCCTCCATCTGCCCGTATTGCTGGTACTTGGGGTCCAGGATATCCGGCATGACGGCGCGCATCCCCACGACAATGGCGTTTTCCAACGCGATGGTAAAGTAATGCTCAAGCTGGCCCGCGGAAGAGGTGCGATAAAACTGAAAGACGACCTTGGTCAAGGTTTCCCCGCTGGCCAGTGCGTTGTAAAGCAGCGGTGAGGACTTGTCCATGAGCTTGGTGACGGTCAAGGCCTCATGAATCCGCTGGCCGGTAGGCTGACCGCTCTGCGGATCCTTGGGCAAGAATACATTGTGTTTGAGCTCGACCACGCGGATCTCATCGGCGTGATCCTCTACCGCCATATTACCGACGCTCTCCTCGGTGCATGCCCCCTGGGAAATGGGACCCTGAGTGGTACCTTCAACTAAACAAAAGACAGGATTGGCCATGATCGTTCCTCCGTGTTATTCGGTTTATCAATGTTGCGAATTCAAAACACCCCGTAAGTGTGTTCGTCTTACGTATTCCATTTTCCGTGCCAACTCTCTGTATGGACGCAAAAACGATACAAGCTATTGCTTTTATACATTATTCCACGAGAACACCGATCAATCAGGGGTCGCTGCTGAAGTGCCGAGTGTGCAGGGGTCTGCACAGTGATGAGGGTCAGTGTGCGAGACTCTGCGCGGTTATTGAACCGACGACTGCTTGATCTGGGTTGCGGGTTCGCGACCGATACCGTAGCGGTTAATCTTGTCGATGAGGGTGCGGCGCGAGACCTTGAGCTCGCCGGCGGCCTTGGTCTGGTTCCAGTGACAGGCCTCAAGTTTCTCCCTGATCACGGCGGCCTCGTAGCGCTCCACTAACTCCTTCAGCGGACCCTCGGCAGGAAGGGACGCGCCGGTTTGTGGTCCGCGTTCCCGCCCGGCGAGCTCCTGGAGGTGATCGGGCAGGTGCTCCGGCAAGATGCTACCGTCCGCCTCGCACATCAGTACCGCCCGCTCGATGATATTGTGCAGATCGCGGACGTTGCCCGGGTAGTCATAGTCCAACAACACCTCCAGGGCAGCGGGGGCAAACCCGGAAAGAGGCTTGTGGTATTTCTCCGAAAAGTGCTGCAGATAGTGCTGTAGCAGCGCCGGCAAGTCCTCCTTACGCTCTCGTAATGGCGGCAGCTCAATCGGGAACACACACAAACGATAGTACAGGTCCTCCCGGAACTCCCCCGACTTAATGCTGGCCTCAAGATCACAGTGCGTGGCCGCCACCACCCGGACATTGACCCGGCGGCTTTCAGTCGCGCCCAGCGGTCGCACCTCGTTGTCTTGCAGCACACGCAACAGCTTCGCCTGCAATGGCAAAGGCATATCACCGATTTCATCCAGAAACAACGTCCCACCATCGGCAAGCTCGAAAAGCCCCTTTTTATCCGATGCGGCACCGCTGAAGGCACCCCGTTTGTAACCGAACAGCTCGCTTTCCAACAAGTTTTCCGGCAGCGCCGCGCAGTTCTGTGTGACAAAGGCCTTGTTGCGCCGACGGCTGTTGTAGTGCAACGCGTGCGCGATCAGTTCCTTGCCAGTACCGGTCTCGCCACGTATCAGTACGATGGCATCCGATTCCACGATCTTTTCAATAAGCGAGAACACGCTGCGCATGGCGGGGCTTTCACCAATGATTCGGGAAAAATCGTATTTCCCCTGTATCTTGTTGCGCAGGGCCGTGTTTTCCTCCTCGAGTTGCCGGTTGGTCGTGTCGAGCACGTCGATCAGACGCCGGTTTTTCTCGAATAGCTGCACATTATCAATGGCGACCGCGGCCTGCGCCGCGAATGCATTGATGACGGCCTCAAGCCCCTGAGGCAGACTGACTACACGTTCAGTACGCGGATCGCGGATATTGATAAGCAGCAGCACACCTACCGTGATCTGCCGGTGGGTGCGCAGGGGCACCGCCAGCAAGCACCGTGTCTCGACGCCGGCCGCCCGGTCATCGGCACACAGATCGCTGAAGTCGAAGCCAGAATACTTGTTGATGTCGGCGATACTGATCGATCGGCCCATGAACGCAGCGTATGCCATCAGGTTGGTCATGTTGCGTTCGCCTTCCAGGTATAACGGAACCGGCGGGAACTCGTGGCGCCGTCGCGCCGGATTATCGCTCTGGGCCAACTCGACGTACAAATGGCGCCGCGCCTGATCGATGATATACACCCGCCCGGCGTCGGCGTGGCTGATCTTGCGTGCAGCCGTGACGATGGTGCTGAGAAGCGTGTTGAGATCGCGTTCCGTCGACAGCGCGCAATTGATCTCGACCAACTCCTCCAGGGTCAATCCGCCGTCTTTATCATTACTGTCCATGTCCTTATTCGCTGGTGAACTCGTAGCTGAAATCTCCGTCCTGAGCGATGCCGATGCGAAGTACATTCGGCATGTTTTCTTCGGCCATCCGTTGCAGGATCTCCGTCGAGATGCGTGGTAGCAGCGTCTTGTTGACGATGTAATCGATATTGCGCGCGCCGGTTTCGACTTCCGTACAACGCTGCGCGATCTGGTCCACGACCTTGGGGTCATGTTGGAATTCGATGCGCTGGCTGTCGTAGAGCCGCTTGCCGAGCTGATTCAGTTTCAGGCCGACGATCTCTTTCATGACATCCGGCTTGATGGGGAAAAATGGCACCACTTCCATGCGCGCCAGCAGCGCGGGTTTGAAATGGTTGTTCAACACCGGACGTATGGCCTCGGTCAGGACATCGAGCTCCGGGGGGGCGTCTCCCGCCGCGATCTGCATGATGATGTCGGAGGCAAGGTTGCTGGTGAGCACCAGGATGGTGTTCTTGAAATCGATCACCCGTCCCTCGCCGTCGGCCAGCATGCCCTTATCGAATACCTGGTAGAACAGGTTCAACACGTCAGGGTTCGCCTTCTCGACCTCATCGAGCAGGACCACGGAATACGGACGCTGGCGCACGGCCTCCGTCAACACGCCGCCCTCACCGTAACCGACATAACCGGGCGGCGAACCGATGAGACGCGAGAGCGTGTGCTTTTCTTGAAATTCCGACATATTAACGGTCACGACAAAGCGCTCACCGCCGAACAGCAGATCGGCGATCCCGAGACCACACTCGGTCTTGCCGACGCCGCTGGGGCCAACAAACAGGAATACACCGATCGGCGTGTTGGGCGCGTTCACGCCGGCCTTGCTGGCCCGGATACGGCGGTCGATCGCCGCGATGGCATGATCCTGGCCCTTGATCCGCTTGCTCAGGTTTTCACTGAAACTCAGGATCGTCCTGGCCTCGTCCTTGACCATGTTACCCACTGGAATACCGGTCCAGTCCGAGACTACCTTGCTGACCGAGTCCGGGCTGACCCCAACATGAATCAGCGGATCCTCGCCCTGGATCTTCTCAAGCTCGGCTTCCGCGGCACTGAGCTCCTGGCGGATAGCTTTGGCTTCGCCTTCCGCGACAGGCTTGGCCTCCCCACCCTCTTCGCCTTGGGACTTGCCGGTGAGCTTGTTGCGCAGATCGATAATTTTCCCGGCAGCGGCGCGTTCCTCGTCCCAACGCGCCTGCAGGGTCTCTAGCTCTTTGCGGATATTTCCGATCTCCTCTTCGAGTGGCGGCACTTGCTCGCTGTCCCCACCGGTGCCGGTCTCGATATCCCGGCGTATGGCGCCAAGCTCCCGCTCCAACGTCTTGATCCTGCGTTCGCGGTCGTCGATCTGGTCCGGCTTGGCCGACAGATTGATTTTTACCCTGGCACAGGCCGTATCCAGTAGATCAACGGATTTATCCGGCAGCTGCCGGCCGGAGAGATAACGGGCCGCGAGGTGGGCCGAAGCCCCTACCGCGCTGTCGCTGATATACACATCATGCGCCTGCTCGTATTTTTCGCGCAGTCCACGCATGATCGTCACGGCGTCGTCAGGCGACGGTTCCTCGATCTTCACCAACTGGAAACGCCTGGCCAGCGCCGGGTCCTTTTCGAAGTACTTTTTGTATTCCGACCAGGTGGTGGCGGCGACGGTGCGCATCTCGCCCCGCGCCAATGCCGGCTTCAGCAGATTGGCCGCATCACCGCCGCCGGCGCTGCCGCCGGCACCGATCAGGGTATGGGCCTCATCGATAAAAAGAATAGTCGGCTTCGGCGAGGCCTTGATCTCCGAGATGACCGATTTCAGTCTTTGCTCGAACTCGCCTTTTACGCTGGCACCGGCCTGCAGCAGACCCAGATCCAGACCGTAGATCAGTGTGTCTTTCAGCACGTCGGGGACATCGCCTTCGACGATCTTCAGCGCCATGCCCTCGACCACCGCCGTCTTGCCGACTCCGGCCTCGCCGACCAGGATGGGATTGTTTTTTCGTCGACGCATGAGGATATCGATCATTTGCCGGATTTCGTGGTCACGACAGAACACCGGATCGATCTCCCCGGCCCGCGCCCGCTCGGTGAACTCGACGGTGTACTTGCCGAGCGCCGTGTCCGCTGCCGGTACCGAGGGTCCGCCGGGGACAGCTTTTTCCACTCCGATCGCCGCGGCAGCCTCCCGTGACCCTGACACGATATCGTAGAAATTCTTGCGCAGGTCGTCGGCGGAGATCGGCTCGATCTCGCTGAAGTAATCGTCAAGCCCGTAACGGCGGGGATTGAGCACCAGCGCGGCAATGAGCGCACCAGAACGGATCTCGGCCAGATTCAGTTCGACCGAGCCGAACAGCCAGCCTTCCTGGATCCACTCAATGAGCAGGTTCGAGAAAACCGGCTTGCGGGTGTTGCCGGTCTTCTCCGATTCAACCGTTCGCTGTATCGCCTTTGTCGCCCTGCTGGGATCGATCTCGTAGTGGCGCAGGATCTGATGAAAATCGCAGGCCGGGTCCTCGAGCAGCATCAATAGCATATGTTCGATCGACACCTCGTAGCTACCCTTCGATAAACACAGCCCTGCAGCCGCCTCTAAAGACCGTGTGCAATAACTATTTAGCCGACTTAACAGCGGTTTGAGTTCGAGAGTAATCATAGCCTTGTCTTCTTGTCCATTAGGTCAAAATCAGAATAATTATCAGTCCTTGCTAGCAAAGCTGATTGTCAGCGCGACTCATGTGCCCCCCATGATTCCTCCAGCCGGCCCCGTTGCCGGATGGTGATATCACGGTCCGGACGCCTGCCCAGCCAGGTGGATCGTCCCAGGTGGCAGGTGTTGTCACGCGAGAGCATGAATGGCGGAACATCCCGTGCCATCAGCGTCAGCTCGATATCAAACTCCAGCGGGTCACTGACGATGAACATCACCAACTCGCGGAGACATCTATAGTTCTTTCCATGCGGCAGAAACGCCTCGTAAACGGTGTACCGGAGCGGCCCAAGGCGAACACTGAATTTTCCGTTGCGATCACGTATCGTCTGACCCAAAACGGCGTCAACACCCAAGGTGACATTCATACGGCCTAGCAAATTACAGTCCGCACGATCGATCATGGCCTTATACTCGACATATTGCCGTACGCTGACAGGGCAGCCACCGAAATAATACGAGACAATACTGCTCAGAACCTGCGCGGAACGAATGCGCATGCCCAGCAAGCCGATGTAGGGAACCAGCCTCGACCAGTCGACACTGCTTTTTGCCCGGATCATCGGGTTACCGAGGCCTGTGAGCGCAAACATCCATTGCGAAAACTGGTCCGTTGCACCGGGCAAATACTGCGCGTAATAACGGTACTTCGCCCAGGTCCGGTAGAAGAACGACACAAAACGATGATTAAACAGATCCAAAAAATGACGAACACCGGAATCCTCACCGCCGGCATACAGTATGTCTTCCGTATAATGGTCAGGCAACGGCGAGGAAGGCCCGTACATGCCGAGAAAATTCACGGTCATCAAGAACTCCGGGTACCCTTTGACTTTCGTTTCGCGCCGTTCGACCGATTCAATGTCCCTGGCAGCAAACGCGAGACTCGCGTTCGCGCGAAACAAGACCGGCGCTTGACTGACAGATCCCCTGCCGCCGATTGGTCCGCTGGCCGCGCTGACGCGCTCCAGCAGCCTTACCGCCTGGAAAAAAGAAAAAGGCTTGCTGTTATTCAGCAGGTCCTTAACTAAAGCAGCGGCTGTTGGCCTATCCTCGGTTTCCATTGGTATTCATCACCGCGATCAAGGTCTCGCACGACGAGCTGGATAAAGGAGTTCACGCTCGCGTATAATGAAAAAAATTGGTTAAGTATTGTCGCAAATAAGTACATTTCCCCTTCGCTGGAAAAACTCCCGCTTTTCATGCTGAGGAAAATCTTATACCCACGCACGGGCAGCCCTTTGAACATCATGGTCGTGGGTTCCAGCTTGATACCGCTTAAGCCTTCCATCCTCAGCTCGTGCGCTCTCTGCGCCTGCCTGTCGTAGAAGGCCGGGAAGTTATAGGTCGACAACACGACCCTCAAGGCCTGCACATCGGCCAGCGACAGATAATTCAACGACATATTCGAGATAAGCTGCCAGTGCAAGTCGCTTTCCAGTGGTGGCGGCGTTGAAGCCGTTACCAGTAAAACGTTTTTGAATTCGGCGAACTCCGGTGATGATCCTGTCTGGACCGAAATGTCGCCGATCCGCAATTTCTCGGGCAAACGATTGTTGGTGCAGGTCAGCTCGGCAGATACCGTCACGACCTGTGGGGCAACGCCCTTCTCGCCATGGGATTCGAATGACAAGAAGGTATCAACATTCATTCCGACCACGGATGGTCGCAGTCTTATTCTGTAATAGTTGTAGCCATCATCCATGGTACTGGTGGCATGATCAAAGGACGCAAATGGAGCATAGAGCACTTTTTTTCTGTCGCCATACGCCCATCCTTCGACACGATCAATAGAATAAATCTCAAAATGCGAAGGTTCCGATGCAGAGGGCCTGACGCGGTATTCGTCCTTGTTGTGCTCAATGCGGATCGGATCGGCATCCTTGGCAAAGAGATTCACAATGGGAGTGCAATAAAGCAGTATGCTGCTATTCGTCAACCTTACATGATCTTCGATGCGGCGATTGAATTCAAAGGTGATTGCAAACTTGTTCTCGATCGGTAGCCGCGCGATGGAACCAAGATCAGTCAATTCCAGAAACAGGAATTTTTGCGGTAAGTTGAAATATTCCTGCAGCAGGCGATAGCCGATAAAGGCATTGGGAGGATATGGAACGAGCTCCTCATCATCGGCGAAGCCGACGGCGTGCACGGCGTCGGGCGGTAATGTTAATTTGCCACCGCTACCCGCCTTTCTTGATCCCTCGATGGTGATCCCAGCCAGATGCCGGAAGAAAAACGAATAGAGTGTAAAACAGGTCTGCAAATCCCCGTTAAGAAAAAAGCGCAAGCTCGCCATATCGATTTTGTCGATGGATGCACCTTCGTGCAACTGAAACTTTATTTTGAGCTGCGTCGTGGGCCCGGTCCTTTTCAGCCCAATGCCAGTAATCGACAGTGGATAGATATCGACGTCGTAACAGGTCCGGAAACGGCACGGCGTGCCATCAACCGGTTTTGAGTCGACCTCCACACCACGGGTGACGGTCTGTTTCTCAGTGACCGCGCCGGGCAATGGTGTCAACTGAAGAACGGACGCCGAGGGAATGGGGCGCAGCAGGTTCGGCCATAACAAGGCATGCAGGCCGTGCGTGAGCTCAGGCAGTTGGTCGTCCAGCTTCTGCCGGATGCGGCCGGCGATAAAGGCAAAACCTTCCATTAGCCTTTCGACATCCGGATCGTTACCCTTGTCTGTCAGGAAAGGCGCCAGCTTGGGATAGGCGCGCGAGAAGACCTCTCCCATTTCACGCAGATAGGCCAGCTCTTCCTGATAGTATTCGTTAAATGGCAACGGTCCTATCCTCGGATGGATGCCTTTCCGGCCGAGTCCAGCGTGGTCTGAAACCACACGTTTCCCTTGGCCCCATCGACCACTAGCTGTGCCGTGATATCATAATGCAAATCCAGCGGACTCTCCGGATTGGGGGCATAATCGACTTTCACATTGCATAGTCGAGGCTCGTACTTTTCGATACAGGTCTTTATCGCTTTTCGCAGCTCGAGAATGGCGTCGGGAAATCGCATGGCGAGGTCATTGAAATCAGGCAATCCGTAATCGGGCAGCGCGGGCACGCTTCCGTGCCTGACATTCAACATCTTTCGCATGTGCTCGAGCACGGAATCGACAAGCTTGTCTTCGTTGAGTTTCAGCTTGTACCCGCCCGCGCCCTCGGGCCGGGCAATTCTTTCGAGCAGACTCTGTTCGAATGCCATAAGCGCTGTGGACCTCCCAGTTACAGTTGACGGCGAATCATGCCTCTGCCCACGCAAAACCGCCACGCCCCTCAGTGCGACGATGTCGCGAAGCCAACCAGCTATGCCGTTCTGGTCAGCGCAAGTACATCTGCGATTATCTCACGGAGCTAACACACCCTTATTCCGCATCGTTTGCGGTTGAATTCTTATCGATTGGGCAGACGTCATCCCTTCATCGTTATTTTATCCAACAAAAGGCCCGCGATCTCAAACCCCTGCCCGAGAGATCAACAGATCCTTACGCCTTGTCTAACTTCCCTTTTAGCGAGAGCGTAAAATTCGCACCCATGTACTTGAAATGGGGTACGAGGTCGAGCGACACAGTATACCACCCGGCATCCTCGGCTTCGGAAACGGTAATCTGCGCCTGCCTCAGCGGCCGGCGACTACGTACGGACGCCGGCGGATTCTCTTGATCGGAGACATACTGACGTAACCAGTTTCCGAGCTCCTTTTCCAGGTCGGACTTGCTTTTCCAGCTGCCGATCTGCTCGCGCTGCAGCACCTTGATGTAATGCGCGAGCCGGGTAATGATGAACAAATACGGAAGCTGAGTACCGAGGCTATAGTTCACCGCCGCTTCCTTGCCTTCCGCGGTACCGCCAAAGTTCTTGGGTTTCTGCACGGAATTGGCCGAGAAAAAGGCCGCGTTATCACTGCCCTTTCTCATGGTTAATGCAATAAAGCCCTCCTCAGCGAGCTCGAACTCCTTACGATCCGATACCAGCGCCTCGGTCGGAATCTTGGTCTCGATCTCACCCATCGACTCGTACTGGTGCAACGGCAGGTCTTCCACCGCGCCACCGCTCTGCGGACCGATGATGTTCGGGCACCAACGGTACTTGGCGAAGCTGTCGGTCAGCCGCGTTGCGAACGCGAAGGCGGTGTTGCCCCACAGGTAGTCATCGTGGGAACCATGAACGTCTTCCTCGTAATCGAAGGCCTTGACCGGGTTGGAATCCTTGCCATAGGGGACACGCAGCAGGAAGCGCGGCACGGTCAGCGCAATATAGCGCGAGTCTTCGGATTCACGGAAGGAATTCCATTTGGCATAGCGCGGGCCCTCGAAGATCGATTTCAGATCCTTGAGATTGGGCAGCTCCTCAAAGGATTCGACGCCGAAAAAGCTGGGACCCGCCGCGGTCACGAAAGGCGCGTGCGCCATGGTGGCGACGCTGGCGACGTTCTGCAGCAGCTTGATATCCTGCGCCGACGGGCTGAAGTCAAAATTGCCAATCATGGCGCCGACCGGTTTGCCACCGAATTGGCCGTATTCGGCGGTATAAACGTGCTTATACAGCCCCGAGAGGGTGATCTCCGGATTATCGGTGAAGTCATCTTCCAGACCTTCCTTGGAGACATTGAGCATACCGACCTCGATGTTCTCCCTGAAATTCGTGCGGTCGACGACGAGTTTCAGGCCACGCCAGGCCGATTCCAGCTGCTGGAACTTGGGATTGTGCATGATCGCGTCCAGCTGCTTGCTCAGCTTCTGATCAATCTCGGCGATCACCTGGTCGACCAAGGCCTTTTCGACCCGCTCCTCATAACGGGAGGACTTGATAATTTCCGAGAGGAAGAGCTCGACACCCTTTTTCGCTACCTCATAGGACTCGTCCTGGGGCTTGATCTTGGTCTCCTGCATGATCTGGTCCAGAAGCGAGACCTCTTCGGCTTGTGCTTCGGCAGCGGCATTGCCTTCCTGCTTTTCTTCGGCATCTGCCATGGTATTGCCTCCTTTACTCGGTTAACTACGATAGACCCGCGGATTCGTTGGTCGCTGGACGCCCGACACCTTATTCGCCCGGCTCTTCTTTGCCCTCTTCGGCCGTTTCGGCACCCTCGGCACCGCCCTCTTTTGCCTGCAGCTCCTGCAACAGTTTTTCCCGTGTGGCCTCGTCGGTAATCAGGGACTGAATGCGCTTGCGGAAGCTGGGTACATTACCCAGGGGCCCCTTGAGCGTGGTCAGCGCCTCCCTCAGCTCCAGCAGCTTCTGCAATTCCGGAACCTGTTGCGCCACCCCCTGCGGTTCGAAGTCCTTGAGCGCGTTAAACTTGAGGTTGACGGGGATTTCACCGCCTTCCTCGGCGAGCTTGTTCTCCGCGGTGATGGAGACATTGAGCTTCTGACCACGAAGCACGTCATCGAAATTGTTCTTATCGATGCTGACCACTTTGCGGTCTTCCAGCGCGGTTTCGTCTTCCTGAAGCGTGAAATCGCCCAGCATCAGCACCTTGAGAGGAAGCTCGATCTCCTCCTGCGCGTCACCGGTCGCGGGTTTGTAGACGATATTGATTCTCTCTTTCGGTGCCACCGAGCTTTCTTTGGCCATTGCTCACTCCTTATTTCTGCTCACAGGTTTCCGGTGCCCATTGTTGGTGTTGTTGTGCCTTTCTGCCATGCCTTATTCCCTATCTGCAATGCGGTATTTAGATCCATCCTACACAGGCGTCCGTAGAGCGCTTCCGCCTTGTCGGCCACGGCGGCAACCGGTTTTTGCTTTTTTTCTAGTAACTTAACGTAGCATAGCAGCAAAAACTGGGCAACTTCTATACACAACGCCGGTTCCCAGTTCTCCAACCCCAATTCATTGGTGGCGCGCTCATCGAGGAACTCCAGCAGCGGCAACGCCAGGTCGACGTGGCCGCACTCGTAACAGAACCTGGCCTGCCCCAGGCGGAAGTAAAAACCGTCCCTTCCGGACTGGCAATGCTTGATCCCCTCCTGGAATAAGGTGAGCCCCTCGCTGAAACGGCCCTTTGTCGCCAGCAGCTTGGCGTCTTTCATGACCTGATCCCACAGCGGAAACCCGCCGCTGCCTGTGTCCACCGCCGCTTGCGACTCGTCCGCGGCCGGCAGCACCTCCTGGTCGATCCACAGGCGCGTGGCGTCGCCCGCGAACGCTGTGCCGTCGGCATATTTCAGGTTTGGCAGATCCGGAAATCGCCGCAGAAAAGCGGCAAGCTCGTCGATCACCGTCTTTCTGGCCGGGCTGTATTCCTCGCCCAGGGCCTCCATCGCGGCGACGACATACCGATGTCCATCAAGCCAGAAAGGCGACTGCGCCAGGGTGTTCTCCGCTTCGGTGATCAGCGTTGTGTACTCGCCGTTGGCGAGATCATCGTCATATTTCTTTATGCGTTCCGCCGAGATCGGATTGAGCTGGGTGACACCGTCCTGGTGAGGCGGCGGCGCCACGACCATTACCCAGGTGGCCAGCCGGTTCAGACGGTAGGGCGACGGGTCCGTGGGCGACTTGTCCCGTTGAAATGCCACAATCTTCTTCAGGATATTCTGACAGGCCCGCAATCCCTTGGGGATATCACTGTCAGATTCGATGGCGAGCTCGGCCGGCGCCGCTTTGGCGGCCGCCGCCTGCGCGGCCTGGGCGTCCTTCTGGCGCCGGCCCGCGTCGATCTCATCGAGGAAGCCTTTCACGGCCCTGCTCAACCCGGCGAGACGGGGGGCGTTGTCGCCCAGTTTTTCGTCAAGCGCGGCGCTCAGCTCGTCGATGCCGCTCACCGCCGCGCTAAGCGCCTGCTCATCGGCCTCGCTTGGCTTGCACTTGGCGATCGACTTGTCGAACCGCTCAAACATCCACGTGGCGGCGGCGGCTCGACCGCGGAGCCGCTTTTTTTCGGGGAACATGGTGTCCCAGAAACCCGCGATGAGCCCGTTGTAAAGCGCCACCGCGGCCGCGATGCCCGCGCAACCATGCAACTCGAACAGGCCGTAGCCGAGATAACTGGCAACGAGCATGTCTTTGGATTTGCCGGACAGGATCTCGGTGGCCAGGTTGACGACACGTTCCCAGTCCACGGCCTGCGGCGTGATCGCGGAAAGCTTGGCAATCTCCGCTTCGATCGCCTCGAATTCCGGCTCATAGCGGCAAGAGACACCGCCGGGTTGATCCCCCGCCAGCGGCTGCAAGAGCTTCTCAATATCAACGACTGGATCCGACATCCTGCTTACGCCTCATTGTCCCGTGCCGCGGGAGAATATCTGTTCGGCCGCGCCTGCCGGCGCCATCATACCCAAACGCATCACCCGCTTGTGTCCCGATAGCGCATATCTTACCGTGACGCGCTTGACCCGGTAACCGCCCAGGCGGCCGCTGTGCTCGGGAAAGTCCTTGCGGTAGTACGTTTTCTTTCCCGATTCGAATACTTTCAAGAACTTTACGAACGCGTTGTAGCCCGTATAGCGCTCTTCGAGCACAAGATCCCCCAGGTGAATCTCGAGCGTGACATTGCCACAATCCTGGGGAGACCACACAAAGGTCTTGCCGGCAGGATAATTATAGTTGTCGAACGCGATGTTGCCCGAACCGCACTCGAGCGTGAGCCGTGTCATGCTGGGCTTGACCGTTGCACTGCGATTCACGTCGGTGGGCCTGCCGGAGACCAGTACGCGGTAACTGCCCGCCAAGTCCTGCGCGCCCACCTTGCCCCGATTGAGCGCCTGCAGAAACGCGCCATTGAACGCGAGCGCCTCGCCATACAGGGTGCGAGAGACATAACCCGTGGTCAGGTCTCTTTCCACGAACGGGGAAATCCTGCTGTCGTAAAACTCCCACATCTTGCCGCTGGCGCCCTGCAAGGCTTCGATTCGGGACCATCCCGTCAAACCGGCGATGTCCGCCAATACCTCTTTCTCCCAGGCCGACTGAATGTAACGCTCCGATTCCACGATCAAAGCCGCCCAGATATGCCTGGCCCGCTGCTCCAGCAACTGCCAGAATATCTCTTCCCCCGCCTGCCCCTTGCCCAGGATTCCGCGCAGTCTCGCCTGGGACCAGAAGTTTCTGGAAACAGGCTGCTGGGGTTCGGCACCGGGGTTGTCCGCCTCGACATACACCGCTTTTACCAGCTCATAGGCCGCCTGCGTGGAGAGCACCGCGCCGGCGCTGGTGGCCAGGGTCTGCTGATAACCGCTGAAATACGGATAGGCCTTGATGTCCTGATAAAGGGCGGTCTCTTCATCCTCAACCTGCACCGTCTGATCCGTTAGCCTGCGGCTGCGCTTCTTCTTGGACAGTTTATCAACCAGACCGTAACCCCCTTTGAGAATTGCCTGATGCTGCGGGTCGGTCATTTTTTGATAGCGCTCAACCAATCGTACCCACGCCGGGATTTGATCGCGCTTCGTGCTGAGCTCGACCGCCGGCCGCACACCTTCCATCAGGTCAGCCAGCAGATGATCATAGGGTGATTCATTTGTGCCAAGCTTCACGACGAGCTCTTTTTTCTTGTCGCGCTCCGACCAGCCACGCGCCCCAATGTCGAAATTGAGGATGAAATTCTGCCACTGCAGGAAATATTCCTCACGATAGCCGGATTCGAATTTCGCACGCTTTTCCCTCAGCAACTCGGAGCCGGGCAGCGCCGCTTCGACACCCGCCAGAAAATCCCGGATGGCCTCCCACCCCCTGGGCGTATAGGCCTTTTCGATGACGAGTATCTTGCGGTCCTCTTCGGCCGGCGGCGCCGCACCCCAGTAGGTCGCCGCCGTAATAGCCGCCAGACGGTCCTGGCGGTTCGCCCAATCCGCGAGCCAGTCAAGACCCAAACCCTCAATCGATATCAGGAGTCTTAAACGTTCGTATTCCTCAGACAGTTCCCTGTTCAGCACCCGGTCATCTTCCTGGGTGGCAATGTAGGTCAGGTAGTTCTGCTGCATCAACTTCGCCACCGAGACCCTGTCGTCGGCATCTTCGATAGCCAGGAACAAACGGAAATCGGGCTGATCCAGCTGGCTCAGCGCCTCCCATGACTGGTCCGTCTCGATGGCGGTACGCAGAAGACGAATGCGCCTGCTCATGAAATCGACATAGGTGGCGATGTCGACCCGTTCTGTATGCCGGCTGAGGCTGCGCCTTTGCCGATCCAACTCCTTCTCAACCTGGATCAGGATGCCCTTCTTGAATTTCTTGTTATAAATCGTGGCGAGCCGCGTCTCCACCTGCCTGCTCTGGTTCAGACCGAACCTTGGGGCCCACCAACTGTCATTGTGCTCAATAAGACGTTGAACGGCCGTGCGGAAATCGGTCAGCATCGCGATATCCGCTTTGTACTCGTCCCGCAAATCAAGCATCGCCGGCAGTTCGTTGTCCACGTTGTGGAGAACGGTGAGATTCTTGAAGAATGCCGCGGTCATCAATACACCGCAGAACAGGCAGAAGAAGACCCAACTGCTCAAACCGATATTCTGCTTGATACGGCGCAGATACACGGTCTTGGCCGTCGGCGCGACCAGCGACTGGTCATTTTTCAACACCTTGCCGAATACATCCCGCAGGAAAAAGCTTGTATCGCCTGGAGACTGCGGATGCTGCTCGTCCTGGAAGCCCAACTCCGGCAGGAAGCTGGAATGTGGCACGCCGTCCTGATGGGCGCTTGAAAAATAAATGCCTCTTAACAGCGGTTTGTCCTGATAGATATCCTCCCCGAGCAGGATACCAAGATAGGCCGCGAGCGGTTTTTCAAGCCGGCTGACCTCTTCGGGAAACACCACGGCCTGGGCACCGGTATCGTCACCCGCCTCGCCCAGCAGGCTCAAACGCAGCACGCTGAGATCGTTATAAATCTTCTCGAACATGCGCGAGATCAATGTCTCGCGGTCGACATCAAGCAGAAACTCACTATTGAGGGCGCCCATGGCCTGACTCAGCGACGCCTCCGGAAAGCGCTGAAAGAACTTCGACATCCCGGCGATCCGGTCACACTTTGTGATTAACAGATAAATGGGAAACTTAACGCCCAGACGGCGCATCAATTCGTCCACGCGCTCGCGCAAATGAATGGCTTGTTGTTTCAGCCGTTCCGCATCCCCGGACAGCAGATCCTCCGCCGATACCGCGATGATAAGCCCGTTAAGGGGTTCCCACTTCCTGTACCTGGCAAGCAGTGACAGAAATTTCTGCCATTCCGCCCTGTCTCCCTCGTTTTTGTGAATTGAATAACGACCCGGCGTATCAAGAACGATTGCCTCTTCCAGGAACCACCAGTCACAGACCTGATCCTGCTCAAGAAATGTCGCGGGTTTTGATTCCAGCAGCGGAACGGAAATCCGGCTGTTACGAACGGCACTGGTCTTACCCGCTTTCCTGTCTCCAATAGTCACATACCAGGGCAGAACATATAACGGATTCCCTTTGGTCTTGAGGCGCGAGTGACGGAGTTTTCTGATCGACAACTTCCAGATCGTCTCAAGGCGCCGTATCCTCGCGACCGCCTCCTGATCGAGGCCCTCGACACCCTGGTATCTACTGCGAATCGCTTTGTATCTTTCGTTTAACCATTTAGTCACGGGCCGCCAATATCGGATCAGCAGAATAAGCCCGATGAACAGAAGCACAAGCACCGGGACCATTGAGAACGGCCACTCCATGGCGTAAACGATGATCCAGGCCCCAACGATGATTAAGACTAGCGCAACCGCGAGGAGCAACCACTTGGAAAAACTTGCGACGGCGGCCAATTAAGCTATCCCTCTATCACGCGCGCTATGACGTTTCCGACGACTCCGTTCAACACAAGGGAATAGACAAAGAACAGAAAAAGGAGCAATACGGGCGGGGCGAATATTAGCCACACGCTTGAAATCAGCCAGGCCGATCTGGTTTTGTTCGGCTGACGCTCGCCTCCCTGATCCATCTTCCCTTGATAGGCATCGTCGAACATGGTCTTCTTCGTATATGACCGCAACCCTTCTATGTTCCCTGTCAGCATATTGAGCGTCGACTGTTTGAGCTGCTCCAGCAGCATCTCATCACCGTCATGACAGTAACGTCCCATGAACCCAAGACACAAGCACACATAATACACTTCCCGCACCGCGTGCTGATCGGGAGACAGCTGCGTCAATCGCTCGAAAAACTCATCACCGGCGTTCTTGGTGTTGTAAAACTCCGTTTGCAGCTGGAAACGCTGCCATTTCGCCTTATGCATCCAGGGCATATTCAGGATCGTCTCATCGACCCAGGCGCACGCCGCAAATCTCGCGTCATCATAATCACGCGGATCGACCCCCAGCATCCTCATCTGCTCGGCGGAATCCAGGAAAAGAGAGCGCAGTTTTTCACTCACCTCTTCAAACGGGAGCTGTCGCTGTACGCAGGTCTGCTTGAGCAGCATCGTGTAGGCAAAAACGCTGACGAAACACTCGCTCAGCAGATGATCAATCTTGTTATTTCCCATAAACCACCAACAGCTGCATTTCGGTTTCAGCCGGCGGGTTGTCCATGTAAATGGCAACGTTCAGCCCGTCCCGGACGGCGTCCCACGCCTGACCCTGTGTATCGAACTGGAAATAGATGGTATTGACGCGCCTCGGTAACACGGTGGGCGGAGCCGGCAGGTATTCCAGGGGAACGCCGGGCAGCGATCTGGCCATCAGTATCGGCAGGTGCTCCTTGGCGCCCAGCTTGGCGATCGTCTGCATCATGGCCACGACCCCTTCGGCCGGCAGTTCCGAGCGCACAGAGAGGTAATATTTATTATTACCCTTGAATACACGTTCGCCGACATCGGAATAGAAGTAAGTGCCGTCGAAATGCAGCGTGCTGACATAGTCAGGCCCAGCCGTCAGCTCGTCGAGCAGGTTAAGCAAAATCTCGCCGGCCTGACCGAAGCACCCGGCAAGGTCTTCATGCTGGTATTCGGGCATGCCTTTACCTTCGGGCTCTTCATCCAGCTTCCCGAAGACATCGAAACGGGTGGAAAACGTCGACAGCTCCCCCACAATGCGGCGCAGGACACCGTATATGATCCAGGGATGGGCGGCACTTTGCTCGGTCAGGTGGTGAAGCTCGGGAATGTACCGGTTGAGCGTATTCAGGGCCAGGAGGTATACCATATCCCTGGCACTGAATTCCTCCGCCGCCATCCCTTTTGCGCCTTTATAGAGCGCGAGATCACGACCTCGCGTTGTCAGCAATTCCTTGGCATTGCGTACCATTCTCGCCAACTGCGGTGATGCTTCCACACGCATCAACGGCGGGATAAATCTGTCCGATAGTCGCACTTCGCTGCCCGAGCGTTCTATCTCGCCGACCTTAATCAGGTCAAAATCGACCGCCTGCTCGATTTCGTCCTCAAAAAAAACCTGTAGATGGTAATCCAGGAAAGAGATCGGTTCCTGCTGATCATCGGCGTAGAGATCATAGGTCGGCGTCGGATTCTCCAGCGCACGATAGCGGTTTGCGTTGATGCCACCGGTATCCTTCGGCTCAGTGCCATCTTCCTTGGCGGCGGCCGATACATTCGACCTGCCGGGAAACAGCCTCTTCAGGCCGATATATACCGCCAGCGGCTTGCCCGAGGCATCCCAGGAATCCTCGAACGACTTGCGGCCCAAATAGGCGTTTCCGGGGTAACGTACCGCCGGCGCGTCGGGAAAGACAAGCTCACATTGCTCGACTTCGAATACCTGGTTGTTCAGGGCCGATTGCAGAATGCTCAAAGACGACACCCCCCAGGGGTGGGGCGTCGTAATCGCGCGCACATCGCGCAGCTGTGTCTGGTGGAAAAGATCCTGCTGCTGGAAATGCTGCGGTCTTAAGAATGTGCCCTCGTACCAAAAAATCGGCCTGTTTCCACTCATAACCCCACCCCAGGAAGGCTGGCGCGAACCGCGGCAGAAGATTCGTGACACTCGTATTGAATCATCGGGTCGCGGTCTGTTGACGTGCCCAAAATACGGATCATCATAAGCACTTTAATTGAGAAACCCGTCCTTCCCCAGTCTCAAGGTGAGTTTCGTTTTCCTGGGCCCGGCCCAGACGATGAATTTCCACAGCTTGGCCGGATAAAGCCGGCTGAAATTGCCTTCACGCCGATTATAGAAACCGGCCACGACACCGACATAGCGTACGTCGGCCGCTCTGTCCATGGTCAGCACACGGCTTTCCCCGGGTTGGATCACAAGCTTGCGCCGCGATTTTACCGATGCGTCAAACGACTGCCCTTCAAGGAGCACGGACACGCCCTCGGGGTCCTCCAGCATCTGATTGAATATATTCGGTTCAGACAACTGATAGAACACCAGCGCTATCGTGTGGGGTTGCTTGTAAAACCAATTGACATCGGCGGTGGCCTTGATATCGACCACGAGACCTCTTTCCCGGTATTGTATTTCCTTGGGGCTCGCGCAACCGGCCAGACCAGATAAAACCAGCGCGAATACCAGTAATACTTTTATGCATCTTGTGCTCATTTTGACTCCGATCCCTCTAAGCTTGACTGCAAGTTCTTTTTATACATGGCGCGGAAATCCCGTACGAGGTTCCCCTTGGCATGATATGCCTCTAGTTGCTGATACTTGTCATGAAAAGCGTCGTAAAGAGACGCTTTGTAAAACGGCCCAAGCTTCATTTTACTTTCCACATAGGCCTGTAAGGATTCCGGTGCAATGGCGCTCAACAGGCGGTCGAATGATTCCTTGACCGCCTCGCTCATCGCCTTCTTGTTATTCAATGTTGCCTTGCCAATATCGTCGATAAGCCCCTGCAATGACTCCTCGCCCGCGCTTTTTGTCGCCGCAATGGCCCGCAGGCCGGACACGATGGCGTCGATAATGCCGTCGGCCTCCGCGATTAAAGACGCCCTGTCCGCTTTCACGTGTGAGCCGGCATCCGCGCCATAATAAACACCAATGAGCTTCTCCAGAACGGTCTTCTGCCGACCCAAATCGGCCACCGCGCCGCCCCCACGAGAAGCCTGTCTCAGGGAGCGCGGGAGACCCGTCAACAGACAGTCCACATCCTGGAGTATCCGAGTGACATCCGCGCGGCCTGCGTCCCGTAAAGTATAGGCAAGATACATTCTGATCACGGCGCCGCGATCTTCCCCCGGCAACGACCGGCAACGGCGAAAGACCAAACGCAGGGAATCGACCAAGCGCTGGGGTTCCTGCTCCGGCAGACCTCCGGCAAATACCATCTTTGTGCTCACTTGTTCTTATCAGGGTTGTCGGCACGAGGTCTGACTATGATCGTCTCAGCGAGTTCGCCATAGTCCTCCCCTTCGTTGTCTTTTTGTGCCTCCCCGGCTGGTTTTGCATCGCCTCGCCGGGCTCCAGGAGACCCCGAGGCCGGTATCGCGCCGCCTCCGGCGCCGCTGTCCCGCGAGACGATGATCGTCTCATCGAGATCGGCTGCCGGTCCCCCCACGGGCCCCGTCGCGGCCGGCGCATCCCTGGTCGTGCCCTGCCGATGCACGCCGGCTCGCGATGCGATGATGGTCTCGTCGAGTGGGGCCGGGCCGCCTGCATCTTTAGACGCCTCGACCTTAACACCTTCCCGAGGCGGCTTTGTCCGTTTAGGCGCTCCCACCGGCTTCCCACCGGTCGGTTCCACCCGCTGCTGCTCTTTATTTGCCGCTTTGCCGGCGGCGGAGCTGTCCCCTGGCACGAGATCCGCTTCACTCTGCGCTCGCATCCCGGCGCTGATCTTATCGAGCCAGGACGGATCTTCGGTCAGTTCGGTCAGAACCGCATGGATGTCATCGTCCATCACAGGGGGGTCCACGAATAAGGCCTGTTTAATGCTCTGCGTTATGTTCTCCAGATCGCGCAGGACGGCATCCAGGCTGTCCCAGGATGACTGCACCGACCCATCGGCCAGGGTATAGGCATAACTGAACGAGGGAATCTGGGTAATCAGGCAGAAACCCAGGGTCAAAATATTTTGCCATAATGCCGGCGGGAGCGCCCTCGCCGAGGCCTCGTCCGGTTCATAAAATATATTTTTTCTATCAAAGATCTCGTTTGTCAGCTCGAGCCGCAACTGTTCAAACAGGTTACTTCGCAAGTGCGTGCCTGATTGATCCACGCCTTCACGCGAGAATGTCTGCTCCAAAAGCGCGGCGATATCGCGACAGCGCTGATGGACCCTGCTCATGTCCTGCGACTTGTTGGCCAGCAGGGCCCGGAAAAGCATCATGCCCAGACTGTACAGATCGCACTCGATACCAAATGATCTGTGCACTCTAAATGGTATGTCGAAACGTGGCGCGGCACCGAGGTTACGCATCTGCACCAAAGCCGGGGATGCAAGAGCAACCGGCAGCGAGGACAACCTCAGTGAGCCGTCGCTTGAACCCGAGCTGATGAAATCGACATCAAAGCTCTCCTGGAACCCCTGTCCCCTGCCGAAGCGGATGCGCACGAGATCGCTGCCCCGGCAGTCCGCCAAATTGACGCCGGTCGCTTCGAGATTGGCCACCACTACGTGGGTGTTCTCCTCTTGTGAGTCAACCGCTCGAATGGTCAACTTTCCGCTATGAGACTGCCTGAACAGGCCACTGACGATGGCGGGGTGCGTGTATGCAATATTGAACTGTTGCGGCGGTTGATAGCGCAGGGCCCCGCCTTCGCTTACGTGAATGTCTTCCAATATTGGCAAGGCGCTATCCAGACCTGTGAGGCGGCAGCGGAAATCCCAGAAAGGCGGTACTGTCTTACCCGCATTTCCGAAATCGAGCCACGCGTTCATTGGCCTGATGCTCAAATGCGGTCTCTGCAATCGCTGGTGCACTGCCCTAACACCTTTGCACATCTCCTCGAAGACCGCGAGCTTGATATACGACACCTCCAGACCCGGGCGCCCGTTGTCATCATTCGCAAAGAGCAAATCGGCAAACATGTCCGGTGGGTACTCAATGGTCTCCAAAACCTGCAAACGATCAAATTCGTGATTATCGGCCAGGGATTGTTTCAGGTCCTGCCAGTGCTGCCCCCCGGCCAGGTCGCAATATTCATCGAAATGTAACGGCAAAAACTCATGCACAAACGCCTTGAACTGATAGAAGGAAAAAGGCACGAGCAACCGGCTCGCCTCTCCCCCGGCGTCTTTTTCCGTCCCGGAATAGCACGATTTGGCGTAAGAACAGCCGACACAAGGAAAAGCGGGCAATTTCGTCTTGCCCGAACCCAGAACGAGCCTCGCGAAATCCCTGATGAGCTCCCAGCGATCGCCAACGACCCCCGGCGCGCTTCCGTCTGATTCATAGGCATAAAAACGCTTGCCGTCGGACGACGCGCCCGAGACACATTTCGGACAATACAGATAACGATAAGGCGAGCTCGAGTACGGACGCAGGCCGGTTTGAGTCAAGAGACTCTCATCCCTGCAATCAGTCAGCGGTTCGCCACAGTTCGGGCACGGGGGATTGAAATAGACCTGCTGGCGCTTACAGAAAAACAGCGGCAACAGCTCATCCAGACCGCCCGCTTGCGGCGCGGATACATTAAACGGGATGATCCGCACCACGGGCTCGTCGTCAGAATCTGGGAATTCGCTGAGCGCGGAGAACTCGTCCTGAAAAACCCTGCCAATAAGCTGATTATTCCCGGCAGTCTCTGTGGTGAGGGAATGCGAAGGGCGCCAGTCCTTCAGGGCCTTTATTATCACGTCACGCTTGAGCCCCGCTTGATCAGCACTGAGCCTGCCGAGATACGATGTGCCCGACAGCCCGCTCGCTTCGATCTGAGCAAAGGGCGTGGGCAGCGATTCGAACTCGCCGCCTTCGGGCGGCCTCCGCAATTTGACCTCCAGTGAGAGCGGTGGACGCTCGCCGGCGAGGTACTCGCCAAAATTGGCTGATCCAAATCCCACGCTTCGTTTGCTCATTCGGGCTTCCTAAGGGCATTATCTTTTTATCTTCACGCCCCTTTTAACACAAATTAAGACAATTTCAGAGATTCTTGGCGCCAAAATCCGGAAAAAGCACGTCGGCCCCCCATCGGCCAGCGCCAACGGCATCACCCGCACCGCCGCAATGCGCCCAAAGCCCTTTGTGCGCTGACTCGGCTGTCGTCGGAACGTCAGTTACGCAGTTTATACCCCCGCCGCAGCAGCAGCATCGTCAGCGCGGCAAGGGCCAGCAGGCAGAGGCCCACGATCGCCAGACTCAGCAGGGGATCCACATCGGAAACCCCGAAGAAACCATAGCGGAAACCGTCGATCATGTAGAAAAAGGGATTGAAACGCGAGAGCCGCTGCCAGAATTCAGGCAACGAATGCAGCGAATAAAATACGCCGCTCAGGAACGACAAAGGCACAATGATGAAATTCTGAAAACCCGCGAGTTGATCGAACTTCTCCGCCCACATGCCGGCGATGATCCCGAGGTTACCCAGGGCGGCGCTGCCCAGAAGCGCGAAGGACAGGACCGCCACGGTATTATGCAGCGGCAAGGGCACGAACGCGATCGCCACCAGATAGATCCCGGCCCCCACGACGATGCCCCGCACCGCCGCCGCCAGCATAAAACCGAGATACAACTCCAGATGCGACAGCGGCGACAATAAGATAAAGACGAGATTGCCGGTGACCTTGGACTGGATCAGGCTCGATGAGCTGTTGGCGAATGCATTCTGAATAATCGACATCATGATCAGACCCGGGACCAGGAACGCGGTATAACTCACCTGTTCGTAGACCTGCACGTGCTCCGCCAGGACATGGGAGAAGATCAGCAGATACAACAGCGAGACAATGACAGGCGCCATCAGGGTCTGCAACGCGACCTTGGCGAAGCGCAGCAGCTCCTTGTAAAACAAGGTGTAGAGCCCACGCAGGTTCAATGCCCGGCAACCTCGCTGCGCGTGCGGGTCAATTCAATGAACACATCTTCCAGGTCGGCCTCGACGGTCTGTAGATCAACAATTGCGACGCCGGCCGTGCGCAGGGAATCGAGCACCTCAATGATGGAATCGCTGTCCTTGTTCAGCTGAAACACCAGACGCGTGGCATCGCGCTCCTTGAGCTTGGCCTCCAAAGCGCTTGGCAGTGCGGTCACCGGCTCGGCCGTCGTGATGCACACGCACAAGGTGTTACCTATCCCCTGCTCCATCAGGCCCTGCGTGGTATCCAGCGCCACCAGGGCGCCGTGGTTGAGAATCCCGATGCGGTCACACAGGGCCTCGGCCTCCTCCAGGTAGTGGGTGGTCAGCACGATGGTATGGCCGTGCCGGTGCAGGCGCTGGATAAACTCCCACAGGGATTTGCGCAACTCCACGTCCACCCCGGCGGTGGGCTCGTCCAGCACCACCACCTCGGGTTTATGGACCAGGGCCTGGGCCACCAGCACGCGGCGCTTCATGCCGCCGGAAAGCGTGCGCATATTGGCGCTGGCCTTGTCGCTCAGCATCAATGCCTGCAGCAATTCATCGAGCCAGGCCTCGTTTGCCGCTCCCAGACCGAAATAGCCGGACTGGATTTGCAGTACCTCGCGCACGGTGAAAAAGGGATCGAATACCAGTTCCTGCGGCACGATGCCGAGCGCCTGGCGTGCCGGGCGGTATTCGTTGACGACATCGTGGCCGAGCACGGCGACCGTACCGGCGTCGGCACGGGTGAGCCCCGCGATGATATTGATGAGCGTCGACTTTCCGGCGCCGTTCGGGCCCAGCAGACCGAAGAACTCACCGCGCCCGATCGTCAGATCGATGCCCTCAAGGGCGCGGACGCGCCCGAAACGCTTATGCACAGCGCTTATCGCAACGGCCGCCGTCATCGTCTAACTGGACTCGGTTGGGAACAGATCCTGCAGCCCGCTGATGCGGATGAGATTTGCCAGCTGCGTGGGGATATTGGCGAAGCTGAGCTGTAACTGCCTGGCGCGGGCGAGGCGTAACCATTCGATCATCAGGGCAAGTCCGGCGCTGTCGGCCCGGCTGACCTGTTTGAGATCAACCGTAATGACGCGCTCGCCTGACGCCAACCACTCAGACGATTGCTTGAGCAGCGCGGGCACGGTGGCGAAGGTCAGCAGTCCGCTGATTTCATAGCTGCCGTCTTCCCGTAGGACAACATGGCTGGTATTCACTTTGGCGCCGGCTTGACCGTCTCCGGACCCGTCGACGCCATGCTGGCGATCAGGGCATCCAGACCCTGTTTCCTGATTTTATCGGCATACACACTGCGGTAATTGGTCACCATGCTGATTCCGTCGATGGAGACGTCATAGACCTTCCACTCGGCCTTCTCGTCCTTTTTGTAAAATCGGTAGTAGAGCGGAATATTGGGGCCGCCGCTGCTGCGCTTGACCTCGGTTTTGACCTCCACACGCTTGTCCCCGGGATTCGCGCGGAACGGCAGCATGATGATTTCCTCATCGGTATAGTTCAGCAACGCGGTCGCATAGGTGCGCACCAGCAGATCGCGAAACTCGCCGGCAAACCGCGTGCGTTGGTCTTCGCTCGCACCCCGCCAGTGACGGGCCAGCACCAGTTTGGACATGGCGCGAAAATCGAAGTGCGGCAGAATATGCTCATAGACCATTGCGTACAACTTAGCGTTATCCTGCTCGTAGAGCGCATGGTTCTGCTTCAGGAGCGCCTGTATCTTGTCGGTTGTCGTCCGCACCAGTTCATCGGGCATGGCCTGGGCCTGCACGGGGGCCATCGCAAGCGTCAACAGCAATAACAGCACATGCACGGATTTGCCATTGATCAGATTCATATATATCACTCCCATCGTTTTATTGTCCGGCCGCCACTTTACTCGCTACTTGGCGTCCGATCCCGCCGCCTTGCTGTACAGGAACTGACTGATCATTTTCTCCAGTATAAAGGCGGACTGTGTAATGGTTAATTCATCACCGTCTTTGAGGACCTCTTCATCGCCACCGGGCTCCAGCGCGACATACTGTTCGCCCAGTAACCCGGCCGTGAGAATCGAGGCACCGGTGTCTTTGGGCAGCTCGCCGTACTGCTTGCTAATATTAAGTGTAGCAATTGCGTAAAAATTCTCATCCATGTGGATAGCCGCCACGCGCCCGATGCGCACCCCGCCGACGGTAATCGGCGCCTTGACCTTCAGCTGGCCGATGTTGTCGAAACGGGCCTTGAGCGTATAACCCTTGGTCACATCAACACCGGTCAGATTACCCACCTTGAACGCAAGCATTGCCAGCGCAAACACCCCAGCGACGACGAACAGGCCTACCAGGAGTTCCAGCGTTTGTCTCCTCACCATGTCAGAGCTCTCCAAACATCAGCGATGTCAAAATGAAGTCCAGTCCCAGCACGGCCAATGAGCCGTTCACCACCGTGCGCGTGGTGGCGCGACTGACCCCTTCGGAGGTGGGCACGGTGTCATAACCTTCGAACACCGCGATCCAGGTTACCACAAAGCCGAATACGAAACTTTTGATGACGCCGTTCAGGATGTCGTCCTGAAAATCCACCCCGTCCTGCATGCGCGACCAGAACAGCCCCTCATCCACGCCGATCAGCCCGACCCCGACCAGATGCCCGCCCCACACGCCGACCGCCGTGAAGATCGCGGCGAGCAGCGGCATCGAGAATAATCCGGCAAAAAATCGCGGCGCCACGACGCGCGTCAGCGGGTTGACCGCCATCATTTCCATGCCCGCCAGCTGTTCGGTGGCCTTCATCAGGCCGATCTCCGCGGTCAAGGCCGAGCCCGCGCGCCCGGCGAACAACAGTGCGGCGACCACCGGCCCCAACTCGCGGGTCAGCGACAGCGCCACGAGCAAGCCCAGGGAGGATTCGGCGCCAAAATCCGACAGCGTGTAATAGCCCTGCAGTCCGAGCACCATGCCGACGAAGAGCCCGGACACCAGAATAATCAACACGGTAAGCACACCCACGTTGTGCATCTGCCGGATCACCAGGTGGAAACGCCGAAGCGCGGTACCGGTGCCCGCCAGTACCGCCAGCATGAACAGGCTGGCGTGACCCAGGCGCTCCACCCGGGCGAGCACCCAGCGGCCCAGACTACGGATACCGTCCACCCGGCCTCTCCTCAAGCAGATCATCGACATAGCTCATCGAAGGATAATGGAACGGCACGGGGCCGTCGGGCAGGCCGTTGACGAACTGGCGCACGTCCCTGATCAGCAGCTTGATATCGCCGGCCGCGCCACCGACGGCAGCAAACAAGTCGGCGCCTTCAAGCCCCTCGAGGGTACCGCCTTTTGCCAGCGGTGCCTTGCTGGCGCCTTCCTATGAGCTTGACGATGATCCCCATGGAGATCGGGTCCAGGCCGGTAAAGGGCTCATCGTACATGACGATCATCGGATCGAGCGCAATGGCACGCGCCAGGGCGACGCGCCGGGCCATGCCGCCTGAGAGCTCCGCGGGCATCAGATCGCGCGCGCCCCGCAGGCCGACGAGTTGTAGTTTGAATAACACCAGATGGCGAATCACGGTCTCGGGCAGCCGCGTGTGCTCGCGGATGGGGAAGGCCACGTTCTCAAATACGTTCAGATCGGTCAGTAACGCCCCGGACTGGAACAACAGCCCCATGCGCTTGCGCAAGGCATAGAGCGCTTTGGTGGCAAGCCGGGGAACGGAAAGCCCGTCCACCACCACCTCCCCGGCCTCGGGCCGCAGACGCCCGCCGATCAGGTTCAAGATGGTGGTCTTGCCGGTGCCGCTGCTGCCAAGGATGGCCGTCACCTTGCCGCGCGGGATCGACAGCGACAGATTTTCCAGGATTGGGCGCGCGCCGCGCCGGAACGTGAGGTTCCGCAGCTCGACCAGCGGGGTATCGTTTTGGTTTTCAGGCTGGTTCAAAAGACGATTCTGTGTGTTCTCATATTCAGATTTGTTGTATCACCGGCGCCCGCGTGGCGCACCGCGGCCGGGGTACGGCCGGCGGCCTATTGTATTCACTCTTGCCGGGCATGTAATCCCCGTACGGGTCGTGTTTATCGCCAACGCCGAGCCGGTGGGCAGTCACACACCCAGCAATTCAGCGATGGTGCGTGCCTGCGAGGCGTTAACTCCGGCGCCGGGACCATCAAAAAAAAGCGCTGCGAGTCCCGCCTCACCCATCCACCGGTCCAGCGATTCGATCACCTGGCGTTGGGCGTCCGGCTCGTGCTCACGCGAGAAGGCCACGAGGAAATCGCCGCCGGCCGGGGGCGATTCCTGCGGCTCGGCCCGCCAACACAGGCCGACGCCATGACGGGCGAGCGCGTCCATGACCCCGGCTTGCCCTCGCAGCGGTGCCGCAAGATCGACACAGAGCCGGTAGTGCCGTTTCACCAACGGCACCATCTCGCGCAGCCAGGCCTCGACAGCGCTCGCCTCGGGGCCAAGTGTGGCCAGCAGGCCTGCGGCCTGTGACTGGATCGGCGCGATAAGTTGTAAAAACTCATGGAACCGCTGCTCTGCCGCGGAGAATGGCTGCGGCGATACTAGCTCAGCGGGCAGCGCCAGCACAAAACGGAATTCCGGGTAGCTGTCCTCGGCCCAGACCGCGGTGTCCGCGGGCGTGACGCCCACCCACGACGCCTCGGGCACCAGCACGGACCGCAACCCGGTGCAGTAATAGCTCAGACGCCAGTCGCGCGGCAGATCCGCCGGGTAAAACCCGCCCGCCCACGCGTCGTGGTCCCAACCGCAAGTCCCGACCAATAGTTCTTCGACCATTGTTGCCACCCGCTCACGCCGTACCGCATCCCATGGATCAACCTTTCAACAACAACTCCTCCGCCTCTTCCAAGGTGGCGGGGGTGCCGTAGAGCACCAGCACATCGCCGGCCAGCAGCCGGGTATCCAGCGCCGGCTGGGGGCCGCGGATGCCACCGCGCTTGATCGCGGTCACGCGCACATCCACCGTATTGAAATTCAGCTCCGCCAGGGTACGCCCGGCGGCGTAGGCACCCTCGGGCAGGGTAATCGAATGCAGACGCTGAAGATAGGCCGGCTCATCGGTGACATCCGGGTCCTGGCCATGAAAAAAACCGCGCAGCATCTGGTAACGCTCCCCGCGTACGCGGCGCACTTGGTGGATGATATGGGACGTGGGTATGCCAAGCAGCAATAAGACATGGGAGCCGATCATGAGGCTGCCTTCCAGGCTCTCGGGCACGACCTCGGTGGCACCAGCGGCGTACAGCCGCTCCAGATCGGCATCGTCGACCGTGCGCACGATGACGGGCATATCCAGGCGCAGCGCGCGGGTCAGTTCCAGCACACGCAGCGCGAGAGGCACATCATTGAAACTGACCACCAGCGCCCTGGCGCGGCGCAGCCCCGCGGCGTGCAACACGTCGCGCCGGGCCACATCGCCGAACACCACCGGCTTGCCGGCATCGCGGGCATCGCGCACCCGCACCGGGTCCAGGTCCAGCGCCAGGCTGGGGATGCCTTCCTGCTCCAGCATCCAGGCCAGGTTCTGGCCGCTTCTGCCGTAACCGCAGATGATCACATGGCTGTCGGCATGCCTGGCCTCATCGCGGATGATATCGATTTTACTGCTGCGCTGACGCCCGTAGCTCGGAACCAATCGGTGGGCCACGACGGCGTTGTAGTGGATGATCAGCGGTGCCAGCGCCATGCTGAGAATCACCGCGGCCAGGATGATCTGCATGGCCTCGCCGACCAGCACGGCGTACTTCTGCGCCTGGACCATCAGGGCGAAGCTGAACTCGCCGCCCTGGGCCAGCAACAGGCCGGTGCGCAGGGCCACGCCGGTTTCCATCGCGAACAGCTTGCCGAGCAGCGTGATCAATACCGTCTTGAACAACACGATCGCCGCCACGCAGAGCAGCACCCACTGCCAGTAACCGACCACCACGCGCAGATCGAGCAGCATGCCGACGGTCACGAAGAACAGGCCCATCAGCACGTCCTGGAACGGCAGGATATCGCCTTCCACCTGGTGGCGGAATTCGGTCTCCGCCAACATCATGCCCGCGAGAAAGGCCCCCAGCGCGAGCGACAAGCCCGCAACATGCGTCAGCCAGGCGGCGCTCAGGCTCAGCAGTAAAACCGTCAACATGAAGAACTCGCGCGAACGCGCCAACGCGACCTCGTGCAACAGCGGTCGTAGCAGCCAGCGGCCGAGAAGAATGATCCCGACCAGGACCACGACGCTTTTGGCCAGCGCCAGGCCCAGTGTCCAGAGAAGCGAATGCTCGGTATCGCCCGCCAGGGCCGGAATCAAGATCAGGAAGGGGACCACGATCAGGTCCTGAAACAACAGCACACCGAACGCGTGCTGGCCGTGACGGGAATTCTGCTCCAGACGCTCGACCATCAGCTTCATCACGATCGCGGTGGACGACAAGGCCAGCACCCCGCCGATGACGATCGCTCCTTCCGTCGGCACCCCCCAGAGCCAGGCGAGGGCGCCGAACAGCACGCAACTGATAAATACCTGGGCCCCACCCAGGCCCAACACATATCTTCTCATTGCCACCAGCTTGGGCAGAGAAAACTCCAGGCCGATGGTGAACATGAGGAAAACCAGGCCGAACTCCGCCAGATAGCGGGTCTCCTTGAGATCGGGGATCCAACTCAAACCATAGGGGCCGACCAGCACCCCGGCGCACAGATACGCCAGAATCTGCGGCAGGCGCAGATAGCGGAACACCGCCACCAGAATCACGGCAACGGCGAGCAGTATCAGGATGCTATGGAACCCAACATGGTCCATGGGATATCGTCCCGCCTTTGTTATACTCGGCAAAGAGTACCGCAATCGCTGCCAATCCACGACACAGATGACAAATATCTCCACTTACGAGCAACTGGGCCGGGCGGTCATTGAGCTGGAGGCCGCCGCTGTCGGCGCGCTCGCCGAACGGGTCGATGTGAATTTCGCCAAGGCCTGCAAGCTGATCGTCAAGGCCGAGGGCCGGGTGGTGGTTGTCGGGATGGGCAAGTCCGGACATATCGGCGGCAAGATCGCCGCGACCCTGGCCAGCACCGGGACGCCGGCGTTCTTCGTGCATCCGGGGGAAGCCAGTCACGGTGATCTCGGCATGATTACCCAGGGAGACGTCGTGCTGGCGATCTCCAATTCCGGGGAAACCGGCGAGATCTTGACTATCCTGCCGATCATTAAGCGCATGAAGGTCGCACTGATCGCCATGACCGGCAACGCCGAGTCGAGTCTGGGCCGGCAGGCCGATGTCGTGATCGATATCCGGGTCGAAAAAGAGGCCTGCCCCCTGAATCTGGCGCCGACCTCCAGCACCACGGCCGCCCTGGCCATGGGCGATGCGCTGGCGGTCGCGCTGTACAAGTCCCGCGGCTTTACCGAGGAAGACTTCGCCCGGTCCCATCCCGGCGGCCAGTTGGGCCGTCGCCTGCTGCTCTATGTCAGTGATATCATGCATCATGGAGACGATATTCCGCTGGTCACCGAAGATGCCAGCCTGCGCGCGGCGCTGCTGGAGATCACCAGCAAGGGGCTCGGGATGACCGGCGTGATTGATGCGCAACACAGGCTCTGCGGTATCTACACCGACGGCGACCTCAGGCGCACGCTGAATCAGGGGATCGATGTCTATTCCGCCAAAATCACGGATGTCATGACGCGCAACCCAACAACCACGCGGGCCGACAGGCTCGCTGCGGAAATCGTTCAGCTTATGCAGTCCAAGAGCATTAACGGGCTATTTGTCGTCGATGAGGACAATCGGGTTGTCGGTGCCCTGAATATGCACGACCTCCTCAGAGCCGGGATTATGTGATGAGCGAAACCATCTCGCCACCCTTTGCCATTGAACCGGCCGTGCTGAAACTGGCGGCGAATATTAAACTCGTTCTGTTCGATGTTGATGGCGTGCTGACCGATGGACGTTTGTTCCTGGGCGATGATGGCCAGGAATACAAGGCATTCCATTCCCGTGACGGCCATGGCATGAAGATGCTGCAGCGCACCGGGGTGGAACTGGGCATAATCACCGGACGCACCTCCCGCGTGGTTGAGCACCGGGTCGCTGATCTCGGCATCAAGCATGTCCATCAAGGCTGCGCCGACAAACTACCTGTGTACGAAACCCTCATCAGTAAGATAGGCCTGACACCTGCCGAGACGGCGTACGTCGGTGATGATGTGGTCGATCTGCCTATCATGCTGCAGGTCGGACTGGCGATTACCGTTCCAGACGCGCATCACCTGGTGAAAAAACACGCGCATTGGGTCACGCCGAGCCGTGGCGGCCAGGGTGCGGCCCGCGAGCTCTGCGAAATGATCATGTTCGCCCAGGGCAGCTACAGCGAAGAAATGCTGCGTTACCTTTAACTTGATCATTTGTAATTACGGTCACAAATCGCAAGGGCGCATGCTCAATGTACCGGGTAAATAATAGAATAATTACCCTGTTGGTGTTGCTTGTTGTGGCCGGGGCATCATGGTGGTTGTCGGACGTGCTTTTTCACAAGGAAAAGACATTACACGTAACAAACGAACGCCGACCGGATTATGTGATCGAAAACTTTTCTTCATCCGTAATGGACAAACAGGGAGAGAAAAAATATGTCCTTGAGGCAGAGCAACTGAGGCATTTTCCTGGTGAGGAAGTATCGGAGCTCGATAAACCCTATCTAATTCAGTTTAGCGCAACAGCCCCACCCGTACACACCCATGCGGACCATGGACTGCTGTACCACCACAACAAGCGGATTCTAATGACCGGTAATGTCGAGATCACGAGGAAAGAACAGGAAAGCAGTGCGAAGAGCGTGGTAACAGCGAATCGGCTCGATATCTTTCTGGAATGACACCTATTCAAAGCATTGAACACCTTAAATGTCACAATAGTCATGCATATGGCCGCAACAAACGCACATACCGGCGTGATCCGTTTGGGTTGTGCTCTGCTTCTGGTGCTCTCCGGCGCCGATGTCGCGGCGGATCAACATCGAGCGATACGCATGCATGCCGATCATATCACTGTCCAGCAGGACAAAGGCGCCATCGTCTACCGTGGCAATGTGCGCCTGAGACAGGGTGGGCTGTCCATGAAGGCCAGCCGTGCGGTTGCCCGTGAACGCAATGGCGAAATCATTTCCGTGGTTGCCACCGGGCGCCCGGTTGCCGTCCGTCATCACCCCATGGATCAGGGGCAGACAATCCATATTCGCGCCAATCGCGTTGCGTATGACCCGGGTGGCGATGCGATCGATCTGGACGGTTCGGTTACCTTGCGGCAGGGTCAAGATTTGCTGCAAAGCGAGCATCTGCATTACGACATCGCAAACAACCGTGTGCTGGCCAAGGGCTCGACACCACTGAAACGCGCCTATGCCATACTCCATCCGAGGCCGAAGACACAGCAACCGGGGGCAGCGGTCCCCGGTCGGTCACCGAACTGACCGGAGATGGCAAGATAACCGTGAGCGTATTGGCAACCCGTCAATTGACGAAAGAGTACAAAGGTCGCCTGGTGGCGAACAATGTGTCCTTGGAAATCCATAGCGGCGAGGTGGTCGGTCTGCTTGGACCCAATGGCGCGGGCAAAACCACGTGTTTCTACATGATCGTCGGCCTGGTGCCCATGGACAAGGGCCAAATCCTGCTGGACGCGCAGGATATCAGCCGGCTGCCCATGCACAAGCGGGCCCGTTTGGGGCTGGGCTATCTGCCCCAGGAACCGTCGGTATTCCGCAAACTCACGGTGGAAGAGAATATCATGGCGATCCTTGAGACCCAGTCCGGCTTAAGCACTGAGGAACGGCGCCACCGCCTGGAAATGTTGCTCAAGGAATTGCATATCGGCGCCCGGCGCGACGCCTTGGGCGTCAGCCTGTCCGGCGGGGAGCGCCGGCGCGTGGAAATCGCCCGGGCCCTGGCCACCAAACCCCGCTTCATGCTGCTGGATGAACCATTCGCTGGCGTGGATCCAATTTCTGTGATAGAAATCCAGCAATTAATCAGTCACTTACAAGGGTTGGGCATCGGCGTGCTGATCACCGACCATAACGTCCGCGAAACCTTGAAAATCTGCGACCGTGCCTACATCCTGAGCGAAGGAGAGGTCCTGACGGCAGGTGTCCCGGATGAGATCCTTTATAATGAGGACGTGAAAAAGGTATATTTGGGAGAGGATTTTCAGCTATAGACGCGTGAGTACCAGCATGAGAGGCTATGGTAAATGGCCTGGCGTCCAATCGATATCTCATCGCCCCGGAAATCGTAGACTACACTTGAATTAAGGGCAATTCCAACATTTTGGGTCTTGCCGCCTATTGTTGCTTTTTCCTAGATGAAACAGACACTTGAGTTAAAGCTAGGTCAACACCTCACCATTACGCCGCAATTGCAGCAGGCGATCCGCCTGCTGCAGCTTTCCTCTATCGAGCTACAACAGGAGATCCAGGAAGCCCTCGAAAGCAATCCCTTGCTGGAGGAGCAGGAAGAGGAGTTCAGCGGTGAGAAAGCCGATGCCGACAACGAAACGCTGGATGGCTCGGACCCGGACAGACCGGCGGATGAGGGCACATTGGAACCCACTGATCTAAAGATGGAATCGGTCACGGGGGAAGACGATACCGGGCAGGACGAGCTCGAGTGGGCCGAGAGCTTCGAACTGCCCATGACGGGATCCACACGCAATAACCAGGATGGTTCATTTCCGGATATCGACGCGCGCAACAGCCCCGAACAGACTCTGACGGACCATCTGGAATGGCAGGTTCAGATGACGCCGTTCTCGAACAGGGACAAGGAAATCGCTTACGCCCTCATAGACTCGATCAATGAAGATGGTTACCTCACGAGCACCCTGAAAGACATCAAGGAGATACTGAATCGTGACACGGACGGACAATCCATCGATGCGGGCGAGATCGAGGCGGTCTTACACCAACTTCAGAATTTTGATCCCACTGGTATCGGTGCACGCGACCTGAGCGAGTGCTTGCAGTTACAGCTCAAGGCGTTGGACCCTATGACGCCGGCCTTGGAGCAGGCCCGTCATCTCGCCACACCCGAGAACCTGGCACTACTGGGCAAACGCGACCTGAACAAGCTGCGTCGGCGGTTGAAACTGACACCGGATGAGCTGCAGCAGGCGATTGTATTGATTCAGGAGTTAAATCCGCGGCCTGGGGCTGAAATCAGCGCCACGCAGGCGGCCTATATCGTACCGGATATCATTGTCAAGAAATTCAAGGGTGTGTGGCGCGCGGAACTCAACGGCGAGGTCGCGCCCCGTTTGCATATCAACCATCAATACGAACAGCTCATTCAGCGTGGCGATAACAGCTCTGAGAACAAATATTTACAAGACCAGCTACAGCAGGCGCGATGGTTGATCAAGAGTCTCAGCAGCCGCAACGAAACAATGCTAAAAGTGGCGAAAACTATTGTTGACAGGCAACGTGCATTTTTCGATCACGGACCTGAAGCGATGAAACCGCTTGTCCTTTATGATATCGCCAACGCAGTGGAAATGCATGAATCAACGATATCGCGCGTAACCACCAATAAATATATGCTAACACCGCGCGGGATCTTTGAGCTAAAATACTTCTTCTCCAGCCATGTAGGTACAATTGATGGTGGGACCTGTTCAGCAACTGCGATCCGCTCCCTGATCAAGAAGCTGGTAGCCAGTGAATTGCCGTCCAGGCCCATAAGCGATAGTCAGATCGCACAGGCGCTGGAAGAACAAGGAATTAATGTTGCGAGGCGGACAATCGCGAAATATCGAGAATCCATGAATATACCGCCGTCGAGCAAAAGAAAGTCACTCGTTTAGTCAAAGTGGGAGAAACATGATGCAATTGACCATAAGCGGACAACAAGTCGAAATAACCAATCCTCTTCGCGATTACGCCTCCGAAAAAATCGGGCGGATTGAAAAACATTTCGATCACGTCACAACAACAAATATTGTGTTACATGTTGAGAAAAACCGGCATCTCGCTGAGGCTACGATACATGCCGCCGGGGCCACATTGCACGCCAACGCCGAAGGCGGCGATATGTATGCCGCAATTGATTCCCTGGCTGATAAGCTCGATAGACAGGTGATCAAGCATAAAGAAAAAACGACTGATCATCACCGCCAAGCCGGTGGACTAAAAAGACAAAAGGGTTTTTAACGTCTCACAGATGATGTCCAGATGTCATTAACTGAACGAACCAAACAATGCAGATTAATGAGCTCATATCACCAAAAAGAATCACTCATGCGATGCCTGCGACCAGCAAGAAAAGACTGCTGGAGAAGATCAGCGCTTTGCTTCATGAAGATGAACCTGAACTGGATGAAACTGCGGCCTTTCAATCCTTAATAGAACGTGAACGCCTTGGCAGTACCGGCATCGGCAACGGGGTCGCGCTGCCTCACGGCCGACTCAAAGGCCTGACCAAAGCGGTCGGCGCGTTCGCTATTCTAGAACAGGAAATGGATTATGATGCGGTTGACAGGAAACCGGTCAAGATGGTCTTTGCCCTCCTGGTGCCGGAGAATGCGGATGAGGAACATTTAAAGATACTGGCACAATTGGCCGGCATATTCAGCAAACAAGAGATGCGTGAAAAACTTTTGCACGCCCGGAATGATAAAGAAATCTATGACTGCCTCACAGGCTAGCTCGTCGTGAACGAAAGTGCTTCTAGTTGACTATGAATACCGTGCTGACCGCCCGTGACCTCATTGATGCTCAGCGGGCACCGCTAAGGCTTGAGTGGCTGGCTGGGAAGAACGGCGGGGACAGGTTGCTGGAGCCGGCGACAGCGAAGTATCCGGGACTGGCATTGGTTGGTCACCTCAATTTTGTTCATCCCAACAGAGTCCAGGTTGTAGGCAGCACCGAAATTGATTATCTCGGTAATCTTTCCGCTGAAAAACGCAAGAGCGCGATCAATGAAATATTCGGCTGCAAAACAACGGCCGTCACCGTTACCGCCGACATAGCCGTGCCTGATGAGCTCAAACAGGCTTCCGAAGCATTTGATCTTCCCCTTATTTTCTCACCTTTGCCCAGCCCTGTGGTAATAGAGCACCTGCAATATTACTTGACTCGGGCATTGGCGCCGCGCGTCACCGAACACGGCGTATACATGGAAGTAATGGGAATGGGCGTCTTTATTACCGGGGAAAGCGGTATCGGCAAAAGCGAACTCGCGTTGGAGTTACTTAGCCGAAACCACCGTCTTATTGCCGATGACGCAGTTGAATTCATCAAGGTTGGACCCGACGTTCTCGTGGGACAATGCCCCGAACAGACATTGAGCGACTATATGGAGGTCCGCGGTCTCGGAATAATCAATGTTCGTGACATGTTCGGCGAAACTGCTGTACGCCATAAGAAGAAACTTCATCTGATCCTACGGCAGGAAAGACTGGAGGAACAGGACCTGGCCAATATAGACAGACTGCAGGCCGAACAGATGACAAGAACGATCTTGGGCGTTGAAATTCCAGAAGTCATCTTGTACGTGGCCCCGGGCCGCAACCTCGCTGTACTAGTGGAAGCGGCAACACGTGCCTATATCCTGAGAATGTGGGGTATGAGCTCCCTTGAAGAATTCATGAAAAAACAACGGGCGCTGTTAAATAGAGCCAACCAATGAGTTTTTTGATTGTCAGCGGATTGTCGGGTTCCGGAAAAACAATCGTTCTGCAAGCATTAGAGGATATGGGCTTCTACTGCATCGACAATCTTCCGGCCGCATTGCTTCCTCATTTTGTCAAAGAAATAACATCCATAGCTTCAAACGACTATCGCAAAGCGGCTGTCGGAATAGATGCCCGGAACCGGAATTTTCTTGATACCGTACCCGAGTGCCTTTCCAAAGTGGAATCAATGGGTGTGGATTTCCGGGTTATATTTCTGGAAGCCGAAGACCCTGTACTCGTCAAACGCTTCAAGGAGACACGACGCAGACATCCGTTGATAGACAAGAACACGTCGCTTCTCGAGGGAATAAAGCTGGAACGAGCTCTCCTGGAGCCGCTTTCCTTCAAGGCAGCGCTCAGGATCGATACGACACATACCACACCACATGATCTACGCCAGCAGATTCGTGACTTCGTCGATGCAAATGCAACGGCCGGGATCACGCTGTTGTTCGAGTCATTTGGTTTTAAACACGGAACACCGCTTGATGCAGACTATGTCTTTGATATCCGCTGCCTCCCAAATCCATACTGGGAACCCGAGTTGCGGCGCTACACCGGCGTGGACAAGGTAGTGATTGAATTCATGGAAAACTATCAGGAAGTCCACGAGATGTTTGAGGCGATTAAATCGTTTCTTGAGCGATGGCTTCCGTCCTTTATCCGTGAGAATCGCTGCTACATGACCATCGCGGTTGGTTGTACCGGCGGCCAGCATCGCTCGGTTTATCTCACAAAAAGGCTCGCCGATTACTTTTCACAGAGCGGAATAAAAACGCAGATCCGGCACAGAGAACTTACATGATAGGCCTGCTTATTCTGGCATATGAAGGTGTCGGCAACGGGCTAGTCGAAGCGGCTTCCCATGTTCTGGGGAAACGGCCACCCAGGCTTGAGGCCCTATCATTAAACTATAACGAAACGCCGGAATACCTGGCCGTCACCATTCGACAGAAGATCAGCAGCCTGGATGACGGGGCGGGTGTAATCATACTTTCCGATATCTATGGGGCCTCGCACACCAACGCGGCCTGCAGACTGCTGGATTCCGGGCATATTGAATTGATTGCCGGCTTAAACCTGCCAATGCTGATCCGTATCATTAATTATAGGCATCTGCCCATCAATGATGTTATGGAAAAAGCCATGACCGGCGGCTGCGGGGGCATTTTTCACCCGTGTGTACCTGCCAAACCCAACGGAACGCCGGCATGAAGTGCCGCAAAATTACGATCATCAATAAATTGGGCATGCACGCGCGCGCCTCGGCAAAATTTGTCAGCCTGGCCTCGGCATTCGATTGCGAGATCACGCTAGCCCGAAACGGCCAGCAGGTGAATGGAAAAAGCATCATGGGGATTATGATGCTGGCGGCGGGCAAGGGCACCGAGCTGCAAGTGTGCGCCAATGGGTCTGATGAAGATCAAGCCGTGACAGATCTATGTTTACTAATTAATGAGCGCTTCGAGGAAGACCAGTAATGCTTGCCCTGTACGGCACCGGCGTCAGCAGCGGTATATATATAGGCAATACCTATGTGCTAAACCGCCAACGCCCGGAAGTTCCGGAGTACACGCTCCTAAAGGAGCACATTGAAGATGAAGTAAAGCGGTTTGAAGAGGCAATAAGCGAATCACGTGCACAATTGCGCGCCATACGAGACCACATTCCCGCCAACGCTCCTACTGAAACCGCCAGCCTCATTGATACCCATTTGCTGATTCTGGACGACAACATGCTTGCCAAGGCGCCCATTGCTATGATTCGCGAAGAGAAATGCAACGCCGAAATGGCGCTTAAGACTCAGAGCGAACACTTGATGGCAATGTTTGAACAAATCGACGATCCCTACATACGCAGCCGGAAGACCGACGTCAATCAGGTCGTAGAGGGAATATTGCGTAACCTCCTGGGCATGCAGGATATCGGACACGATGAAATCAAGGCGGGAAATATTGTCGTTGCCGATGATTTGACGCCAGCGGACACAGTGATGCTGAAGCATAAACGCGTCCGCGCCTTCGTCACGGATCTGGGTGGTCCGATTTCTCATACTGCGATTCTGGCTCGCAGCCTGGGCATACCTGCGATCGTCTCTGTGCACAATGCCACAGGATTCGTTCGCAATAACGAAGAGATCATCGTTGATGGAAAACGCGGTTCCATTATTATAGGAGCTGACGAACCAACCATCTCCGAATATCGCAAGCGTCAACGTCGCATCGCGCAGCTTCGCAAGGAACTGGAGAGTCTCCGTAAAAGCCGCTCCGTGACCCAAGACGGGCAAAAAATCATTTTACAAGCAAATATCGAACTGCCACCGGACGTAAAGGCGGCAATCAAGTCTTCCGCCTCCGGGATTGGACTTTATCGGACCGAGTTTTTGTTCATGAACCGCGATGAACCACCAAGTGAAGAGGAGCAATATCGTTCGTACGCAAAAGTCGTGAGAACAATGGAAGGCAAACCGGTCACAATTCGCACGCTTGATCTAGGCGCAGACAAACAAGTTGACGGTGGGAGCCACCGTACCCCGGTGACAGTGAATCCGGCGCTCGGACTCCGCGCGGTGCGCTTGTGCCTGCACGATCCCGGTTTATTCAAACCGCAGCTTCGCGCCATTTTACGCGTTTCGGCTATCGGCAGAGTGCGCATGATGATCCCCATGATCTCCAGCATGGACGAACTGTCTCGTGTTCTGGATCTCATCGCAGAGGTAAAAACGGAACTAAAACGACAAGGCGAACACTTTAACCCCAAGATCCCGGTCGGCGGCATGATTGAGGTGCCCGCCGCCGCCATCGCCGCAGACCTTTTCGCCCCGCTTCTGGACTTTCTATCGATCGGCACCAATGACCTGATACAATATACCCTCGCGATAGACCGTGTCGACGATGCCGTCAACTACCTATATGATCCGTTGCATCCCTCGGTACTGCGTTTAATCGCCATGACCATCAAGGCAGGCCAGGCTGAAGGGATTCCCGTGGCCATGTGCGGAGAAATGGCCGGAGATCCGCGCTACACCCGCCTGTTACTCGGGTTGGGATTAACCGAATTCAGTATGCATCCGGCAACGCTGTTGGACGTAAAAAAGATTGTCCGCGATAGTGATGTCAGTGTGCTGAAACGGATCGCCGGAAAAGTCCTACGCATGCGCGACATCCATGAGCTGCACGCCAAGGTCGATCAATTGAACGAGCCGTTCATTTGAAACCAGCCGATGCCGGGATCAGGCGTTTCGAGTCGTGCTGGCTATAAATGGGAACCAGGAGCCTTGCCAGGCAAGAACGGGCCCAGCTCCTTCAAGGCCTCGGGGGAGTACATATAATCGTGCGCGGGATTCTCGACAATCGCGACCAGGCCGCTCTTATATTTGAGCTTATCGGTGGAAAAACCTTCAGTGACCCGGGGAAAGAACGGTTCCTTGAGTACAGATATGGCCGTAATCTTCTTCAGGCGGAACGGCCGCCAGAACGGCGGCATGCGGCCGGATTCTGAATAACCCCGCGTCTGATAGCCATCAACGGTGACCTCGCCATGCTCACTTGTATACACCGCATGAGGCTCTATGATCCGAATGGCGCGTTGCCCACGATAGCGGATCGCAATGCAGCGTCTTTCCTGGATGGCCTTGACCAGCAATTTCAGTATGTTCTGGGTCATGTCGATATGTTTACGCTAACTCCTTATTAATTATGGCATATTTAATGGAAAAAACCAGATTGCGGGACGACTGGTCATCGCGACAGCGCCTCCAAATAGTCGCATATGTGTCTGATTTATCTTCGCATTCAGGGGCTTAACGAGACCCAGGGAATCATCAAGATCATGAATCGGACACCCCGAAAGTGCCTCGACTTCCTCACGCCACAGGAAGCCTAGAAAACCGCGTGTCGCGCCTCGTGCGGTCTGATCCCGGTGACAGACCCGCTGGCGGCGGCGCATCCGCATTAAGGACGCCCTGCGTAGCTCAAGACCTCCTGCGGTCCAGGGCAGGACTGCCATTTTTCAAAGGCGTCAGGTGTTTGAAACATGGCGCAAGGCGTGCGCAACTCCGCCGAAGCGAGGCGACCTGATCCGTGCATGGACTTTTTCAGAAGCTGCTTAAATCAGCAACATGGTGGCGAGGCCGAGAAACACGAAAAAGCCGACGACATCCGTTACCGTTGTGAGCCCTACACCGCTGGCCAGGGCCGGATCGATACCGAGTTTACGTACCGTGATGGGAATGAAAACGCCTGCCAGTGCCGCCACCACCAGATTGATGACCATCGCCAGGCCGATTACCAGCGCGAGCAATTGATTCTCGTACCAGACCACCGCAACGATCGCCACGACCAGCGCCCAGATCATGCCATTGGACACACTCACAAGCAGCTCTTTGACCAGTATCCGCCTGGCATTGCTATCGGTAATCGTGCCGAGCGCCAGGCCGCGAACGACCAGGGTGACGGTCTGGGTGCCGGCGTTACCCCCCATGCTGGCGACAATGGGCATCAATACCGCCAATGCCACCACCTGTTTGATTATCGGCTCGAAGAAGCTGATTACCCAGGATGCAAGAATGGCGGTGATCAAATTTACTCCGAGCCAGACAGCCCGATTACGCGCGCTGCGCGCCACCGGGGCAAAAAGATCTTCCTCTTCGCTCAACCCGGCCGGCGCCATCACAGAATGGTCCGCTTCATCGCGGATGACGTCCACCACATCATCGACAGTAATACGACCGAGTAAATAGTCATTCTCATCGGTGACCGGAGCTGTCACAAGATTGTAACGCTCAAAGGCCGCGGCCACCTCCCTTGCCGGGGTCATCGCATGAAACTTTCTCGGCTCAGCTTGCATGACATCGCGGACACGCTGCGCCGTATCAGTGATGAGCAGCTTTACCACTAACAGACTACCGACAAGAAGACCGTCACGATTCACCACGTACAACTCATTGGTGTGTTCAGGAATCTCTCCCCGCCTTCGCAGATACCGCAGAACCACATCCAGCGCGATCTCCTCCCTGACGGTAACGGCGTCCACATTCATCAGACCACCCGCCGTATCCTCTGGATACGACAACACGGTGTCCAATCGCTGGCGTTCCTGCGTGTCCAGCGTGAACATGACCTGCGCGATCACATCGTCCGGCAGATCGGGGATCAGGTCGGCGATATCATCGGTGTCAAGTGCGCTGGTCGCGGCGACGAGGGCCTGCTCGTCTGCTTTCTCAACAAGGTCTGTACGTACCCCCTCGGGAACTTCAACCAGGACCTCGCCCATGAGCTCGGGGTGAACCAGCTCCCAAACGATGTGGCGTTGCTCAGGAGGGATAGCCTCTAGCAGATTTCCAATATCAGCGGGATGCAGATCTGAAAGGATTTCACGGATCTCATCCGCAGCTCCTTGCTCCAAGGCGGTCAAGATCTGTTTTAAGTAGTCCGGATGTTGTTGGTCCTGGGCCTGCTGCACTGCGAACTCCTAAATTCAATAGTCTATGCAGCCCCCAGTGTAGTGGCTACAGGCAAAATCTCAAAGCGTCATCGCGTTAGACTCCCGCGGAATCGAGACTGCCAGATCCTAAAAGGATTTGCCACGAACAGGAGGAGGACGGACTCGGCGCGAGCGATGTCCGGTGGCGCAATGAGGCGGGCGACTGCCCGCGTTGCGCCGGGAACAGCCGAATCAGCGATGGCTGCGGGACATACTGCGAGGTGGGCTTGCACGTACCGCCAGCCGGCTAGTGCTTTGGTTGGGCTAGCGTATGCGAGCGTTCGCGCTTTTTGGCCTCAGGCAACCCCCCAGTCTTACTGCTATGCCTACAACGGCAACCCGATGTTATTGCTAAGTCTCGCTCAGGAAAGGATACGCCTGTGATCAATACTCGGCAGACTGTGGCGCACCGTTTCGAGGCGTTTGCGGTCCCACTCTGCAATTACGAGTCCCGAACCGCGCCCCAGGCGATCCAGAACGGTTCCCCATGGCCCGACAATCATGCTGTCGCCATGCGTTTCGCGTCCGTTCACGTGATAACCCCCCTGGCCTGGTGCAATCACATAAGCCAGATTCTCAATAGCGCGCGCGCGTACCAGAACCTCCCAATGCGCCTTACCTGTGATTTCAGTGAATGCCGATGGCACCGAAAAGATCTCCGCCCCAAGATCCAGCATACGACGAAACAGCTCGGGAAATCGCAGATCATAGCATACCGCCATCCCAAGGTGCCCCCACGGCGTATCGGCAACCACCACGTCTTCGCCGGGCTCAAAACAATTGGACTCGTGGTACTCTTCACCCGTCCCTAACTTCACATCGAACAAATGAATTTTGTCATAACGGGCGACACGCTCACCCTTATCATCAAATAACAGACTCACGGCGCGGACCTTACCAGGCTGCGTTGTTTTAAATGGTATAGTGCCGCCCACGATCCAAATACGGTGCTCGCGCGCCTGGGCCGCCAGAAAATCCTGTATTGGTCCGCTGCCGTCTTCCTCGGCCACCGCTACTCGGTCAGATTCCTTCATCGGCATCAACGCAAAATTCTCTGGCAAGACGATCAGATCAGCACCTGCCTCCACCGCCTGGCCGATGAGTCGTGCCGCCTCGTTTATGTTAGCGCTCACCTGGGGTCCCGAGGCCATCTGTATGCCGGCGAATCGACTCACGCTACCACCCACTTCCCTGTATCTCAACTCTGATGATATCGATTTGCCCAAAATCAGGTTTCAACTGTATGCGCGCTGATGGCACACCGAGCGCTACCAGCCACGCACGCAACTCTTCTGCCCATAGCACTCCCTTTTCATCACCCGGGCAATGGAGAATCAACCGGCGGTCGCCGGCACGATCGAATTTGGCAAGCTGTTCATTCAGCGATGTTAGTCCTGTCACGTAGCTCCCACTGCGCGGTCTGGCCCATTGCTCGGCCGTAATCGTAATAGATTCGGCCAGACAGAACACGGGAAGGCAAAGCAACCCGAGCAGAGCCGCCCGGAACATAATGTGGTAATTAGTCACTACTGGCCACAATCGGGCTAAAAAAGAAACAACCATAAAACACCTTTATCGCTGATCGGAGTCACTCTGAATTCCCTGCTCGCCAGACGGCGGCTTGCCCATCCGATTCACAACCGGATTGTCCCAGGCTCCCTTTACTGTATAGGTAATCCGGGTCCCTTTCGCAATCGGCTTTTTGAAAGCGTTCTTAATCAGAAGGATTAGCGCTCCCAACTGCGGCGCTCCAAGCCCCCAAGTGGCAATGGCGAGAGTATCCGCCAGGCTGGGATTCACACCGACAACCAAATCGTAGTCTTGTGAAATCAACCCGATCCTGCCGCTGATGTGTACATCGGCCGACGGACCTTTGATGACCATTTCATGGATATGGGCATTGCCGGTTTCGATTGCCACCTGCGATTTGAGCCTGTCGAAGACAAAACCCTTTCCGAAAAGCGGACTGAAATCCAATGTCATGTAGCGCCCGATGGCGCTGACGTCGAACAGACCCATGAGGCGGCCGGCGCCGGGCTCGAGCGTCAAAAAACGCCCATCCTTGGCCGAAATTCGGAGATTTCCGCTCAGATTGTCAAGGCCGAACCATGACCCACCTTTCCAGAAAAGCTCGGAACTGACCTCGACCCGGCCTGCGGCCACCTGGTCAGGGGAACCGATGGCCGCCAGCGTCTGTCCCATATCCTTACTTTTCATCCACCAGGAAAGCGACGCAGCGTCCCTGCCCGCAATGCGTTGCCATTTCCCAGTGGCCGATAAGGTCATCTCCGGTCGCGACAGTCTCAGGCGTAACAGATCCCAACCAAGCGCCTGATGTTGCAGCAATAAATCCAATGTCCCGCCGTGCATGTCTCCCAAACGGAACGAATCGCTTTTCACCGACAAATTAGGCATCGCACGGGGATCGGACACGTCACTGGATTCGCGAAACGGCTCAAACGGTAATGCCAGCCGCTTGAGCTCCATTGTCACACTGTTCACTGGAGAATCGAAAATGACGCCTAAGGTTCCGGCAATGGCATCCCCCTCGATCGGCCCACCCCAGTTTTCACCGCTTCTTGCCAGATCGACACTGACGCTCCCGACCCGACGATCGAGCAGGTCAACAGCACCGAAGTCACCGCTCATCCTGACCAGAAATTCGGGCAGCTCTGCGCCTTCGCCGGGCGACTCTTGCAGGGCGCGCAGCCAGGCATCGCCGTCGATCCGTTGGCTCTTTCCCTTTATATAGACTCCTGCTTGTCGCGGCGTATCTGCGATCGCCCGAGCCAACCCCAATTCGCCTCCCCAAAAGGCCCAATAATGCCGCTTCCATTCAAACGCAAGCTTTCCGTTCATGAGCTCGCCAAGACTCAAATCGAGCAGATGTAAATCCGGGCTTCCGGTCATGCTCTTGGTCGAAAACACCAGTGGCATGCCATACGGCTTTGTCAACGGCGGCGGCAGCTTTAACTGAAACCTTGTGAAATCCGCTTCTGATTGCACGTCGGATATTCGACCTGACCATCGCACACTGCCGTGCCACGGGGCGGTGCCTTCGACATATGGCTCCATCCAGCGTCCGAACGCCCGGACCAAACCCCTGGCGGTCAGCACGCCATTTGCCGTGACCAGTGTCTCGGTCCTGGAATGCTCGGGTGTCGACATCTCGACGGTCGCGGCGCCTCCAAGCATACGCCCGGTTAACAGGCCCTCTCTAATGCCAATCTCATTAAAGACAACACTGCCCTGGATATCTTCGGCTTCCAGCTGCGCAAGGGGCAACTTCAACGCACCGTTATCCGTGCGGAAAGTACCGTTCATGCGCATAGTCGATGGTTCTGCAGCAAGAAAATTCATGTTGAGGCTGAGCCGCCCGCTACCCGCCCCGCGCAACGCAGGATCCAATATGTGGGCCCAGCCGCTTTCCGGTGTTGCGCTCTGACTATCGCGCAATACCTCCACTGCGCTATTGACAGGCCCAATCACCTCGCCGCTGATCTCGATCAGCTTGTCGCTGCCCTTACCCAAATCCGCCCCGTGCACGACCACTCGTGCAACGTCCAATTCGCTTATCCGGGCCGTGGAAGCGGTGATCAGCATCTCGCTGCCACGAAAAAGGAGTATGGCGTCCGCTTGTTCAAGGGGCGCCCATTGCGGGAGATAATCGACAACGCCGTTCTCGATATACGCCTTGACCTCGAATCTACCGCCCCCATGCGTGAACGGAAATTCCCGCACCTTGCCTTCGTATACGGCATGGCCCGACTTGATCTTCCCCGCAACGATAGAGCGATCGAGCCAGGCAAGCAGACCTTTTGGGGTGATGTTGACGGGGTAGTAACGGGAGGCGTGCCCGGCGTTGGCATCACGGAAATCTACGCGCATCTCCAGCACTGGCGACAATGACTTGTCATGCGGTAGCAGCAGACGAAACCTTCCGGTTCCATTGGCATCTTCCGCGAAGACGCGCAAACCCTCGCCAGTCACCTCCCATGTCTCGGCCTTGTTCTCCCAGACAACACGGCCGGAAACCCGCCTGACATCCAACGGGCTGCGGAAAACGTGCGGCAGGATGGCGCTTGCCAAAAATGAGTCTATCGTCAACTCACCGGATTCCTTACTGACCACCAGTCTCCCGCTAAGATTCCGAACACCCGGGAATTTGCGGAACTGTTGCACACCCACACCAACCAGGTCCGTTCGCAGCAGGAAATCCTTGGGCGCCCCCCAATGCCCCCGCAGTTCCAGATTGAAGTTTCGAAACACCCCCGTGGGATTGAGTTGTGCAACATAATCCAGTGCGGGGACATCCAGCCTGAAGATTTTGAGAAATGCCCCAGCGTCATCCAGATTCAGTCTTCTGACTTGTACTATGCTTTCATCAGGATGGTACTTCAACCGGAAATGCCCGGCGGTCCATGCCGGGCCGCGAAGGCCTAATGTCAGGTCAGTCATGTCGACCAGCCAGCCCTGCTGTTCTTGCTTCCAGGCAAAATTGGCGTCCATATGATTGACTAACAACGGGGCATCGACGCCCGGGAGCGAGAAGCTCAGTTCAGCTACATTAATATATCCCTGCGCGGATCGCGGCCTTCCCTGTGAAAATTCTGAGAGCAGCTGCATGCTTATCCCGCCGCCCAGTCCCGCCGGCAACCGCTCGCGTACAATCAGTGGCAAGCGATGTGGCTTGAAATCGACTGCGCGCACAAACAGGCGTCCCGTAAATCCGTTGTGCGCAAAAGGATAGCCGAGGGCGTCTACGACCATCGAACACTCGCCGCAAATGTCCGTCGGCAGTCTCGCATTTATCTCCAACCGGTAGCGGTCCGCAGAAGACTTCAGGCTTATCTTGATCTCGGAGATATGAATCGCCGCATTGGTGCCGACGTCTGCCCCCATGTGATCAAACCATTGCAGCTCGCCATTTTCGACGACCAGATTGTGCAGCTTGGACAACCATAGCGCGAGCGGCTTCTGCGGTGCACCCGGCCGGTATACGAGTGGCGCAAAGCCGACAATACGCAGATGGCCGTCGGCAAGCCTTTCTGCCGCCAGGCTTGGTTGCACAACCACTAGTTCGTCAACTTCCAGGCTCCCGTGCAGCAAAGGCAACAGGGCGAGACTGACACGTACCTCCTTGAAACGCAAAGCAGGTGTCACGCTATCGGCTACATACACGCCAAGGCCATGAAGCTCGAGTCCAGGGTGCAGTCCATCCCAGTAAGTGTCCAATTTTTCAATACGGATTTGATAGGCGCTTATACTGCTGAGGTAACGCTCTATATCATCCTTTTTTTCAGCCAGGGCCGGCAGCCAGATGCGTGCGGCGCTAAATAAAATAGCCAATAAAACCAACGCTACGGCGCTGGCATACCATGCCCAACGACCGATAACGATAGTCCAGCGGCCGATATGGATTACATATTGATGAAATCTGCTTCTGCGCTTCATTTTGAGTTGGAATACGCGGGCCGCGGGATCACGTTAGTACCACGTCGAACTGCTCCTGGTGATAAAGCGGTTCAACCTGCAACTGCACCGGTTTGGAAATGAACTCCTGCAATTTCATCAACGCCGTTGCCTCTTCGTCCAACAGAAGATCTATAACGATCTGAGACGCGATAACAAGATAGTTGTCCGTATCAAACTGCCTTGCTTCGCGCAATATCTCGCGAAAGATCTCGTAACACACAGTCTGCGGGGTCTTGAGAATCCCGCGTCCCTCGCATACGGAGCATGGTTCGCACAGCACATGCTCCAGACTTTCTCTTGTCCGCTTTCGAGTAATCTCAACGAGACCGAGCGGTGATATCTCAGTCAAATAAATCTTGGAGCGGTCTCGCGTTAGCGCCTTCTCGAGGGCGCGCATAACCTGGCGCTTATGATCCCCATTCACCATATCAATAAAATCGATAATAATGATGCCGCCGAGGTTACGCAGTCGTAACTGCCGCGCAATGGCTTGCGTCGCCTCAAGGTTGGTCTTATAAATAGTCTCCTCCAGATTCTTCCGGCCCACATACGCCCCGGTGTTCACGTCGATCGTGGCCATGGCCTCGGTCTGATCAATCACGAGATAACCAGTGGATTTCAACGGCACCTTGCGATCGAGAGCCCGTTGTATCTCCTCTTCAACTGAATACAAGTCGAAAATAGGCCGTTCTCCCGGATAATACTCGATTCGCTGTTCTAGCTCGGGGATGAACTCGTTGGCAAACTCAATCGCTTTACCGAATGATCCGCGGGAATCAATACGTATCTTCTCCACATCATCCCGAACCAGGTCACGCATCGCGCGAATGGCGAGCGACAGGTCTTCGTGTATTGATGCCGGTGCTGGCACCGTCTTGATGCGCCCCTGAATCGAAGCCCATAGGCGACGCAAGTAACCGATATCATTAATCAGTTCCTTTTCCGTGGCGGTCTCCGCCATTGTACGCAGAATATAACCGCCTGCTTCGTCGTCATCGATAGCCGACACTATGATATCACGAAGCCGCTGACGCTCCGCTTCCTCTTCAATTTTCTGAGAGATACCGACGTGTTGGTTACCGGGAAGGTACACGAGGTAGCGTGCCGGCAAGGTGATGCTCATCGTTAACCGGGCGCCTTTTGTGCCGAGTGGGTCTTTTACCACCTGGACGATAACTTCCTCGCCATCGTGGAGCAATTCGTTTATAGAAGGCTGGTTAACGTTACTGGTGTTATTGACTCCTGCACATGGCCTGACATCCCGCGCATGCAGAAAAGCCGCGCGTTCCAGACCTATATCGACGAATGCCGCCTGCATGCCGGGAAGAATTCGGATGATCTTGCCTTTGTAGATATTGCCGACTATGCCGCGGTTATCGGTACGTTCAATGTGTACTTCCTGCAGGACGCCGTTTTCAACAACAGCCACGCGAGTTTCCTGTGGTGTCACATTGATCAGAATTTCTTCACTCATTCCCGCAGTATGCCGTTGTTCTTCAGCACCTGAACCAGTTCATACAGAGGCAGACCGACAATACCCGAGTAGCTGCCCGCGATATGTTGAATAAATGCCGCCGCCTGCCCTTGAATGGCATAGCCGCCGGCCTTATCCGCCGGTTCGCCCGTGTCCCAGTATTGCGAGATCTCTTTATCTGTTAACGGTCCGAAGGTTACCTGGCTGGTGTTGATCGCCGAATCTTCTGCCTCGCCGCAAAGCAGGACAATTGCCGACACCACGTCGTGGGTGCGACCGGATAGACGCCGCAACATCCCCTCGCCGTCTTCCCGGTCGCGGGGCTTGCCAAAAATTATCCCGTCCAACGTCACACAGGTATCAGCGCCCAAAACCGCCAGCGGCGACAGGTGCGATGCTTGACAACGCCGCCGGACCTCAACCGCTTTGTCACGTGCCACGCGCAACACATAGTCAGCCGGTTTCTCGCCGGGCAGATTCTGCTCGTCAATCTGCGATACAATCACGTTAAATTCGACACCGATCTGACGCAACAATTCCTGTCTGCGCGGCGAAGCCGATGCCAGACAAAGTTTCAATTCATGCCCCAAGGATTAATATCCAGAATCCAAATGAAATGACATTACCATATTGATAGCATGATAAAAGTCGCCACAACATTCAAGTAGCCGCAGATGCACGGCAAAAACAGTTCTCATCCGGCTTTCGCGACGGATCGCGGCTTTTATCTGTGATATGGCCGGCGCTCGATAATGCTCCATGCGCGGTAAAGCTGCTCTGCGACGACCACCCTGACAAGGGGGTGGGCAAGCGTGAGATCCGATAACGACCACGTTGCGTCCGCCCGCCGCAGACACCCCTCGGCCAACCCCTCCGGGCCACCGACCAGCAACGCCACGTCCTCGCCTGAGGCCAGGCGGGACTGTATATCGGCCGCAAGCTGTTCGGTCGTCATCTGCTTACCGGTGCGCTCCAGGGCCACCACCCAGCTACGCTCAGGGATCGCCGCCAGCAGTCTATCGCCTTCCTCTTTGACGAGCCGGCCGATATCGGCCCCCTTGCTGCGCTTGCCCGCCGGAATCTCCTGCAGGCTAAGCCGACAATGGGCCGGCAGCCGTTTACTGTATTCACGATAAGCTTCGTTGACCCACGGCGGCATGCGGGTACCGATGGCAATAAGGTGGATGACCATGGCGGAGCCGTCTAGTTGGACAAGTCCCAGTCTTCGGATATCTGCCTACCAGAGAGGTATGCCTATTTCTCAACCGCCTTCGTCTGTCCGCTGTCGGTCCATAGTTTCTCCAGATTATAAAACTGACGAACATCCGGGCGCATGACATGGACCAGGACGTCGCCAAAATCCAGTAATACCCATTCCCCGGCCTCCCGGCCTTCCGTGCCGAGGGGTCGACATCCGTGCCGGCGCATTGCCTCTAGCACCTTGTCTGCCACCGAAGACACATGGCGATTAGACGTCCCGCTGGTGAGCACCATGTAATCTGTGACGTCCGAGATCCTCTGCACATCGAGCACACGGATATCGAGACCCTTGGCGTCGTCAACAGCCTGACATATGAGTTCTTGCATCTTTTTCGAGCGCATTATTACCTCGTGTTACTTGCGATAGATTCCATGCTGGCAGATATAATCGAACTCCGCTGGCGGCAACCAATCGGCAACCGTATCGCCGTCGGCGATGACTTCTCGGATACGGGTAGCGGAGATATCCTGGGGCGTGACACGCAGAAAGAACAAAAACCCGCTGGTGGCCCGCGCCAGCTCGGCGACCTGCTGCACCAATGTTCCTCGCGCCCAAGCGGGCAACCCGCTATCGCTGTCAGGAATCGGCCAGCCCGGGCGGGGCATGACCACAAGATGCGCCAATTGTGGCAACTGCTGCCAACAATGCCAGGTTTCCAATTGCACAAAGGCGTCAGTACCCAGTAGCAAACACAGGGTGCGTTCGCCGAATTCCTCCCGCATGGACATTAGCGTATCAACGGTGTAGGACGGCCCCGGTCGCCTGAGCTCCCGGTCATCGACAACAAAACCCGGCTCGTCCGCGACGGCGAGCTCGACCATACGCAAACGCTGCTCAGCGCTAGCAACGGGGGGTCGGCGATGAGGGGGGCGTGCAGCAGGCACAAATCTGACCTGTTCCAGTCCGAGCGTCACCAACGCCTCTTTGGCCGGCCGCAGGTGCCCATAATGGATGGGATCAAACGTACCTCCGAATACACCGATCATACGGGCAGGTGGCGATGCGCATATCGCCGGCCAAATAGGTCTGCTCGCAACATCGTCACAGACCGCGGGTCTGAGCCGTCGCCTGCTACTGGCAGCCGGAAGGCCATCTGCACGGTATCGCTATTGGCGAATATGGCCATCCCCCAGAACGACAAACTTCTGCGACGTGAGGCCTTCCAGGCCTACCGGACCACGGACGTGCAATTTGTCGGTACTGATACCGATTTCCGCACCCAGCCCATATTCGAAGCCGTCGGCGAAACGGGTCGAGGCATTGACCATCACCGAGCTGGCATCGATTTCACGCAGGAACTGCCGTGCCCGGGTGTAATCATCGGTGACGATAGCCTCGGTATGGCCGGAACCATGTTGATGGATATGTGCCATGGCGGCGGCCAGATCATCGACAATGCGAATCGAGAGTATCGGTGCCAGATACTCCGTATCCCAATCTACTGTCGTCGCCTCCTTGATGCCGGGCAGCAACGCCCGTGTGGCATCGCAGCCCCTCAATTCCACGCCTTTTTCCCGATACATTCTGCCGAGTTCAGGCAGGACCTCTTTGGCAGCCCCGCGGGCGACTAATAATGTCTCCATCGTGTTACAGGTGCCGTAACGCTGGGTCTTCGCGTTAAAGGCCACTTTGATGGCCTTGTCTATGTCTGACTTGTCATCGATATACACATGGCACACACCGTGCAGGTGCTTGATCACGGGCACTTTCGCCTCCCGGCTGATGCGTTCGATCAACCCCTTGCCGCCACGGGGAATGATCACATCGACATAGTCCGTCATACGGATCAGCTCACCCACCGCCGCCCGGTCAGTCACCTCGATGACCTGCACCGCTTCTATCGGAAGGCCAGCGGCGCTCAGACCCTGGTGGATACAGCCGGCGATTGCGCGGTTCGAGTGGATCGCCTCGGAGCCCCCCCGCAGAATCGCGGCGTTACCTGACTTCAAGCATAATCCGGCCGCGTCCGCCGTCACATTGGGCCGTGATTCGTAAATGATTCCGATCACCCCCAACGGTACGCGCATCTTGCCGACCTGGATTCCTGACGGCCTGAAATTAAGATTTGTGATCTCGCCGACCGGGTCGGGCAAAGCGGCGATCTGCCGCAATCCCTCGGCCATCGCACTGACCCTTTCTGCATTGAGCTCCAGACGGTCCAACAGGGCGGCGTCGAGAGCGCCCTGCCTGCCCGCATCAAGGTCCCTCGCATTCGCCTGCATCAATGCGTTTGCCGAGCGCTCCACGGCTTCGGCGATAGCCATGAGCGCCGCGTTCTTGGCGCCGGTGGGGGCGCCGGCCATCACGCGCGCCGCGGCGCGGGCGCGTTCACCGACCGCCACCATGTACTGTTTGATATTCGGGATTTCCGTCTGCTTGATTACGCTTTCCATTGACCCTCGCTTGAGTCTCATCCAATGGCGGGCGGCGGCCGCAGGCCGCATATGGCCAACGCCAACACCCACAACTCCTGCCAGGTGTCGCCCGACAGGCGGCCTTTTATCACCCGATCGGCGCGGGCGGCTCGCTGCAGCAGGGCCTGCCACTGCAGGCCAGGCACACGTTTCAAGGCCTGCTTCACCAACGGGCGCCGGCGCGGCCATACCTGACAGGCCTGCCAGACCTGGTTTTGATCGGCGCCGGCCGCCAGTTTGCCCGCGATCAGCGCCATGTTGCGCAGTTCGCGGGCCAGAGACCACAATACCAGCGTCGGCGGCACCCCCTCTGCCTGCAGACTGGAGAGCATCCGGGTCGCCGCGTTCGCGTCCCCCTGCAGACAGGCGTCGACCAGGACGAATACATTGAAACGGGCATTGTCGCTGAGATTGTCCTGAATGTCATCCAGCCCGATGGCGCCGCCGCCGAACACCAGCGTCAGCTTGTCGACCTCCTGCGCCGCCGCCAGCAGGTTGCCTTCAAAATGGTAGGCCAGGAGTTGGGCGACGCCGGCACCGGGCTCCAGCCCACGGGCGCGCATGCGCCGCCCAATCCACGCCGGCAGTTCACGCGCCTCCAGCGGATACACGGTGACCGTGACGCCGGCGGATGCCAGGGCCTTGCACCACTTGGCCTGGCGGGTCTGCTTCTCAAGCTTGCCGGCACTGACCAGAACCAGGGTATCCGGCGGCGGCTCGCTGGCGAGCTCAACCAGGACCCTGGAACCGGCCTCTCCGGGCTTGCCGCCTGGCAGGCGCAGGTCCAGGATTCGGCGACTCGAAAACAGAGATAAGGACTGACATGAGTGTATCAGCCCATTCCAATCGAACCCCGGCTCAACGGTCAGCACCTCGCGTTCTGTGTAACCCTCTTGCAACGCGCGTTCAAGGATCAGGGCGCAACACTCCTGCACCAGCAGCAGCTCATCGCCGTTGATAAAATAGATCGGCGCGAGGCCCTTGTTCAGCGATTCCTGTAGCTGATCAGCCCTGAGCTGCACGGCGTCACCTCGACCGCGAGAGCTGAATTCTGGCCAGCCGCCGGATGAGCTGCTGTACCGCCTGTTGGCGCATGAACCGCTGCAGATCCGCGTCCTCCCTGGCCTTGGCCAGGACATTGAGGCTGTCGAAGGTGTATTCCTGTTCCAGGAAAATCATCTGCGACGGCGCGAGCTCCCTGCCTTGACCGTCTTCAATTCTAAACCGGAGCCGGTATCTGAGCAGGTATTCACTGACCTTGGCGGTGCTGGCATTCACCGCCAGGATCCGCCGTTCGAAGGTCTCACCGAAGAGCACAAGCGCGGGCACGGGCGCGGCGGCGTCCGCGATCGTAACGCCGGACCGCGACTGCAGCGCCTCCACCGTGGCCTGATACAAGGGATCGTAGGGCTGCCGGCCTTCCACAACCACGCGTAACGTGGACAGCTCCGGTGCGAGGGAGGCCTGTTCCACGCCCCGCAGATGGAATCCGCAGCCTGATAAGAGCAGAAAAAGAGGCAAAGAGAAAAGAGAAAAGAAAACAAGTGTTCTCACGCGGCTCCCAGACCACGCTACACCTCTCTTCTGCCGCATATTATCAAACAACAATATTCACCAGCCGGCCGGGCACGACAATGACCTTCTTGACGACATTTTCCCCGATGTGACGCCTCACATTGGCGTCGGCGAGCACGATGTCCTGCACCTGCTGGTCGGAGGCATCGGTGGGCGCCGCCACCTGTCCGCGCTTCTTGCCGTTGACCTGCACGACCAACTCGATGCTGTCCCGTTCCAGCGCTGCCGCATCGGCCTGCGGCCAAGGCGCGTCAATGACCGCTCCGTCGTGGCCCAGGGCGGCCCATAGGACATGGCAGATATGCGGGACGATAGGCGCCAGCAACAAAATAATTGTCTCTACCGCTTCATGGCGCACGGCCTTGACCGCATCCGTATTGCCTTGCAGTTTACCCGCGCCGTTGGCCAGCTCCATCACCGCCGCGATCGCGGTGTTGAAGGTCTGACGCCGGCCGATATCGTCCGACACCTTTTTGATGGTCTGGTGTACCTGGCGGCGCAGATCGCGCAAGGCCGGGTCCAGGCCCGCGCTCGCGCCCGCCGGCGGCAGACCGGCCTCGACATGCTCGGCAACCAGCTTCCAGACCCGCCGCAGAAAGCGGTGGACGCCGGCAACGGCTTCGTCCGACCACTCCAGCGACTGCTCGGGCGGCGCTGCAAACATCGTGAACAGGCGCGCCGTATCGGCGCCGTACTGTTCGATCAGTGACTGCGGATCGACGCCGTTGTTCTTGGACTTGGACATGGTGCCGATGCCGCCCGATTCCACCGGTTGCCCATCGGCCTTGAGGATCGCGACGCCGCGCTGACCGGTGTCGTCGGTACGGACCTCGACGTCCGCAGGACTGTAATAAGTGATACGCCCGCCTTCGGGGTACCGGTAGTAGATCTCGTTTAACACCATGCCCTGGGTCAATAGTCGCGCAAAGGGCTCATCGCCGGCCACCAGACCGAGGTCGCGCATCACCTTCCACCAGAACCGCGAGTACAGCAGGTGCAAAATGGCATGCTCGATCCCACCGATATATTGATCGACGGGCATCCAGTATTTCACGCGCTCGTCGACCATGGCCTCCGGGTTACCGGCGGAGCAGTAGCGCGCGTAATACCACGAGGAGTCCACGAAGGTATCCATGGTATCGGTTTCGCGTTGCGCCTCACCGCCGCACCGCGGGCACGCGGTATTGACGAAGTCGGCCCGTTTGTTGAGTGGATTGCCACTGCCGTCCGGCACGCAGTCTTCCGGCAGGATCACCGGCAGCCGGTCGTCAGGGACCGGCACGTCGCCGCAGCGCTCACAACGGATGATCGGAATCGGGCAGCCCCAGTAGCGCTGACGCGATATGCCCCAATCCCGCAGGCGGAACAGTGCCTGTTTCCCGCCGAGGCCTTTGGCCAGCAGATCGGCGGCGATGGCGTCCACCGCCGCCGCGTAATCGAGACCGTCATAGCGCCCCGAATTCAGGCACACGCCCTCCTCGACGTAGGCCTCGCGCAGCGGCAGGGCAAGCGCCTCGTCCTTGGGCTTGACCACCGGCTTGATGGGCAGGCCGTACTTTTGAGCGAACTCGAAGTCGCGCTGGTCGTGGGCCGGCACCGCCATGACCGCGCCGTCGCCGTAACCCATCAACACATAATTGCCGACCCAGACCGGAACGGGATCGCCGGTCAGCGGATGCATGACGTCGATCCCGGTGGGCATGCCTGTCTTCTCGATGGTCGCCAGATCGGCTTCCATCACCGGGCCGCGCTTGCACTCGTCGATAAAGGCCGCCAGCTCGGGACGATTCCTGGCGGCGTGAGCGGCCAGCGGGTGCTCGGCCGCGACCGCGCAGAAGGTTACGCCCATGATGGTGTCGGCGCGCGTGGTGAACACCCACAGCTTTTCATCGCGCCCGTCCAGCGTATAGGGGAAGGCGAAGCGCACGCCGTAACTCTTGCCGATCCAATTGGCCTGCATGGCCTTTACCCGCTCCGGCCAGTCGGGCAACGTGTCGAGGTCGGCGAGCAATTCGTCCGCGTACTGCGTGATGCGCAGGTAGTACATCGGGATCTCACGCTTCTCCACCAGCGCGCCGGTACGCCAACCACGCCCGTCGATGACCTGCTCGTTGGCCAGCACGGTCTGGTCGACCGGGTCCCAGTTCACGACACCGGTCTTCGTGTAGGCGATGCCGCGCTCCAGCATGCGCAAAAACAGCCACTGGTTCCATTTGTAATACTCGGGCTGACAAGTCGCCAGCTCCCGCTCCCAGTCGACGGCAAAGCCCAAGGATTTGAGCTGCTTGCGCATGTAGGCGATGTTGTCGTAGGTCCAGCGCGCCGGCGGCACGTTGTTGGCCATCGCCGCGTTTTCCGCCGGCAGCCCGAAGGCGTCCCAGCCCATGGGCTGCAGCACGTTCCGCCCGCACATGCGCTGGTAGCGGGCGATCACATCGCCGAGGGTGTAATTACGCACATGACCCATGTGCAGCTGGCCCGAGGGATAGGGGAACATGCTCAGACAATAAAATTTCGCTTTGCGCGAGTCCTCGGTGACCCGGAAACACCGTTGGGTCTTCCAGTACTCCTGGGCTTGCTGTTCGACTCTATCGGGAAAGTAACGCTCGTCCATCATTCTTTACACACTGTCTCCAACGGGCAATCCCGCAAGGATAACGCATTTTCAGCGCCGCGCGGAGCATCATTCAGGCATCAGATTCCGCACGAGATAAGCCCGCCGCACCACGCCTGTACCCACCGATGAGCAGCGTTACCGCCAACAGTATCACCACCGGCCAGTTGCCGAAGCGTACATAGGGCGTCGTGCCCTGCATCGGCTGCACCTCCGCGGTCAATACATCAGGCATAAACTGCGGGGACCGGGCAAGGACCTTGCCGCTATGGTCGATCACCACCGAGGGCCCGGTGTTGGCCGCGCGCAGCATCGGGCGACCGGTCTCCATGGCGCGCATGCGCGCCATCTGCACCCGTTGATGCGGCGCGAGCGAGCGCCCGAACCAGGCATCCTCGCTCACATTGACCAGCAAGGAGGCCTGCGGGAGGCTCTTGATAACCTCTTCACCGAAGGCGTCTTCGTAGCAGATCGACACGCCGATGGCCTGGCCGGCCGCCGTGAGCGGCGGCTGGCCGCCGGGCCCGGCACTGAAATCCGACATGGGGATATGCAGATAATTCAACAGCCAGCCGAGCAGCGGCTTTAGCGGCAGGAATTCCCCAAACGGCACCAGGTGGCGCTTGCGGTAGACCCCGGGAGTGCTGCCGACGCTGATGACACTATTATAGACGCGCCTCGTCGAGCGGCCCGTCACCAACTCCACCACGCCCATCAGGAAATCCGTCTCATGGTCCTCGGCTTCGCGTTTCAGTTCGTGCAAAAATGCCGGCTCCAGGTATTGCAGATAGGCGGGAATCGCCGCCTCGGGCCAGACAATCAGGCCGGCATCGCGGTGCCGGCGGCTTGCACGCAAATAGCCTTGCAGGATCGCCGAACGGTGCTCGGGTGACCACTTCGCGCTGAGGGCAACGTTGTTTTGCACCAGCGCCGCCTTCAGCGCCGGCCCGCTGGGCTGCACCCACACGATCTTGCCGGCCAGCCAGCACACGGCCCAGAGCACGGCAAACCCGACAACATAACGACGCCAGCCCCTTCCGCGCTCGCGCAACACCAGGGCCACAAGACCCGCACTCAAGGCGGTGACAAGGCTGACCCCGTAGACCCCGAGCCAGGGGGCAAGCCCGGCCAGGGGAGCGGCGACCTGGCTGTAGCCAAGATTGAGCCAGGGGAATCCGCTCAGAAACCAGCCGCGCACCCATTCCGCCAGCACCCATAAAGCGGGCAGAAACACCAATAATTGCCAGGCCGTTCCCGAAACAGCGAACCGCGCCTGGACCCAACCCACCACCGCTGGATACAGGGCCAGAAAGGAGACAAAGAGCAAAACAGCAACCGCCGCCATGGGCGCGGGCATATTGCCGTACTCATGCATGCTGACATAGACCCAGGACACGCCGGCGCCGAACATACCGATGCCGAAGAGAAACCCGCGCCAGGCCGAGCGCGCCGGCGCACTGCCATGCCAGAGCGCGAACAACAGGCCGAGATTGACGATGGCAAAGGGAAACAAGCCAAACGGGGCGTAGGCCAGCGGCATCAGCAGGCCCGCGATCAATGCCAGAATATCGGCGCGCCGGAACGGGTAGCGCCGGCGCCGGTTACTTCGCGGCTCGACGGGCAGGTTTGCCAACAGAATTGACTTTCAACAGATGGACACGGCGGCTATCGGCGCGCAGCACCTCAAAGCGCAGGTCCCCGATGCGAACCTTCTCCCCTCGCTTGGGCAAATGTCCCAGCGTGGTCATCACCAGCCCGCCGATGGTGTCGACCTGTTCATCTCTGAATCGGGTATGGAAATAGGCATCGAAATCTTCCAGCGGTGTCAGTGCCTTGACGATAAACGCCCCGTCATTACGCCTCATGATCGCGACGGCGGCCTCATCGACGTCGTGCTCGTCTTCGATCTCGCCGACAATCTGCTCCAGGACATCCTCAATGGTGATGAGCCCGGCCACCCCGCCGTACTCATCGACGACAATGGCCATGTGATTCCGGCTGGCACGGAAGTCGCGCAACATCACATTCAGGCGTTTGCTCTCGGGCACGAATACAGCCGGGCGCAGGTAGTCGTCATAGTCGAAACGCGATTCTTTTCCTTGCTCCTTGCTATAGAAATAACGCAACAAATCCTTGGCCAACAGGATGCCGATGACTTTATCCTTATCGCCATCGATCACGGGAAACCGCGAATGGGCGGTCTCGATGACCATGGGCAGCGCCTCTTCCGGGCTCTGGTCCCTGTCGATCACATCCATCTGGGCCCGCGGTATCATCACATCGCGGGCCTGCATCTCCGAGACCTGCAACACACCCTCGACCATGTCCAGGGCATCGCGGTCCAACAGATTGCGGTCTTGCGCATCCCGCAGAACGCCGATCAATTCCTGGCGGCTCGTGGGTTCACCCAGCAATGCCAGGCTCAACCTGTCCAGAAAGGATTTTGGCGGCGCTTCCGCGCCACCGTTGGTACTGGGGCGGTCTTCGTCTTTGCTCACGGGAACCTCAATAACAAGCGCTGTGAAGGCAGATCGTCAGGCGTAGGGGTGATCAAAGCCCAGTTTTTCGAGAATCCGGGTTTCCATGCTTTCCATGCGTCTGGCATCCTTTTTGTCGATATGATCATAACCCTGAAGGTGCATTATACCGTGAACCACCATGTGCGCCCAGTGAGCATTCCGCTGCTTGCCCTGCTCGCTCGCTTCGCGCTCCACCACCGGTGCACAGATCACCACGTCCCCCAGTATATCGGTCTCCACCCCGGGAGGATTCTCAAATGGGAACGATAAGACATTGGTCGGCCCGTCCTTTTTCCGGTAGCGTTTGTTGAGCTCGGCACCCTCTATTTCATCCACGATGCGTACATTGACCAGCGCCGTACCGCCATCGGTCTCCGCAAGCGTCGCCCGCGCCCAGTCGGCGATCGCATTCTTGGTGGGCAATCGGGGACACTCCGATGCGTACTGCACCTGCAGGCTCAGTCTCATTTCGCATTCAATGACTATCCGGTTGCGCGGCGTCGACGCGCGCCTCATAGGCCTCGATAATCCGCTGCACCAGGGGATGACGCACCACGTCCTGCGCCGTGAAATGGGTGAAGGTGATTCCCTTGATGTCACGCAACACATCAATCACCTGCTTCAGGCCCGACTGCTGGGTCCGCGGGATATCAATCTGTGTAATATCGCCGGTAATGACCGCTGTGGTACCGAATCCGATGCGCGTCAGGAACATCTTCATCTGCTCAACCGTCGTGTTCTGAGCTTCATCGAGAATGATAAACGATTCATTCAGCGTGCGGCCGCGCATGTACGCGAGCGGCGCCAGTTCGATAATATTCTTCTCGAGCAGCCGGGTGACTTTCTCAAAACCCAGCATCTCATGCAGGGCGTCATAGAGGGGGCGCAGATACGGATCCACCTTCTGCCCCAGATCCCCGGGGAGAAAGCCCAACCGCTCGCCGGCCTCCACCGCCGGGCGCACCAGGATGATGCGCTGCACCCGATGGTTTTGCAGCGCCTCGACGGCACAGGCGACCGCCAGGTAGGTCTTGCCGGTACCGGCCGGCCCGACACCGAAATTGAGATCATGCGTCAGTATATTGCGCACATATTCGCGCTGATGGGCGCTACGCGCCCGTACCACGCGCTTGGGCGTGCGCACATCGGTCTCGTGATCCTTTTTTTCCGTTGCTTGCGGTCCTTCCAGGGTCAACTGCTGCAGCGCCAGATGCACGCCGGTCGGGGTCAGTGGCTCCTGCCTCTCGGTGTAGGCATACAACTGCTTCAACAGCTGCTCGACAGTGACCGCCGTCTCCTGCTCACCGGTGACGCTGAAATCGTTGCCGCGGTTGGCAATCTCCACCCCCATGTATTCTTCGATCTGGCGCAGGTGCTCGTCCTGAAGCCCACACAACCCTGCTAGCCGGCTGTTATCGGTCGGGGTCAAACGGAACTTTATCTGCTTAATCTTGGCGCTCAAATTGGGTGCGACAGGGTGGTCTTGTCTTTAAGTTTAGACGAAGAGGTGGGGGCAAGATCAAGGGTCTCAAGCAAAATGAGGCTGCTGGCTCTGTAAAAACTCACCACGCAGCGAATTGGGCAGGGCCTGGGCGATCTTGAGTTCCACGAAATGACCCGTTAAGTCCCTGTTGTCATGAGAAAAATTCACCACCCGGTTGTTTTCGGTGCGCCCGGAGAGCTGGCGCGGGTCCTTGCGGGCCGGGCCCTCCACCAGCACGCGCTGGACCGTCCCGACCATGCGCCGGCTGATGTCCTGGGCGAGAGTAGTGACGCGTTGCTGCAGCCGCGCCAGGCGCTCCTGTTTAACCTCCCGCGGGGTGTCATCGCGCAGCTCCGCCGCGGGCGTGCCCGGGCGCGGGCTGTAGATGAAACTGTAGGAGGTATCAAAGCCGACCTCATCGATCAGGTCCATGGTCGCCTGAAAATCCGCCTCGGTCTCCCCGGGAAAACCCACAATAAAGTCACTGGAAATACTGATGTGGGGCCGCACGCGCCGCAGCTGGCGCAGCCGCGCCTTGTATTCGAGCGCCGTGTGGCCGCGCTTCATCAGCGCCAGAATGCGGTCAGAGCCGCTCTGCACCGGTAGGTGCAGGTGGTCAACCAGCTCGGGAACCTCCGCATGGGCCTGGATCAGGCTGTCGGAGAACGCCAGGGGGTGAGAGGTGGTATAGCGGATCCGGTCGATGCCTTCGATTTCGGCAATATAGCGGATCAACACCGCGAGATCGGCCACTGGTCCGTGATGCATCACGCCCCGGTAGCTGTTCACGTTCTGCCCGAGCAGCGTCACCTCGCGCACACCCTGCGCCGCGAGCTGCACCACCTCGGCGATGACATCGTCAAACAGCCGGCTGAATTCCTCGCCGCGGGTGTAAGGCACGACGCAGAACGTGCAATACCGGCTGCAGCCCTCCATGATCGAGACATGGGCCCGGGGACCCTCAACGCGCGGGTCGGGCAGGCGATCAAACTTCTCGAATTCTGGGAACGACACGTCAATGGCGCTGCCCTTGGAGTCAGCAACGTGGTCCAGCATCTGTGGTAAACGGTGCAAGGTCTGGGGCCCGAACACGATATCCACATAGGCGGCGCGGTCACGGATGCCCTCGCCTTCCTGGCTCGCCACACAGCCGCCCACGCCGATGATCACCTCCGGGCGCTGCTGCTTTATTTCTTGCCAGCGCCCGAGCTGCGAGAACAACTTCTCCTGTGCCTTCTCGCGCACCGAGCAGGTGTTGACCAGCAGTACATCGGCCTCCTCCGGCCTGTCGGTCAACGCCAGGCCGTGGCTTGCCGCCAGCAAGTCCGCCATGCGGGCGGAATCGTAATCATTCATCTGGCAACCAAAGGTCTTGATATGCAGTTTTCGGGTCATCACAGCCTGTGTTTGCGTGAGGGCAGGCCGCTTACTCTAATGTCGGCGCCATAAAATTTCCAGTATTGATCCGGCACACCCGAGGATGCCGTATCGCGGGGTTCGCCCGCTCCCGCCGGGCAGCGCATGGCCGAGGTGGCAATCACGCCGGCCGGGGCTTTAGCCGGATTTTTCTGACACCTGCCTGAGCATCTCCTCAACCGGTTGGGGTCTTTCGATCGCGTACCCCTGCGCGAAGTCCACGCCCAGCTCGCCGACCTGGGCCAGCACGGTCTGGTTCTCAACAGATTCGGCGATCGTCTGGATACCCATGACATGCCCGATTTCGTTGATGGAACGGACGATTTCCCTGCCGAGCGCATCGTTGGGCATATCCCTGACAAAGCTGCCGTCGATCTTCAGGTAGTCGACCGGCAGATTCTTGAGATACGCGAACGAGCTCAGGCCGGTGCCGAAGTCATCCAGGGCGAAGCGGCAACCCAGCCGCTTGAGCTCGCGGATCAAATGACTGGCGCTGGCCAGATTCGCGATCGCCGCGGTCTCGGTGATCTCGAAGCAGATCAGCTGCGGTGGCAGCCTGCATTTCTTTAATTGCTCCTGCACGAAATCCAGGAACGTGTCATCGCTGAGCGTCGTCCCGGACAGATTGATTGCGCACATGTCCCGCTCGAGGTGATAGTCCGGCTGTCGCTCGCGCAGCCCCGCCAGATGGGCAAACGCCGTGCGCACGACCCAGCGGTCCAGTGTCGGCATGAGATTGTAGCGTTCGGCTGCCGGGATGAACATGCCCGGCAACACCAGATTATCGTCACGATCGCGCATGCGAAGCAGCAGCTCATAATGCCCGCCGCCGGGGTTCTCATCATTCAGTGGCACGATGCTCTGACTATAGAGCACCAGGCGCTGCTCTTCGACGGCCTGGGTGATCTGTGAGACCCACTGCATCTCTCCGTGCCGGTCGGCGAGCTCGATGTCGTCCGCCTGAAAGACATGCACGCGGTTGCGGCCGTGGTCCTTGGCGACATAGCAGGCGGAGTCGGCCGCACTCATGACATCGGCAAGACCACCGCTGTCTGCATTGATTGCGACCAGTCCAATACTGACGCCGACTTCGAATACTTTGTCCTGCCAGGCAAAGCGGAATGCCTTGACAACGTTACGCAGGGCATTAGCAACCTCTTCCGCCTTGTCCAGCGGACAGCTGTCCAGCAGCACGCCGAACTCATCTCCACCGAGACGCGCCAGCGTATCGGTATCACGGATTACGGTCTGCAGCTGTGCCGCGAGCTGCTTCAACAACTCATCACCGACGATATGACCACAGGTATCGTTGACGACCTTGAATTGATCCAGGTCGAGATAACACATCGCGTGCTCCAGGCGTTCGCGGCGCGCGCGGTTGATGGCCGACTTCAAACGCGCCTCAAATTCACGCCGGTTCACCAGCCCTGTGAGCGCATCATGGGTAGCAAGGTAGGACATCTGGCGCGCCATGCCGCGCAACTCCGTCACATCGTGCAACACCAGCACGCAGCCGATGATCGAACCCTGGTGATCGCGCAGCGGCGAGGTCGTGACCTCGATGAAATACTCCTCATTACGATGCCGCTGTATCAGCAAGGCGGACGCCGGAAAACTGACGCTGTTGCGCTCGCTGAGGCAGTCCTCTATCGGATCGGGAAGCGCCCGGCGCGTCAGTTCATCGACCAGGGTCAGCACCCGCATCAGCGGCTGTCCGCGCGCCTCGGTATCCTGCCAGCCGGTGAGTCTCTCCGCGACCGGATTCATATACTCGACCCTGCCGGACACGTCGCTGGTGATGACACCGTCACCGATCGACTGCAGCGTGACTTGGGCACGCTCCTTCTGCTGAAACAACACCTCTTCTGCATGCCGGCGCTCGCGCCGTGTGTCGGCCTCTTCCAGCTCGCGTTTGATGGCAGGGCCGAGGCGAACCAGATTATCCTTCATGACGTAGTCATGCGCCCCCGCCCTCATGGCCGCAACCGCGACTTCCTCGCCTATGGTACCGGAGACGATAATAAAAGGGACATCGGGACAACATTGCTTTGTCAGCGCCAGCGCGGAAAGGCCATCGAAACCGGGCATGGCATAATCCGAGATCACGATCTCCCAGGACTCGCCGGTCAGTACCGCCTTCATATCGGCGGCCGTGTCCACGCGCTTGTACACCGGATCATAACCGCTGCCTTGAAGCTGACGCACCAAGAGCCCGGCGTCGTCCTCGGAGTCTTCCACGATGAGGACCCGCAGTTCGGTTTCCATCTATCCGCCTCTTTGACGTGGCAAAGGCACGTTCAGCACCAGCCAATACAGCCCCAACTGTCTGACTGTGTCGATGAATTGGCTGAAATCCACGGGCTTGCGGATATAACTGTTCGCCCCGAAATCATAACTCGAAACGATGTCCTGCTCTTCGTTGGACGAGGTCAGGACCACCACCGGCAGCAGCCGGGTCCGCTCATCGGCGCGCATGCGCCGCAATACCTCCAGCCCGTCGATCTTGGGAAGCTTCAGGTCTAGCAGGATGACCTCCGGCATGCCAGTCGCATCACGTTGACTATATGCCCCAGTGGCGAACAAATAATCAAGGGCCTCGGCCCCGTCGCGCGCCACAATCAGCGTGTCGTGTATGTCATTTTGCTGCAAGGCCCGACGGGTTAACGCCTCGTCGTCGGGATTGTCTTCGACTAATAATATAGTTCTCTGTTCCATCTGACCCTCGCGTCTTATTCTAACAAGATGCTGAAAAAGTCCTTCTATGGACTTTTTGCATCCTTAGCCCCGCAGGCGGTACATCCGTGTACCGCTACTCTAGCATCGCTTCGCCGCCGCACATGTGCTCGCCGCCTCCCTGCGGCTCACCCCTTCGGGGCTGGCGCGCAAATCCGCTCCCGGCGGATTTGTGCTCGCCGCCTCCCTGCGGCTCACCCCTTCGGGGCTGGCGCGCAAATCCGCTCCCGGCGGATTTGTCCGCGGCTCGCTCCGGGAATCAAACACCTACGTGTTTGATTTTCGATGCGGCACGTCTTGTGGCGCCTGTCAGGTTGCTGAAAAACACGTTTTTCTGCAACCTGGCAGACTGAGACTCCCGCAGTCGTATGTCTACCCTGGAACGCCAAGGCCGATCTTAGGGCAGAGTAAAATACACCGTCGCCCCCTGATCGACCGCCCCCTCGGCCCACACCCGCCCGCCGTGGCGATGAATCACCCGCTGCACCGTCGCCAGGCCGATGCCGGTGCCCTCGAACTCATCGACCGAATGCAGGCGCT